>CAYMTY010000006.1:0-109067 GCA_964393515.1 uncultured Verrucomicrobiota bacterium
GGCCTTCGATCGAGAACACGTCCTCGATCGGCATCAGGAACGGCTTGTCCAGCGGGCGCACGGGCTCGGGAATGAACGAGTCGATCGCCTCCATCAGCTCCTGGATGCACTTGGCGTCCGCGCTGTTGGGATCCTTCGACTGCAGCACCTTCAGGGCGCTGCCGCGGATGATCGGGGTCTTGTCGCCCGGGAAGTCGTACTTCGAGAGCAGTTCGCGGATCTCCATCTCGACAAGGTCCAACAGCTCCGGATCGTCCACGGTGTCCACCTTGTTCAGGAAGACCACGATCGAGGGCACGCCCACCTGGCGGGCCAGCAGGATGTGCTCGCGGGTCTGGGGCATCGGGCCGTCGGAGGCGCTCACCACCAGAATCGCGCCGTCCATCTGGGCCGCGCCGGTGATCATGTTCTTGACGTAGTCCGCGTGACCGGGGCAGTCCACGTGCGCGTAGTGGCGCTTCTCGGACTGGTATTCCACGTGGCTCGTCGCGATCGTCAGGATCTTGGTCTTGTCGCGGCGGCCCTGCGACTCGGAGGCCTTCGCCACCTCGTCGTAGCTGATGTAGTTCGACAGGCCCTTCAGGCTCTGCATGTAGGTGATCGCCGCCGTGAGCGTCGTCTTGCCGTGGTCGACATGGCCGATCGTGCCGACGTTCACGTGGGGCTTGGTCCGTTCGAATTTATCCTTCGCCATGGGTAAGTCTCCCTGTTGTTCTTTTTTAAATCGTTTGCCGGCGTCGCCGCCGGCGCCCGTACCTCAGTTCCCAATCCTCTTCGGTCTGGAGCCTACGAGCGGGATTGAACCGCTGACCTCGTCCTTACCAAGGACGTGCTCTACCAACTGAGCTACGTAGGCCCGCTCGCGCTCCAACACCCGCTGCCCGTAAACAGACGGGCACAAGACAAAGCACACCGAACCTTAGGTTTCCCGGAGAGGCTCGGAAAGCGCTAAATCTTGCGTCTGACGCTATATTTCACGTCCGGAACCGCTTACCGGCAATCCCGAATGTCGCGCCGCATCTTACGCACCCCCGTCCCCATGTCAACTTTTTTTTGTTTTTTTTCGGCGGCCCGGCCGCCGGGCCTATTTGACCAGGACCTTGAGCTTGCCGGGCCCCTGGTTACTCATCCTGAATCCGGTGACATTCCGCTTGTATCCGAGGTCGATGTCCTGCTCGTCGCCGGCGTTGAACCGGCGCGCTACGCGGATTTCGGTCTTGGCCCCGCCTTCGCGGACCCACAGGGTGTTCACCAGCACCGCTCCTTCCGTGCATTTCAGCCGGACGGTGCGGATTTCGCGGTTCACCGCCAGTTCGGTCGCCGCCGCTTGCCGGTCCGCCGTCACTTCCGCCACCGATTTCCAGTCCGCAGCCAGCGCCGGAGCCGCCCCCAACATCATCAAGGCCAGCATCACCATCCACTTTTTCATGTTCATCTCCGTTTTGCGGGGTCCCTGCCCCTTGCCACCATGATTAACACAGTCGCCCGGTGCAATCAATCCGTTACCGGCGCTTTTCGCTGGTCTCCGCCCCCGGCCTGAGCCATAAAGAGCCCATGAAGAAGTCCAAGACCGCCCCGGCCCATTCCCGCCCCCGCTACGCCCTGCTGCTGGGGCTGGCCGCCCTGCTGCTCTGGCTCCTGACCCTGCCGCGCCCCGGGCTGCGCATCGCCGGCCTCCGGCCGGTCCTGGAGCCGGAGGAGGCGCCGGCCCCGGCCAGGACCGGCCGCATCCGCGTCGCGACCTACAACCTGGAGCACTTCACCGACGGCATTCGGGACGAACCCGAACGCACCGCCGCGGTCTTCATGACCCACGCCCGCGGGGCCGCTGCCATCATTGCCGAGGCCGATCCCGACATCCTGCTCCTGCAGGAGGTCGAAAACGGCCGCGCCCTGGAATACCTCAACGACCAATTGGAACGGCCCTATCCCTGGATCTACATTTCGAAGCTGCGCCAGGCGTCCGGCGCGGATGAAAAGCTCAACCTGGCCCTGCTCTCCCGCCTGCCCCCCCGCAATGTCCGCCAGCTCGGGTTCCACAACCTGGGCGGGCTCGGCCGCCCCGCGCGCGGCGCCCTGGCCGCCGAATTCGATCTCGGCGACCGCCTCCGCCTGCTGGTCTACAACGTCCATCTCAAGTCCAACTTCGGCGAGGCGCCCCGCAACCAGGCCCAGCGCGCCATCGCCCTCCACCACCTCGCCGCCGACATCGTCGCTGAAACCTACCGGAACACCCTGCTGTCCAACGCCACCGCCGCCGTCATCCTCGGCGACACCAATGTGGATCCCGACACGGAGGCTTTCGCCGCCGATCCCTCCCTGGAGCCCCTGGCCGGCGCGTTCGTCGACCTCTGGCGCGGGCTGGCGCTCGCGGAGCGCATCACCATCCCCACGCGCCAGGCCGGCACGACCGGCGATCCCCTGCTGGTGTTTCCTCCGGCCGCGTTCGACCGCGCCTTTGCCTCGAAGAACCTCGTTAACGGCGGCCCCTGGCGCGCGGCCCGGCCCCAGGTCATTCAGAAGGGCGCGGACACCGCCAACAACCTCACGCCGCCCGGCGTCAACGGCCATGTGTCCGACCACTACCTGGTCTACATCGACCTGAACCGGGAATAGCCGGCCGCCTCGCGGGCCCGCTCCCCTACAGCACGCCCGTGCGCTCTGCGAGTTCTTCGCGGTTGGCCTTCCGCCGGCCGGGGGTCAGGGCCAGTTTGCCCCGTTGCGGCCCCGGCCGGTCCTTCTCATAGGCCACCTGCCCGCCCACCATCGTCAGATCCACGAACTGGTCGAAGGTCCCCAACCCGACCTCGTGCGTCAGCAGGAACCACAGCGTCGGCATCTTGCGCAGATCGGTGTTGAACACCACCAAGTCGGCGTACTTGCCCGGGGCGAGCGTCCCGATGTCGTTTTCCATGAACAGCGCATGGGCGGACCCCGCGGTCCAGAACTGGATGCCCTGTTCGATGGGAATGGCCTCCCGGGGCCCCCAGTCGTTGTCGCCCTTGTAGTTCATCCGCAGGGCGGCAATCAGCAGGCCGTAGGCCGGGTTGAACGGCCCCGCCGCCCAGTCCGTGCCGAACGAGACCGGCACGCCCGCCTCGTGCAGCGACCGCCAGGGACCGCGTGTCTGCGCCCGTTCGTATCCCAGCCGTTGTTCGATCATCTCGCAGCCGTAAAAATGCTGGGGCTGCATGGCGGCCAGGATCCCCAGCTGCGCCATCCGCAGCCGGTCCTCGGGTATCGCCATTTCGCAATGGTCGACGCGGTGCCGGGCGTCCCGCGCCCCGTTCACTTTCCGGGCATGCTCATAGGCATTGACCACGCGCCGCGTCCCCGCGTCGCCACAGGCATGGGTGCAGCATTGCAAACCCAGCTTGTCCGCGAGCGCGACGACCCGGTTGAACTCCTCCTGCGTCCAGTCGGGCCGGCCGCAGGTCGTCGGGTCGTCCGTGAACGGCTCCAGTTGGAACGAGGTCCAGTTGTCCAGCGTGCCGTCGATGTAGAGCTTGATGGAATCGCCCAGCACGAGGTGCGGGCCCGACTCCGTCTCGCGGAACTTCTGCCACGCCCGCAGGTCCTTTTTCAGCTGCGCTTCGTCCGCCAGGCGCTCATGCCCGACATAGTACGCGCCGCGCACCCGGACGCGGGCCAGGCCGCCCCGGTCTCGGAACTTCAGGATCAGCGGAATGAACTGCGGATAGATCTGGACGTCGTGCATCGTCGTCACCCCGTAGGACAGCGCTTCGTCGAGCGTCTTCGCCATCGCCGCCATGACGCCCTCTTCCACCGCCCCGCCCATCTCGTCCGCGGTGAAGTAATCGTAGAAATTCACCACGTGGTAGTGCCGGCATTCGCCGGTGCACCGGCCCGTTTCCGGATCCCGCATCGGCGCCAGCAACTCGAAGGCCGCGGGATTGGACGATTCCATCCGTTCGATGGCCTTGCTGTTCAGCCAGCCGCCCTGGCCGCTGTAGGACATCAGCATGACGGGCCGGTCCGGCACGACGGCATCCAGGATCTCCCGCCGCGGCCCTTCCGGCAGCTGGCTCATTTTCCAGCCGATGCCGCCAATCAACGGCAGTTCCGGATGCTCCTCCGCCCGCTTCTTCACCCAGGCCAGGATGTCCGCCTGCGTTTTTAACGGGAACAGCTCCCACGGCTGCAGATAGGTCATGCCGCCGATCCACAGCGGATGGCAGTGGTTGTCGATGAATCCCGGCGTAACCAGCCGGCCCCGGCCGTTGACCACCACGGTTTCCGGGCCGACGAAATCCGCCCCGCCGCTCCGGTCGCCCACGTAGACGATCCGTTCGCCCTTCACCGCCAGCGCCTCCGCCCGGGGCTGGTCCGGATTGCTCGTCAGAATCCGGGCATTGACGATTACCCAATCCGCCGGCTGCGAACCCGTGCGGGGATACTCCGGCAGCGTGGCGCAACCCGCCGCCCAACCCAGAAATCCCCACGCGATCAACCCTCGCCAACGAAGCAGCAAACCCATCCGGTTCATGGCTGGCCTCCTTTGTCCTAGCCCCATTGAACTGCGCCCGTCGCCGCTTGGCAAGCCTGCACCCCGCCCGGCGGCGGAATTCCGCCGCCGCCTGGAAAGCAGTCTAGGACATGGCGCGGAAGCGGCGGATGAGTTCGTTCGTCGAACTGTCGTGTTTCAGCGCGGAATCCCGGCTCTGGAGTTCGGGCAAAATACGGCTGGCCAACACCTTGCCGAGCTGCACCCCCCATTGGTCGAACGAGAAGATGTTCCAGATCACGCCCTGCACGAAGATCTTATGTTCATAGAGCGCCACCAGCTGTCCGAAGGTTTCCGGCGTCAGCTTTTCCGCCAGCAGCGTGTTGGTCGGCCGGTTGCCGGGGAAGGTCTTGTGCGGCACGAGCTTCTCGGGCACGCCCTCGGCGCGGCATTCGTCCGCCGTCTTGCCAAAGGCCAGGGCCTCGGTCTGCGCGAAAAAGTTGCTCATCAGTTTGGCGTGGTGGTCGCCCACCGGATTATGACTCCGGCAAAAGCCGATGAAGTCGCACGGGACCAGTTTGGTGCCCTGGTGGATGAGCTGGTAGAATGCGTGCTGGCCATTCGTGCCGGGTTCGCCCCAGACGACGGGGCCGGTTTCGTAGGTCACGATCTTGCCGTTTTTGGTCACGCGCTTGCCGTTGCTCTCCATGTCGCCCTGCTGGAAATAGGCCGCGAAGCGTGAAAGGTATTGGTCGTACGGCAGGAGCGCGGTGCTCTGCGCGCCGAAGAAATTGCCGTACCAGATGCCCAGCAGCGCCAGGATCACCGGCAGGTTGCGTTCGAACGGCGCCGTCGCGAAGTGCCGGTCCAGCTCGTGGTAGCCGTCCAGCATCCGCACGAAATTTTCCGGTCCGATGGCGATCATCAGCGGCAGGCCGATGGCGCTGGTCAGCGAGTAGCGCCCGCCGACCCAGTCCCAGAACTCGAACATGTTGGCCACGTCGATGCCGAACGCCTGCACCTCCTGGGCCGCGGTCGAAACCGCCACGAAATGTTTCGCCACGGCCGCCGGGTTGCCCAGCTGCTCCAGCAGCCACGCCTTCGCCGTCGCGGCGTTGGTCATCGTTTCCTGGGTGGTGAAGGTCTTGGAGGCCACGATGAACAGGGTCTCCGCCGCGGCGAGGTCGCGCGTCGCTTCGACGATGTGCGTGCCGTCCACGTTGGACACGAACCGCACCGTCAGGTCGCGCTGGCTGTAGGGTTTGAGGGCTTCATAGGCCATGACGGGCCCCAGATCGCTGCCGCCAATGCCGAGGTTGACGATGTTGCGGATGGGTTTGCCCGTGAAGCCGAGCCATTTGCCCGCGCGCACGAGATCGGCGAAGCCGCTCATCTTCTCCAGCACCGCGTTGACCGCGGGCATGACGTCCTTGCGGTCCACCAGGATCGGAGTGTTCGCCCGGTTGCGCAGCGCAACGTGCAGCACGGGGCGGTTCTCCGTCTCGTTGATCTTCTTCCCGGCGAACATCGCGTCGATCTCGCCGCGCAGCCCGGCCAAGGAGCACAGGGCCTGCAGCAGCTTCATTGTTTCGGCGGTGACCAGGTTCTTGGAATAGTCCAGGTACCAGCCGCCGACCTCGAGGGAGAACGCCTGCGCCCGCGCCGGGTCCGCGGCGAACAACTCGCGCAGCGAGGCGGTTTTCATCCGCGCCGCATGAGCCTTGAGGGCCTTCCATTCCGGAGTCGTGTCGAGTCGTTTGCGGCGGGGCATGGCAGTTCCTTTTTTTCAATTGTCGGCTCGCCGGATCAGACGGATCCGACAGATGCCCCCTACTTCTTCACCGGAATCCGCTTGAAGCGGCCGATCCGGGGCAATTCGCCGACGATGGGCCGGGCGTAGTCGAGGAAGGCCTTGGTCACGTCGCAGCCACTCGCCGCAATGAACTCGTCGGGCATATGGCGGGTTTCCTTCGCCACGCTGCGCAATTCGACGCGCTCGAAGAAGACCTGGTATTTCCTGCCGGGCTTCCGGCGGATGGCCACGCTGCCGTCGATGTCCTTGCTGGTGGCCAGTTTGACGGCTTCGCGGCCGACTGCGAAGGCCTCCCGGGCGTCGGGGGCCGAAACCACGCCGGGGAACGAGCGCTGCAGATAACCAAACGTGTCGGCGCGCACGCGGGTGATGTCCGTCTTGGTCTTGATCAGGTTGGCCAAGGCGTCGCCCAGGGCGCCGGAGCCCGAAAGCTGCACGTTGCCGTGGCTGTCCACTTCCTTCGTGAACGCAGCGGCGATGGCCTGGCCCGAGGCGTCCGAAATGCCTTCGGAGACCGCCACGACGCAACGCCCGTGCTTTTCGACGACTTCCTTGACCTGCTGCGGGAACTTTTCGAGGTCGAAGGGCCGTTCGGGCAGGTAGATCAGGTGCGGGCCGGCGCCGGGATAGGTGCGCGCCAGCGCCGCGGCCGCGGTGAGAAAGCCCGCATGGCGGCCCATGACCACGTTGATTTTCACGCCCGGCAGCGCAGCGTTGTCGAGATCGTCGCCCATGAACGCCTGCGCCACGAACTTCGCCCCGCTGGCCCAGCCCGGCGTGTGATCGTTCTCGCGCAGGTCGTTGTCCACCGTCTTCGGAATGTGGAAGCAGTGCATCTCGAAGCCGGCCTTCTTGGCTTCTTCGTTGATAATGTGCGTGGTCTCGGCCGAGTCGTTGCCGCCGATGTAGAAGAAGTAGCGCACGCCGTACTTCTGCAGCTTTTCGAAGATCTGTGCGCAATCCTCGGGGGTCGGCTTCTTGCGGACCGAACCGAGGCCCGACGAAGGCGTCTGGGCGACGGCCTTGAGCGTGGCGACGCTTTCACGGCCCAGGTCGATCAAATCCTCGTTCAGGATGCCCTTGATGCCGTGCAGCGCGCCATAGATTTTCTTGATCGCCTTGTGCTTCTTCGCCTCCAGCACCGCCCCGATCAGGCTCTGGTTGATGACGACGGTGGGTCCCCCGCTCTGGGCGATGAGCATGTTCCCCTGGATTTTCGCGGTTTTGCGTGGCATAAAACGTTTTTCCTTTCTCCGGCGGTCTCCGCCGCTTTGCCCGCGTAGGAAACCAAAATCGCCCCCCCGCTTGCAAGCCGTTTCCCGCCCTCCGTAAAAGACCGGGCGGCGCTGGAAGCGCCGCCCGGCAGTCGCCACTGGATTGCGGTTTAGGGATTTGGCCGGATCTCGATCAGCTCGGGAACGGCGGCGGTGCCGTCGTCCGGGAAGACCAGCCACAGGAAGTTCAAGGTGACCGGATTGGCTTCCAGGTCGTCCGGCAGCGGCTGCCACTCCTCGGCATCCTGGCTGTAGAGGTACTCAATCCCCGCCAGCGAGCCTTCCGCAAGATCCACCTCGAGGGCCTTCAGCGTCAGCGCCGGGGCGTATTCCACCACGACGTAGCCGCCGCCGGCCTGCTGGCCGATCCAGGCGGTCTCGGGGTCGTTGTCGACCGCGTTCCAGCCGCGCTCGTCCTCCGGCCCGTCGCTGGTCAGCACCGAGACCGGTTCGCTGCCCGTCGCCGAGAAGCCGCGGACGGACGCTTTGCGGACGGACGCCACGCCGCCGCGCCCACCGGACGGCCGTTCGCCGTACACTTCCAGCTCGGGGATCACCACGCTCGAATTGGCCGAGTTCGACACGCCGGTGAAGCGCAGGTAGCGGATTTCCTCATCTTCCACCGCCCAATCGTCCCAACCCTGGCGGTCAGACCCGCTGGCATCCGCCAGCATCGTCCAGTCCAGGCCGTCCGTCGAATACTCGATCGTGTAGCGGTGGACGCGGTACGTCCAGTCCCAGTTGAAGATCCGCACACGGGAGACCGTCATCAGCCCGTGCATGTCCAGGATCATGTAGCCCTGCGGCACCGCTGTCCAGATCGTGTGCCCGTAGTTGGTGCTGTACATGTGGATGCCGTCGATCAGCATCTCCGGCCGGCTGCACTTGCCGCCCGCAATCGTGGCGCCGCCCGAGGCCAGGGCCACGTTCTCGGCGATATCATCGTCCAGCGCGGTGGCCGGCAGGTACTGGCTGGCCAGCCCCGGCGAGGAGATTTGGATCGTCGCGGTTTCGCCCACGGCGTTTTCATCGTCGGGCGCCGTCAGCACCACCAGCTGCCACACGTTCCAGTTGTTCGCGTCAAACTGCCGGACCGCCCCGCCGGAGACGTTGATGCTTGCATCGCCCGCGCTGCGGGCCACGGTGAACTTGACCGGCGCCACCGGCTCCATGTCCAGACGCATGAAGAACCGGCCCACGCCGCCTTCGCGCACGTTGACGCTGGTCTTCGAGAACACCGCCTGCGGCACCGGCAATGGGTCGCGTTCGCCGTAGATTTCCAGTTCCGGGATCGCCACGCTCTGGTTGGCCGAGTTCGACAGCCCGGTGAACTTCACGTAGCGCATCGCCAGGTCGGCCACGGGCCAGTCCTCCCAGCCCCGGTGGTCTTCGCCGCTGGCATCCACCAGCGTGCTCCAGTCGCTGCCGTTGCTGGAGTACTCGATCTGGTAGCGGTGAACCCGCGTGTCCCAGTGCCAGTTCAGGATCCGCACGCGGGACACCGTCGCCGTGTACTTCAGGTCCACCGTGATCAAGCCTGACGGCACGTTGGTCCAGCAGGTGTGGCCGTAGTTGGTGCTGTACATATGCACGCCGTCCAGCAGCAGCCCCGGCCGGCTCGCCCGGACGCCGGAGACTGTCACTCCGCCGGCGGTCAGCGCAATGTTCTCGCCGATGTCGTCGTCCAGCGTCTGGACCGTCACGGTCCTGGTTTCCAGGCCGGAGGCCGAGAATTCAAACGTCGCCTCCTCGCTGTCCGTATTTTCGTCATCGGCCGCGGCCTGGAAGGGCACGGCCTGCCAGATGTCCCACGTCGTCGACTTGAACGTCCGGGTGGCCACCAGACTCGCGATCGTCTCGCTGCCGGAAGCGCGGCCGATGCTGACGACCACCGTCCCTTCCGGATCCTTGTTGAGCCGCACGTAGCAACGGCCCTCGCCCGCCTCGCGCACGTTGACGCTGGTGGTGTTGATCTCGATCTTGACGTTCTCCTTCGTGGTGACGCTGGCCGTGTCCGAGTTGGCGCTCGGGCAGCCGCCGTCGCCCTCCGCCCGCACACGGAAGTAGTAGGTCGTGTTCTCGACCAGGCCCGTCACGGACTGGCTGGTGCCCGCCACCGCGAGATCTTCGAATCCGTCCACGAACGACGGCGTGGTGCCGCCGTCAAACGTATGGCTGCCGAAGTTGGCCGCATGCTCGTTAGTGCCACCCGCCGACACGATCCATTGGGAATCTTCCACCGTCGTGCCGCGCGACACCGCCCAATTGGTGGTCGGTCCCGTAATCGAACTCTTCCGGATCAGGGAGTGATCCACGGTGGCATTCGCCGCCCCGGCCACGGCCCAGCCGGAGCCGGGATCTGCGCCATCCTCGCCCACGGCATCGATCAGCGTCCAGGTGCCTTCGATGTTCTTCGCCAGGCCGACCGCGTCATCGCCGTTGAAGTTCAGCGAACCGGAAGTGGTATCCGCCACGCTGGTCAGATTGGGATAATCCGCCGAGGAGTGGGTGATCACATAGACATCCCCGTGGGCCAGGGTGCCGGTGAGGAAGTTCGTGGATTCCGGCCAGATGCCGCCGTTGGAAATCTGCCAGACCCGGTAGTTGGACAGATCCACCGCCGCACCCGTTCCGTTATAGATTTCGATGGCCTTGTTGTTGCCGCTGACGCCCTCGAAATACTCCGAGATGATCAGGTCGGAGGCCGTCACTTCGGTTCCGAACTCCTCCTCGGTGCTGACGTCGAGGCGGTAGCCGGTGGCGCCGCTCACCGCGTCCCAGTTGGCAGTGAAGTCCGTGTAGTTGGTCGGGTTGGCATGGAGGCCCGTCGGGGCGGCCGGCGCGCAGGCCCCAGTGCTCTCCTGGGCAGTGACGCCCGGGGAGTAGTAGTCGTTGTTCACCGAGTAGAACTTGAAGTCGTAGGTGGTGTTCTCGTCCAGGCCGGTGGCGGTGACGCCGGTGTCGGCGCCGTTGTAAACGACGGTGCCCGCTCCGAGGGTGTTGCCGGCCGAGTAGGCGGTGCCCTGCGTCGGTTCGGTCCACGAGTCGGCGGACAGCTTGCGCACCACCAGGACGTTGTGACCCTGGGCGTTCTTGGACCAGCTCAGGTCGATCTGGCTGCTCGGATGCGTGGCATTGACCGTGGCGTCCTGGTCGGCAGGGTCGTTGATCGCGCTGACGGTGACCGTCAGGGTGGCGCCGGCGCCGGTGGCGGCCAGGTCGGCCCAATCCGCGCTGTCGGCCTTGTACCAGAAGTCGGTCCCGTAGGGGCTGCCGTAATCCATCTGCATGCCCCAGTACCAGGTCCCGACCTGGTCAAACACGCCGGAGGTGCGGGTCTTGTGGTCGGCATCGGTGAAGTCGCTCCACGCGCTGGGGGTGCCACCGGCCAGGTCGGCATCGTTGTACCGCAGCCACAGCCGCGCCGCGCCCCAGTTGCTGTCCACAACCCCCCAGGAATCCAGGCCGAAGGTCTGGCCGGTGTCGCCCAGGAAGATCGTGCCGGCCGGGGCTTCCGGCGAGCCGCCGCTGGTGTTGCGCGCCTGCGGCCGGTCCAGGGCAACCGGATCGGCCGTCACACCGGTGGAATAATAGGAAAAGTTTTCAGAGTAGAAGGTGAAGTAGTAGGTCTCGCCTGGCACCAGCCCGGTCACTTCCAGGCTGGAACCGCTCTGGCTGCCGGACACCACGGTCTGGTTGCCGAAGGTGTCTTCGGCGCTGTAGGTCGTGCCCGGCTCGGGGCTGCCCGTCGGGGCCGCGGTCGCCCGGGTGATCAGCACGTTCTTGCTGTTCCACTGGGTCCAGCCCAGGTCGGCCCGCGTGGCGGAATAGGTGCCGTCCTTGGCCGCCGAGACACCGGAAGGCCCGGAAAGCGCATCGACCTGGAAGTAGTTCGTGGCGGTCAGGGGCCCGGCCGTGTTCGCCTCCCAGGCGTTGGCGGCGTAGTAGGTGTAGACGTTCGTGGTGAAGCGGCCGGCGTAGTACCACGCGCCGGTCGCGTCAAACTGATGCTCGCCCGCCGCGGATTTCCACCAGCGGTTGTTCCCGTCCTGGCCGGAATAAGAGGCGTTGTACCAGTGCCAGCCCGCCCCGTCCTGCGACTGGCCGATGCCCGCATTGACGGTGAAGCCGGAGGTGTCCGTGTTGATGGCGAAATCGAACTGGTAGGCCAGATAATCGCCGAGGTAGTAGGTGAAAACCGGCGTACCGCGCTGCTCGAGGTTCGTCCACTGCTCCGGCGCGGCGTCTTCCGTCTCCTGGTTGCCGGCTTCCGGATCGGTCTGGCGGTAGTTGATGCCCTGGTCGACGCCGCTGTCGGCCACGGTGCCCCGGTAGGCGAAGATTTCCACGTAGTAGGTCGTGTTGGGCGAAAGCCCCGTCACGTCCACCTGCGTGCTGCTGTCGCGGTAGACGACATAGCTGCCGTCGCCCAGGTCGTCGCCGTCGCCGAAGTTGGCGTCCGCATCATGCAGCACGCCGTCGGTGGGATCCGCCACCGCCGCGTTGCCCTCCCGGATCACAACGATCGAACCGTCGCAGTCCGGCCCGGCCGACCACGAAATACGCATGGTGTCGGCGCCCACCAGGGAGAAAATGATGTCGCTGGCCTGGCCCGGCTCCGTATAGAACGAGCCGTCCGGGGAATAGCCCGTGCCGGCCCCGTTCACCGCATAGCCGCGGTAATAGTACTTGGTGCCTTGGCTCAGGCCCGTCCGCTCGTGCGAGAAGACGCCCGTCCCGGTGCCGCCTTCCGCCAGGCCGTTGATCACCGGATTCGCTGAGGTGTCATACACCGTCCCGCGCTCGTCCAGGGAATCCCCGCCGTCATCCGTGATGTTCGCGCCGAGAGTCGCATTCGTCTGCCCGATCGACGTCACCGTCGGCGAAGTCAGCGTCGGAACCACCGCCGCGGCATCCAGCGAACCGTAGATATCCACGCCGTAGCTGTTGTCCGCGCCGGAATAAAAGCCCCAGCCACCGGTGGAAGTCCGCCCGCTGGCATAATAGCGCAGGGTGATGGTCGTACCGGCCGCGAGGTTCTGTAGCGCGGAAACACCGGATAAATCCCAGGCGCGGTTGGTGCTGGTGCTTTGCAGGGCCGAACCAATCAGGGTGAAGGTGGAACCGTCCGTGCTGTAGGCCCACTGGTCCGACACGCCGGGACTTGCAAAATACGTCCCCGTGCCCGCCATCTTGCCGGTGATGCTGGTTACCGACAGCGTATAGCCTTCGCTGGCGGACAATGTGATCTGGTAGTAGTCGTTGCTTGCCGTTGAGATGCCTTCGTTCTTGAATCCGGTCGTTCGGAAGGAGTTCGCCGCGCTGCTGGCGGCCGCCGCGGAACCGCGGGTAATGGTGGCCGTACTGTCCATGTTTGCATTGAAAACTTCTGCCGTCCATGAAACCGGCGTCATTGAGCCCCCGGTATAGAAGTCCCAGGCCGCGATCTGAGCCGCCCGCGCGGGCGACGCAAACAACCCCACCGCAAACACGATGCTCGCGCACCACTTCATCATCGAACGAGTCGTTTTCATGAGTTGACCCTCTGTTTTCTTTTTTAAATCGCACGCAGCCGGTTTTCTGCCCGGCGGCTCGGGGTTTGCGGCGCGCTGTATTTCTGCCTGATTCGACAGTCGAGAAAATCGTAGCTAAAGAATCATCTTATTGGCAATTCCCCATGCGTTAGAATTGCGTTAAAAAAGGCTTAAGGTGGTATTTGCTATCGCTTAACTTCCCAATCGCCGGCCGATCAGATTCATGACGGCAGGGGGCCGTTCCGAATATCTACTTCCTTGGCCGAAATCCGGAACGGATGCCCCGGATGCGTTCACGGCATGCCCCGGGCCTGCCGGCTGGACCAGGCCCCTCGCCTGCGCCCGGACAGGATGCCGGCCATCCACCCTTGCCACCACCCCGCCCCTTCCATTATCTTTTACCGCCATGGATATCTCCATCATCCTGACTTACCGTTGCAACTCGCGCTGCTCCATGTGCCATATCTGGCAGCACCCCACCCTCCCCGCCGAAGAGGTCACCCCCGCCACCCTTGCCAAACTCCCCCCTGGTTTCGACTACCTCAACCTGACCGGCGGTGAACCCACCCTCCGCGCCGACCTCGAGGAAATCGTCGACCTCCTCCACCCCAAAACCCGCCAGCTCGAAATCTCCACCAACGGCCTCCAGCCCGACAAGCTCGAGTGCATCGTCCGGAAGCATCCCGACGTCAAGATCCGCATCTCCCTCGAAGGCATCGGGGCCAAGAACAACGCCATCCGCGGCGAGAAAGACGGCTTCGAGCGCAAGCTGGCCACCATGCGCCGCCTGGTCGCCGCCGGCGGCCGCGACCTCGGCTTCGCCACCACCTTCCAGGACGACAACTGCGACCAGATCCTCGATCTGTTCAAGCTGTGCTGCTCGTTCGGCGGCGAAATGGCCACCTCCGCCCTCCACAACGGCTTCCAGTTCCACAAGATCGACAACGAGCCCTACAACCGCGTGCGCATCGCCCGCGCCGTCCAGCCGCTCATCGTCGAAATGCTCAAGTCCCGCCGCCCCAAGAACTGGTTCCGCGCCTACCTCAACCTCGGCCTGATGAAGAAGATCCTCGGCCAGCCCCGCCTGATCCGCTGCACCGCCGGGCGCGACTTCGCCTTTGTGGACCCGTGGGGCCGCGTCTATGCCTGCAACGTCCGCCCCGACCTCGAAATCGGCGACCTGACGACGCAGTCCTGGAAGGAAATCATCAAGGGTCCCCGCGCCGCCGAGGCCCGCACTCGCGTCGCCCGCTGCACGCACAACTGCTGGATGGTCGGCTCCGCCAAGACCGCCATGCGCAACAAGGTGTTCAGCAAGCTGCCGCGCTTCCGGCCGCTCGGGTGGGTGCTGACCAACAAGCTCCGGGTCACCTTCGGCTTGCCCGTCGATTTCGACCGCGCCGTGAATTTCAACGATGTCGCCCAAAGCCCCATCGCCCCGAAGCGCGAAAGCTGGCTGGGCAGGACCTTCCGCCCGACCTTCCAGAAGAAGACCGAGCAGCCCTACGGCACCTACAACAACGTGATGAACCGCTAGCGCCATGAAGATCGCGGTCCTCGGCAGCAAATCCCTCCCCGCCTTTGCCGGCGCCGACCGCGTCGCCGAAAACATCCTGAACCACCTGCCCGCCGGCGACGGCACCCGCTATCACATTTACGTCGTCCGCACCCCCGCCCAGCCCCGCCCCTTTGATTATACCCCGCACATCCGCGTCATTCCGATTCCCGCCCTGCAGGGCAAGCACAGCAAGGCCACCACGTTCTTCCTCCTGAGCGCCCTGCACTGCGCGCTGATCCTCCGTCCCGATCTCGCCCATGCCCACGATTCGGCCTTCGGCCCCTTCGCGTGGATCCTGAAAATCTTCCGGCCCCGCCTGCCCGTCCTCGGCACCTTCCACGGCAATCCCTACGAAAGGGCCAAGTGGAGCCGCTTTGCAAAGGGCTTCCTGCGCTTCTCCGAGGCCGCTTTCATCCGCGGCTGCACCGCCCTCACGACCGTCGCCCGCGCCAAGGTCGCCGAAGTTCGGGCCCGCCACCAAACCCCCATCGAATTCATCCCCAACGGCGTCAACCCCAACCCGGAAATCCCGCAAACCGGACTCGCCCAAAAACACGGCCTCGTCCCGGGCCAATACCTGATGTTCGCCGCCGGCCGCATGGACCCCACCAAGGGTCTGCACCACCTCCTCGATGCCGTTGACCGGCTCCGGCCTGAACTCTCCCTCCTCGTCGTCGGCGGCTTCGAAGGCCACAACCAGGCCTACTCCGAACAGCTTCTCGCGCGCTGCCGGACCACCCCGCGCCTCGTGCTGATCCCGAAGCTCCTGACCCAGCCCGAGCTCTTCGAACTCGTCGCCGGCGCAAAACTCTTTGTTTTCCCCTCCGAGGTCGAGGCCATGAGCATGATGCTGCTCGAAGTCATCTCCTGCGGCGTCCCCGTGCTCGCTTCCGACATCGCCGAAAACACCGAAGTCACCGGCCCGGACTACCCCTGGCTCTTCCGCAGCGGCGACGCCGCCCATCTCGCCGAAAGGCTTGCGGCCTTCCTGGAAAAAGGCCCCGGCCCCGAACTCGCCGCCCTGCGCGCGCGTTGCGCGCGCGACTTCAACTGGACGGCCATCGCCGCCCGCTACCTCGCCCGGTACCGCCGCCTCGCCCCCCGAACCTAGTCGGCCGTGCCTCTCGCCAAGACCGCCCAGCGGCCTCCGCTCAATCCGCTTCTTCTTGGCGGACGTAGCGTCCTGGGCGGATGAATTCCCCGCCCGGGGTTTTCACCCGGGAGAAACCGAACCGGAGTTATTTGCGATTATGCTATTTATAAATACCATATTATGGTATTTATAAATAGCATAATCCAGCCCGCATGGAAAACCGGCCCGGTTGCCGCGGTGGCGCCGCGCGGCGACGGCCGCCGCCCCCAGCAGCAGTCCTGTCGTACCTCAGCTCCGCCCAGCCGAACTCCACGGCCTCCGGAGAAAACTCGGTGCGCCCCAGCTGGAATCCCAGGTCACAGGACTGGTTCAAATCCAGGCGGATCGTCGTACTCATAGGGAGCGCCGTACACGACCGCAAACGGCGCATGGCCCCCCGCCGCTGCCACCCGCTACCTGGCCTTGTCCCGGCGCCTCGCCCTCCAAACCTAGTCAGCCGTTCCTCTCGCCAAGATCGCCAAGCGGCTTTCGCTAAACCCACCCCTCCTTGGCGAACTTTGCGTACTTGGCGAGAGAATCCTCCTATGGCTGTTTCCCCGATTGGCGTTCAGGCGCGTCTAGTTGCGGTCGATTTCTTCACGCATCGGTGACGGCGCCGAACGAGGCGCTGCCGACCTGGCGGGCGTACTTGGCCAGCGCGCCGCGCGTCTCCTTCGGCTTCGGTTCCTTCCACTTCGCCTTGCGCTTCTTGAATTCCGCCGCGGAAATGCCCAAGTCGATCCGGCGCTGCTCGGCATCAATTTCAATCCGGTCGCCGTTGCGCACCAGACCGATCGGCCCGCCCACCGCCGCCTCCGGCGAAATATGCCCCACCACGAAGCCGTGGCTGCCGCCGGAAAACCGGCCGTCCGTGATCAGCGCCACGGCCTTGCCCAGCCCGCGGCCCATGATGGCCGAGGTCGGCGAGAGCATCTCCCGCATCCCCGGCCCACCCTTTGGCCCTTCGTTGCGGATCACCACCACGTGGCCTTTCTTCACCGTGCCCTTCAGGATCGCGGCCAGCGCGGTCTCCTCGGATTCGAACACGACCGCCCGCCCCGCGAACCGCAGGCCTTCGTGGCCGCTGATCTTCGCCACCGCGCCTTCCGGCGCCAGGTTGCCGCGCAAGATCACCAGATGCCCCGTCGGCTTGATCGGGTTGGCCAGCGGCCGGATGATGGTCTGCTTGGCCGGATAGGGCCGGATGTGCTTGAGGTTCTGGCGCAGCGTCTTCCCGGTCACGGTCAGCAGGTCGCCGTCCATCAGGCCTTCTTCGATCAGCCGGCGCATGAGCGGCGCGGTGCCGCCGATGGCGACGAGGTCGGACATGACATGCCTGCCGCTGGGCTTGAGGTCCGCCAGCACCGGCGTGCGCGCGCCGATGCGGGTGAAGTCGTCGAGTTCCAACTTCACGTTCGCGGCGTGGGCGATGGCCAGCAGATGCAGCACGGCGTTGGTGGAGCCGCCCATGGCCATCACCAGGGCGATCGCGTTCAGGAACGCCCCGCGCGTCAGGATGTCCGAGGGCCGGAGGCCGTGCCGGATCAGGTGCATGACCGCTTTCCCGGCTTCGCGGCAGTCGCGGATCTTGGCGGCCGACACCGCGTTCTGCGCCCCGCTGTTGGGCAGGCTCATGCCCAGGGCCTCGATGGCGGAGGCCATCGTGTTGGCTGTGTACATGCCGCCGCATGACCCCGCCCCCGGAATCGCGCAGCCCTCGATCTGCTGCAATTCCTTGCCCGAAATCTCCCCGCGCGCCTTTTTCCCGACGGCTTCGAAGACGCTGACGATGTCTACGGGCTGGCCGTGGTGGCAGCCGGGCTTGATCGTGCCGCCATAGACGAACACGGCGGGGCGATTGAGCCGGGCCATCGCGATCAGGCAGCCGGGCATGTTCTTGTCGCACCCGCCGATCGCCACCAGCCCGTCGAAGGCTTCGCAGCCCGCCACCGCCTCGATCGAGTCCGCGATGATCTCGCGCGACACGAGCGAATAGCGCATGCCCGGCGTGCCCATCGAAATCCCGTCGGAGACCGTGATGGTGTTGAAGATCACCGGCTTGCCGCCCGCCGCCGCGACGCCCGCCGCCGCGCGCCGCGCCAGCCGGTCGATGTGCATGTTGCAGGGTGTGACCTGGCTCCACGTCGAAGCGATGCCCACCTGCGATTTCCGGAAATCGGCGTTCGTGAAGCCCACGGCGTGCAGCATGGCCCGGCCGGCGGCCCGTTCCATGCCGTCCGTCACCGTCTGCGACCATTGCCGGTGAAGAGACTTGGCTTGCCGTGTTTTCATGCGCGCTCCTCGATTCCTCGTCGAAACCGAATCCTACCCTGCGCCGGGCGCCGGCGCAACCGTCCCCCGCCGGGAGTTTTCCACGCAATGGAAAAATGTTTCCGGAGTTTTCCATGCAATGGAAAAATATTTTCCACACCATGGAAAAATCCGGCGGCGTCAGGCGGGATCGCCGGGGAAGCCGGCGAATTCGGCGAAGAGGCTGACGAGCGGCCGGGAAACGCGGCTCCAGGCGAAGCGTTCGGCGTTTTGCCGTGCCAGGTCCGAGCGCCGCCGCCATTCCGCGGCGTCCCCCAGCAGCGTCTCCAGGGCGCCGGCGAGCGCGGGAACATCGTCCGGCGCGCAGAAGAGCCCGCCTTCCCCGCCGATCTCGGCCATGGCGCCGGCGGTCGCGCCGACGACGGGCGTGCCGAAGAGCTGCGCCTCGACGGCGGGGATGCCGAACGACTCGCACCGGCTCGGAAGACAGAAGACCCGCGATTCGGCGTAGAGCCGGTCGAGTTCCGCGCGCGGCAGATGGCCCTTGAAATCCACGGCAGGCTCCAGGCCGAGCTGCGCGACGAGGGCGCGGATTTGGCGCGCGTAGGCGGAATCCGGCCACGCGCCGGCAAAGACGAGGCGCGCTTCCGCGCGGCCGGCGGCGTGCAGGCGGTGCAGCGCGCGCACCACGGCCTCGGCGTTCTTGTGGGGGGCCATGGCCGACACGCACAGGACCTGCCCCGCCCGGCGCGGGACGTCCCCCAGCGCGGCGGCGCGGGCGCGGGTTTCGTCGTCCGGGGCCTGGTAGACCACCACTCCGCGTTTTTCCCGGAAGCCGGCGTTCCGGCGGTAGGAAGCCTGCATAAACCGGGAGTTGAAGACCAGCGCCTCGGCCGTGCGCATCGCGCGACGGTAGGCGCGGCGCTGGAGCCAAGCCTTGAGGGCGTCGCGCCGGCGGCGGGCGGCCGGCGCCAGCGCCCAGGGATTCTGGCAGAAAACGATCTGCGGCGTGGCCAGCCCGGAGGCGGCGATGCCGCTGGGGGTGAAATAGGCGCAGGCAGAATGCTTCCGCGCCAGCCGCGGCAGGTGCGCGCGCTCCCAGAGGGCGCGGCGGAGCCAGCCGCGGGTGGCGTCCGGGGCAGTTTCCCAGTCCGCGCGGTCCCCCAGCCCGTCCTGCAGGGCGGCCTGGTCCGCGCGGGCCACGACCACGAACCGGACGCGGTCCGCGAGCGCGGCCGCCGCCTGGTCCAGATGGCCCCGCAGCACGTGCAGGCCGCTCTGGTTCGTGACGGAGAGCGCGTTGACCAGGATCCTACGCATCGAGCGGCACGTCCGTTTCGACGATGTCCCAGCGGACCACGCGCACGCCGGAGCCTTGCAACTCCCGGCGGAGGGATTCAAGGTCCGCGCCGGCTTCCGGCTCGACCAGGTAGACAACATCGATGCGGTGGCGGGCGGCCAGCGTCGGTAGTTCGCTCCAAGTGCCGAGCACGCGCACGCCGTGGACGACGTGGCCCGTGATGGCGGTGTCTTCGCTGACCAGGCCGACGACCTCGACCGGGGCGCGGTCGCGGGTGCGGAAGGCGATCTGGCGCAGGAAGAGCGTGGTGCGGTAGCCCGCGCCGCAGGCCAGCGCGCGCACGGGGGGCGCGCCGTCGGGGCCGGGGCCGCGCGAGCGCCAGAACACAAGGTCCTGCACGACGCGCAGGGCGGCGCGGGTCAGCACCACGGCCGGCGCGGCCAGGCCCGCGAGCAGGAGGTAGTACAGCAGCAGTGCGAGGACGTCGGCGCGCCCGTGCGCGCCCAGCAGGCGCAGGCCCGCGGCAATCGCGTAGCCCAGCGCCACGGCCAGGCCCGTCGCGGCGTACTCCGACACCCGGGCGAGATACCACACGCGCGAGTAGGACCCGAACAGCAGCAGCGTCGCGAACGGGATGAACAGGTCCACCGGGGCGGCCCGCAGCCAGGCGGTCTTGAGCGGGACATCCAGCGCGCCGTCCTGCAGGTCCAGCAGCGCATGCCCCGCCAGCAGCACCAGGTTCAGGATCAGGAGATCGCCGAAAATGTAATAGATCAGGGTGCGGTTGCGGCGCACGGGCCGCGCCAGGCCCTGGAGGACGACCTGGCCGCTCTCGCGCAGTTCGATCCCGGCGAGATGGCGGACGACGGTGTAGGCCGCCAGCAGGAACGCCAGCACCAGGATGCCCAGCGCGCGGTCGCGGAACACGCTGGCGAGCAGGCCAACCAGCACCAGCCCCAGCGTCGCGGCATAGAGAAATACCGCCACCTGTCCCTGCCCGAATCCGAGCCGCAGCAGGCGGTGGTGCAGATGGTCGGCGTCGGCGCGGGCCAGGCCGGTCCGCAGTCCCGCTGCGGCCGCGGGCTCGAGCACGCGGCGCAGGGAGCGGCGCCAGACCGCCAGCAAGGTGTCGAACAGCGGCACGCCCACGGCCAGCAGCGGCATGCCGAGACCCGCCAGGAACGAGGCCTTCGAGTTCGTGGAGAGCGACAGCGCCGCCAGCGCAAAGCCGAGGAAATGGCTGCCGGCATCGCCCAGAAACACACTGGCGGGATAGAAGTTGTAGCGCAGGAACCCGAGGCAGGCCCCGACCAGGCCCAGGAACAGCAGCACGTCGCCGGGCTGGCCGCGGAACACCAGCGAGAGGCCGATGCCGGTGGCGGCGATGGAGGCGATGCCCGTGGCCAGGCCGTCCACGCCGTCGATCAGGTTGAAGGCGTTCATCAGCGCCACGAACCAGAGGAGGGTCGCGGCCAGGTCCACCCAGCGGGGCAGATCGAAGCCGAAAAGGTTCTGCAGGCGCAGGCCGGCGGCATAGGCGGCCGCCGCCAGCAGGACCTGGCCGAGCAGCTTGACCGGCGGTTTCAGGCTGAACCGGTCGTCCAGCAGCCCGAGGGCGACCACGCCGGCGCTCACCGGCAGGAACCGGAACCACCAGGCGATGGAGAGCTGCCCCGCGAACGGCTTCCACGGCACGAGGAACACCACCGCGCAGGCGAGCTGGAAGCCGACGAACACGGCGAAGCCGCCGCCGCGCGGCACCGGCGCGCGGTGGATCTTGCGCACCCCGGGCCGGTCCAGGAACCCCCACCCCGGCGCCAGCCGCCGCCAAAGCGGCGTCAGCAGCCAGGCTCCCAGCAACCCAGCCAGCAGCACCGCCGGATATTTCAGGATGGCCTCGAGGCTCATTGGTTTCCTGGGGCGAGGTTTTCGACCAGAGCGGCCAGTCTACCACAGTTCGCGGCCGGCGTGAACCGCTGCTGGAAGAGCGCCTGCGCGCGCGCGCCCTTTTCCGCGCGCAGGCGGGCGTCGCGGATGCCGGCGACCACGGTTTCGAGGGCCGCCTCATCGCCGGGCGGCAGGAGCCAGCCGGCATCCGCTTCCGCCAGCCAGACGCCCACGGCGCTCTGCGGCGGCCCGGCAAAGACCACGGGCCGGCCGAGGGCGCAGGAGGCCTGGAATTTGCTCGGCACCACCACGCCGGTCCAGGCCGGCTGCTGGGAGACCAGATGCACGTCGGCGGCCAGCAGGTGGGCGGCGCAATCCGCCTCCGGCACCGGCGGCATGAATTCAAAGAGGCCGCCCCAGCGCTTTTCCCATTCCGTCCGCAGGGGACCGCCGCCGGAGAAAACGAACCGGCAACGGGGCGTTCCATCCCGCAGGCGCTCCGCCAGGGCGGCGAACTCGGCGGCGCGATGGGCCCGGCCCATGTTGCCGCTGTAGAGCAGGATGATTTCGCCATCGCCCCAGCCGCGGGCGCGGCGCAGCGTCTGCGCCGCGGCCGCCAAAGCCGGCGATACGGCGAGGGAACTCCAGCCGGGAATCTCCTCCACGCGCGCCGCGCCGGTTTGGGCCAGCCGCGCGGCCATGTCGGGCCCGAGGGCGACCACCGCGGCGGCGCGGCGGCGCTCCGTGCTCGCCAGTTGCCGCAGCAACGGCAGCACGGGATTCCACGGCCGAAACAGGCCGTGCGCGACCAGCGCCTCGGGATAGAGATCCATGCACCACAGCACGAAGGGGATTCCGGCGCGCTTTTGCAGGTGCGCGCCGAGTAGGCCAATGAAAGGCGGCGTGGTCATGAACACCAGCGCGTCCGGCCGCGCCGGCAGGTGAGCGAGATAACGCCAGGCCGCGCGATAGAAGGAAAAGTAATCGCCGAGCTTGGCGCCGAGGCCGGCGCGGTGTGGCTGCTGCGGCCCGAGGTGGAGTACGCGAAGACCGGCTTCCGGCGCCTGGCCGGCCGCGCCGTAGTCGGCGGCGGAGGCCAGCACGGTCACCTCGTGCCCGCGGCGGCGCAGCTCGCGGGCGAGGTCCGCCAGCAACAGGCCCGTCGGCGCCTGCGCCGGGGGAAAGAACTGGTTGAGCAAGACGATGTTCACGGGGCGGCCCGGCGGGCGGTCTGGATTTTCGCGGCGACCTTGGCGCGCACCTGCGCGATGTAGGCGCGGCGGATTTGCGCCGCGAGCAAGCCGCGCCGGCCCTCCAGAAACGCCCCGCGCAAGAAGTAGTGGTAAAGGAACCAGGCCCCGGGTTCGCCGGGCAACCGCATGGCCAGCTGCTTGAGGAACCGGCGGCGCTCCTGGGGATTGCCCAGCAGCCGCGGCCGGATCGAGTCTTCGCCGTAGCGCCCGGTCGTCAGCGCCCGGAAGCGGATTTCGGCCTCCCACGTCGCATAGGCGTCGTGGCGGGCGCGGTAGGCGGACAGGTCTTTGGCGTCGCGGTGCTCCAACGGCTGCCGCAGGCGGCCGAGCGGACCCTCCACGATCAGGCGCTCGTGGACCTCCATGTCGAGGTTCTCGCCGACGTCGGGCAGGAGGTTCTCGAACCGGGCCGCGCCCCGCCGGAACAGAAACACCGCGGAATGGCTGAAGCCGCCGAACCGCAGGCGGCGGCCCATGAAATGGAACTGCTTGCGGACGAGGTAGGCCGGCCGCGCGGCCGGCGCGGCGAGGATGCCGCGGATCTCGTCCCACAACGGCGGCGGGATCGATTCGTCGGCGTCCAGCAGGATGATCCAGGCGGTGTCCAGTGGCACGTGGTCCAGCGCCCATTGGCGCTTGCGCGGGTATTGCCCGTTCCAGTGGAACTGGACCACCTCGGCGCCCCGGGCGACGGCGAATTCCACCGTGGCATCGCGGCTGTGCGAATCCACCACCACGACGCGCCGGGCCGGCGCCAGGCTGTCGAGGCATTGGGGGAGGTTGACGGCCTCGTTGCGGGCGGCGATCAGAACGGTGACGTCCAGCTTAGTCGCCATGGCCGATTTTCCGCTCGCGGAGGAACCGCGCGGGATTGCCGCCGACCACGTGGCCGGGCGGAACGTCGTGCAGGACCACGGCGCGCACGCCGGCCACGGCGTCGACGCCGACGGTCACGCCGGGATGGAGGTAGGCCTCGGCGCAGATCCACGCCCCCGCGCCGATGGCGACGGGCGCGGTCCGCAACGGCATGTGGGGATGGTCGATGTCGTGCGTGGCCGTGCAGACGAAGACGCGCTGGCTGAGGGTGGCATGGGGGCCGATCTCGATGCGGTCCACGGAATAGAGGTCCACGCCGTGGCTGACGGTGGCATGATCGCCCAGCGCGAGGTTCCACGGCGCCCAGATGTGGACGGAGGGCATGATCTGGACGCCCCGGCCGACGCGCGCGCCGAACAGGCGCAGCAGGCCGCGGCGGGGCGCGTGCCAGAACCATGGCACCGGCCGAAACAGCAACAGCCACGCCGCCTGCCACAGCAGGCGCCCCAGCTTGTTCGCGGCCGAATGGGGGCTCGGGCAGGCGGCCCGGTCGGTCCGGACGCGGGAAATGGCAGGTTCCGTCATGGGGCGGCGTTCCTTCGGTCGCGGAAAATCTAGCACATCCTCCGGCCCGTCCTCAAGGCCGGCCTTCCGGCGGTTCCGCCGGCGCCGGCGGGGCGGCGGCGGGCCAAAGCCGTGTCCCGGAGAGCATCAGGCCGGTCAGGACGGCCAGCAGCAGGGCCACCAGCAGGTCGCCGTAAATCTGCGCCGAGACCACGGCTGACGCCAGGTTGGCCAGCAGCAGGGACAGGATGCCCGCGGCAAAGAAGAAGGACTCCGCCCGCCGCTCCCGATGGATGAGCTGGTAGGCCGTCCGGAACAAGACCGCGCCCAGGAACAGGAACAGAACCGCGCCCGGAACGCCCAGTTCGGCGAACAGCTTGCCCGGCCCGCTCTCCTGCCACACGCGCGGCTTGTCCGCCCGGATGTTGTGGATCCCCTGCTGGGACATGCCCAGGCCATAGCCCCAGAACCCCGCCTGCCGCACCGTCGAAAGCACCGTCCGGTAGCCATGGACCTGGACGCGGGATTCCGCCTCGGTCAGGGTGGTCAGGTAGAAGGCCTCGACCGCCTCGTCGTGGTAGAACGAGTCGATGAAATACCAGCCCAGGCCGAGAATCAGCAGCAGCGTCGCCCCCACCGCGAAGATGCGCTTCACGTTCTTGAACCGGAAGATCAGGAACAGGTAGCACCCGATGAAGATGGGCACCATGGACAGCATCTTGCGGCGGCCGCACAGCCAGATGTTCAGCACGCCCCAGACCGCCAGGGCGATCCAGCTCCAGCGCGCCACCCCCTTGGCCCGGAAGGCCATGACCACCGACACCATGAAGACCACCGACGCATGCCAGCCCATCACGTCCGGGCTCCGGAAGAAGCCCGCCCGCATGTAGACCGGCGCGCCCGTGCGGTGCGTCACCCAGATGTGCCCCAGGGTTTCCGTGCCGATGAACGGGAACCGGGCTTGGAAGCCCCAGGCCTCCAGGGTGCCGCCGACCAGCATCAGCGCGGCCGCCGCGGCGTAAAAGGCCAGGAACCGGCCGAGGTCCTCCTCCCGGCCGGGATAGCGCCAGCCGGCGACCATGACCAGGAAGGTCGTCGCATAGACGAAGGCGCCCAGCAGCGTGATCTGCCAGGTGCCCTGCCCGTAGGAGGCGGAGATGGCCGCCGGCACCAGCAGATACACCGCAAACACCTGGATCCAGGCCGCGAGGCGTGGAAACGTGTTGAAAAACCGCTGGGGGGACAGTTGTCCGGCGTAGGCGGCCGAGAGCACCGTCGCCAGCCAGACGGGCGCCGAGGCCATGGCCAGGTAGCTGGGCGTGCCCGGCATCAGCTTGCGCAAGGGATCCTGCAGGAACCCGACCACGATCGCCGCGCCAAAACCCCAGCGCCAGTTGCGCAAGGCCACGAGGCAGCCCGCCGCCACCAGGAGGAAAACCAAGGTCAGCATGGCGCCCCTCCCCGGCCGGCCGGCCGGGCCGGCCCGCAGGCCTGCAGGGCCGCCCGCAGGCCCGCGGCGATGGCGGCAAAGGAATAGGCTTGCACGCGGCGCGCAGCGGCCCGCCCCTGCCGCGCGGCGCGCTCTGGATCGCGCGCGTAGCCGGCCAGGATCTCCGCCAGGGCCGGCACGTCGTGCAGGCCGAACGCGTGGCCGGTTTCGCCCTCGGCCACCAGATCCGCGCAGCAGCCGGCGGCGCGGGAAACGACGGCCGGCCGGCCCGAGGCCATGGCTTCGTTGACGACCAGTCCCCAGGTTTCGCCCGCGTCGGAGGGCAGCACCAGCACGTCGGCCGCGGCATAGACGTCGGGCAGGCGCGACTGGTTGAGAAAACCGGCGAAGGTGGCGGAAATTCCCTGTTCACGGGCCTGCTGTTCGCAGGCGCCGCGCAGGGGGCCGTCGCCCGCCACCAGGGCGTGGACGCGGCCGGCCGTCTCCGCCGGCAGGCGCGCCAGGGCCGCGAGGAAATCCAGCGGCTGCTTCTTGGGCACCAGCTTGCCCGCGAAGAGAAACACCGTCCGGTCGGGGGGAATACCGAAGGTCCGGCGGATGTCGGCCCGCCGGGCGGCGCGCGCCGCCGCCTGCGCGGCGAAGAAATCGTTGTCCGCCGCGTAGGGCGCGAAAAAGATCCGGTCCTCCGGACAGCGGTGGAAGCGGTAGAACTCGCGGTTGGCCGCGCCAATGGCCAGCCAGGCGGCGTACTGCCGCAGGAGCAACCGGTGCAGCACATGCTTCCACGGCGCGCGCGGCCGCAGGAGGTTCGCCTCGCCGCGCACGAAACAGGGAATGCCCAGCCGCCGGCCGGCCCACAGCGCCTGCAGGCAGGTCTTGGACACCCAGCCGTTCACCAGCACCGCATCGGGCCGCCACTCGCGCAGGCGCCGGAAAATGCCGGGTGTGTTGCAGCCCCCGAACCGGTCCAGGGCCGGATGCCGGGCGCGGTTTTCGAGCACCTCGTAGGGGTAGCCCTCCAGCAGCGGCACGTCCCACGTGAAGGGGACGTTGAAGCCGGTGCCCTGCCGGGCGGCGTCGGGCAGCATGGCGTAGAACACCAGCGGCTCGATGTCCGGCTGCGCGGCCAGCAGGCGGAACAGCGGCGCCTTGTACTGGATCGGATGGGTCTCGACGATGGCCAGGCGGTATTTCATGTCCACGCCTCCCGCAACCGCGCCGCGGCGAGATTGTCCCGCGCCCGCAGGAATTCCAGCGCGCCCAGGAGTTGCGCCTCCGGCACGCCGGGGAACTCCCGGCGCAGGGCCGCGGCCTGCCCGCGCGGATCCCGCAGCACGGCGCTTTGGCGCAGGGACAGCCAGAACCCGACTTCATCCACGGCGGCGGGGGCATCCGCCGCGGCGTTCTCCCAGTCGAACAGGAACAATCCGCCGCCGTCGTCCCGAAGCATGTTGCCGGGGCCCAGGTCGCCGTGCGCAAACTTCAAGGCCGCCAGGTGCGCGATGACGACCGCGCTCCATTGCGCGGCCAGCGTGGCGGACAGGGGCGCCAGGCGCGGCGGGAATCCGCCCAGCGCAAGGACGGCGCGTCCCCCGGGAAGATCGCGCAGGAACCGGACGGCCGGCACGGCGAACGGATGCGGCCCCGGTCCCAGCCGTCGCAAGGCATCGGCTTCGTTCTGGAACTGGCGGCGGTTGAAGTCGCCTGCGCCGATCTTCACGACGCCGATGCGGCCGGAAGACTCCCGGAACACGAGGTACAGACGCCGCCGGTCCAGCCGGGCCGGCCAGGCCAATAGCCAATCCTCCGGCCGGGATCCCGTGTTGTTGGCCAATTCCGCCAGGAGGCCGCCGAGTTCCGCGCGGGCCAGCAAGTCGCCCGCGGATTTCCGGGCGGAGCAGAAAATGGAATCCACGCGCAAGACAATCGCGAGGCGGACGGCGGCATGGAACATCCGGCGCTTGCCGGTGGCGCGGGGGAACAGCTCCAGGGCGCGCAGCCGTTGCGCGCGCGGGCCCGCGGGATAGGCCAGCCACGGGCGGCCGCGCCAGGTCCAGCAGGACCATGGAACGGCCAGATCTTGTTGCGTACTGCAGAAGGAATCCAGGATCCGATCCCGGCCGGCCGCGATCATGGCCTCGGTTCCGGCCGTGCCCTCCAGCCGGTGCGCAAACGGCAGGCGTTCCGCCAAGTTATGCAGGATTGCCTGCTCGGTTTGGATTTCCTCCACGGTCAGTTCGGGCTTGCGGGCGTGGATTTGCGCGGCATCCCCTTCGATGCACAGCAGGAAATCGGGCTTGGGAATCAGGGACGCGAGGATGTCCAGGATGCGGGCCGGGCAGCGGCGGTGACCGAGCTGGTAGTAGTAGTCGTAGAACGAGCGGTCCATGATCACGAGCGCCCATTGACTGCGCCAGCGCCGCAGGAGCCAACGGCCCAGAAACAGGTCGACGGCGTAGTAGGTTGCCAGGACGGCCGACTTCCACGCCGGGAGCGGCGTCATCATGCCTTTCAGCACCGCCGGTTCTTGGGCCGCCGCTAACGGCGGTCGGCCGGCCAGGCGCCGCAGCGCCGCCCGCAGGTCGCGGAAGCGCGGCAGCACGCCCAGGTTGCCGTGAACATAGCGGCACGCCTTGAACGGGCGCTTGTAGAGGCGCTCCGCCAGACCCCGCGCGAGGGTCGTCTTGCCCGAGCCATCCGCCCCGGCCAGGCAAACAACGCAACCCGCCGCCGGCCGGAAAAGATGCCGCAAATTCTGCCACCCGGCATCGAAAACCGCCAGCGCCCGGCGCGGTGTCCGGTCCCGCACCGCGCGGCGCAGTTCCCGCCAGTCGCCGGCGGCCAGGCTCCATTCGCCGCGGCGGACCGCCTCCGCCAGGCGGCCGGCCAACTCCGCGCCCAGCGCGGATTGCAAGGCGACACCAAACCGGTCCGGATCCGCCGCGGCTTGCGCCTGCACCGCGGCGCGCGAGTTTTCCTTCAAGACGCCATGGGGCAGCCATTCCTTCAGCAGCGTGATTGCCGCTTCCAGACCGGGCGGCAGGGTCCAGAAGCCCGCCTGGGTCCGGGTGCGTTCGTTCAGGACGGCTTCTGCGTCCAGATATCGCAGACCCCGGTATTCCAGCGCGGTAAACAGGTCAACGGGCAGGAAGAACAGGTCCGCGGCAACTGCGCCCCGCGCCAGGAGCAGGCCATCATAATGGCGCTTGCGGATGCGGCCGGCGATGCGCCAGCCGGTTTCCACGGCGGCGACTTCCAGGATTTCGAGGAAAGCCCCGCGCTGGCGCGGCAGGGCCAGGAGGTCCAGGTCGTAGCGCGTGAAGTCCGGCAGGCCCTCCGCATTGCGCAGGACGGCCCAGGCCAGGCCGGCTTCGTCCAGGCGATCGGCCAACCGCCGGACCAGCGGTCCGATCGGCAGCCGGTCGCCGGGCGCATGTTCACCCCCTCCCGGCGGCATCCGCAGCCAGCCGGGTTCCAAAACCAGTTCGACCTGGCCGGCCAGGGGATTCATGAGACCCTCCCCGCCGTCGGGCGTCGCCAGAAAGCCGCTTCCGCCGCCGCGTAGGCCCGGACCAGGCCGGCCGCCAGGTTCTCGCGCGAAAATGTCAGGACATGCTGGAAGCCCGCTTCCACCAGGGTCAGGCGCGCGGCGGGATCCCGTAAAAGCCGCAGGCCGTGCGCGGCCAGCCCGGCGACATCCCGGGGCGCGGCGGTCAGGGCGGCTTCGCCGACGATTTCCGCCAGCGAGCCGGCCGTCGAACAGATCACGGGGCAGCCGCAGGCCATGGCCTCCAGCGGCGGCCAGCCGAAGCCTTCATAGGTGCTCGGAAACAGCAGGAAGGCCGCAGCGCGGTAGAGCTCGGCCAGTTCCGCCTCCGCCACGTCCGGCAGGAATTCCACGGCATCCCCCACCCCGGCGGCGGCGATCCGGCGCAACAGGGCGGCATCGGGCGGGGCTCCGGCCAGCTTGAGCCGGACCGGTTCCGAACGACGGATGGCGGCAAGCACTTCGATCACGCCCGGCCGGTTCTTGTAGAAATTGTTGTTGCCCGCCACGTGCAGGATGTAGGGCGTTGCGGTTCCGGGACCATTGCCCGGGGCGGCCACTGCCGGGTTGATGGTGACGGCGGGATGCACTACCTGCACGCGGCTGGCGTCCACGCCGGCGAGGCGCACCAGGTCGTTGCGGGTGCGGGTGCTGTCGGCCACCCAGGCATCCGCCCGCGCGAGGTTGGCCAGCGTCCGGCGGATGATCCAGGCCGCCCCGGGTCCGGGCCGCGCCCCCGGCAGTTCCCCGCGCAGGCACAGGGCGGGAATCAGATCGTGAACCGTGATGACCAGGGGCGCGGAGAGCCGCCGCACCGCGCCCAGCAGATAGGCGTGGCTGCCATCGAGCAGATGCAAGAGGCAGTCGCGCCGGTCCGGTAAGGCCTGACGGGCCTTGGCCCCGATGCGCCAGTAGCGGACGGGGGTTTGCAGCGGTTTTGGAAAGCGCTCGAGCCAGCCCTGTGCCGGGGAAAGGTTCAACTCCTCGACCTGAAACCGGCCGGCGGCGTGCTGTACCAGCGCCTCGCGGACCATGGCCCCGTAGCGCACCATGCTGCCGTGGGGCCGGTCGGCCGGAGACGTGCCGACCAGGATGACCCGCCGAGTGCTCACCGTGCCTTCCATTGGATTACTTTAGCCGCATGCCCGGGACGTTCAAAGACCGAAATGCGCAGGCCCGGCCGCCGGGTTCACAATCCGAGGCAATTCCCGTCCCGGTAGAAGATCGCGGTCTTGCCGGACCAGGCGACCAGGGCGCAGGGCCCCTCGATTTCCAGGCAGCGGAAACCTTGCTGCCGCAGGAATTCCAGCCCCGATGCCAATTCCGGCCGTTCGGTATTGTCGACGATGACCACGCCGTCTTCCTTGAGCAGTGGCAGGCAGGCGCGAATGCATTCCACCCGCCGGACCCCGTCAATCACCACCAGGTTGAAAACACGGCCGAAACGCACCGGCGCGTTTTCATAAGCCGCATCCGGACCGGCGGGCACGTGCAGGTATTCCACGTTGGCCGGCAACTGCGGCTTCAGGCGCGCATGAAAGGCCGCATCGTGCTCAACGGCCACCACGCGGGCCGCGCGCCGGCTCCACCACCGCGTCGAGTTGCCGCTGCCGTACTCCAGGATTGCCACTCCCGGCGGCACGCGCGCCGTCAGCAGCGCCACCATCGGCAGGGGCAGCCAAGGCACCGGTTCGCCGTCGGCTTTTACAGACCCGCCCCGCAACTGGCTCTCCACGATGCCCAGGCGTTCAAATTCCCGGCGCCAGCGCAGGACCAGCCACGCCCCGTACACGCGGCGCAGGCCGGAATTCCCCCGGATGATATCCTTGAGCCGCCTACGCCAGTTCATCGCCGCCATCCTTTCCGGCCCTGTCCGGTTCCGCCAGGGGAACCAGGCCGAATTCGCGGCGCAGCTCCGGGGTGATCCGCCGGCTTTTCAGGAGGCGGCGCGCCCAGTTCCGCCATGGGGGATCCGGCCGCCGCTGGCCGGCGGCGAACATGTTCCGCCGGTTGAAGGTGTAGATGGCCCCGTAGAACGGCAGCGGCGCCAGCGGCGTGCCCCGCCGGGCCAGATCGGCGCGGATGTACGCATGCACCACGTAGCGCCGGACAAAGTAGTCGGAGAAATCGAGCGAGTCGTCCAGCCGCTCCGGGAACGGCGCGAGGTCAGCGCGGATCAGGTAGCTCGACCCGCATTCCTTATAGAATCCGTACCGCCAAAAGAGCATCTGCCGGGGCTGCTCGTCGAGACGGTAGCCGCGGTCGATATACCAGCCATTGGCGCCGGCATGGGCCGCCACATAGCCGGCTAGCCGGTTGCTGACGAGGTCGTCGGCGTCGAGAAACATGACATAGGCCCCTTTTTCGGCACGGACCCGGGCCAGGCCGTGCAGCAGCTTGTGGCCTTTGTCGGAGCGCATGCGCTGCATCCGGCTTTCGACGCTGATCTGCGGATCCAGGTCCGGCGGCGGAAACGGCATCGGCAGGAATTCGCAGCCTTGCGGAATCCGAATGCCTTCCGGGCGGGAATGGCCGGCAACCAGGATCCGCCAGGCGGGATCGAGCTGGCCCGCGGCCGAGGCCAGCGTGCGCTCCAAGAGGCGGCAGACCCCGGGCCAATCCGCGGTGGTGCTCCGGTCGCGCAATGGAATGACGAAGTAGAGCATGCGCCCGTCATCCTTGCGACGGCGGCAGCAATCGCGGCCCGCGGCGGTACAGGCGCCACGCAGCCCCGAGCGCCCGCAGTTCGCCGATGAATTTGACCGGTATGAACCACGGATGCGTCAGATGGAATTTCGTGCGCACCTCCCGGAAAGGGCGCCGGAAAAGGTTCCAGGCGCGGTTCCCGCCGCGGCCCCAGCGCAGGATGTAGTAGTAGGCGCCCATCCCGTGGATCGGCGAAGCGCTCGCCAGGTGCCGGCCCTGTGCGCGCGTCCCCCCCGCCCCGGCCCGCAGGTGCCGGAGCGAGGCGCGGGGCTCGAAGCGAATCTTGCCGCCCGCGGCCACCAGCCGCTTGGCGAATTCGGTTTCAAACCGGTAGGAAACCGGCGGCGTGAAGTTTTCGTCGAAGCCGCCGGCGGCGAGCGCCCGCCGCCGGTCCACCGACAGGTGGCAGGCGATGACGTTGGACACCCACGCCGCGGTTTCGCCGCCGAAATGGAAATCCAGATCCTGCTCCAGGAAGGAGCCGGGGCGCTTGCGCGGGGGCCGCGGCGCGCCGGTGTCCTCAGGCTGGAGCACCCGCCCGGCCAAGGCCCACGCCTCGGGCTGTTCCGCGTAGGCCTGGAGATGCGCCGCGATGATGTCCTTGGAGGGCACGACATCGTCGTCGCAGAACAGCACCACTTCCCCGCGCGCCTCCCGCAGCCCCGTGTTCATGGCCCGGGGGATGGAGGGCGGCTCCAGCCGGAGGAGCCGGATGCGGCCGGCGGCGGCCAGTTGTTCCAGTTCCCGCGCCACTTCGGGCGGCGGTTGTTCGGTCTGGTCCACCACGAGGATTTCCAGCGCCGGCGGCTCCAGGGCAAGCAGATGTTTGAGCGTTTCCAGCAGGACCGGGCCGCGCCGGTAGGTCGGCACCACCACGCTGACCGAGAGACTCATCCCGCTGCGGATTTCCTGGCTGGCTTGCACCGGGGCCATCATACCATCAGGCCCGCCGGTGCGAAAGCCCCCGCCGCTTTTCCCCTCCCAACCGCTCCGCGAACTCCGCCAGCCGGCGGGCATGGGTGGTCCAGGTCATATCCTGCATGTCGCGCCGCGCCTGGGCGCCGAGGCGCGCGGCCAGCGCCGGATCGTCCAGCAGCCGCTCCACCTGCCGACGCAGGCCGTCCGCATCGCCCGGTGCGCAGAGGAATCCGTTCACGTCCGGGCAAATGAGATCGGCCATGCCGCCCGTGCGCGTGGCCACGACCGCCAGGCCCCGGGCCATCGCCTCGCAGGGCGTCTTGCCAAAGCCTTCGTAATGGGACGGAAACAGGAAGATCCCGTATTCATCATACCGGGCGGCCAAGGCGGCCTGGTCCGCCCAGGCATGGAGGCGCAGGCGCGGTCGGATTTCAGGATCAAAAAGCTGCCGGACCTGTTCGTGGTGTCTGGCATCGCACACCCAGCCGGTCTCGAGCCCGGGCCGTTCGCGCAAAAGGCGGTTGAAGATGGCCGCCACGAGCTCCGGCGCCTTGAACGGGGCGAACTGGGCCACATGCAGGAGTTTATTCCACCGCCCGGGGGCAGCGGATGCGGGCGGATGGAAAAATGGTCCGGTCACGCCGTAGGGGATCACCGCCACCCGTTCACGGGGATAGTTGTAATTCCGGAAGAGGTAATCGGGAATGGCCGAGCATCCGGCCAGGATGCCGTCGGCGCAGGCGATCAGCCGGTCCTGGTGGCGCGCCACAAGCCGGCCCAGTGCCCGTTGCGCCCCGGCGCGCAAGGAACCGGCCCTTGGCACCAGGGGCGAATCAAGGGCAGCCATCACTTCGTTGCGGTGCCCCTCCCAACCTTGCGTGCGGTTGAGGAACAGGATCTCCGGATGGCAGGCCTGCAGGTATTCACCGGCCCGGAAGGCGTGCGGCTGGTCGAGGATGACGGCGTCGTAATTCTTTTGCCGGCAGCGCGCAGCGACTGCCCGGCGGAAGGCCGGCGGCAATTCCAGAAGATAGTGGAGGTTGCCGTGCCGGATCCGGCGCGGCAAATCCGGCGCCCAGAATTCGTCCACGTCGTGGCCGAGGTCCCGCAGCGCCCGGTTCGTCCAGTAGATCGTGCCGGCGGCACCGGCGTTGGGATCGGGAGCGTAATCGGATCCGACCAGGAAGCGCATGCTACCTCCGCCTCCGCAGCCGCAGCAGCTTGAGCCAGGCGCGAACGCATAACGGATCGGCCCCGGCCGCCTCCCGGAAGTAGGCGCGGGCTCCGGACGGATCGGTGTTTTCCAGCAGACAGCCGGCGTGGTAGAGACCGAGCGCCCGGTCTGCCTTCCGCGTCTTCTGCACGCGGCCGCGCCGGATGCCGTCGGCCAGGCGCGCCGCCTGGCGCAGGAACGGCTCTTCGCTCCTTCCTTCCGCGCGCGCCCGGCGGCAGGCCTGTCCCCAGCAGCCGAATTTCCTTTGAAGCGTCCGGCCCGCGCCGGAAATCGCCCCCGGCTCCCAGCGGTAGGCATAGAGAACCTCGTCCAGATAGACCACAGCGCCGTGTTCGGCCAGCCGCATCCACAGATCGGAATCCTGTCCGTAATAGAAACAGGCGCGATATCCCCCGACGGCCTCGTAGGCGGCCCGCGCAAACATCGCGCTGCCGTGGGCCGGTGGCCCCACCCGGGCGTCGAGCAACTGCTGCCGGGCCCGGGCGGGATCGGGTTCAACCGCCACCCGCCGCAGGCGTTCCCCGCGGGGGCCGAGACACCAGGCGGCCGAAGCCAGCAGAACGGCCTCCGGTTGCCGCCGCGCCAGCGCCAGCAGCGCCGCCAGGCGCCCCGGCAGCGAAACGTCGTCGGCATCCTGCCGCGCGATCCACGGCGCGGTCGCCTGCGCGCAGCCGGCGATCAGTGCGCGGGTCAAACCTTCGTTGGACTTGTGAATCACCTTCAGGCGGGCATCCTGGCGTGCCGCTTCGTCAAGGATCGCGCCGGAGCCATCAGTGGAACCGTCGTCCACGACGATGAACTCCAGCGCCACGCCCGTCTGCGACTGGATGCTCTCCAGGGCCGCCGGCAGAGTGGCCGCGTTGTTGTACACGCCCATCACCACGGAGATTTCCGGAGATCGGACCGCGGGATTGTTGTCCGTGCCGTTCACGGTTTCCGCCTCAGCACGGTCAGGGAATCAACTTCTTCCAGCATTTCGAACCCGGGCTCCCGGAGAATGACCTCCCGGGTGAACCGTTCGGAGCCGCAGTTGTTCCGGTTGCGGGAATCGTGCAGGGCCACGACGCCTCCCGCCGCGAGGTGGTGCTTCCAGGCCCGCCAGTCGGCGCCCAGCCCTTCGTAGCTGTGGTCGCCGTCGATGAAAATGAAATCGACCGGCAGGAAAGGCCGGACCTCGGCCAGCGCCGGGGCGTTCTGCCCGGGTTGTTCGATCCACAGCACGCGGCCGTTGCGGCACCGGGCCACTTCGCGGCGGGCGATGCGCCGCGCCCAGCCATAGCCGCGGATGCCGAACCACGAGCGGCGGAAGGGGTCCACGGCCAGGAGCACGCCCTCCGGAGACATGGTTTCGCGAAAGGCGCGGGTGTTGACGCCGTGCCACACACCGATCTCCGCCAGGCGCCGCTTGCCCTGCGCGTGCCGCCGGAGGCAGGCGCGCTCCGCCTCCGTCGTGTGGGTCTGGGCCGGGGCCAGGCCCAGGAGGTAGCGGACAAAATGCAGGGAGTTCAGCACGGATAAAATTCCTTTAGCCGGAGTTTTCCGCCTCTACTGGCCAGTTGGGAGGAACCGGACAAGACCGGAAGCAGTCGAGCCAGCCGGAGGCGCGCCCCAGGAACCGCCAGCCCAGCAGGCGGGCCAGCAGCCGGTACATGCGGAAATCCGCGCCCCGGGCGCGGGCGGGTCCGGCCGTTTGGCGGGCGATGGCAAAACACTCCGCGGCTTCCGCCACCAGGCCGGCGGCCCCCGCCTGCCGCGCGCCCAGAAAAGCCCAGCGCGAGAAAAACACCATTTCGGGCAGGGCCGGATCCAGGCCGGCCCGGGCGGCGCACCGCGCCAGCGACCGGATCAGGCGGCATTGATCGCGCACCACGGCGGGGAGCAAGCCGCGCCGGGAGAGCCGAGCTGCCGGATGCCAGCGGGTGGCCGAGAGCGTTTCGGGACAATAGGCCGCTTCGAAGCCCAGGGCGGCGGCGCGAGCGTCGTATTCCCAGTCCTCCTGTGTCCACCAGCGGCTCCAGGGGCCGATCGCATCGCAGGCCGTGCGGCGCCAGAGCGGCGTATGGGTGCTCCACCAGCGCTCCACGAGCATGGCCGGAAACAGGCGCGTCAGCCCCGCGCCGGTCCGCTTGAACGGTTCCTGCCGGATTGCACCGTGTTCGTCCACGAGCCGGGTGATGCCATAGGCCAGACCGCATTCCGGCCGGGCCCGGAGCGCCGCCACCTGCAGTTCGAACTTGCGCGGCAGAAGGAGGTCGTCGCTATCCAGGTACTGGATGAACTCGCCGCGGGCCATTTGCCGGCCCGCCTCGCGCGCCGCCCCCGGTCCCGCGTTGGCCTGATGGATGACCCGGATCAGGCCGGGTTGCTCCGCCGCCAGAGCGTCGGCGGCCGGTCCCGTGTCGTCCGTCGAGCCGTCGTCGACGAGGATGATTTCAATGGGCCGGTAGGTCTGGGCCAGGACACTGGCCACGGCTTCCCGCAGAAGAGCGGCCCGGTTGTGCACCGGAATGATCGTGGAGACGAGGCCGGGGATGCTTGCGGGCGCCGCCGCTGCGGGTCCGGCCGGGGGTGCGGCAGGGTCGCCGCGGGCCTGCGCCCGCAGATTGGCTATCCGCGTTTCCGGCGGAAGGGCGCGCCGCCGCCGGAACAAATCTCCGGTATCGCGGCCCAGTCCCCCGGCTTCCCGCTTGCCCGGCTGGGGCGGATGCCAGAGATGAACCAAGGGCAGATAGGCGAATTCCCAAACCTTGCGCGTCCGGCAGCGGTCCCAGAACTCGTTGTCTTCGCCGCCCCACCCCACGAACGCCTCGTCAAATCCGCCGATGGCCTCGAAGGCCGACCGGCCGATCGCCACGCTGCCGCCGCCCCGCAGGTTCTGGATCACCGTTTCGACCTGGAGCCGGCCGGTCCCGGCCAGCGCCGGGCGCAGCGGTCCGTTGTTTTCCCCCAGATAGAAAACGAACCGCTTCAGATCGACGACTTCATAGCCGGCGCGGAAATGCGCCAGCAGGTCGCAGGCATAACGTTCCGGAACCAGCATGTCGTTGTCCTGGCACACCAGCAGGGGAGCCCGCGCCAAGCGGGCCGCCACGTTGAACGCCCAGGACCGGCAATAGGGCAGGTCCGGCGGGGCCGGCGTGTGCGTCCATTTCACCCAGGCCGGCAAGACGTCGCGCACTTGGGGCATGGCGTCCTGTTCCACCACCACGCATTCGAAGGCCACTCCGGTCTGGGCCGCAATGGACGCGAGCGTGGCCTGGAGATGCGGCAGCCGTTCCCGCCCGCGATGACCGATGAGGAAGGAGACGTCCGGAACGGCAGGGGGCGCCGGCGCACCGGCGCCGTTCCGGCAGACCTGTTCCGGCCCCACCTGGTCCGGCACGTCTTGCAGGCGGATCGGGTCCGTCCGCAAGGCCCGCTGCAAAAGCCATCCGCCGGCCGCCGGAAACACATCGCAGAAATGCAGGCTGCGGGTAAATTCCCAGTCGCAGCGCACGCCAGGCCCAGCCGGATTTGGTTCAAGCCGGTCCGCCCGGTTGCGCAGGCCGCGCCAGCCGCCCGGCACGGCCCAGGCGCGCAGGAACCGCGGACCGTCGAAGATCCACGCCCCCAGTTTTTCCTTCGGGGAGAAGGTCCTCATGATCCGGCCCCTCCCCGCCCCGGCCGGCCGCCATAAGCATGCGGCCACTCGTCCCCCGGCCCCGCCGGCTCGGGGGGGCGGCCGAATACCCGGCGCAATCCATAGGACATGCGGACGCTATAAGGCACCGACAGGCGGCCCGGCGACACCATGCGCGGCAGGGGGGCCGACCCGATCCGGGCCGGCCGTTCCAGCATGGCGCGCAACTCGCGGTCCCAGCGGTCGGCGCAACCCTCCTCGGTCCGTTCTGCCGGCAGGCGCTGGAAGCCCGCGGCAAGGGCTGCCCTCCGCGCGGGGTCCAACAGGCGCCGGACGCACTTCGCGGCGGTTTCCACATCGCCGACGGGAAACACCAGGCAGTTTTCCTCCGCCCGCAACATCCCCTCCTCCGCCCGGCCGGCGAAATCCGCCACCACGGGCACCACTCCGTGCGCCAGGGCCTCCCATGCCGCCAGCGGGCCGCCTTCGGCCGCGGAGAACACCACTAATCCATCCAGAAACGGATATAGATCGCGATAAAGTTTCTCGCGGGCAAGTTCGCCGTGGAAGACCACCCGGCCCTCGGCCGCCGGCGCGGTCAGGGCCTCCCGCAGGAATGGCTCCTCGGGGCCGCTGCCCGCCACATGAAATTGGAGTCCGCGGCAATCATGCAGGGCCGCCACCAGCAAGGGCAGATCGCGGATGCGCTTTTCCGCCTGCTCCAGGCGGCCGACATAGCCCAGATGCAGGACGCCGCGGTCATGCGGCCGGGAGGCAGCCGGGGCCGGCACGCCGGCCGGGATATGCACCGCGACCGGCGCGCGCAGGCGGCACCGCGCGTCAAGGGCGGCCAGGCCCTGCCGGGAGACGCTGGCCGCCAGATCCACGTCTCCGCCGCAAACCGCCAGATCGGCCAGGACATCCGCGAACTGTCCGTGCAGGCAGGCGGCCACCCGCGGGGCGCCCGGTCCCCGGTGCCGTTTCAGCCATGCGGCCGCATACAGGACATCGGCCAGCTGCACGGGCATGACGATGTCGGGCTTGATCTTCCGCAGCATGCGGGTGACGGCCAGAAAACGCTCTTCCTGCAGGCCCAGCGGCGCGCGTAGGCGGTGGACGTCCGCATACGGATACCGCGCCAGATATCGCGCCGGCGCATGATGCCGCCGGCCTTCCGCCAGCGCCACCTGGATGGTCCAGCCGCGCCCGCCGAGCCCGCGGGCCAGGCTCCACAGCCACTCCTCGACGCCGCCGCCCGTGTAGGCGGATTGCGAGCAGAAAAGGAGACTAGGCATGGCCCCCCCTCGGACCGGCGGGTTGGTCCGTTTCCCAAGCCGGTCCGCCCGGCAGCCGCGGATCCAGGGCCGCAAGATCCACCGCGGGAAATCCGATGAAGCGCGGTTCCGGTTCGAGACGCACTCCGGTCCGCTCCCAAACCGTCCGGATCAGGTGGACCGCCAGGCGGAGGATGTCCGCAGCGCGGGCCGCACCCGTGGCATTCACCAGAATCACCGGATTGGCGGGATGCAGGGCGGCGCCGCCGGCCCGCGCATCCTGGAGCCCAAATAGCTTGACCAGTTCACCGGCCGGAATCTTTACGCCGTTGTCCGCCGGAAAGCGCCGCCCGATGGATTCGATGCGCCGCGCGGCCTCCCCGCCGAATTCACCGGAAACCCGGGCCAGCAAGAGGCCAAAGGCGGATTCGTCCAGGACGACATTCTGGAAGAACGAGCCCGCGTTACCCGTGGTCTGCGCATCCGGCAGCCGGCCGTCCGTGCGAAGGGCGAGAATGCACGCCCGCATTTGCGTCAGCGTCGGCGGTTTCTGCAACCGGGCCAGCAGGGACCGGCAGACGGGCACGCGGCGGGCCAGCCCCCGGCGCAGGCGGCCCCCCCCGCCGGTTGCCCGGCGTTCCAGAAGATGGGCCACGGCCGCATGGCTTGTGTTGGCACGGCCCTGGCGGAGCAGCCGGAAGACAACCCGGGACACTACATACCGGCCGGCGTGACCCGTGTTGAAGATACTGCGCCGGTACCCGAAGCCGCAAGCATCGGCCGGCAGGACGGTCCAGCCCCCGGCTTGGGAGTCCCAGGCCTCGACCCGCACGATGGTGTCGGCGACCTCCTGGCCGTAGGCGCCCACGTTCTGGACTGGAACCGCGCCCGCGGTGCCGGGGATCCCCGACAAATTTTCGACGCCCCACCAGCCCTGTTTGGCAGCATGCGCCACAAACCGGTCCCAGTTCTCCCCCGCCGCGACCCGAACCCCCACGTCCTCCGCATCCTCCGCCAAGGTCTCGATCCCCCGGGTGGCCATGCGCAGGACAACGCCGTTCACGCCGCCGTCGGCCACCACCACATTGCTGCCGCCACCCAGAACGAAAAAGGGCAGTTTGTTTTCCTGCGCGAATCGCCAAGCGGCGGGGATGTGCGCTTCCGTCTCCACCGGGATCAAATAACGTGCCGCCCCGCCCACCCGGAAGGTGGTCATGGGTGCCAAAGGCACGTTTTCCAGAATCTGCAGTTCAGGCCGGCCCATCGTCAAAACTCACTTGGGTTGGCGGCGAACCAGCCAGTTTTGCCATCATGCCGGCGGCCGTTTCCTGGCAGCGCCGGCGGTTCCGCGCGGCCTGCGCGCCAATGGCCGCCCAGTCCCACGGGCGGTCCAGGGCGGCCTGCAGACAGCGCACAATCGACTCTTGCGTAAACTCATTCCGCCGGCAGCGGCATACCGCGCCCAGGCCGAAAGGCTCCAGCATGTCCAGGCTCTTGCTGTGGGCGCTGCGGTGCCGCATGGCCGTGATGTCCACGTTGCACAGGGGCGTGCCGTACATGAGCGCCGCGATGCTGGGATGCGTCCGGACCGTGAAGAGAAAGTCCAGGGAACGGATCACGCTCCACCATTCGAAAGGCGTGAGCATTTCGGACGCCAAATCGATGTCGGTGCCGGGATTGGGGTCAATCACCGAAACCAGCCGGAACCCGCGCTCCCGAAGAGCCGGCAAGACCCAGCGTTGCAGCCTTTCCCCATAATATCCGCGCAGCGGGAAGAGCACGCCGGCATATCGGCGACCCGGCTCGATGCCTGAACGGCGGAGCCGCCCTTCGACGTCGGGCAGGGCCGACTCAGACAACCACGCCGGATCCGGCGTCACATGGGCCCGTTGCCCGAGCCCTTCGTCCAGCGCGGCCAGAAAGGACCGCGTGGGCCGATCGCGGACGGAGATGAAATCGAATGCTTCCAGGTAATGCCGCATGGTTTCCCGCAACGGGGCCGGCAGCCGCCGGTAATCGGAATAGCCGATGGAGACCGCAAAAGCGGCTTTGCGCAGAGGCAAATCAGGGGATAGCCAGTAGGCGTTTGGAAAGGGAATGCGGCGCGGATCGGGCCGGGTGGCGGCCCGCCAAATCCGCCGGCCCCAATTCTTCACGTCCCGGGCATAGGCATAGGCGGATCGGCGCGACGGATGCAACCCGCCCACGCCTTCGCGCGCGGCGAGCAGGCGCGCCCCAAAAGGGCGCGGACGGTCGAATTGCCAGACCACGTCGCTCCCCACAATCACGGCATCATAGCGGCTCTGGATCAGCTGGAACAGTTCGCCGGTGCCGTCCGACTCCAGCCGCTCGCGCCCCTTGAGTTCGGCAATCACCGCCTCCCGCCGGTCCAGAGCCGCGGGATTGCCCATGGCCCGGATCGACTGATGCTTGGCGGCGTGCCGGTAATCGATGATCTCGAACGCATGCTCGCGGAATTGAGCGCGGAGATAATGGCCCAGCGCATGGGCCTGCCAGATTGCACCTTCGTTGCCGACAAAGTGATAGGTTAGAATCCCGCAGCGCATCAATCGGCCTCCGGGACGGATGCCGGAAAGGCCGGGCGCCGCAGCCGCAGGCCTTCCAGAACGGTGCTGGCCGCGCAGCGGCGGATCGTGTCGCGGGCCAACAGAAACGGATGCCGGGCCAGCATGCCGGCCAGATGCCTCCCGGCTGGAGCGAATTGCCGGCTGGCCCGCAACTGCCGGTTGTCGCCCAGCACCCGGGCCACCAGCGCTTTTTCCAGCAGGCCGATCTTCGCGGGCGGGACGGGATGGCGCCGGGCCCAGGCCAGGGCTTCCGCGACCACCCGCGAATTGACGGGCCGGAAGCGGCCCGTGAAGAGGGAGGACGAGTGATTTGCGGCGTGGATCCGGTAGACGCAGATCGGCTCCGGACCGGCCGAAACGATGCGCGCCACGCTGGCCAGCTTAAGCCACAGGACCGCATCCTGGGCGACCCGCAGGCGGCTGAATCCGCCCACGGCCTCGAAGATGCGCTTACGCATCAGGATCGCATTGGCCGACCAGGCCAGACCGCCAAACAGCCGTTTTTCCAGAACGGCTTCCGGATCTTCGCAATCGAAAACTGTCTGTTCCCGCACCCGGGGCGCCCGCCATTCCCCCCCGGGTTCGACCACGCGTTGGGTGGTTCCACACACGGCATCCACTTCGGGCGAGCGGTCGAGGATTTCTGCCGCCCGGGCGAATCGATGGGGATAAACATAGTCGTCCGCGCCCAGGAACGCCAAATAGCTTCCGGTGGCGAGGCGCGCGCCGCAGTTCAGCGTCCGGCCGACGCCGCGATGGGCGTGGTGTCGGTGGGCCACCGGCCGCACGCCGGGATGCCGCCGCGCCAGATCCCGGGCGATTTCGCGCGAGCGGTCGCGCGAGCCGTCATCCACAATGACGACCTCCAGGTCGGGATAGCCGGTCGCATACAGGGATTCAACCGCCTGTTCCAGGTACCGGGCGGCATTCCGGCAGGGGATGATGACGGAGATTCTGTTCGGGGTCACCGGCATGGTCCCGGCCCTCACAGTTGCCGCCAGCGCGCCGCCGGCGCCAACAGCGGCGGCACCCGGCCGGTCGGCGCGACATGCGGCGACGCCGATTCGACCCGGAACCAGAGGTGCCGGGCCCCGACCCCTACCGGCTGGAATTTCTCCAGCAGCACCACGTTGCAGTAGTAGGCGCCCGTGGCCAGCGGCAGCGCCCCCAGGGAGCAGCGAAACCGGCTGGTTCCCGCCGGGAGTGCCAGGGCGGTTTCCGCATCGGACCGGCACAGGCACAGGAAGACGCCCAGATGGGAATACAGGCCGATGTGCACGGCGAAATGCGCGAACGGCCGGGCGGCGGCCACTTCGAGTTCGAACTCCAGTTCTTTCCCGTCCTGGTAGATTTCGGAAACCGCGCGGCCGGCATCGCACAGACAGAAGCGGCGCAGCGCCAGCGCGCCGCCGCTCAAATCCCGGTATTCGTCCCCCGCCCCTTCGACGTGGCCGTCGAGATAGGCTTCGATGCAGGCGGCGGGCGGGCCCTGCTGGACGATGCGGCCGGCTTCCAGCCGCAGGGCCCGGGTGCAGAGCCGTTCCACGGCCGCCATGTTGTGACTCACAAACAGCACGGTCCGGCCGTGGCTGACCACGTCCTGGATCTTGCCGATGCACTTCTGCTGGAATTCGGCGTCGCCCACCGCCAGCACCTCGTCCACGATGAGGATGTCGGGCTCGAGGTGGGCGGCCACGGCGAAGCCCAGGCGCACGACCATGCCGCTGGAGTAGCGCTTGACGGGCGTGTCGAGAAAGCGGGCGCAGCCGGAGAATTCGACGATTTCGTCCAGCTTGCCCCGGATTTCGGTCCGGGTCATGCCCAGGATCGCGCCATTGAGGTAAATGTTCTCGCGTCCGGTCAGGTCGGGATGGAACCCGGTGCCGACCTCGAGCAGGCTGGCGATCCGGCCGTCGATGCGGACTTCGCCCGCGGTGGGCGCCGTCACGCGGCTGAGGATTTTCAGCAGGGTGCTCTTGCCGGCGCCGTTGCGGCCGATGATGCCCAGCACCTCCCCCTGCCGGACCTCGAACTGGATGTTCCGCAAGGCCCAGACGTAGTCGGAGGAGAGGGCGGAGGGCGGAGAGCTGAAACCTGAAGCGATCGATGTTTCAGCTTTCAGTCTTCCGCCTTCCGCCCTCTGGTCCCGGATGTTCGCCTGGGTGACCTTGAGATAGGGATCGGGCCGGCCGCGGACCCGGTGCCACCAGCGGTTCAGGTCGTGGGACAGCGTACCGGTGGAAACCTCCCCCAGCCGGTATTGTTTGGAGAGGTTTTCGACCTGGATGATGACAGAACTCATGAGGGATGAGGGCTGAAAGCTGAAAGGTGAAGTTGACTGAGAAACAACATCTATTTTGCCTTAACCTTCTTGGCCATGGTTACGAATATGGCGATCAATTCATTGGATTCGTGCAGGAGCAACTCCAGATTCGGCAAGGTGATTCCGCATTCCTCGCGCAGCAGTTCCAGCCATAACATGGACTCATCCGCCTCTTGTGTGCATAGCTCGATCTTGGCGACAAACTCGGCATCACTTCGCGCACGGGATGCCTCGCGATAGTTGGCTGCGACGGATGTGCCGGAACGCAGTGTTGCTTGCCCAGTATTTGAACTTCCGGCCGATTCTTGGGCAAGGTGCAATAAAGCCAGATCACCTTGGCCGCATACTGCTTGGTCCGGAGGCGAAAAGCCTCTTTCTTAGCCTCATATTCCGACATCAGCAGTTTCCTCAGCTTTCACCTTTCAGCCCTCAGCCCTCTATACGGTATCCATGAAGGTCCGTTCCACGCGATTGAAGATGGCCACACCGGCCAGGAGCGCGACCACAGCAAAGGCGGCGCTGTAGGCCAGCAGGCCCCAGGAGAAAGTTCCCTGCCCGAGGAAGCCCAGGCGGAAGGTCTCCACGACGGGGGTCATGGGATTGATCAGGAGAAACCAGCGCCATTTCGCCGGGATGGCGGCCAGCGGATAGACCACCGGGGCGGCATACATCAGCAGGCGTACGCCGAACTCGAGCAGGAAGCGCAGGTCGCGGTACTTGGTGGTCAGCGAGCTGAACAGGATGCCCAGGCCCAGGGCCTGGGCGGCCATCAGGAGCACCAGCCCGGGAAACAGCCAAACCGCCCAGGTCAGTTCGATGTGCGCCCCGCGCCAGGCATACCAGGCCCAGAAGCACAGGAAGAACAGGAACTGCAGGATGAATTTCAACAGATGGGAGAGCGCGAGGGACAGCGGCACGGCCAGCCGGGGAAAATACACCTTGCCGAACAGGTGCGCGTTGCCGATGAAGGTGTTGGCCGTCGCGGTGAGCACATTGGCGAAGTACATCCAGACCACGTTGCCGCTCAGGTAAAACAGCATGCGCGGCAGGCCGTCGGTGCTCAATTTGGCGATGCTGCTGAACACGACGATGAAAATCAGCGTGGTCAGGAGCGGCTGGATCACGAACCAGGCCGGCCCGAGGATGGTCTGCTTGAACTGGGCCACGAAATCCCGGCGGACGAACATCGCCACCAGGTCCCGGTACCGCCAGAGATCGGTCAGGTGCAGGTCGAACCAGCGCACGCGCGGCCGCAGGACCAGCTGCCAGCGATGGTCCGCCGGCATGGGCGTCAGCGGTATCCCGGCCGGTGAAACGTCCCCGGCGGTTCCGGCAGCGGGAGCGGGATTCATGCCGCCGCCCGCCCTTCCTCCGCGGCGGGGCGGGTACCGGCCCACAGGCCGGCCCAGGCCGCCGCCAGCACAGCGATCAGCGGCATGCGCAAGGGAAAATCAATCAGGCTGTGCAGGCCCAGGGCGGCCAGGCCGAAGCCCAGCGCGCGCCGTTCGAGGCCGGCAAAGGAAGGGATTTCCATTCTGGGCGGGCCGCCGGATTTCCGGGCGGACAGCGCCAGGCCTGCGGCCAGCAGAGTCCAGAGCCCGCCCAGCAAGCCGAATTCGGACAGGAACTGGACGGGTTCGCAATGCGCATGCAGGACCATGCGTCCGGCGTTGACCGGCGCCGCATAATAGGGATGCACGATGGAAAACGTGCCCGGCCCCGTGCCCCACAGCGGCGCCTCCTGCCAGGCCTTCAGGGTTTCGGCCAGGATGCCGCCGCGGAAATGCCATTCGCGCAGGAAAGCGGCGGGTTGGCGCCAGCTCCGGGCCAGGGTGACCGCCGCCCAGCCGATCAGGCCGGCCGCGGCCAGCCAGGCCAGCGCCCGGGCCGGCCGCGATCTCGGCGCTCCGGCGAAGGGATGCTGGCGGACCACCTGGCGGCAGAGGAGCACGTGGGCCGGCACCAGCAGCGCCAGCACCGCCACGCCTGCACGCGACCGGGAGGCCACCACGGACGCAGCCAGCACCACGGCCCCCAGCAGCAGCAAGCCCGCTGGACTGGAAGGCCGCCCCGCCTGCACGGCGCTGAACCGGGCGCGGGCCGCCAGGGCCAGCGCCACCGGCAGGACCAGGTTCGCAAACGCGGCGAAATGGTTTTCATTCACGAAAATGCCGGTGTATTCGTAGATGGGAAAGCGCCGGGGCTCGAGCCGCTGGGCCAGCACCAGCAAGGCCATGGCGACAGCGCCCAGAACCACCGCCAGCAGCGCACCGCGGATTTGCCGCCCGGAAAGCTGGAACGCCAGGGCATAGGCGCCCAGCATGGCGGTCGCCACGCCCAACGCCGCCCAGGTCTCCGACGGACAAGCCGAACCCGGCAGGAAGCGCACATGGCCAACCGGCAGCAGGCCGGCGGCAGCCGTCCATTGGTGGGTGGCATTCCCGGCATAGAGCGCCACCAGCCCCAGCCCGGCAGCCGCGGCCAGCCCAATGCGTCCCCGGCAAGTGCCGCAGGCCAGGCCTGCGGCCAGCGCCCCCCCCCCCAGCGCCGGCAGCAGCCAGGCGCCCCAGGCCGGCGCCGCAAACGGCACCACCGCGGACGCGCCCAGCAACAACAGGAGCAGCGCCCCGAACCATGGACAACGGTCGGCTTTCATCCGTCCGCACGGGATTCCGGGCCGGCGGGCGCGGAATGATAGTACCGGTAGGTGTAGCCGCCATAGCGGCGGTAATAATAATAGTTGGCCATCGACTTGAAATTGACCCCGTTCATGATGCAGCCCAGGCAGGGGGTGCCGCCCTCCTGGAGCTTGAGGATCGCATGGCGGGCGCCCAGGCTGTGGGTGACGCCGTAGCGAACGACAAACAGCACGCCGTCCACGTTGGGCAGCAGCACGAGGGAATCACTGACGCCCAGGATCGGCGGGGCATCGACGATGACATGCTGGTACTGTTCGCGCGCCTCCCGGAGGAAATCGACGAACGGCTGGCGGCCGAGCAGTTCGGCGGGGTGCAGGGGCAGGTGCCCCGAGGAAATCACGCCGAGGTTCGGCACATCCTGCTGAAGCAGGACCTCCCGCCAGCGGGTCTCGCCTTTGAGGACATCGGCCAGGCCGATCGCGTCCGGTTGCGTGTCGAAAATTCTTGTCAGCACCGGCCGGCGCAGGTCGGCGGCGACCAGCAGGGTGCGGCGGCCGTCCTGGGCCAGGCTGATGGCCAGGTTGGTCGAAACCAGGGACTTCCCCTCCCCGGGACCGGCACTGGTGATCATCAGGACGGGTGCGTTGCGGATCTCCTCCTTGAGCAGCAGGCTGGCGCGCAGCGTGCGGAAGGATTCGGCCACCTCGCTGGTCTGCCGCAGATGGGCGACCATGCCGCGCTCCCGCACGGTCTTGTCGCCGATCAAGGGCACCGTGGCCAGCACGGGCAGGCCCAGCAGGCGCTCGACCTCCTCATTGCGGCGGAACCGGTGGTCGGCATAGTAGAACAGGAAAATCGCGCCGATGCCGAGGATCAGGCCGAAGGCGGCCCCCCGCACCACGGCCTGGCCCAGCCGCGGCCGGAACGGGGCCTTCGCGGGCCGCGCCTCCTCCACGATGCGGATGATGTCGGCCGGCAGGGTCTCGGAAATGCTGGCCTCCTTCATGCGGGCGATCACGGCCTGGTGGATCTCGCGGTCGGCCTCGACGTTGAGCTTGAGCTCGTTGTAGCGCACCAGCTTGCGGTCCAGGTCGAACGCCTCCTTCTCCTGCTTCTTCAGGGCGGCCAGGAGATTCCGCTCCCGCTCGACCAGGACCTCGTAGCGGTTCTGGAAGGCGTACAGGGCATCGTCGCAGGCCTGTTCAAACTGCTTCTGGAGTTTCTTCTCCTGTTCAAGCGCCTGCTGCAGGTCGGGATACTGTTCGCGGTAGCGCTGCTGCAGGCGGTCGACCTCGCGCTGCTGCTCCTGGACCCGCTGGTGCGCCGCCTGCACGTTGGCGTCGCTCATCACGGCCGCGATCTTGCTGGCCGGAACGTTGGTTTCAATCTGCGCCTGGATGGACTTCCAGGCCGTCTCGGCCTGGATGCGCTCCGTCTGGGCTGCAGTCAGCGCCTGGTTCAACGCCTTGAGCTTGTCGATAACGATGTTCTGGTCCTCCTCCAGCGAAACCGAACCGGTCTCCTCGCGGTAGTGCTGCAGTTCGGCCAGGCCCTTTTCGAGCTTGTCGCGGTATTCCTCGGAGCGTTCGCGCAGCCACTCGACCGCCTCCAGGGAGGCGTTCATGCGCATGTCGAGGTACTGCTGGATGTAGGACTGGGCGAGGGCGTTGGCGAAAGCGCTGGCGGCCTGCGGATCGGCATGCTCGACCGTGATGTCGATCATGCGGGTCTTCTCCACCGCCTTGATCGCCACCAGCCTGCGGGCGGCCTCGGCCTTGTCCTCGGGGGTTTTGCCCCCGGGCAGGAACCCGGGCTGCTGATCCAGCCCGCTCCGTTCCAGGGCCGCCGCCATCATGTTGCGGCTATGGAGCGCATTCAGGTGCGTGTTGAAGAACTCGAGGCTGCGGGTGTTGTAGGACAGGACATCCTGGAAATTCAGGATCTTGGGGATCTGCGCCTCCACCAGCAGAGTGGCCGTGCTGCGGTACATCGGCGTCTGGCGGCGGGCGTTGAGGAAAAACAGCAAAAAGACGACGGCGGCCACCGACAGGCCCAGCCAGGCGCGTTCCATGAGGATGGCCACGGCCTCGCGCCAGTCGGGAAACTTGGAGAGGCTGTTTTCGCCGCTGTCGCCGCCGTTCGCAATGTAGGGGGTCTTGGTCATAGACTATAGGCGGTAGGCGGCGGACTGTAGGGGAAAGAAGTCATAGGGATTAGGCTGCAGGGGGTGGGCTGTAGGTTTTCATTTGTTGCGCATGGAACGAATCAGCGCTCCAAGTACTTTTTCAGATTCCGGCATTTTCAAGTCGCCCTCACAAGCGATCTTTTCGCCAATATATCCCAACCGCAGGGACAACCCGAACTGGTAATGCAGTTCTCGCAAGGAACCAAATGCCACTTTGAGAAAATGCCGGTATTCGGCTTGGCTCTCATATGCATATCCCTCCACAATGTTGGATACAACTGAAACCGCCGCCCGCCTCATTTGCGAGGTCAAACCAAACAACTCTTCTTTGGGCAAACTCCCGCGTGATCCGGTAGACCAAAATCGCAATCCCGTCAGCCAGTTTAAAGGCCCTGAGCTTCGTATGATCCCGCATTGCTTTCCTAACGTCTTCCCGGCTACAGCCTACAGCCTATCGTCTACAGCCTTCTTCCTAGAACAGCACCTGATCCACCGTGATGACATCGTTGGGTTCAAGCGGGACATCCTTTTCCCCGTCCCTGCTGCGCAGCAGGTCCGACACCCGGATCCGCAGAGTGTCCTGGTGCCCGTCGGGCGTGCGCCGCACAATGCGGACGCGGTCCGGGCTGGCCAGTTCGGTGAAGCCACCCGCCCCGGCAATGGCCTGTAGCAAGGTCATGGAACTGCCAAACGGTAGGGGGTAGACCCCGGGCTTCTTCACCTCGCCCAGCAGCACGATCTGGGAGCTCTGGGTGGACACCATCTTGAGGATGACTCGCGGGTTGACCAGATAGTCCTTGGCCAGACGCGCGGTCAGCGCCGCCTCGGCTTCCTTGACCGTCTGGCGGTCCAGCAGCACGGTCCCCAGCAGCGGATGGCGGATTTCCCCCTCCGGGCTGATCTGGAACACGCCGGACAGCTCGGGCTCGCGGTAAACCTGGATATCGATCTCGTCGCCCGGCTGCAGGAGGTATTCAGGGGGGATTCCGGCCGCGGCGGGCGGCGCCGCCGGCGCGGGTTGCGCCCGCGGCTGCGCGGCCGCCGGCGGGTGGGCGCAGCCGGCGGACATCCCCGCCAGCCCCAGGCTCAGGACGGCCGCGACTCCGCACCGCCGGATTGTGGTCATACGCGATTCCATGGGGTGATGGATAGCAAAACCGCGGGGGAAAGGGAATGCCGGAATTGCCGCCGGGAGCTAGTAGTTCCAACTGGCGCGCAGGGTCCAGCGTCCGTATTCATAGGAAGTGGCCTCCTGCAGCTCGGCATCCGCGTCCTGGCTGCCATCGCGCTGCATGTAGGAATAGGCTAGGCCTAGGGAGAAGTGCTGCTTGGTCCACCAGTCCACGCCCAGCGTGAACCCCCAGTAGTTGTCGCTCCGCCCGTCGAAGGCCAGGGGCGCCGCCCCGGCCGCCGGCTCCGCCTCTCCGCCGTGGTAGTCGATCCGGCCGAGCGTGACGGACGCGTTGCCGCGCAGGCGTTCAGAGAACAGCCGGCGGGCCGCGGAGACCACCACGCCCTGGTCCACCGTGTCCAGGCCCGCCTCGTCGGCGGCCGGGCGCACATCCGCATAGAGCTCGGCGCTGAAGGCGGTCAGCCCGAACGGGCTGCTGCGGGCTTCGAGCGCGGCGATCCAATGCTCGAACGAGCCGCGCGCTTGGTCGTCGTAGGTCCGCCACATGTAGCCCACCCGGCCGGACGAGGAGAACTTGGGCGACTGCTTGCCGCGCACGCCCAGCGCCAGATCATGGTAGTCGGCGCCGCTGGCGGCATCGGTTGCATCCCGGGGCTCGTCGCGGCCGAGGCCGGCCTGCACGAATCCCTCGCTTTTGGGGGTCAGGCGGTGGTACAGCCGGCCGCCGCCGTAATAGCGGTCGTAATCCACGTAGTCTTCCGCGTCGAAATCGTGCCGTTCGGCGCGCCCCAGGCCCCCCAGGCTGGACTTGCCTGAGATCCGGTGCTCCGCGCTGAGATCGGCGAAATAATCCCGCTTGAGGACGCGCGCGCCGACCACGGCATCCAGTTCCTCCAGGTGGCGGTAGCCGAACTGGCCGTTGATCTGGCTTTTAGGCGTGCGGTAGACGGCCCCCAGGCGCAGCAGGTGGCTGGGCCGATCGCTGACCTCCTCCTCGCTGTTGTACAGCGGGATGCCCAGGCCGTAGTCGGCGTAGAGGTGGTTGTCCGCCGGCCGCCCCCAGATGGCCAGCAGGCCGGGGGCCAGGTTGACGGAAGTCGCCGCGGTCCCGTCCTCCGGATCGAGGAACACGTTGTCCTCGTGCGAGACCGACAGCGTCACCCGCGGCAGGAGCGCCCCGGTCTTGACCGGCATGTAGAACGGATCGAAGACCGCGCCGCCCTGATCCAGGTAGAAGGCGGTCTCGACGCCGCGGGTATAGAAGCCCGAAGCATAGCTGTCGAGCGCGGCCCATACGGACAGGGGCGCCGCTCCGGCGGCGCCCGCCAGCAGGAACCAGATGAGGATCCGTTGCCTCAACGGTTCGCCTCCAGGTAGCGGAAGCCCTGGATCAGCTCGATTTCCCGCCGATTGTACGGGGTGCCGTCCGGCTCCAGCACGCCCTGCTGCCAGAGATCCGGATCCTTTTCCGACCGGAAGTGGGGCTGCTGAATTTCCAACTGGGTCTTGCCTTGCACGAGGCCGCGGTTGAACCAGCCCACCCGGTAGGCGGAGAACAGCGGCAGCACCTTCTCGAAGTCGTTGCCGGTCTGGCGCATCAGCCAGTCGGCGCAGATGATCGGGCGGTTGTAGCGCTGGAGCAGAAGCAAACGCGCCTCGATGCTTTCGACATTGTCGAAGCTCTGGAAGGTGATCAGGTCGGAGCGTTCCAGCTTGCGGGTGGCCATCGCGCTGCCGAACTCGCGCCAGGCGGCGACCGCCAGCGGCTGGGAAGCCTCGACCGAGCGGGCCCAGTTGAAGGTCTGGTCCATCAGCGGCAGGGATTCCTCCCACAGCCCGCTGTTGCCGGCGGTGTTGTAGAGGTCCCAGTAGAGGATCCGGCCGTCGCGCTTGAACCGGCCCATCACGTCCTTGACGTATTTCTCCAAGGCGGACCATTGCGCGCGGTCGGTGACGGCGGCATGGGCCGGGCTGGGCACCCAGCGGCTGTTGTACTGGCCCGGCACCGGTTCGGGCTGGGGCCCGGGCTGCGGCGGCTGGCCGGCCAGGTCCAGGTCGTCGAACAGCACCGGCACGATGCGCAGCCCGTGCTTGCCGGCCAGGTCGAGCAGCTGGTCCACGCGCTTCAGGAAGCCGTCGGGATCGGCCTGCCACACCACGAACTGCAGCGGGACGCGGATGGCCGTGTAGCCGAGGCTGCGGGCCCAGCTGAGCTCTTCGTCGATCGTGTCGGGATCGAAGGTGTCCGCCATCCACATTTCCACGGAGTTGACGGCGGTGCGGGGAATGTAGTTGACACCCTTGATCGTGCCGATGTTTTCAAACCAGTTCCAGATGCGCAGCTCCTCCCAGCGCCCGCCCGGCGCCCCCGCCCCCGGCCGGGGCAGCCTCGCGGGCACGGCCGAGGCTACGGACGGACGGATCGTCGGGCTGGCGTCGGTGACCAACGCGCCGGAATCCAGCGTGACGATGTCGGAGGACAGCCCCAGGTACTGCGCCAGCCCGTCCCGGTCGAAACCGCGCTCGCGGTAGATGAAGGGCTCCAGGTCGGCAAAGAACGTGTTGCACAGTTCGAAGTAATGGAGTTCGGGATCGGTCGCCACGCCCTCCTCTTGCAGGTCGCTGCGCTCGGTCTCCGGATCGAACGTCATCCGGGCGGCTTCGCCGGCCTGCAGTTCGGTGCGATTGCCGCCGCGGGGCACGACCGCCAGTTCGTAGGCATCGCTGTAGACGTCCCAGCCCTCCCGGCCCTTCTGCGCCACGACGAACGAACCGCCCTGCGCCTCGACAGTGCCGGCCGGGGTCTCGATCCGGATGTCGAGCGTCGGAGACGGCGGTCCAGCCTGCACGCGCATCCGGCCCTTGTGGAGCTGGAGGTGGATGCGCCGGACCAGATCGTCCTCGGTCCGGGGCAGGCCATCGGCGGTATGCCGCAGCTGCATGATCGTAAACTCGGTGTTGGGGGCCACGCACAGGATCGCTCCTGGCGAGCAAACCATGCACAGCCGGCCGTCCCTGCCGGTCATTACGCGGGTACTCTCGCCCACCGCCGCGCCTTCCAACAGCCCCCGCGTCTCCTGGCGCCCTTCGTGCACGGGTGCGGTATAGACCCGGGCGGTGGCCCGGCCAGCCTGGGCCGCCACGACGGCCTCCCCCGTCGGCGGCAGCGCGCGGGCCGGCAGCGCCAGCAGCCAGCCGAAGGCCAAGCCAGCCATGGCCAACCGGCCGGTCCGGAAAACGATGCTTGTCTTGTTCATGGCTTGCTATACCTTTTTTCCAGAATCCGAACCCCGCCATGTCCGATTCCCGGGAAATCGTCGAAAGCCTGCTCCAGCAGCACACGACCGTTACCTTCCAGGCCCAGGGCCTTAGCATGACACCCGCCATCCGCGCCGGCGACCTGGTCCATGTCCGGCCGGCCGCAGGCCCGGATCTGCGCCGGGGCAGCGTCGTTCTGTACCGGAACCATGGCCGCCTGATCCTGCACCGGCTGGTGGCCTGCGACCGCCAGGCCGCCCGCGTGCGAACGGCCGCGGATGCCGCGCTGGCCGGCGGCGACTGGATCCCCGTCGCGGACATTCTGGGCGTGGCCGAATCGGTCCGCCATGGCGACCGGCTCCAGCGCCTGGACACGGCGCCGGCCCGACTGGCCGGCCTGCTGCGCTATGCCCTGCGGCCGCTGCGCCGCTTGGCAATCGCCCTGAATCGCCGTTTGAAACCACTGGTCCTGTAGGGGCTCAGCTTGCTGAGCCCGGGATCTAGGCTGAGCAAGCTCAGCCCCTACAAGTCGTGAATCCAATCGGCCACCCCTTGGATATTGAATATTGAATCCCATTTTCACGCCAAAGCCCCTTCCCCGGCCAAGGCCTCCACCGCTGCCGCTGTCTTCGTGAAATGAAACTGCGCGGGTTTGATCTCGCGCACCAGCCGGTTCAAGCCGTCCAGGGTTCCCTGCGCCCAGGAGTCCTCGAACCAAGGCACCGCGGCCACGTCCAGCATGGCCAGCCGGGCCTGCACCGCCGGCAGCAGCTGCACGCGTTCCGTGGCCGCCTGCCGCAGCAGAAAGAGGCCGCCCAGCGGCGCCTCCTCCGCCTCGGCGAAGCAGCCGGAGCCGTGCCACGGCGTGCCGGCCACCCGCCATTCCCCGCCGCGGCGAAAGACCATGGCGCGGTCGTCGTTCAGGATCCGCCAGCCCTGCGCATGGCAAAGGCCGGCCAAGGTGGACTTGCCCGCGCCGCTGCGGCCGGCAAATACCCAGCCTGTACCTTCGTGAACCGCGGCGGCTCCGTGCACCAGCGCGCCGCCCAGGCGCGACAGCATTCCCCAGGCGAGAAACTGGTCCAGCGGATAATGCAGCGGCGCCTCCAAGCCATCGGAATGCCGGGACAGCCAGGCCGGATCCAGCGCCAGTTCCGCGCGGGAGAGATCGCGCGCCACCCGACAGCCGTAGCGGGCCCGGCCCGGCTCCTGGAATCCCGCGCAGCACAGCAGGTCCGCGCCCTGGTCCCAGACCGCCCAGCATTGGCCGCGCCGCCACAGGGGGGCGGCGGCGGGCAGCGGCGTCGCCCGCGGCACCAGATCCACATCCAGAATGGCTAGCGGCTCCGGAGCGCGGCGGGCGCCGCCCCGGGAAAAGAAGTTCCGATAGCCCGGTTCAGAATACCGGACCGGGCGCAGGCCTTCGCCCTGCAGTTTCAACCGCAGGGGGCCAATGTTGATTTGACCCAGATGGCTCATGAACCCGGCTCGAAAAAACCCGGTTCCTCGATCGGGCACGGCTCGGTCATTTTGCAACCTTCGCCCAGCGTTTCGGCCAGCGCCAGATCCACGCGCTTGATCTCCGGCTTGGCATAGGGCCGCCGCACCGTCAGTTCGTCGGGCGTCTGGATATTGTCAGGCTCGGGTTTCATCGGACATCTCCGGCTTCGGGGGTCAGGGCCATCTTGTAGCGCAATTTGGCGGTGGTTTGCATGTACTGGGAATCCCGCTCTTCGTCGCCGGTTTCCAGGGCGTTGAAGGCGGGGCAATGGGTGCAGGCTCCGCGCAGGGGGCCGCGGGCCGGCACCACGCGGCGGCGGCGGCGGATTTCGGCGAGTTCGCCGTTCCATAGTTCGCGGAACGGGCGGCCGGCGGATTCGCAGCGGTAGCGCGTGGCCAGCAGGCACGGGGAATAGCCGCCGAAGGGGTCGGCATGGAAGAAGGTCTGGCCGGCGGCGCAGGCATACAGGCGTTCGTCTGCCGGGAAGGCCGCGACGCGTGCGATCGTCTCGCGCCATTTCTGCTTCCGCCCGGGCCGGGCCAGGTCGCGCCGCACGGCTTCTGCCGGCGGCACCCGGAGCGCCAAGGGCGCCGGCGAACCGTCCGTGAGGCACGGAAAGACCGCCGCATCGTGGCGAAAATCCACGCCCAGTTCCCGCGCCTGCCGTTCCATGGCCTCCAGCTCGTGCCGGTTGACCGTCAGCAGCATGGTCTTGAGGACCACGCGGATGCCGGCCGCCTGCAGTCGGCGGATGCCCTCCCAGGCGCGCGCGTGCGAGCCCGGGACGCCGGTAACGGCTTCATGGACTGCCGCCGTGGCTCCGTACAGGCTGATCTCAACCTTGCGCGGCGGCAGTTCGCGGAACAAAGCCACGATTTCTTCCGTCACGAGCGTGCCATTGCAATAGACCGTCACGACCATCCCCAATTCCCGGGCGTGGCGGTAGATTTCCGGAAAATCGGGCCGCAGCATCGGTTCACCGCCGGAAATCAGCAGATAGAGGCAGCCGGCTTCAGCCCACTCGGCGAGCCGCGCCTGCACGGTGGCGGGGCCGAGTTCCCGGTCGCGCAGGCGGTGCTGGGCGGCCTGGTCGCCGAGGTAGCAGTGGGCGCAACGCAGATTGCAGCGGCGCGTCAGCTCCAGCATGGCGGAGACCGGCCGGCGCGCCCGGGAATTTCGCCCGCGAAACGCTTCCAGCCAATCCATGGCGACGGCCTGGACGACGCCGTTCAACCAGACACCTCTTCGAGCAGCTGTTGGGCCACCAGCCGGCCCGCGTATTCTCGGCAATCGGCCAGGGCCTGGTCCGCTGAAACCGCAAACGCTTCGGCCACGGCCTGCGCCGTATCGGCCAGGGAAATCCCTGCGGACAGCCGTTCCCAGATGAATGCCCCGGTTTCGTTGAGCGGGAACACGCAGTTCTCGTGGGCAATGCCGCCCGATACCGGCACCAGCAGGCGGTCCTCCCCGATCCGGCGCAGAACAATCCGACCCTTCATTGTGAAGGTTGGACTATGGTTCATCTCCATGGGGGCACTGGGTAACGCCATGACTTCTAATTATCCCTTATAAAAGCCGTAGACAATACAAAATCTGGGCCTGCGGAAGCGTGGGCGTGCCGATTCCCCCGTTCCGCTGGATGATGGCGCCGTTCGTGGACTTCAGGACCAGCCACTTGCCGGAGCCGGGGAAGAAAACCGCCAAATCGGCCTTGCCATCCCCGTCATAGTCCGCCGGCACTGGTACGGGATTCTTCTCCTGCGTGCCGAATCTCGCCGTGCGATTGCCGCCGGTGCTGTTTGCGATGGTCCACGTGGCGGTCTTGCGGGCGAATACGGCAAGATCCGCCTGGCCGTCGCCGTCGTAATCCGCCGGCACCGGCAGCGCGGCGCCGCCGCCCAGCGTTTTTTGCACCGGCTGGCCGTCGGACGAGCGCAGAATGTGCCATCGGCCGCCGGCGGTTGCATGCATCGCCAGGTCGGTCCGGCCGTCGCCGTCGTAATCCGCCGGCACCGGCACCATGCCCGGCAGGCCGAAGGCCACGTGCCATTCGGCCCCGCCGCCGCTGGGCCGAACCTGCCACCGGGAGTTCGCGCGGTGGTACACGGCGGGATCCCCGATGCCATCGCCGTCGTAATCGCCCGGAACCGGGCACGCCGCGGCCGCTGGCCCCAGCTTCACCACGCGGTCCTTGCCGCCCGCGGACGGCCGGATATGCCAGTTGCCCGACGACGGCTGGAAGACGGCCAGATCTGTCATCCCATCGCCATCGTAATCCGCGACCGCCGGCAGCGTCAGGGACGTGCCAAACCGGAGTGCCCGCAGGCCCAGCGAACTGCGCGACTGGAACCAGAACCGGAACTTGAGGCCGTAGCGGGAGAAGTCTGCCAATCCGTCGCCGTCGAAATCGTGCAGCTGGCCGAACGGCCCCCGGGGCCACCAGAGCACCTGGTCCAACCAGCCCGCATCAGCGCCCTTGGCGCCACGGCGGTCCTTGGCGTACTCCCAGCGCAACGTCGCCGCCCCTGGAATCCTCCAGGATTTCCACTGCCAACCGCTTTCGCCGGAAATGGCCGCCTTGGGTGCGCCGTTGATCCACAGCCGCAGGACATCCTGGTTCGGCTGCGAAGAGGCCTTCCACCAGAAGCTGATCCAGCCCGGACCGGTCATCGTTGTCTCCAGCCAGCTCCGCTGGCCATGGCCGATGGCCCCGCTCTGCAGCGCTTCCACCCCGTCGTAGGTTGTGTGGGACTGGCTGAACCACGGCGCGCTGCCGCCCGTGGTCCACGTCAATCCCGGCGCGTTCAAGGCCGCGTCCCGGTCCGCGCTGTAGGAATGGAACCGGGCCGAGTAGGCCGCACCATCGGCCGGCACCCTGATCGTGCGCGGATTCTCGAGGCTGCCGTCGCTCCAGCCGGTGAAGGCCCAGCCCGGGTTCGGGGCGGCGGAAATCCGCACCTGCGTTCCCTGATCATAGGTGCCGCCGCCCGCCACAGTCCCGCCCGCGGCCGGATCGGCCGTCACTTCCACCACCGCGGTCAACCGCCGGAAGGTTGCCGTGTAGGTCCGGCCGCCGGCCGGCACCATGATCATGCGCGGATTGGCCAGTTCGCCGTCGGTCCAGCCGGTGAATTCCCAGTTGGAGGCAGCCTCCGCGGTAAGTTTCACGAGCTCACCCACGCCGCAGGTGCCCCCGCCAGCGACGGTGCCGCCTTCAGGCGGGTCGGCCGCCACGGAAACCTGCGCCAGCTGCCGCTGGAACAGGGCGGTGTAGGCCATGCCGCCATGGGTGACCGTGACCGTCCGCGGATTGCGTGTAACTCCATCGCTCCAGCCTGCGAAATCCCAATGGTTGCTCGTCGTGGCCGTCAAGGTGGCCCGCGCGCCGGAAGGATAGACGCCGCCGCCGCCGGCCGTGCCGCCTTCCGGCGGCTGGCTGTTCACCGTGAGCACCAGGGCCTGCCGGTCCGTGTTGCCCGCGATCTTCAGGGCCGGATCGCCGAGCAGGTTGTAGACCGCCAGCGTGTCCCGCGAGATGAATTCGGTTTGCACGGCGCGGCGCGCCTGCAGGATGGCCAGGCCCAGCCGGCCGCAGCCCTCCTGGAGCACGGCCCGGTAGAACGCCACGCCCAGGTCGCCGGCCGGCGCGTTGCGCGACAGGCCCGACGGACTCCATGCCGCCACCGCCCCGCCCGTCGCCCGCTGCAGCAGCACCTCGCCGAGGTTGTCCACGCCTGGCATCTCGAACCGCCCCGCCAGGCAGGTCAGGGCCACCGCCACCGGCTTGCGGGCGTTGGCCATGACATGGACATCCGTGTCCTTCAGCAGGTTCTTGGCGCTCCAGTTCTTGGCGCCGCCATGGCCCGTGAAGTGAACGAAGCCCACGCCGGCCTTGAACCAGTTGGACAACGACATGCGCGCCGCGGCGATCGCCGTGGTGTCCAGATTGATCCGCGCCGCCAGCGGATGCGCCGTGTCCTTCAGGGCCGCAATGCGGTCATTGACCTTCATGAAACTGCCGGCGGCATCGTCCGCGGTGTCGGTGGCCAGCACCAGTTGGTTCTGCCAGTCCGCACCGAACTCGGTCTCGAAGGCTTTGATTTTCGCGATCATTGCCGCCAGGTCCGCGGCGTTCCGCGCCGGCAGACGCCCAAGGGCCACATCCGGCAGTGCGTCGCCGTCCGCGTCCGCGAACAGGCCGTCGGCGGCGAAGAGCCCCTCCATCGTCGCCAGCAGCAGCGGCGGCAGATGGTTCACTTCGTTGCTCTTCACCCCGAGGTAGTCGTAGTGGCCGTTGCCGGCCAGCACCACCATCCACGGAGCCTCGGTCCAGGTTGTTTGGGCATAGGCCAGCAGTTCGGGAATCGCTTCGGGTGTCCGCAGTCCACCCGTCAGCAGGTCGCAGACATCTTCGAACACCGCCACGCCCGAGCGCAGCCCCTGCCCGGCCCGGTAGTCCGAAAGTTCCTGCGCCGTCTCCGCCAGCGCCCGCGAGGCCACGACGAGATAATCAATCCGGTTGTCCGCCGCGAGGAACCACGCGTCCGCCGCCGCCGCCTCGGGCGCTAGCAACGGCAGTTCCGCGGTCTCCACCAGCGCGAACCGCTCGCCGTTGGCCGCGGCCCACGTCTTGTCGGACAGCGCGCCGCTTTCGTCCGCAATCCACGCCGGCACGCCGTCATCATCCAAAGCCACCGCCAGCGGCGCGGCAAATGCCGCCGCCGAAACACCCGCGCCGTCCGTGCGGAAGTGGACCGTCCCCGCCCCGGGATCCAGCCGCCGGTTGTACGCCGCCGTGAACCCGTCCACCACGAAGTAGCTGTACAGGCCGGCCGCCGGCAGCGCGCCGCGCACCGTCAGCGTGTTGGCGCCGGCCATCGCCACGCCCTCTGGAATCGTCAGGGTCGCCGTTGCGGCTTTCTGATCGTCGAATTCGAGCGCGCCGAGGGCCACGCCATTCACGAAGAACTCCGCCCGGTGGTCCGGAGTCCGGTCCGTCCGCGTCCAGCCCAGCAGGTCCGCCGTGAGCGTCACCGGCCCGCCGGCATAACCGTTCAGGACGAACGGGAAATCCACCCGGTTCAAAGCCGGGTTCACCGAGGCGGTCACCATCTTCCAGTAGTACCAGTCCTCCGGCAGTTCGGTCATCGTCGCGTTGCCGATGCCCTGGTCCTCCTCGAACCGCACCTGCACCGGGAACACCGTGCCGCCGGCCGCGGCCCCCGGTTCGCGCCGGGCCATCGGCAGGCCTTCGCCCGCTTCGATTAGAACCGCGTTGTCGCGCGCATACCAGTTGTCGGTCGGCTTCCCATGGAACACCATCCGGCCGTTCGCCGTGTCATAAATCACCGGCACGGGCGCGCCCTGTTCGGTGAAGGCCAGGCCGTTCTCTTCCGCCAGCGCCTGCACGTCTTCCCGCGCCAGCCCCATGCCGTCGGCGATGGCCTGCAGCGAAACGCCGTAGAGCCCTTCCTGCTTGAACAGTACTTTCAGCACCGGCGATGGTCCCGCGAGTTTCTTGGGCGCGACGTCCCGCGGCGCGGCCTTGGCCGCCCGCGCGGTCCGCGGGGCGGGCGGCGGAGGGACAAACTGGATTTCGTGCGTGCCGTGGTCCACCGTGCCGCCCGTCAGCTCCGCCTCTTCCAGCCGGTACAGGCCGCGCCCGCCTGCGACCGCGGCCGGATCCGCCAGCGTGTACTCCGCCCCGTCCTCCTGCAGCGCCGACGGCACCAGTTCCGCGTTCAGCCGGGTTTCCTCGCCCGTGTCGGGATCCACCCGGTACACGCAGAAGCCCGCCGTGTCGAACTCAGACGACGTCCGCCAGGCGACCTGGCCGGCCTCCCCGCGCCATTCGCCCCACACTTCCGCCAATTCCGCCCGGGTGGAACCCAGCGGCCCCAGTCCCAGGTCCAGCGTCAGATTCGTCTGCGCGCCGGCCAGGACGAAGTTCGTGGTCCAGGCATAGCCTCCGACTCCGCCGTTCACCGCATCGCTGTCCAGCGCGGTGTCGCCGCCCTGCAGGGCGGGCGACAGGGCCGTATAATTGGTGTCGAGGCCGCTCAGGTCGAACCGGATGTAGTACGTCCCCGGCACGATGTTGGCGAACAGGTAGGCCCCCTCCGCGGTGGTCACCATCGAGGTCACCACCATCCCGTTTGTGTTCATCAGCGCCACCGGCACGTCCGGGATGCCGTTGGTCTCCCCCGAATCCTGGATGCCGTCGCCATTGACATCGAACCAGACCCGGTCGCCGACCGTGGCCCCGCCCTTGGGCACGATCACCACCGCGCTGACGTCGTTCGACGGCACCGGATCGTAGAGGTCGCGCGCCGTGACGGCCGCCGAATTCGTGATGCGCTTCCCGCCCGTGCCTTCGTAGACCGTCACGTTGAAATACAGCGTCGTGGAAGCGCCCACCGCCAGCGAGCCGACGCTCCAGATGCCCGAAACCGGGTTGTAGGTTCCGTTCGAATGGCTGTTGTACTGCACATCGGCAGGCAGCACGTCCGTAAGTTCCAGGCCTGTTGCCGTGTCCGGACCGTTGTTCGTCGCCACCACCCAGTAGTCGATGATCGCGGTCTGGTCCGGTTCGGTCTCCGTCACGAACTTCGTCACGCCCACGTCGGCGTACTGCACGCAGTTGGTGACCGACGACTGAGTCGCCGGCTGCACGGAGCTGTAGGCGCTGGCGGTGTTCAGAATCTGGGTTACCGCAGAAGGCGAATCGACGGTGGCCTGGAAGGTGATGGTGACGGTCGCCCCGGTGTCCAGAACGCCGCCGGTCCAAAGGTTCGGCGGCGCGCCGAGCGCGCCCGAGGTGGCCTGGGAGGTGTCGTAGGACAGAACGATGCGCCCGGCCGCGCCCGCCCCGCCGGTGCGGGTGCCCGAGCCGGTACGGAGACCGCCGCCACCGCCGCCGCCCGGCGCGTTGCCGGCGGTGCCGTTGCCTTGGGTGCCGCTGCGGCCATTGCCGCCGGCGCCGCCGCCGGCGGGCGCCGCCGCGCCCGTCTGGTTGGCCGCGTTGTTGCCGGCCGCACCGGTGCCGGCGGAAGAGCCGCCGCCGCCGCCGTAGGAGGTGCCTGACCCGTTCGCGCCGTTGCCGCCGGCGTAAAGCGTATCGCCGATGCCCGTGGCCGCCGAACCGCCCGCCGCTCCCGTCGCGCTGTTGTTGACGCCGCCGCTGCCGCCGCGCGCCAGCACGCCCGTCGTCGAACCCAGGCTGAACCACGAATCGCCGCCGGCCGTGTTCGCCGCGCCGCTTGCGCCGACGTTCACGACGTAGTTGCTGCCGGGCAACACGGCCACGGCCGCGCGGCTGTAGGCGCCGCCGCCCCCGCCGCCGCCGCCGCCGTTGGAGGTGCGCGTCGCGCCGCCGCCGCCCCCGCCCCACGCCTGGACCGTGGCCGACGTGATGCCCGCGGGCACCGTGAACGTGGTCGAGGCGTTGTTGGTCAGCGTCACCACGCCGCCCGTCGGGTTGTAGAACGTGGCGCGGACGCTGTCGGCAACGTAGGTGACGCCCGGCGGCAGGACGTCCTCCAGCGCGATGCCGGTCTGCGCCACGGTGCCGGTGTTCTGGACCACGATGGTATACGTGTTCGTGGCGCCCGGCGCGAGACACGCTCCGGCGGACGACGTCTTCGTCGCCGTCAGGCCGTACACCGCGGCGACGTAGCCCGCGTCGCGGGAGTCGTCCGCGGTTCCGGGCGGCAGGTAGAACGGCGCCGTGCGGCCCGTGACCGGGGAGGCATCGCTGTCGAACGCGTCGTTGCCGCCCTGATCCTGCGGGGCGAACGTGAAGCCCGTCGGCAACGAATAGCCGACGAAATACGTGCTCGCCATCAAATTGGTGAAGGCATACGCCCCGGCCGACGACGACGTCGTCACGCCCACCACGTTCGACGATGCGTCGTAGAGCGTCACCACGACGTCCGGCATGCCGGTTTCCCCGCCGTCCTGCACGCCGTCGCCGTCCGCGTCGTTCCAGACGAAATCGCCGATGGAAGACGGCGGCTGGTAATAGCCCGCGTCGCGGGTCGTGTCGTTCGTGCCGCCGCTCAAGGCGAAGACCGCCGTCCGGCCCGTGTTCGTCGAGATGTCGCTGTCCAGCGCGTCGTCGCCGCCCTGGTCCTGCGCCGTGGGCAGGAAATTCGTCGGCGTGACGAATTCGAGGAAGTACGAGCCCGACGGCAGGTTGGTGAAGGCATAGGCGCCGGCCACGCCCGAGGTCGTCGCCGCCAGCAGGTTCGAGGCCGCATCGTAGACCCGCACCACAACGCCCGTCAACCCGGCCTCGCCGCCGTCTTGCACGCCGTCGCCGTCGACGTCGAACCAGACGAAATCGCCGACCGCGTTGGCCACCGACACGTTGGTGACGGACGCGGACTGCGGCGGGGTCTGGTTGTTGGTGGTGGTGGCCGTATTGACGAATTGCGTCGCGGCCAACGGGAAATCGAGCGTGGCTTGGAACGTGATGGTGATCCAGGCGCCGGTGGACAGACTGCCGTTGGTCCACAAATTGGGCGGTGCGCCGAGCGTGCCGGAAATCGCGCCGCTCGTGTCGTAGGCCACGACCACGCGGCCCGCGGCGCCGTCGCCGCCCACGGCCGATCCTTCGCCTTCCCCGCCGCCGCCGCCGCCCGGGGCATTGCCGTTTAGACCAGGCTGGCCGTTGTTGCCGCCGTTGCCGCCGGCTCCGGTTCCGGTGCCGCCCGTGCCGCCCAGCGCGGCTCCGCCCGCGCCGCCGGCGTTGCCGTTGGCGTTCGTGAAGGCGGATCCGCCGCCGCCGCCGCCGCCGGCCGTGCCGCGAAGTCCGCCGGCGCCGCCCGAATACCTCGTGGTGCCGATGCTGGCGGCCGCGGAACCGGCCGCGCCCGCCGTGTTGTCGGCCGGCGCTCCGCCGCCGCCGGCGGCCAGCACGTTGGTGGTCGCGCCCAGCGAGAAATAGGAACTGCCGCCGTTCTGTCCCGGATCGGCCGCCGCGCCGCCCGTGCCCACGACCACGTTGTACGTCGATCCGGGAACGACCGTGACGGTCGACTCGGCGAAAGCCCCGCCGCCGCCGCCCGAGCGGCGCGTGGTGTTGCCGGTCTCGCGGGCACCGCCGCCGCCCCCCCACGCGCGCACCGTCAGGGACGTGATGCCCGCCGGCACGGTGAAGGTCGTCGTCGAATCGTTGGTCGCAGACACGAGTCCGCCCGCCGGATTGGAGGACGTGGCGGTGACGCTTCCCGGCACGTAGGTCGTCCCCGCGGGCAACGGGTCGCTCAACCGGATGCCCGTCAGCGCCACCGTGCCCGTGTTCTGGAGGGTGATGGTGTAGGTGTTCGTCTCGCCGTAGTTCCAGTTGCCGGCCAGGCTGCTCGTCTTGGTGAACAGCAGGCCGGGCGTGCCAACGGCTTCGTTGGTGACGCTCGACGCCAGCGGAATCTGCTGGTCGCTCCACAGCGTCGCCACGTTGACGAACTCGATGGCCTCCAGCGGATCGTTGACCTGCACCTCCACTTTCACGGTCATGTTGGTGCCGGGCGGCAGGGCGTAGCCGTCGAGCAGCAGCGGCGGCGGCGGCAGCGCGTTGGTGGCGCTTGTCGCCGAGGCCGCGATGCGGACGTTGTCCAGCCAGACGTAGTCGGTCGCGGTGCGATTGGCCGAGCCCGCGAACCGGATCACCGTGCCCGTCGAGGCATAGGCGGAGACGTTGAAGGAGGCGGAGAAATACGAGCCGTCGTTGGTCGCCCCGCCCACCTGCCCCACCTGCGTGAAGGTGCTCCCGCCGTTGGAGGAAACGGAAACGTTGACGTAATCGTCGGCTTCCAGACCAACGCGGCGGTAGTCGAACCACAGCGTGGCGTTCGTGTAGCCCGCCAGGTTCGCTTCGCGCTGGATGCCGTCGGTCGTGGCCGTCCGCAAGGCATAAGTCTGGCCCGGGATCGAATCGCCGTCCACCGCGATTTGGACGTTGCCCGCCGTCGGGCTGTCGTCGTCGGCGATTTCCGTCCAGGGGCCGGTCCAGGCCACGTTGCCGTCGCTGTTCGTGTACGCCTGCAAATCGAACCGGTCCAGGAATTCGTTGGTGTGCGGGAAGGGCCGGATCAGTTGGGCGGAAACGAACGTCATGCCGAGCGGCAGCGCGTCCTCCAGGTGTATTCCCGTCTGCGCCAGCGTGCCTCTGTTGGAAACCACGATCGTATAGACCAGGTTCGTGCCCGCCGCCAGGTAGTTGGTCGTGCCCGAGGTTTTCTGGAACACGAGATCGGCAATGGCATTGATCTGGTTCGTCACCGAACCCGCATCTCGGTTCTGATCGGACCGCAGGCTGGCGACGTTGACCACCTGCGTCGCCACGGGCGGCTGGTCCACGGTGACGTCGTAGGTCATCGTAATCGTCCCCCCCGGCGGCAGGGTCAGGTTCTGCGCGATCAACGGCGGCGACTCGCCCAGGAACGTGGCGTTGCTGCCGGCCAGCGTGAAGGCCACGTTGTCGAACCACACGAAGTCCGCCGCCCCCATCGTTCCCGAACTCAGGAACCGAATTCCCGTGTTCGTCGAGATCCAGGCGCTGACGTTGAAATTCGTCGGCGTGCGGTTGGTCTCGGTGGCGGCCCCCGCCAGCTGGACCAGCCGGTTGGAGGTCGCCCAGTTGTTGCTGGAAATCCACACGTCCACGTAGTCCGTGCCCCCGTCCAGCCCCGACCGGCGGTAGTTGAACGACAACACCGCGTTCGTGTGTCCCGACAGGTCCGCCTGGCGGCCGTAGCCGCGGCCGGCGTTGCCGACCATCATTGCATAGGCCTCCAGCGGGATGCCGTTGGTGACGTCGGCCTTGATCTGCGCGCCGCCGGCCGCCACGCCGTCCGATTCACCGAACTCCTGCCAGCCGGACAGCCACGGGATGTTCCCGTTGCTGTTGGTGACCGTCCGTTCGTCGAACCGGTCCGCCACCACGTTGGTTTGGCTGCCGGAAAGCTGGATCTGCGCGGATCCCGGCACGTACGTCACCCCCAGCGGCACCGGGTCGTCGATCTGGATGCCCGTGAAGACCACCGTCCCGGTGTTGACCACCGTGATCGTGTAGGTCAAATTGGTCCCCGGCTCCAGCAGGTTCGTCGAGCTGGACGTCTTGGCGATCGACAGTCCCGGCACCCGCACCGGAACCGTCCAGCCGCCCGACCAGTTGCCGTTGGTGCCGCCCACCGTCGCGTTGTTGTGGATGTAGCCGTCGAACCCCGACGGCAGGTTGGTCAGCACCTGCGTCACGTAGCGGATCGTCGTCGTCGCCCCCATCGCCAGCGCGCCGACGTTGTAGCCGCCCTCGTCGAACGGGAACGGCGTCAGCTTGGGCGGCACGCTGTCGTAGATCCCGTTGGTGATTCCCCCGGAGGCCATGGCCGACGTGTTGGTCACGTACGACGTCAGGTTGGTCGGCAGGTCGTCCTCGAAGATCACGTTGTTGGCCGCCGCGAAGCCCACGTTCACCACGTCCACGAAGTACTCGATCGTGTCGCCGGAGTCGGCGTAGCCGTTGGTGTTGAGGTCGGTCAGCAGCGACGCGAACTTCTTCGAGATGATCGTCGGGAAGGACGGGATGGCATAGCCCATGTCGAGGTAGGGATTGCCCGTCTGCGCCCACTCCGGATCCTCCCCCCACGCGCCCAGCAGCACCGTGCCGTCCACCGTGTAGAACCGCATGCCGGTCTGGTCCTCGTCGGTCATGTCGGCCAGCCGCACCGACTGCAGCGCGGTCACGTTGGTCGAATAGTCGTAGTAGTTGCCCAGCGGGTCCACCAGCGACCCCGTTTCCGGATCGCTGTCGTAGTCCACGTAGATCGTCGTGTTCGTCTCCGCCGCCACCCAGACCGGACTGCCGTTCGTGCCGGCCGCGGTCGTGCCGTAGCCCGGCCCCCAGCCCACGACGCCCATCGTGGACATCATGCTCACCGGCATCAGCCCGATGCCCCAGTCGTAGGTCTGGCAGTGCTGCACGTACCCGTACAGCGTGCCCCCCCCCACCGACGTGTCGAACGGATTCACCCCGATGAACGGCAGGCCGTTGGTCGTGTAGAACCGCGCCGCCCCGCCCACCGGCATCGTAAACACGTCGTAGACGTCGTTGGGCGGGATGTCGAACGTCCCCGTGTTCGTCGCCGTCACGTAGGTGACCGTGATTGTCTCCGCGTTCGGATTGAACAGGTACACCAGCGCCAGATAGGTGTTGCCGCCGGCCGTCCGCGAGCCCACCGGCGTGAAGTAGTCGGTGCCCCACTGGTGCTCCGGCCACAGTTCGAACCAGCGCATTTCGTAGGTCGAGCCGACGTCGCCCGTCACCAGTTGGCACTGGAACGGCTGGCTGCCCTTCACCGTCGCCCCCTGCATCACGTTGCCGTTCACGAAGTACGGCTCGCCCTCGTCGAGATATACCGTCTGCTCGTACGTCCCGTCGTTGTCCGCATCGACGTCGATGCGCGTGTAGTCGTGTTCCGCCAGGACGTAGAACGCCGTGTAGCTGAACATGCTGTTCGTGCCGAAGCCCGTGCCCGTGTCCACCCCCACCGGCGCCCGGTACAACGTGCCGTGCGTGCCGGCATCGAAAACCCCGGTCGCCTCCGCCAGCACCTCGCCCGGCTCCACCGCGTACATCGCGCGCGACATCGCGATGGGATAGTTCACCAGCACCTTGTCGCGACCGTCGTATTCGATCGTCACGCTGTTGCGCGTCACGTCGATCGTGCTCTCCAGCCGCACCACGTCGCCCGCCTCCAGCACGTCGTCCGGAAACCCCGGCGGATACCCGTTGCCGGGGTTGGCATCGCCCCAGACCCGGCTCGTGGTCTGCGTCGGATTCGTCGCGTCGTCCTCGTAGCCGTCCTCCCAGTGGTCGTAGTACATCATCGTGCCGTCCGACCCCACCACCATCGAAATCGCCGACTGCATCACGTCGCCGATCAGCCCGCGGTACGCGTCGATCGAGTTCAGCGAGATCTGCATGTCGTCTTCCGGCAACGGCACGTAGAACGTTTGCAGCACGTTCGCGGCCGGCGCGTTCGCGGACCAAGCCACGGCCGCCCAAGCGACCGCCCCCCTCCACCATTTTCCCGTCCGGATGTTCATGGTCGTGGACTCTCTCAATTAAAGAGATAAAAACCTTTTACCTCTCGCATGCCCCCCACCGTACGCGCCGATTATTTGAGAATTATTAAGGACCCCCCAAACCCGTTAGATATCTTCCGAAACGGTCTTTTCCGCTTCCGAAAAGACGCAGATGAAGTCGCTGGTCATACGACATCGGCGGACTCGACAGGCGCGGCGCCGAGCCGCCACGCCCCGTTATTTCGGCATCGCGTCGCGCAAGGTTTTCATCGCGACTTCGCCCAGGCAGACTTTGTGCGAACTGCCCCGGAACACGATTTGCTGTCCGGAACAATCGCCCCCGTCGCGCAAGGTCTGGATTTCCGCCAGATTCACGATGGTCGAGCGGTCCAGCGCTTTGAAGGTTTTTTCCGGCAGGATTTCGCGCCACTCGCGCAGGGGGCGGCTGTGCAGGAATTCCCGGCCGTCGCGGACCAGCACCCGCGTGTAGATGCGCTCGCCCACGATCGCCTGGATCTGGCCGACGGGCACCAGATGCCGTTCGTCGCCCAGCTTGAACGACTGCATGTCGTCCGGAGAGAGCCGGCCAGCCTCGGATTTCGCCGCCGTCGCCAGCCGCGCCCGCAGCCGCGCCACGGCGCGCGCCAGCGTGTCTTGCATCACCGGCTTGAGCAGGTAGTCCGCCGCGTCGATCTCGAACCCTTTGACCGCGTAGTGCGGATGGGACGTCGTGATGACCACCTGCGGCCGCCATTTCGCCGCCTCGAGCGCCTTGAAACCCTTCTGGCGGCCCAAATGGATGTCCAGAAACACCGCGTCCGGCCGTTCCCGGTCGATCAGCGCCGTCGCGGACTCCAGCGAGTCCGCCTCGCCCGCGATTTCCACGTCCGGATGGTCTTCCAGCAGCGTCTTCAGGTTCAGCCGGTCGATTTCCTCGTCGTCAACGATGATCGCTCTCATCCCGCTCTCCCGTTTCGTCCACTTCGTCCCATTCCACCCGGAAGCGCGCGCCGCCCTCCGGACGGTTCTCCGCGCGCACCCGGCCGCCGAGCAACTGCGCGTTGGTCTGCACCACGTACAGGCCCAGGCCCACGCCGTGATCGAAATCCGCCACGGCGGGCACGCCGCGGCTAAAGGCCTCGAAGGTGACCGCCACGTCGTCCGGCAAGCCCGGCCCCTCGTCCGCCACCTCGAACGCGAACCGCCCCGGTTCCCGCTCGAAGCGCACGTCCACGGCCTTGCCCGCCGGCGTGAACTTGACCGCGTTGTGCACGAGATTGATCAGGATTTGCGCCAGCCGCAGCGGATCGCTGCGGAGAGTCCGGCCCGCCAGCGGTTCCGCCGGCCAGCGCAGCGCGACCTGGCGCGCATCCGCGATGGGCTGCAGGATGTCGCGCACGCTCTGCGCCCAGTCGGCCAGCGCCACCGTGCGCCAATGCACGCGCGGCTGGCCGCCTTCCGTCGCCGACAGGTCCAGCAGATTGGTCAGCATCAGGTTCAGGTGCCGTCCGCCGGACCGGATCTGCTCCAGCATCCGGAGGAAATCCTCCGGCAACCCGCGCCGCTCGCCCAGGCGGACCATCGCCTGCGACAACCCCACCAGCGCGCTCAGCGGCGTACGGATTTCGTGGCTCATGTTCGCCAGGAACAGGCCCTTGGCGCGGTTGGCCTGTTCGGCCGCCTCCTTGGCTTGTTCCAGCTCGTCCTGGCGCGCCCGCAGCGCCTCTTCGATCCGCCGCAGCTCGGTCACGTCCGCGAACGTGCCCCGCAACCGCACCGGCTTGCCCGGCATCCGTTCGCCGCGCGCGATCGCATGGTGCCACTCTCCGTCAGCCCGGCGGAAATCGACCGGCACGGCGTAGGGTTCGCCGGTGGCCCGGCAGTGGTCCATGGCCGCCTCTAGGTGCTCGGCGGATTCCGGCGCGCAGAACCGCCTCTGCGCCGCGAACGGCGGCGCCCGACCCGCCGGTTCCAGTCCGAAAATCCGGAAAATTTCCGCCGACCATTCGACGACGTCCGCGGCCGGCTCCCATTGCCAGCTGCCTACGTGCGCGATGCGCTGGGCTTCGGCCAAGTCGGCCTCGCGCGCGCGGACGGCCTCTTCCGCGCGCTTGCGCTCCGTCAGGTCCACGAAGGTCGTCAGCAGCAGGTCGTTCACGGCGGCGACGCTGGCGAGGACGTCGCGCGGCGTGCCGTCCTTGCAGACAATCCGGAATTCGCCGCCGGCCATATTGCGCCGGCCCGGATCGGCCGCGACCGTATTCCACCACGCCCGCGCCTGCGCGCGATAGGCCGCGTCCGGATAGGCCCGCTCGAACCAGTCGTCCAGCGTCCGGATTTCGGCCGGACTATAGCCGAACAGCTGCGTGAACCGGTCGTTGATGAAGACCTCCCCCGCGCCGGAACGCGGGGAAAACACGCGCACGGCCGTCGGCATCTTGTCCAGGATACGGCGCAAATCGCGTTCGGCCGAACGGCGGACTTCCGCTTCGCGCGCGTCGCGCGCGGCCTGCGCCTGCGCCGACTCCTTGTCCGCGCGCAGTTGCCGCACGCGGTCGGCCATCGCCGCCTGGAACAGCGCGAACGCGAAGGCCAAGCCGCCCATCGTCAGGACGTTCGGCGGCGCGAGGGCCGGCAGCCAGCGCCACATCTGCAAGATCTCGACCGTCACCAAAACCCAGAACGCGGCCCACGCCGACAGATAGAACCGCGCCGTGCGGTTGCCCCGGCGCCAGGCCGCCGCCGCGATGCCCATCACGACCGCGCCGGCCAGCAGATCCACGGCCTGCACCGCGACCAGGCGCGGCCGATACGCCCCGAATGCCGCCCAGACGGCCAGCGCCGCGCAAGCCGCCGCCCCCCCCCGCAGGAGTTTGTCCGTTCGCGGAAAGGTCGTGCGCAGCTCGAAAAACCAGCGCGCATAACCCAGCAGCCCCAGCACGCCCAGCGCGTTGAAGACCAGCGTGCCGTTCGTGGTGCCGAACCGCCACCCCGGCCAGCCCAGATGCCGCCAATAGCCCGTCAGCCCCAGGAAATAGAGGCCCATCGCCGCGATGGTCGCCGCATAGATCAGATAGCCCCGGTCGCGCGCGGACAGCGCGAAGATGAACCCCGTCGCGGCCAAGGTGGCGAACGCACCGAAGCAAAACAGGAAAAACAACCCGTCGTGGTCCACCTGCGCGGCAAAGGACTCGGGAGAAAAGACCGCCAGCGGAATCCGCACCTGCATCGGCGTCCGCACGCGCAGGAAAACCTCCGCGGTTTCGTCCGGCGCCAAATCGATGGCCAGGGCCGGATACAGCCCGAAGACCGTGCCCCGCCCGCGCTGAAAGCGGTTGCCGCCGGCCGCATGTTCCGCCGGTCCGTTCATCCGCACCACGTGCCAGTCGATTTCCTCGAAGCGCACGTGCCGCAGCCCCACGAACCACTTCGCCGTCGCGGGCCGCGCCGACCGCAGCGCGAACCGCACCCAGACCGCGTCGTCGGTGAAGCCCAGGCGGACCGGGTCCTCCCGGGCCGGCGCGAAACGCCCTTCCGCCGCCGCCGCTTGCGCCTCGGCCAGCGTCAGTTGCCCGCTTGGATCGCGCAAAATCCCCAGGTGCGGCGCCAGCCGCACCTGTTCCGTCTCCGGCGCCAGCACCGCCGGCGCCTGCGCGGGCGCGGACCATCCCCTCGCCAGCAACCCCGCCAAGAACACCGTCTGGAGAACCCGCCTCACCCCCGGAATGGTGCCCCATCCCCGGGCCCATGGCAAGCCCATCTCAGCCCCAACGGTTTCCAGCATGCGGACAGCCGACGGCCCCCGCCCCTCCGCAAGCCTGCGACGAAAGGCCCTGGGCCGGCTGTTTTACAACTCCGGCCGGATTTCGATCACGCGCGGCGCCGGGGCTTCCGCCCCTTCGTCCGCAAACAACAGCCAGACGTAGCGGACGGCCACCGGTTCCGCCCCCTCCGGCCAGGCATCCCAGACAACGCCTTCCCGGCTGACCAGGATCTGGAGATTGGTCGCCGAGCCTTCCGCCAATTCGACCACGAGATTGGTCATGTGCAGCAGGGCATCATAGCCCACGGCGATATATCCGCCGCCCGCACCGGCCGGGCCTTCCCAGGCGGTGTCCGCATCCTGGTCCACGGCGGTCCAGCCGTTGGTGTGTTCCGGGCTGTCGGTGCTCGTCACCACCGTCAGCGGGAACGGTTCCGGAACCGCGCCGGCCCCGGAGGCGGCGGCGCGCGGCCGGACCGCCCGCCGCGCCGGCGGAGGGGCCGGCCGTTCGCCATACACTTCCAGTTCGCAGATCAACACGCTCTCGTTGGCCGAGTTCGACAAGCCCGTGAACTTCACGTAGCGCAGCGCCGGGTTGGACACCGCCCAGTCGTCCCAGCCCTGGTGGTCCTCCCCGCTGGCATCCGCCAGCAGCGTCCAGTCCGTGCCGTTCGCTGAGGACTCGAGCCGGTAGCGGTGGACGCGGTACGTCCAGTCCCAGTTCCGCAGCCGCACCCGGGACACGCTGGCGGTGCATTGCAGATCCAGCAGCATGTAGCCCGGCGGCTCGTTCGTCCACGACGTGTGCCCGTAGTTGGCACTCGTGCCATGCACCCCGTCGATCACCAGGTCCGGCCGGCTGGCCTTGAAGCCCGTGATGGTGGCTCCGCCCGCGGCCAGCGCCAGATTTTCGGACAGGTCGTCGTCCAGCGTCCGGACGGTCAGGTACTGATCGTCCCGTCCCGCCGCCGAGACCCGGATCGTCGCCGTCTCGCTGGCCGCGTTTTCGTCGGCCGGCGCCGTCAGCACCACCGCTTGCCACGTGTCCCAGTTCGCCGCGTTGAAAATCCGGGTGCCTCCGGCGGAGACCGCGATGTTGGTGTCGCCGTCGCTCCAGGCCACGGTGAACACCACCGGCTCCGCCGGCGCCATGTCCAATCGCAGGTAGACCCGGTCCGTGCCGTCTTCCCGCACGAGGACCTCCGCCTTCGAAAACAAGACCTGCGGCACGGGCGGCGTTTCGTACACTTCCAGTTCGCAGATCACCACGCTCTCGTTCGCCGAGTTCGACAAGCCCGTGAATTTCACGTAGCGCAGCGCCGGGTTGGACACCGCCCAGTCGTCCCAGCCCTGGTGGTCCTCCCCGCTGGCATCCGCCAGCAGCGTCCAGTCCGTGCCGTTCGCTGAGGACTCGAGCCGGTAGCGGTGGACGCGGTACGTCCAGTCCCAGTTCCGCAGCCGCACCCGGGACACGCTGGCGGTGCATTGCAGATCCAGCAGCATGTAGCCCGGCGGCTCGTTCGTCCACGACGTGTGCCCGTAGTTGGCACTCGTGCCATGCACCCCGTCGATCACCAGGTCCGGCCGGCTGGCCTTGAAGCCCGTGATGGTGGCTCCGCCCGCGGCCAGCGCCAGATTTTCGGACAGGTCGTCGTCCAGCGTCCGGACGGTCAGGTACTGATCGTCCCGTCCCGCCGCCGAGACCCGGATCGTCGCCGTCTCGCTGGCCGCGTTTTCGTCGGCCGGCGCCGTCAGCACCACCGCTTGCCACGTGTCCCAGTTCGTCGGGTTGAACACCCGGGTGCCCCCGGCGGAGACCGCGATGTTAGTGTCGCCGCCGCTCCAGGCCACGGTGAACACCACCGGCCCCAGCGGCGCCATGTCCAAACGCAGGTAGACCCGGTCTGAGCCGTCTTCCCGCACATGGATGTTCGTCTTCGAGAAGACCGCCTGCGGCAACGGCACCAGAGTCCGCTCTCCGTAGACCTCCAGTTCGCAGAGCAGTACGCTTTCGTTCGCCGAGTTCGACAGACCCGTGAACTTCAGGTACCGCATCGGCTGGTTGGACACCGCCCAGTCGTCCCAGCCCTGGCGGTCCTCGCCGCTGGCATCCGCCAGCAGCGTCCAGTCCGCCCCGTTCAACGAGGATTCGAGCCGGTAGCGGTGGACCCGGTACGTCCAGTCCCAGTTCCGCAGCCGCACCTGGGATACGGTGGCCAGTCCGTTGAAATTCAGCGTCATGGTTCCCGGCGGTTCGTTCGTCCACGACGTGTGCCCGTAGTTGGCACTCGTCCCATGGATCCCGTCGATCACCTGCTCCGGCCGGCTGGCCTTGTAACCTGTGATGGTGGTTCCCCCCATCGCCAGGGCCAGGTTTTCGGCCAGGTCATCGTCCAGCGTCCGGGCCGTCAGGTACTGATCGGCCCAGCCCGGCGCCGAGACCCGGATCGTCGCCGTCTCGCTGGCCGCGTTTTCGTCGGCCGGCGCCGTCAGCACCACCGCTTGCCACGTGTCCCAGTTCGCCGCGTTGAAAATCCGGGTGCCTCCGGCGGAGACCGCGATGTTGGTGTCGCCGCCGCTCCAGGCCACGGTGAACACCACCGGCTCCGCCGGCGCCATGTCTAAACGCAGGTAGACCCGGTCCGTACCGTCTTCCCGCACGAGGACCTCCGCCTTCGAAAACAAGATCTGGGGCGGGGCAGGCGCTGGGGAAAGCACTTCGAACGTGCGGACAATCGGTTCCGCAGGCTCCCAGTTGCCGGTACCCGCTTGTGAAGCCGTAACGCTCACCGTGCCTGTTCCGGTGAATGAAAGCAGTGCGTCTGCGAGCACGGCCGGACCCGCAGCCACCGCATAGGTCACCGGCAACCCGCTGGACGCCGTCGCCGCCAGCACGACCTGTGCGGTGGAGATCTGCGTCCCCGGATTCGGGAAATCAATGGTCTGGCTCGCCTGCGCCACCACCAGCAGGCCTGTTGCGGACCCTTCGTAGTTCGCGTCGTCCACCGCGGCGACAACGGCATAGCTGCCCGCCGCCACCGGCGGCTCGGCCAGGCCGCCATACGTGATATTCACAGTCAGGCCCGTCGGCGTGGTGGTGGCCGTCGCGCTCTTCGGCACGCCATCATAGGTCTGCTCCAGGTCGCTCAACTGCACCGTTGCCGCCGCCTTGGACCACGGGGTTCCATACACCTCCCATTCCGCCAGCCGCACCACGGATTCCGCGGAGTTGGACAAACCGGCAAACCGCAGGTAGCGGGCAACTCCACCGCCCAGCCACTCGTCCCAGCCAAGGTGGTCCTCTTGGCTGGCATCCGCCACCAGCAACCAGTTTTGGCCATCGCGCGAACCGTCAATGCGGTACCGTTGCGGGCGGTTTGTCCAGGCGGGATTCAACACCCAGATGCGCGCCAAGGTCACGGTCGTCTGCAAGTCCAGCGTCAATGTCCCGGGCGGCGCGGCGGTCCAAATGGTCGCGGCCCCGTTGACGCCTGAGGTATGCACACCATCAATGGCCTGCAGCGCGTTGGACGCCTGGACGCCGGTGATCGTGGCGCCCCCCGCGGCCAGCGCCAGGTTTGAACCGGCATCGTCATCCAAAGTGGTTGTGGCAAAATACACATCCGAGAGATTGGAGCCCGAAACCCGGAAGATCGCGGCTTCGTTGACCCCGTTGGTGTCGGCGGTGGCCTCCAGCGTCACCACCTGGTATACGTTCCAGTTCCAAGGCCGGAAGGTCAGGGTCGCCCCGCTCTTGACGGTCAGGTTCGTACTGCCCGCGACACGGGTCACGCTGATCGTCAGGTTTCCGGAGCTGCGCAGCCGGACATGGAGCCGGCCCTCGCCGGCCTCCCGCACCAGCAAGGCCTGCGCGCTCAATTCGGGAGTGGGCTTGTTATAGGCCACCTGGCAGGAGCGGACGACGGGGTCCGCCGCCTCCCAGTATGCGGATCCGGCCTGCGTGGCCACGATGGAAACCGTCCCGGTTCCGAGAAACCACAGGTTGGTCTCCTCCACAATGACGCCCGGGCCCGATTCCACTGCAAAGGACACCGGCAGGCCGCTGGAGGCTGTCGCCGCCAGCCGCACCACGTTGGTCGCCCATTGGTCGGCCAGCGGCGGAAAATCGATCGTCTGAGATCCTTTCACGACCACCAGCGTGCCGGCCGCCACGCCCTCCCAGTTGACATCGTTCACCGTGCCCGTCACGGCGTACGTGCCGGGAACCACCGGCGCCTGTCCGCTGCCGTCGTAGGTGAAATTCACGGCCAAGCCACCCGGGTCGGTCGTGGCCGTAGCCATCCGGGGGGTGCCGTCATAGGCCTGGAACAGATTTTGGAGCGTCACTGTTGCGGCGGCCTTCGCCACCACCAGCGTCCCCGTCGCCCCACCTTCGTAATTGACCTCATCCACCGCGGCCGTCACGGCGTAGTTGCCCGCGTTGACCGGCGCGGTCGGCGATCCATTGTAGGTCACCGTGATCGTCAATCCGGTTGGCGCGGTCGTGGCATTCGCGCTCCGCGGCGTGCCGTCATAGATCTGCGCCAGGCCGTCCAGGACTACGCCGGCCGCGGCCTTGGCCACCACCAGCGTGCCCGTCGCGGCCCCATACCAGTTGGGATCCACGAGGGTGGCCACCACTTCGTAGGCACCGGCCGCCACCGGCGCACCGGGCAGCCCGTTGTAGGTGAGCGCCACGGCCAAGCCGGCGGGGACCGTCGTGGCCCAGGCGGATTTCGGCATGCCGTCGTAGGTCTGCGCCAATCCGTCCAGGTTCACCGTGGCCGGTCCCGGGGCCACCACCAGCGTGCCCGTGGCCGTACCCTGGTGAAAGGCCGTCGCCACCGTGGCGGTCACGGCATAGGTGCCGGCCTGGATCGGCGCGGCCACCTGGCCGTCGTAGGTGAACCGGACGGTCAGGCCGGCCGGCAGGGTCGTGGCGGTCACGGTGCGGCACGCGCCGTCGCACACCTGCTCGAGGTCCTGCAGGAACACCTGGGCCGGCACGGGCTCCGCATTGGTCGGATCGTTTCCCGCCAGCCGCAGCGCCGGGTCGCCCAGGAGATTGTAGGTGGCGAATGTCGGCCAGGTGAACATGTTGCCCGGCAGCGCCCGCCGCGCCAGCAAGGTGGCCCGGCCCAGCGGGCCGGCCTGCTCCTGCAGCATCGTCTGGTAGATTTTCGCGCCCAAATCCGTGGCCGGGGAATTGAGCGGCATCGCGGAGGAAGCGAACACCGTCACCGCGCCGCCTTGCGGGCGCTGCAGGAGCGCTTCGGCCACGCAATTCACCGCCGGGGCATCGAAATAGCCCGCCAGGCAGCAGAGTGCCACCACGACCGGCGTGCGGCTGTTGGTCAGTGTTCCGATGTCCGTTGTGGTCAGCAGCCCCTGCGTGGCCAGCTTGGTGCTGGTGCCATGCCCGCTGTAACTGACCATGCCCGCCCCCGCATCGAAGGCGGAAAAGAGTGCGGCGCGCGCGGGGGTGATGGCCGTCGTATCCAGGTCGATGCGGGTGGACACGACCCAGGGCTCCTGGACCAGATTCGTAAACACCGCGACCGATGCGGCAAAATTGCCGGCGGCATCCGCCTTGTCGTTCGCAAAACCCAGCTGGTTCTGCCAGGCGGCGCCGTTGTCCGCTTCGTAGGCCTGGATCTTCGCGATCATCGCGGCCAGGTCCGCCGCATCGCGTGCGGGCAGCCGGCCCACCGCCACGTCCGGCAGGTCATCGCCGCCGGCGTCCGCCAGCAGTTCGTCGGAGGAAAACAGCCCGTCGTAGGTCTGGCGCAGAATGGGTGGCAGGTGGTTGGCCTCGAACCCCATGCTGTCGAGGATGTCGTAATGGCCGTCGCCCGCCAGCACCATCATTTGCGGGGATTCCGCCCAGGTCGTCGCCGCCCGGCGCACCAGGGCGGGGATCGCTTCCGGCGTGCGCAGCCCGCCCGCCAACAGGTCGCAGAGGTCCTCGAACACGGCCACGCCCGTACGCAGGCCCTGCCCTGCGCGGTAGTCCGCCAGCGCCTGCGCGGTCGGCTCCAGGGCGCGCGACGTGACGACCAGATAATCCACGCGGTTGGTCTCCGCGAGGAACCAGGCATCGGCCGCCGCCGGCACCGGCGCCAGCAGCGGAATCTCATCCGCCTCGGCCACGGCATAGCGCGCGTCGCCCGCCGCCACCGTCCACGCCTTCCCCGTCAGCGATCCGTCGGCCTCCGCGATCCAGGTCGGCTGGCCGGCCGCATCCAGCGCCAGCGCCACTGGCGCGGTGAACGCCGCGGCCGAAACCGCGGCGGCGCCGTCCGGCTCGACCAGGACCGTGCCGGCGCCCGGCGCCAACTCCCGATTGTATTCCGCGGTGACTCCGTCCACCACGAAGTAGCTGTACTGGCTGGCATTGGTCAGCACGCCGCGGACGGTCAGAGTGTTGGCTCCATTGGAGGCCACGCCCGCCGGAATGGCCAGAACCGCCGTGGCCGCATACTGATCATCGAATGAATTGGTGCCCACCAGGGTGCCGTTCAAACTGTATTCGGCGCGGTGATCCGGATTGCGGGTGGTTCTCGTCCAGCCCTGGACATCCACCCGCAGGGTCAGGGCGCCGTCGTTGTACCCCGGCAGCCCCAGGGCGAAATCCACGCGGTTCGACGCTGGATTGGTGGTGCTGATGACCGCATTCCAATAATAATAGTCCGCGGGGCGCTGCTCGGCGGCATTGAAGGGAAAAACATCCTGTTCGCAGCGCACCTGCGCGGGCAGGCGGGTTTCACCGGCGGTTGCACCTGGCGCGCGCCGCGGCAGCGGGCAGCCGGCGCCGGCCCGGATCAGATAGGCCCCCGCAGGCGCATACCAGTTGGTGGCCGGCCGGCCGAAAAACACCAGTCGGCCGCGGACCGCGTCATAGCGGAGGGGCACGGGCGCGCCCTGGCAGGTGATGGCCAGGCCGTCCGCCGCTGCCAGCCCCTGCACCGCGGCAAGTTCCAGGCCCATGCCGGTGGCGAGATCGGCCAGACTCACGCCGTAAAGCCCCTCCGCGCCCACCAGGACTTTCAGCACGGACGAAGTTCCGGCTCCCGCGGCTTTGGCCCCGCTTGTGCGCGCCGCCGGTTTCACCGGCCGCACGCTTTCCTCCGGCGGCGGAGCGAAGACAACGGCATGCACGCCCAGGTCGCGCACACCGCCGGCCACTTCCACTTCCTCCAACCGGTAGGAGCCGCTGCCCCCGGCCACCGCGGCGGGGTCTGCCAGCTCATAGGTGGCTGCGGGCGCGTGGAACGCCACGGGCACCACGGATTCGCACAGACAAATTTCCGCGCCCGATTCCGGATCCAGACGAAAAACCCGAAAACCCGCGGTGCCCCAGGCCGAAGCCGTTTTCCAGGCCACTGAACCAACCCCGTCCCGCCATACACCCCACACCTCCGCCACATCCGCCCGGCCGGGCGGCCCGCCCCGCGCCTCCAGCCCGCCCGCCCCCCAGGCCCAAACAACGACGCCCAGCAAACGCCAGAAAAGAAGCGCTCCCGCCCGCCTCTGTGCCGCTGTAATCATGACTTCATCTCTCACGCCCCGCCGGCGCAAGCCTGACCTCTTTTCTGTAAGGAAAAATATGCCATGAATTCATAGAATGTCAATATTATATTATTGCATTATTAGCTTTATGTTAGTTTTATATTAATACCTTTTAACACTTGTTTTTTATCATTCTAACTGCATTTCTCTCAACATGTTAAAGAATGACACGCAAAGCCAAAATCGGCCCGGAAACCCGCGGGATTCCGAAGACAGATCGGAAACATCCGAAAATCGCTGTGCCCCCGGCAGCCACACAACATCGGACGGTGCGGTGTCGCCGCACATTAACAGTCACCCACCCCGCCGCTATTTGTCCCTTTCCACATGCCGGGAATAATCGCACCGCGGCCGGTGGGCGCACCGCCGCCGCGGAACTCCCGTCCCAACGGAGTGCATTCGTCCGGATCACCACCGGACAACGCTTCGGGCCGGCTTTACCCGCCCGCGACTTTCCGGCGGGGATTGGTTGAATGCCACCCGGCCGGCCATTGCACAGCCGTCTCCGCCCCGATGGTCTTCCGCCGCCGATGTTCCCCGCCCCGCCGCTGGTCCCGTTCCGGACGCATTTCCGTGCCGCGGGCCAGACCGCCCGGCATGCCCCCGCCCGGAAACAGGCCGCGCTTGCCTTGGCGACTGGCGGCCGCTAAGTTCAACTATGGTGATGCAGTTGTCCGCAATATCCAAGATCTGGATCGGCTTGGTTTGCCTGCTGGCGGCGGCCACCGCCGCCGCCGATCCCGGCCCGCGGATTCGCGTGGGCATCTACCAGAACACGCCGAAAATCGGGCTGTCCCCGGAAGGCCGCCCCGTGGGATTTTTCATCGATTTGCTCGAGGAAATCGCCCGGGCCGAAGGCTGGACCCTGGAATACGTGCCGGGCACGTGGGGCGAGGGCCTGGACCGGCTGGCGGCGGGCGGAATCGATCTCATGCCCGACGTGGCCCACTCCGCCGAGCGCGAGGCGCGCTTCGCCTTCCACCGCGAACCGGTGCTGTCGGACTGGTTCCAGATCCATGCGCGGCGCGGCAGCGGCATCGCGGCGCTGCCCGACCTGCACGGCCGACGCATCGCCGTGCTTGAGAATTCAATCCAGCAGGAAGTGTTCGCGAAAATGGCGCGGGATTTCGAACTCGCCGCGATTCTGCAGTCCTATCCGGACTACGACGCAGCCTACCGCGCCTTAACTGCTGGCACGGTTGACGCCGTCATCGCCAACCGCTTCACGTCCATCGACCGCTACCGCAGCGCCATCGTGGAAACCGGCATCCTGTTCCATCCCACCCGGCTGTTTTTCGCCGCGCCCAAGACCGGCGCCCGCGCCCGGCTCGACGCCATCGACCGGCAGCTCGCCCGCCTGAAACAGGACCGCACATCCGTCTACTACGACTCGCTGCAGCGCTGGCTGGCCAGCGGCGATCCGCCCTGGCGGCCGCCCGCCTGGCTGAAAATATCCGGCGGCATCCTCGCCGGCGTCCTGCTGGTGAGCCTGGCCTGGAGCTTCGCCCTCCAGCGCCAGGTCACGCGGCGCACCCGCGAAATCCAGCGCAGCCGCGATGAAATCTCCAGCCTCAACGCCGAACTGCAGCAGCGCGCGGACGACCTCGAAAAACGCGTCGCCGGCCGCACCGCCGATCTCGCCCATCTCGCCGCCCGCCAGCAGGCCCTCGCCCAGATCGAACTGGCCATCAACCAGCCCCACGAGCTGCGCGCAGTGCTGGACCAGATCGTCGCCCATGTCACCGGCCTGCTGCCGGCGAGCGGCGGCGCCAGCGTCATCCTGTGGGACGAAACCGCCGGCCGCTTCGACCAGAGTTCCTCCACCGTGTCCCGCCAGCCCGCCAGCGAGGCCGCGCACCGCGCCCGTTCCGCCGGCGGCGCCACGCGCTGGATCGTCGACCACCGCCAGCCCTTTGTCGTTGCTGATATCCGCGATGATCCGTTCCACGCCAATCCCATGCTCGCCGAATATGAACTCCGGGCCTACGCCGGTTTTCCCCTGCTTGCCAGCGGCCAGGTGCTCGGCGTGCTCTACGCCCTGAGCCGCGAGCCCCGCGCCTATCCGCCGGACGATCTCGACTTCCTCGAGGCCATGGCCGCCCGCGCCGCGGCCGCCATCCTCAAGGTCCGCCTCTACCAGGAACTCGCCGATGCCCGCGACCGCGCCGAATCCGCCGACCGCCTCAAATCCGCCTTCCTCGCCACCATGTCGCACGAGCTGCGCACGCCGCTCAACTCCATCATCGGCTTCACGGGCGTCCTGCTGCAAAAAATCGCCGGCCCCCTCACCGCCGAACAGGACAAGCAACTCGGCATCGTCCGCGACAGCGCCCGCCACCTGCTGGCGCTCATCAACGACGTGCTCGACATCTCCAAGATCGAAGCCGGCCAGCTGCGGCTCGACTGCGAACCGTTCGACCTGCGCGCCGCCCTCGCCCAGGCCGGCGACATCGTCCGGCCTCTCGCCGCCCGCAAAGGTTTGGATCTGCGCGCCGAAATCGCCCCCAGTGTCGGCGCCTGGACCGGCGATGAGCGCCGCCTGGCGCAGATCCTGATCAACCTGCTCACCAACGCCGTCAAGTTCACTGAAGCCGGCCAGGTCACGCTGCGCGCGGACATCCGCGGCGACCGGCTCGTACTCGCCGTCGCCGACACCGGCATCGGTATCCGGCCCGAAGACCACGAGCAGATTTTTCAGCCGTTCCGGCAGGTCGATTCCGGCCTCGGCCGCCGCCACGAGGGCACCGGCCTCGGCCTGGCCATCTGCCGCCGCCTGGCCGAAAAACTCGGCGGCACGCTGGCCGTGGAAAGCGAACCGGGCAAGGGCAGCGTCTTCACGCTCGACCTTCCGGCGGCAGGAGTCCCCTCATGAAACTCCGCATCCTGATGATCGAAGACAACGAGCAGAACCGCTATCTGGAAATGTATTTGCTCAAAAGCCGCGGCCACGAGGTGCAGGCCGCCGATGACGGGCCCGCCGGCCTGGAACGGGCCGCCGCCGAACGGCCCGACATCATCCTGCTCGACATCCAGCTGCCCGGCATGGACGGCTACGCGGTTGCCCGCGCCCTCCGCCAAATGCCCGGCCTGGCCGGCGTGCCCATCGTGGCCGTTACCTCCTATGCCATGCCCGGCGACCGCGAAAAGGCGCTGGCGGCCGGCTGCTCCGGCTATCTCGAAAAACCCATCGATCCGGACACCTTTGTCGCCGACATCGAACGCCACCTGCCCCGGGGAACCAACGCATGAATCCACCCCTGATCCTCGTTGTGGACGACAAGCCCGAAAACCGCTACCTCCTCCGCGCGCTGCTGGAAGGCCATGGCTTCCAAGTTGCCGAGGCCGCCCACGGCGACGAAGCGCTCACCCGCGCCCGCAAGCACCGGCCCGACCTCGCCGTCTCCGACATCCTCATGCCCGTCATGGACGGCTTCGCCCTCTGCCGCGAGTGGCGCCTCGACGACGACCTCAAGTCCGTGCCCTTCGTCTTCTACACCGCCACCTACACCGACCGGCGCGACCGCGATTTCGCCCTCGCCCTCGGCGCGGACGAGTTCATCGCCAAGCCCAAGGATCCCGCCGAACTCATCGAGGAAATCCGCGCCCTCCTCGCCCGCGGCACAACCCCCGCCGCGCCCGGGCCCGCGGCCAAGGTCGAAACCGTCTACCTGCGGCAGTACAACGAAGCGCTCGTCCGCAAGCTCGAAACCAAAATGGAGGAGCTCCGGCGCGACGTCGACGCGCGCCGCAAAGCCGAAGAACGCCTCCGCGCCAGCGTGGAACACCTCCAGGACGTCGCCGCCAATCTCCCCGGCGCCATCTACCAGCTCCAGACCGGCCGCCACGGCCGCCTGGAAGTGCCCTACATGAGTTCCGGCTGCGAGGCTCTCTTCGAACAGCCTCTCTCCGGCCTTGATTTTACCGGCCTCTTCTTCGACCACATGCACGCGGGCGACCGGGGACTCTTCGAATATTCCCTCGCCGCCGCCATACGCCGCTTCGAGCATTGAGCGCTCGAATTCCGCATTCTCCTCCCCGGCGGCCGCGTCAAATGGCTGCGCGCGTCGGCCAACCCGCGGCGCCAGCCCGACGGGCGCGTCGTTTGGAACGGCGTCCTGCTCGACATCTCCGCCCAAAAGGAGGCCGAGGAAGAACGCCGCAAAAGCGATGAACGCCTGCATTTACTCATCAAGAATTCATCCGACGCCATTTCCGTCGTCGATGCCGCCGGGGCCCTCACGTACGTCAGCCCCGCCGAAAAAACCCTCAGCGGCTTCACCCCCGAAGAAATGGCCGGCAAAACCATCGCCGACGTCATCCATCCCGACGATCTGGCCCGGGCCGAAGCGGCGCTGCGCACCACCGTTGCGCATCCTGAAAAGACCCACCGCCTGCAATGCCGGCACTGCCACAAGACGCGCGGCTGGATGCCCGTGGAAATCGTCGGCCAGAGCTTCCTCGACGAACCCGCCGTGCAGGGCATCATCGTCAGCGTTCGCGACATCACCGAGCGCATGGCGGCCGAGGAGGAAATGGCCCGGCAGCTCGACGAACTGCGCCGCTGGCATTCGGCCACCCTCGGCCGCGAAGACCGGGTTGCCGAACTCAAGCGCGAAGTCAACGAACTCGCCGCGCAGCTCGGCCGGCCGCCGCCCTATCCTTCCGCGGAGGCCGCCTCGTGATTTCCGCCTGGCCGCGTTCCGGTTCCCAGCGCTGGCTTCTGTCCGGGCTGGCCGCCGGGCTGGTCTTCGGCGCCTGCTGCGCCGTCGGTTACCGCACCAACCGCCATCTGCGCACCGACCTCCTCCGCGAAGCCCGCATCGCTGCCCGCGCGCTCAATCCCGACCGCATCCGCGCGCTGGGCGGCCGCCCTGCCGATATCGCCCACCCCGACTACCGCCGGCTCAAGGACCAGCTCGCCTCCATTTGCGCGGCCAGCCCCAACTACCGGTTCGTCTATCTCCTGGCCATCGACTCCAACCGCACCGTCCGGATCCTCGTGGACAGCGAGCCCGCAACCTCCGCGGCCTATTCGCCCCCCGGCGAGGTTTTCACCAACGCCCTTCCGGCGGAAATCGCGAAGTTCCGCGCCCGCCGGGAATTCGTCGGCGGACCGGGTTCGGACCGTTGGGGCACGTGGGTCACCGCCTTCGTCCCGCTGCCCGGCGCGAACGCCGCGGGCGACGTCGTGCTCGGCCTCGATGTCGATGCACGCGACTGGACCCGCACCATCCTGTTCCGGGCCGCCCTGCCCGCCGCGCTGGCCGGAGCGGCCATCCTGCTCGCATTCGCCGTCTATCTCCTCCAGCGCAACCGGCGGGCCCTCTACGTTCGGCAGGCCAAGCTGACCGAAACCTCGGCGCGCTTCGCCCAAATCGCCGCCCAAAGCCGCACCTTCGTTTGGGAAACCGATGCGGACGGCCGGTTCACCCACGCCAGCGCCGTCGCACAACCCCTCTTCGGTTACGGTCCGGCCGACCTCGTCGGCCGCCGCCAGCTGACCGATCTGCGCGCCGTTTCCGGGCGGGCCGCCTTTGCGGACGCCCTCGCCCGGGCCGCGGCCGGCCAGCCCCTCATCGATTTTGAAAACGAAGCCCGCACTGCCGACGACCGAACCCTCTGGCTCGCCACCAACGCCGTCGCCCTGATCGGCTCCAGCGGCGACGTCCGTGGCTATCGCGGCAGCGACCTCGACGTCACCGCCCGGAAACTTGCGGAAGATGCCTTGCGCACCAGCGAACAAAAATGGCGGACCGTCTTCGATTCGCTCGGCGAGGCCGCCGTCCTCGCCGAATGGATCCGCGACGACCACGGCCGGCGCGCCGACTATCGCCTGACCGACGGCAACGAAACCCTCGACCGCCTCCTCGGCAAGCCCAAGTCCGCCTGGCTCGGCCTCCCGGCCACCCAACTGTTCGGACTGCCCGACCCGCCCTTCTTCGCCGAATTCACCAATATGGCCGAAACCGGCCGGCCCAGCCACTTCGAGTCGCACTTCGAACCCCTCGACCGGCATTTTTGGGTGTCCGCCGTGCCCCTCGACGCCAACCGGTTCATTGTCGTCGCCATGGACATTTCCGACCGCATCCGGTCCGAAGACCGCATCCGCGCCCTGCTGGCCGAAAGCGACCGCGCCCGGCGGACCCTCCTCAGTCTCCTGGAGGACGAACAGCGCATCCGCGAACGCCTCCAGCAGCATGTCGCCGACCTCAACCGCGCCCAGGCCGCTCTCATGCGTTCCGAAAAACTCGCCGCGCTCGGCCAGCTCGTCTCCGAAGTCGCCCACGAAATCAGCAATCCCCTGATGATTATTTCCTGCAATGCCCAGATCGCCCGGTTGCCCCAGATCGGCCCAGAAGAAACCGCGGCCAAGCTCCGCATCGTCGCCGAGGAATGCCAGCGCGCCAAAACCATCCTTCGGCGCCTGTTGCGCTTCAGCAGCCCCGGCCGCGGCCGCCCCCAGCGCCTTGACCCGGCCGCCTGTCTCGAAGCCGTTGCCGCCATGCTAGAACCCCAGCTCAAATGGGCCCGCATCGACATCCTCCGCAACTACGCCCCCGGCCTGCCCCCCGTCGATGCCGACGAATCGCAGTTGCAGGAGGTCTTCATGAACCTGATCAACAACGCCAAGGACGCCATGCCCGACGGCGGCACCCTCACCCTCGCCGCCGCCCTTGCCGGGGACCGCGTCCGCCTCGGCTTCCGCGACACCGGCCTCGGCATCGCTCCCGAAGCCCAGGCCTCCCTCTTCAAGCCTTTCTTCACCACCAAGGACGACGGCACCGGCCTCGGCATGACCATCTGCCAGAGCATCGTGAAAGCCCACGGCGGCGAAATTTCCTTCGAAAGCCGGCTTGGCGCCGGCACCGAGTTCGCCGTATATTTGCCCTGCGCGGCCTCCCCGGCCGCCGCCCACCCCGGAGAACCAGCGCCATGCCCATCCAAATCCTGATGATCGACGACGAACCGCGGCTGTGTGCGGCCGTCAAGCAGGGCCTCGAAATGAGCGGCGATTTCGCCGTGGAATACGCGACTTCCGGCAAGGAGGGCCTGCTGCTGGCCCGGCACAATCCGCCCGATCTCATTCTGCTGGACATCCGCATGCCCAAGATGGACGGCATCGACGTGCTGCGCGCACTTAAGGGAAAATATCCGCAATCGGAAATCCCCGTCATCGTGCTGTCCGCCCTGATGGACGAACAAACCAAGCGGATCTGCGACTACGAATACGGCGAGGACTACATCGAAAAGCCGGTCGAGATCGAAGAACTCAAGGCCCGCATCGAAACCACCCTGATCCGCAACGGCAAACGCCGCCCGCCCCCGGCCTGATCCGGCGCCCGGAGGCAGGCCGCGCTTGCCTTGCCGCCAGGCGGCCGCTAGGCTTGTCCATGGTGCAGCCCGTGTCCACTTTGCCCCAGATCCGGCTCGGCCTGATGTGCCTGCTGGCGGCGGCCACCGCCGCCGCCGATCCCGGCCCGCGGGTCCGTGTGGGCATCTACCAGAACACGCCGAAAATCGGGCTGTCCCCGGAAGGCCGCCCCGCGGGCATCTTCGTCGATCTCATCGAGGCGATCGCCCGGGCAGAGCATTGGACACTGGAATACGTGCCGGGCACCTGGAGCGAAGGCCTGGACCGGCTGGCGGCGGGCGAGATCGACCTCATGCCCGACGTGGCCCACTCCCCCGAGCGCGCGGAACGCTTCGTCTTCCACCACGAACCGGTGCTGTCGGACTGGTTCCAGATCTACGCGCGGCGCGGCAACGGCATCCGCTCCCTCCTGGACCTCCAGCAGCACCGGGTGGCCGTGCTCGACCAATCCATTCAGCAGGCCGCCTTCGAAAAGTTGGCCGCGGACCTGGAACTGCACGCGACCCTCGTGCCCTTGCCGGACTTTTCCCGCGCATTCTCCGCCGTGGCCCGGGGAGAAGCCGACGCCGTAATCGCCAACCGCTTCTGGGGCGCCGCCCACCTCCGCCGTCGCTCGCCGATCGAAGACACCGGCATCATCTTCAACTCCACCCGCCTCTTCTTCGCCGCCCCCCGCGGCGGCGATCCGGCCCGCCTCCAGGCCATCGACCGCCATTTGGTGCAGATGAAGCAGGATCCCCAGTCCGTCTACTACCGCACCCTCCGCCGGTGGACGATCGAGGAACCGCTTTTCCGGCCGGCCGTCTGGCTCCAGTGGCTCGCGCTGGCCGCCGCCGTTTTGTTAACGCTTTCCCTGGCCTGGAACTTCGCCTTGCGGCGCCGGGTGGCCGCCCGCACCCGGGAACTTCAGTGCCGCAACGAGGAGAACACCCGCCTTCTGGACCAGGTGCGCGCCAGCGAAATCCGCTTCCGCTCCTACGTTGAAAACGCCAGCGATTTGGTCTTTACACTCTCCCCGGAAGGCATCTTCACCTATGTCTCTCCCAATTGGCGGGATTTCCTCGGCCATGAACCGCGGGAAGTCGTTGGCCGCCGGTACAGTGATTTCATCCACCCGGACGATCTGCCGGCCTGTCAGACCGCCCTGGCCGGCGCGCAGCAGGGCCTGAAGCAAAACAACGTCGAGTACCGGGCCCGGCATCAGGACGGCTCCTGGCGCTGGCATGCCAGTAGCGGAGCTTTCATCCGCGGGGCGGACGGGCGGCAGTTCTTCCTGGGCATCGCCCGCGACAACACCCACCGGAAACAAGCGGAAGAAAACCTGCGGTTCCATGCCCAACTGCTCGACAGCGTGCAGGAGGCGGTCGTCGCCTCGGACCTCGAGGGCCGCATCCTGTATTGGAGCCGGGGCGCGGAAAAAATGTACGGCTACGCCGCCACCGAGGTTTTGGGCAAGCCCTACCGGGACTTTGCCGGTCCCGTCGAGCCCCCGGACGAAACCGCGTTCCGGCAGGAAATCCTCGCGCGGGGCGCCTGGCGCGGCGAACATCTCCAGCAGGACCGGCACGGACACCGCTTCTGGACCTCCTCCTGCGTTTCGCTGGTTCTGGACAGCCAGGGCCGGCCCGCCGGTTTCATCGGCATCGACCGGGACATCAGTGAACGCAAGCAAGTCGATGCCGCGCTGCAGGAAAGCCAGCAGCGTTTCCTCCAGGTGGCGCAAACCGCGAAAGAATGGATTTGGGAAATGGATGCCGCGGGCGTGTATACCTACTCGAGCCCCGGGGTTGAAACCATTCTGGGTTACCGGCCGGAGGAACTGGTCGGCACAATGAATTTCCTCGATGTGATCGCCCCGGAAGCGCGGGAGCAAATCCGCCAATCCGCGGCCGCCCGGGCGGCGCGCAAGGAAGGCTTCCTCAAAAAGATCAATCCCGTCCTCCGCAAGGATGGCCGGAAGGCGCTCCTGGAAACCACCGGAATGCCCCTCCTGGATCCGGCGGGACGCTTGCTCGGCTACCGCGGCGTCGATACGGACGTGACCGAGCGTCATCATGCGGAGGCGGAGCGGGAACGGCTCCAAACCCAGTTGTTCCATGCCCAGAAGCTGGAATCGGTGGGCCGCCTGGCCGGCGGCCTGGCCCACGATTTCAACAATATCCTGGGCGCCATCCTGGGCTATTCCGAACTGCTGATCGCCGATACCCCCGCCGATCATCCCCATCATGCCGACCTGCTGGAGATCCAGAAGATCGCCGAACGCGCCGCCAATCTCACCCGCCAGCTGCTGGCTTTCGCCAGCAAACAGACCATCCGGCCCCGGGCCCTCGATTTGAACGAGGCCGTAGCCAACCTGCTCAACATGCTGCGGCGCCTGGTCCGGATGGACATCGAACTGGAGTGGCGTCCGGCCCAAAACCTCCCGCTGGTGCGCATGGACCCCTCCCAACTGGATCAAATTCTCACCAACCTGTGCGTCAATGCCGACGATGCCATCGCCGGCCGCGGCCGGATCATCCTGGAAACCAGCCTGGCAACCTTGACCGCGGCCGATTGCGCCGGCTTGCCGAACCGGCACCCCGGCGAGTATGCCGTGCTTTCCGTGACGGATACCGGCCATGGCATGGATTCTGAAACCCTTGCCCGGATCTTCGAGCCCTTCTACACCACGAAGGAGCCCGGCAAGGGCACCGGCCTTGGCCTGCCGACCGTCTACGGCATCGTCCAGCAGAACCAGGGGTTCATCGAAGTGCAAAGTGCGGCCGGCCAGGGCACCGCGTTCCGCCTCTACTTCCCCCGGCACGACAAGGCTTGAAGATTGCGTCCGTTTGCAGGCCCGCCCTCCGCGGCTGGCGTGTCTTCGCCCTCTTTATAGGCCAGCCCTTTGTGGCTGCGGGTTTTCTATTCCGCCCGGCGCTGAGGCCGGGCCTACATCCGATCCGGATTTTCCCTTCTGTCGGCCACCCCCTCTGCGGCTGGCATGTTCCCGATCCCGCCCCAGAGGCCCGCCTATATTTATCTCCGCACCGCCAAGATTCCAACGAAGAGGCGCCGGGCATCCGGCCGGAAGATTCGAGTGTGCACGGTCTCCATCACCCCATCCGGATCCGGCGTCGCCCCGAGTTCCTGCAGGTCCGTGGAGCCGGGCTCCCAGGTCCGCAGATCTTCCGAAACGTAGAGGCGGTATTCGACATCGCTGCGCTGGATGCGGCGCCGCCAGCGCACCACAAACCCGGAATCCTCCCCATCCGCCTCGCCGGCGGCCGGTTCGACCGCGAGGACACCGTCGCCGGCCAGGGCGTAGGCAAAGAAGTTGCCGGCCGTCGGCCCGCTGATCTGCGGGTCGGCCAGTTCGGCCGGGGTGAACCGCTGCCAGCGCCACGTGGCGAAACCGGCATCCGCCGGCTGTCCGGACTGGTTGCCGGCGAGGCGCAGGGCGGGATCGCCAAGCAGGTTGTAGACGGCGAGCGTGTCTTGCGAGAAGACACTGTTTTGCACGGCGCGTTGCGCCTGCCGGATGGCCAGGCCCAGCGTGCCACAGCCCTCCTGGAACACGGCCCGGTAGAAAGCGGCCGCCAGGTCAACGGCGGGCGCATTGCGCGAGGCCCCGGACGGGCTCCAGACCGCCACCGCCCCGCCCTGCGCCCGCAGCAGCAGCGCTTCCCCGAGGTTCTGCACGGCCGGCATCTCGTAGCGTCCGGCAAAGCAGGTCAACGCAATCACCACCGGCTGCTGGCTGTTCACCATGGTCTGGACATCCGTGTCCTTCAACAGGTTCTTGGCGCTCCAGTTCTTGGCGCCGCCATGCCCCGTGTAGTGGATGAAGCCCGCGCCGTTCTTGAACCAGTTCAACAGCGTTGCCCGGCCTGCGGCGATGGCCATCTTGTTCAAATTGATCCGTTCCGGAACGGCCCGCGGCGGACGGGTCAGATCGGCCAGCCGTTCGCTGTCCGCGGCAAACGATCCGGCCGCCGGATCATCCGTGTCGTTGGCCAGCACAAAGTTGTCCTGCCACGCCGCGCCAAACTCGACCTCGAAAGCCCGGATCTTCTCGATCATTGCCGCCAGGTCGGCGGCGTTCCGCGCCGGCAGGCGCCCGACCGCGGCATCCGGGAGCCCGTCGCCATCCGTGTCCGCCAGCAGGCCGTCGGCCGCAAAGAGGCCGTCCTTTGTCGGCAGCAGCAGCGGCGGCAGGTGATTGACCTCGTTGCTCTTCACCCCGAGATAGTCGTAGTGCCCGTTGCCCGCCAGCACCACCAGCCACGGCGCTTCGGCCCAGGTCGCTTGCGCATAGGCCAGCAGTTCGGGAATTGCCTCCGGCGTCCGCAGCCCGCCGGTCAGCAGGTCGCAGGCGTCTTCGAACACCGCCACGCCGGCCCGCAGCCCCTGGCCGGCCCGATAGTCCGCCAGCGCCTGTGCCGTCTCCGCCAGCGCCCGCGAGGAAACAATCAGGTAATCGATCCGGTTGTCCGCCGCGAGGAACCACGCGTCCGCCGCCGCCGGCTCGGGCACCAGCAGCGGCAGTTCTGCGGATTCCACCACGGCGAACCGTTCGTTTTCCCCGGCCGCCGCCCAGGCCTTTCCGGGCAGGGTACCGGTTTCGTCCGCGATCCAGGCCGGCCCACCGGAGTCCTCCAGCGCCACGGCCAGCGGCGCGGCATACGGCGCCGCCGAAACGCCGGCCGCCCCGCCCGCCCGGAAATGGAGCGTCCCCGCCCCGGGCTCCAGCCGCCGGGCGTACGCCGCGGTGAATCCGTCCACCACGAAATTGCCGTACAGCCCGGTCGTCGGCAATGCCCCCCGCACCGTCAGCGTGTTGGCACCTTCCACCGCCACACCTTCCGGAAGCTCCAGCACCGCCTGCGCCGCCCGCTGGTCGTCGAACTCGAGCGAACCCGCAGCGACGCCGTTCACAAAGAACTCCGCCCGGTGATCCGGGATCCGATCCGTCCGCGTCCAGCCCAGCAGATCCACCGTCAGCGTCACGGGTCCGCCCGCAAAGCCTGTCAGGTCGAACGCAAAGTCCACCCGGTTTGCAGCCGGGTTCACCGACGCCGTCACCATCTTCCAGTAATACCAATCCGCTGGCCGTTCGAGCATCGTCGCGTTGCCGGTCGCCAGATCCTCCTCGAAGCGCACCTGCGCCGGGAAGACGGTTTCGGCCCCGGCCGCGCCCGGCTCCCGCCGCGCCATGGCCAAACCTTCGCCGCCTTCAATCAGGATCGCATTGTCCCGCGCGTACCAGTTGTCCGTGGGCCGCCCGTGAAACACCATGCGGCTGTTGACTGCATCGTAAACCACCGGCACCGCCGCGCCCTGCTCTGTGAAGGCCAGTTGGTTGGCCTCCGCTAGCGCCTGCACATCTTCAAGCGCCAGTCCCAGGCCGGCGGCAATGGCCTGCAGCGCCACGCCATAGAGGCCTTCCCGTTGGAAGAGGACCTTCAGCACCGGCGACGGCCCGGCCCGTTTCAAGGGGCGGACATCCACCGGAACCGCTTTCGCCGCCGGCGCGGCCTTCGGGGCGGGCGGAGGAACGACAAACCGGATTTCGTGCGTCCCGTGGTCCACTGTTCCGCCCGTCAGTTCCGCCTCTTCCAGCCGATAGAAGCCGGTTGTGCCCGTTTCCGCCCCCGGGACGGCCAAGGCGTATTCTGCACTGTCCTCGCACATCGCCGCCAGCACCCAGTCTTCGTTCAGCCGGGTCTCCGCCCCCGTCTCCGGATCCACGCGGTACACTCGGAAGCCCGCCGTGTCCCATTCCGATGCCGTCCGCCAGGCCACAAAGCCGGCGTCTCCGCGCCATTCGCCCCACACGTCGACCAGTTCGGCCCGGGTGGCTCCCAGGGGGGCCAGCCCCAGATCCAGCGTCAGGTTTGTTTGGCTGCCGGACAGGACGAAGTTGGTTGTCCAGGCATAGCCGCCGATGCCGCCGGCCGTCGCATCGCTGTCCAGAGCGGGATCCCCGCTTGCCAAGGCGGGCGCCAGGACCACATAGTTGGTATCCAGGTTGCTCAGGTCGAACCGGAGGTAGTAGGTCCCCGGCACGAGGTTCTCAAAAAAGTACAACCCTGCCGCGGAAGTCATCTGCGCGGCCACGACCATTCCGTTCGTGTCCATCAGCGCGACCGGAATGTCCGCCACGCCGTTGGTCTCGGTGGAGTTCTGGACGCCGTTGCCGTTGACATCGAGCCAGACCCGGTCACCGACCGCGGCCCAGTCGGGATCCACCGGATTCTCGGCGGTATCGGTGCGGGGATTCGTCATTTGGTCGCTGGTGACCGAGGCGGAATTGACCAGCTGCGTCACCACGGCGGGCGCATTCACCGTCGCGGCGAACGTCAGGGTCGCGGATTCGCCGGGCATCAGCATCAGGCCGGAAACCAAATTCGGCGGCGCGCCGCCGGGCACCGCGGCCTGCACCCGGCGCTCGGTCTCGATCTGCACGTCGTCGATCCACAGGACGTCGGTTGCGTCCATCCCGGCGGGGCTCACGAAGCGGACGACGGTCGCGGTGGAAATCCAAGCGCCGATGTCGTAGGAGAACTCCGAATAGGCCACATCCGTCGCCGCCCCGTTGAAGCGGCCGATTTCCGTGAACGTGCCGGCGGTGCCGTTGGAGGACATCTGCACCGCCACGTATTCGCCGGCTTCCAGACCATCGCGGCGATAATCGAAGCTGAGGGTGGCGCCGGACTTCCCGGACAAATCGGCCTGCCGGGCCAGCGTCTGGCCGGCGCCGGCAAAGCGCAGGGTGAAGGTGGCGCCGCGCACGGTGTCGAACAGGACCTGGACGTTGCCGGCGGCGGGGCCGTCGCCTTCGCTCTCCACCCAGTTGGCGGACCAATTGGTCGTGCCGTTGTTGTTGCCGTAGTTGCGGGCGTTGAAGGAATCGAGGATCGTGGCATTGGTGGCGACCGGAGCCGTCGCGGCGATGCTGCCGGGCACGTAGGCGAGGCCGGCCGGCAAGACGTCCGTCACGTCCACGCCCGTTTGCGTCTGGGCGCTGTGGTTGGTCACGACGATGGTATAGGTCAGGGAATCTCCGGAACCGACGGTTCCGGAAGGATCGACCGACTTGAAGATATCCAGCGGCGCCTGGGTGGGATCCACCACCACCTCGGCCGAATCGTTTGCCGCATTCGTATCGATTTGGTCCGTCGCGGTGCGGGCGGCGACGTTGGTGAGGGCCGTCCCGGCCGTATTGGTGTTCACGAGCGCCGTGATGGCCAGCGTCTCCACCTGCGACGCCGCCAGCGTGCCGACGTCCCAAAGGCCGGTGGCATCGTTGTAGGAACCCTGCGAAGGCACGGCCGACACGTAGGTCAGGCCGACGGGCAGTAGATCGGTCACCTCCACGCCCGTGGCTGCGTCCGGCCCGAAGTTCGTGACCGACACCGTGTAGACCAACTGTTCCTTCTCGACCGGCACGATCGGATCCACCGACTTGCCCACGCCCACGTCCACGCCTTCCACCGCAACGACCGCCACGTCCTGGTTGTCGCCCGGCGTCGGATCGGCCTGGTCCAGCGCCGAAATCCGGGAGAGATTGGTGATCGCCGTGCCGGCGGTTCCGGCCTCCACGTCCGCCGAGAGCGTCAGGATGGCCACGGCCCCCACCGCCAGCGTGCCGACGTCCCACAGGCCGGTGCCGTCATCGTAGGTGCCTTGCGAAGGCACGGCCGACACATAGATCAGCCCGTTGGTCAGCGGCTCGGCGACCTGCAGCCCGGTCGCCGCGATGGGGCCCTTGTTCGTGACCGTGATCGCATAGGTGACGCGATCGCCTTCCGCCGGATGGGTTTCATCCGCGGTCTTCACGAGCGCCAGATCGGTATAGGCCACCGGGTCCGCAACCGTGGCGGTCACGTTCGTGGAGGTCTGGTCGCTGGTGACGGAGACCGTGTTGACGATCTGGGTCGCGCCGCACGGATTGTCCACGGCGACCTCGAACGTCAGCGTCAGCACTTCGCCGGGGCGCAAGCTCCGATTCGTGGCCAGAACCGGCGGCCCGCCGCCGGAAACGGTGTTGGTCGTGAACGCCATGGCCTCCAGCTCGACGTTGTCGAAATAGCCGTAATCGCCGTTGTCCCAGTTGACGCTTTGGTTTTCGAACCGAACCGTCGTGTTGGTCGACATGAACGCGGTGACGTCGATCTCCGCGCTGCCGCTGGCGGATCCGCTGTAGGTGCCCACTTCGACGAACGGGGCCGCCCCATTGGTCGAAACCAGCACCGAGACCGTCTGGCCGCCGGCGAGATTGACGGTCTGCCAGTCGTAGCGCAGGACCGCGCTGTCATAGCCCGACAGATCCGCCCCGCGCGAGGCCCACTCGTCGCCGACGTAGGCCCAGTGCAGGAACAATTGGCCGCCGGCGGTGACGCCGACGTAGTCCCCGACCGGGCCGGCGGTCCCCGCCGGGTCCCCTTCCTGCCAGTCCGCGTTCCAATCCAGCGAACCGTCGTTGTTGGTGTAGGCCTGGGCGTTGAACTCGTCCCGGACGTTGATGGTTGTCCAGTTGGGCCCGGTGACCTCGAGGCTGTCCGCGACGTAGGTGGTGCCGGAAGGCGCCAGATCCGTCACCACCAGGTTGGAGTGCGTCGAGGCGCCGGAATTGCTGACGATCATCGTGTAGACGACGTTGCTGCCCGGAACGGCATAGCCCGCCACGTCCGACGTCTTGGTCACGATCAGGGCGCTGACGTAGACGACCGCCGAGTCCTGGTCGTTGGCCGCGACCGGATCGGGCATGTCCGTGGCCGTGATGCGGCTCCAGTTGGTGATGGACGCGCCCTTGGTGCCCGCATCCACGGTCGCGGCGATCCACAACGTCGCGGAGTCCCCCGCATCCAGATCGCCGACCGTCCAGAGGCCCGAGCCGCCGTCGTAGCTGCCCTGGCTGACGGCGTTCGAGACGTAGGTCACGCCGTTGGTCAGCGGCTCGCTCACCGCGACGCCCGTCGTGTCCGAAGGCCCGCGGTTGGAGACGACAATCGAATACAGCAACGCGGCGCCTTCGTTCGGCGTGGCGTTGTCCACGGTCTTGAGGATGGCCAGGTCCGAGCCATACACGCCGACCACCGCCTCCGCGACGTCGTTCGCGGAATTCAGATCGGTCTGGTCCAGCGCGGCGACGGCCGCGGCATTCGTCCACACCAGCCCGCCGGATCCGACCGCGGCGGCGGAGTAGATCTCCAGGGTGGCGGTGGCCAGCGGACCGAGGCTGCCGACCGTCCACAGACCCGTGCCGCTGGCATACGAGCCCTGGCTGGCGGTGTTCGAAACGTAGTTGAATCCGGCCGGAAGCAAATCCGCCAGTTCCACGCCCGTGGCTTCCACGCCGGACGACAGATTGGTCACCGTAACGGTGAACTTCACGGCCTCGGTCTCGCCGACCCAGGCGGCATCCGCCACCTTGCCCACGCCGAGGTCCACGGGAATGAACGGATCGACGACGGTATCCGTCAGCGGGATCGTCTGGATCTCGCTCGTCGCGGAAGCCACGTTGGTGATGGCCATCAGGGCCAGCGGATCATCGACCACCACCTGGAAAGTCACTTCCAGCGCCTGTCCGGGATCCAGCCACCAGCCCTCGGCCAAGTTGGGCGGATCGTCTTCCGTTCCGACCGGCTTGGCGGTGGGCAGATCGTAGGCCACCGTCACCCGGCCGCCGGCCCCGTCGCCCCCGTCGTGGTCGTCGTTGTTGCTGGCGTTGCCGCCCGAACCGCCGCCGCCGAACGCCGATCCCGCCGCCCCGTCGGAGCCGTCGCCGACCCCATCGGCGCCATCGCCGCCGTACAAACTGGTTCCGGTGCCGCCGGTCCCGACCGAGGCATCGCCTCCCGCCCCCGTGCTGCCCGCCCCCCCGCCGCCCGCGCCGGAAGCCCCCGTGTTCCCCTGCGCCCCGTTGCCGCCGCGATAGACGACATCGCCGATGGACGCGGCTGCAGATCCGGTCCCCCCTGCGCCGTTGGCGTTCTGGACAGCCGTCCCCACGCCGCCCGCACCGCCTTCCGCGTAGACCACGTCCACCGCACCGAACCAGCTCGCGCCGCCCGGCAAACCATTGATGCCGCCGGCCGCGCTGCCGCCCGCGCCGCCCGCCCCCACCGTGACGGCATAGTTGGATCCCGGCACCACGACCAGATTGCTGACCATGGCAAACGCGCCGCCCGCGCCGCCGCCGCCGGTCGACCGCCGTCCGGTCTCGCGGCCGCCGCCGCCGCCGCCGCCCCAGGCCGAAACGGTGACGCTGGTCACGCCCGCCGGCGCGGTGAAGGTCGTGGAGGCATCGTAGACCGTCGTCGTGGGAACCGGCGGGCTTTCCGGAAAGCGGGTCACGGCGACGCTGTCCGGCACGTAGGTCGTGCCGTCCGGCACGACGTCGGCCAGCGACACGTTCGTGTGCGCGGTCGCGCCGTAGTTGGTGACGATCATCGTATAGGTGATCGTGCCGCCGGGCTGCACCGACCCCGAAACGTCCGACGTCTTGTCCAGCCGCAGGGTACTGACCGCCACCGTCGCGGAATCGACGTCGTTGGCGGAATCCGGATCCGGCAGGCTGCTGGCGGTGATCGTGGCCGTGTTGGTCAGCACGGTGCCGGCGGTCGCCGCATCGACGGTCGCGTAGATCGCCAGCGTGGCCACCGCATCGGCTGCCAGCGCCCCGACGGTCCACGCGCCCGTGCCGCCGTCGTAGCTGCCCTGGCTGACGGCGTTCGAGACGTACGTCGCCCCGGCCATCGGCGGGTCCGAGACCGCGACGCCCGTCACGGCCGCCGGGCCGAAGTTGGTGATCGCGATCGTGAAGACGATGGCCTGCCCTTCGGAAGCCGCTGCGGGATCCGCCCGCTTGCCGAGGCCGAGGTCCGCGCCGAGCACCGGCAGTTCCGCCGAAGCGGCGTTGTTGGTCACCACTGGATCGTCGTGGCTCGAAGCCGTAATGGCGGCCGTGTTGGTCAGCGTCGTGCCGCCGGTTCCGGCCAGCGGCGTGGCGGTGATCGCCAGCGAAGCGGAACCGCCGTTGGTCACGGCGCCCACCGTCCAGATGCCCGTGCCGCTGGCATAGGATCCCTGGCTCGCGACCGCGCCGCCATAGCTGAAGCCGGCCGGCAGCAGATCGGTCACCGCGATGCCCGCGGCATCGTGGGGCCCGTTGTTGGCGAGCGCGATCGTGAACTCGACGGAGACCCCTTCTTCCGAGTTCGTCGGATCCACGGTCTTGAGCACCGCCAGGTCCGTCTGCTGGATCGCGAAGGTCGCGGAAGCCGAGTTGTCGGTCTCGTTGGTGTCCGGCCGGTTCATCCGGGTGATAGCGGCATCGTTGGTGATGGTCAGCCCGCCGTAGCCGGCGTTGACCGTGCCGGTGATGGTCAGCGTGCCGACCGCCCCCACCGCCAGGTTGCCGATGTCCCAGATGCCCGTCGCCTCGCTGTAGGTGCCGGTCGTGGCCCCGTAGCCGACGAACGCCACCGCCGGCGGCAGCACGTCCGTCACCTGCACCAGCGACACGTTCACCGCGCCCGCGTTGGTGAGGTTCAGCGTATAGACCACCGGATCGCCTTTTTTCGCGTCGGTCGGCAGCACGCTCTTGCCGAGGCGCAGGTCGCCCGGCGCCAGATGCATCCCCGCATCAATCGTCAGATTGGTCTCGCCGCTGGCCAGGGCAATCAGGTCCGTGAGCCCCGTGGCCGGATCCGGATCGCTGTCGATGGCCGCGTCCGCGCCCACCTGCCGCAGGGTGAACTGGTATCCACCCGCTGGCAGCGTGAAATCGACGAAAAACGTTCCCGGGCCGATGCCCTCGGCCAGCCACTGGCCGTTGCCGTCCGTCCGGGTCACCGTCGCCAGGTTCGTGTCGCTGTCGTACACCTCCACCAGCACGTTCGCCAAGCCCGGCTCCTCCGAGTCCTGGAGGCCATCGCCGTCGCGGTCGTCCCACACGAAATTGCCCAGCGTCACGTCCAGCGATTCTTCGAAAAACATCATGCCGCCGCTGATCAGGTCGAGCCCGCCGTACGCGCTGCCGGTCGACGTGTTGGTCGGGAACGCGGCGCTGTTGGCCACGTTCGTCCAGTCCGCGCCGCTGGTGCTCACGTCGTTCCCCGCCAGGGAGTAGCCGTAGATGTAGTCGTTGGTCTGCAGGCCCAGATCCTGCCAGGTCACGTACACGCCCGACAACGCCTGCGGCGTGATGACCGCGGAGGGATGCAGGTCGTCGCCGCCTTCGGTGTAGCCCCGCATCACCGTCGTGTCGATCGAAATCCCCGAATTGCCCCACTGCGTTTCGAGCACGCTGACCGGATCCCCGAACGCCGTCGGCCGGTTGCTGGCGTCCACCGCCAGGATCGCCGCGATCTTGAACCGGTCGTTGCCCCCGCGGTCCATGACCAGAAACCCGCGCTGGTCGATGTTGTTGAACACCGGAAACCCATCCGGGAAAATATAATCGATGCGCTCGATGTTGTTGTTGTTGCCGTTGCCGTCGCCCGAGTTGGCGAAGACGTTGTCCGCGCCGCGGTTCACGATGGACCCTCGCAAGGATTCCATCATCGTTTCCGCAAAATCCGGCCGCAGCGCGACGTTCGTCCCCGTCACCGCATAGTCTTCGTAGAGCACGATGTGGAGGCGGCCCGTCGCATTCACGTTGTCCACGCGCTCGAGGTTGATGATGTCCGCCAGCAGCACGAAGTTGAAGCTCTCCCCCCCGATCTCGAAGCCGGTCAGGCGCAGGTTGTTCTGGCTGCCCTCGCCGAACGTGACGCGGTAGGTTGTTCCCACCGGGAAATCCGCGCTGCCACCGCCCGTCGTCGCATAGTTGTCGTTCGTCTGCGTCGAATCGTCGTACGCCGCCAGCAGGCCCGAAATCGCCTCCAGCCCGTAGGCCGCCGGGCCGCCCGCCCACGCCAGCAGTAACAGGCCGCTCAGAACCGCGCACCGTTTCCCGAACCGGGATTGGAACGTCCGGCTCTTCATCCGCCCCCCGCCGCTTCCAACGGCCGGACGATCCCCGGTGTGCCCCGGCATCGTCTCCGCCCGCCCCCCCACCGGTGTCCGTGCCGATCACCCGCGCGGGGGCCGGACGCGTCCCGGCGCCAGCCAGCCCACACCCGCAATCGCGGGCGTTCCGCGGCCCCGGCAGCTGGCTTTCTTCCGGCGGCGGCGCGCAGAACGCCTGCGGCATACGGACGGCGGCCGCTGCCGCCGCCAATCCACCCCCAACATGACAACCGAACAATCCGGAGCCGCCGCCTTGCTGGCATGGCCGGCAGGGTGCGCGGGCAGGATATATTGTTTAAAAACCATTTCATCCGGACGGTATAAGCGTATAAAAGGCGGCGCCCGCTTACAAAATCCGTATCATTATTATATGGTTAGGATTGTGTTATTGTGCGGTTAGGCCAAGGTGCCGGATCCTCTTCTGGCGCGGAGTGCTCCTTCCGTGTGCATGAAGCCGGATTCCGAGGAGCAGGAGATCCGCATAGTATTCTACGCGCCAGATCGATTGTCCGGCGGGGGGGGGACGCCTTCGAAGCGCAGACCGGCTTATCTGGCCAGGCCGGGCAGGTTGGGCAGGGCGCCGCCCTGCCAGGGCGGCGGGGCGGCAGGGCGCTGGCCCGTCTGGCGCGGAAACAGGGCGCGGAACTGCGGATTGGTGGCCAGGGGCTGGAAACGCCCGTCGCGCAGGATGGCTTCGCGGGCCTGGTCGCCGCCCAGCTCGATCGCCTTGCGGGCGGTAGTCACGGCTTCGGCGTCGCGCCGGACAAAGGCGTAGGCGGCCGCCAGGTCGAGCCAGACATCCAAGTTGTTGGCTTCCTTCTTCGTGTACTGCTCGAGGGCGAAGATCAATGCATCCACGCGCTGGTCCTGCGCAAACAGCCCGGCCAGCGCCAGGATGTGCTGGGGCGGCAGCCCCGGATCGCCCACCAGGCGCATGGCCAGCTGCTGGTAGGCCCCCTGCATGCCCGAGGCGCGGTAGATCGACACCAGTTCCAGCGCCTCGTCGGGCGACAGCACGCCGGTTTCATGCTGCTTCTTCTCGATCGCCTGCCGCCGGTCGATCATCCGCCGGGTGCTCTCGATCTGCGCCAGGAACCCCTTGGCGCTGTCGTTCTTGGGATCCGCGGCGTAGAAGTCCCGCACGATCTTATCGGCGTCGTCGAAACGCTGCATGTTCATGTACATCTGCGCGAGGCGGAAATTCGCCTCCGGCGACAGCGGATACAGGTCGATCGACTGCCGGAAGGCGTACTCCGCCTCGTCGTACATCCGCCGGTAGTCGTAGATGCCGGCGATGGCGCTGCGCAGCTTCGAAAACGACTTGCGCGCGCAGATGTCGCGGCGGAACTTGGCCTGGTCCAGCAGCCATTTCGTGTACCAGCCCCAGAACCGGTGGTCGTTCTCCACCAGTTTCGGATCCAGCCCCGGCAGCGGCTCCGCGTTGAGCTTCAGCATCAGGCCGTTCGGCGTCAGGTACGGATACATCCAGCCGATCACGTAGCTTTCCTCGACGTAGAAGTCGTGCTTGGCCTTGTTCTCCTTGAAGATCAGCTCGGCCAGGATGCCGTTGATCGTCATCACCCCGCCCACCCCCTGCACGCTGACCTTGCCATTCTCGATCTTGATGTCCGCCCCGGCCTGGATGCGGCCCGCGTTGACGTCGTCCACGTACTTGCGGAAGGCCTCGTTGCTGTCCTCCAGCGACGGGATGTAGATCGTGTCGCCGTAGAGGTCGCGGGTGATGTTCATGAACGTGTTGTCCGCCAGCGCGTTCTGCGTGATCAGGTACACGTCGGAGCGGACGTCGGCCGAATAGATCATGTAGGTCGGCACGAACCGTCCCGGATCGGTGCCACCGTAGAAGATTGCGTTCGGCGTCATCGCCGGCGGGTAGTCCGGCTCGGCCGCGCCGAGCGCGTTCGTCAGCGCCCCCCATTCCCGGGCGAAGTCCGCCTCGTCCGGGAACCAGTGCCGGAAGTCATCCTCGATCCCCTTGATGCCTTCCAGCCCCCAGTTGCCGAACTGCCAGCCGTAGGAATGGCCGTTCTGTTCGGCCCCGCCCACGATCCGCAGCTGGTCCTCGTCGTAGGCGTTCTGCCACAGCAGGATCCCCGGCAGCAGCAGGCCCGCGAGCATGGCCGGCGCCAGCGCCCGCGGCCCCAGCAGCCGCTCCAGCCACGCCGCCGACAGCAGGATCCCGTAGCCCAGCCACAGCGAATAGAGCGCATGGCTCTGGATGAACTGCACCCGCCCGATGAACAGGTTCTGGATGTCCAGCGACGGGTTCTGGAAGATCAGGAACACCACACTCACCGAGAAGAACCCGACCACCGAGGTGATCAGCCAGCGCTGCTGCGACACGCCGAGGTCGGAATCCAGCGCGAGGGCCGAGCGGTTCAGGGCCCACGCCAGCCCGATCGCCACCGGCGGCCCCGCGACCAGGCCCAGGTAAAACAGTTTTCCCGCGCCGGACAGATAGCCCGGCTGGCCCGCCTCCACCCCGAAGGACCGGAACACCGCCTTCAGGCTCATCACGTCCACCCACAGCGCCCCGCCCGCCACCACCGCCAGGAGGCCCCAGAGCATGAGCTTCGTCCCGAGTGCATGGCTCCGGAGCTCCGCCGCCTGCTGCTTGAGGTACAGCGCCAGCAGGGTGAAGAACCCCCAGCCCGCCAGCAGCAGGACCGGCCCGATCAGCAGGCGGTAGAGCTTTTCGAGGCCGGCCCAGCCCGTCGCCGTCTCCAGCACGATCAGCAGCGACGACGCCAGCACCAGCCCGAGCGCCACCGGAAATGCCGAGCGGCGCTTGCCGCCCGCCACCAGGCCCCACGAGCAGAACGGCAGGAAGCCCAGCACCGCCACCGGCAGCGAAAACTGGTTGCGCAAATCCGTCAGGTAGGCCCCGAGCTGCTGGATGAACTTCTCGCTGAAAATGTCCGTCGGTACGATGGCCTCGTACTGCCCGCGGGTCACCGCGTGCATGAAGCCCTCCCACGTGCGCGGATAGCCCCAGTTCATCGGCGGATTCTGCTCCGAGGCGAACGGCAGGTAGAGGTAGAACGCCACGCCCAGTTCGGCCAGCAGGATCGTGACCGCTACGGTTTTGCCGTGCGGCAGGCGTACCAGCGCCAGCCCCACCGGCAGCAGCAGGGAGATCTGGAACAGCAATGCCATCCGCTGGCCCGCCCCCTGCCACAGCCACGCCGCAAACGGGTTCAGGGCGCGTTCCGCCGGCGGCGGCACCAGCGCGTTGACCAGCCACGGGCTGAAGTTCTGGGCCTTCTGCACCACATCCGCCGGCACCTGCGCGTTGCCGGCCATCAGGCGCACATACCCCGCCGCGGCCGTCACCACGCACAGGTAGATGGCCCCCGCCACCAGCAGACCGTAGCCCAGCCGGGCCGGCGGCGCCCGCCGGCCCAGCGCGCTGCCCACGGCCAGCGCGGCCGGAATCGCCAGAAACAGGTAGTTGTAGATCCAGAACGGCGCCGTGTACGGCCCCCGCGACCACTTCCAGAGCGTGCTGTCCGCCCCGGCCAGTTCCATGTGCTCCTTGTCGACCACCAGCCCCACGCCCTTGGCGGCCAGAATGAACACCACCCCCAGCAGCACCGCCGCGAGCGCAAAGTCCCGGAACAGGTTGGCGTCCTTCAGCGCCACCGCCAGGCCCAGCGCCAGCCCCAGGAACAGCAGCGTCTGGTGGTTGGTCAGCCCCAGCCCGAACAGGAACGCGGCCAGATAGAGCAGCGCATCCTGCTTCGGCCGGCACATCCACATGTAGATCAGCAGCAGGACCACCATCTGGAACAGCGCATTGAGGCTGTACACCTCCACGATCACGCTCTGCGACCACAGCACCGGGCTGAACGCCAGCAGCAGCCCGCCTGAGATCCCCGCCACCAGGCACAGCCGGTTCTCCGTGCGGAACCCGATCTTGTCCGTCAGCGCCGGGATGCTCCGCAGCAGGTCCGCGCCCGAGCGGCTGATCAGCAGCGCCAGCAGCGCGCAGGCCCCCGCCCCCGCCACCGCCGAGGCCAGCCCCACCGACCAGGCCGGGTTGGGATGCCCGTTGTACTTCACTCCGTGGAAGATCCACTGGAAGAACCAGGTCACCAGCGTCCAGATCGGATACCCCGGCGGATGCGGCACCCCCAGATAGTCCGACGCCACCGCCAGCTCGCCGGAATCCTCCAGCGTCAGCGTCGGCGCCAGGGTGTGGAAGTAGACCGCGAAGCTCGCTGCCAGCACGATCCAGAACGCCCACCAGTCCGTACGGCGAAAAAACGCCCCCGTGACGTTGTCGAGAAAGCCCGCCTGGGCCTGGCTCGCCAGTTTCTCGATCTGCTGTTCCGTGGCCTTGGTCACTGTCATCTGCTTACCACCGCGGGATAGGTTGCCCGCCGCCTTCAGGCGGCATAATCAAATAAGACTAGCCCCCGGGCGGACGGCCGTCAAGGGGCCGCCCCGGTCCGGGCCTCCAGCGCGGCCAGCCGCGCCGCGAGGTCCTTGAGCTGTTCCTTGAGTTTCGGCAGGCTGGCCACGTGGGCCAGGGACTTGCCAAACTCGAGCTTGGGGATCGCCGGCGCCCCCAGGTACATCTGGCCGCCCGGCAGATCCTTCGCCACCCCCGCCTGCGCCCCGATGACCGCGCCGTCGCCGATCGTCAGGTGGCCGGCCAGGCCCACCTGCCCGGCGCAGATCACGTGCTTGCCCAGCGTGGTCGTCCCGGCCATGCCCACCTGCCCGCACAGCACCGAATGCTCGCCGATCTGGCAGTTGTGGGCGATCTGTACCAGGTTGTCCACCTTGGTGCCCTGGCCCACCCGGGTCTCGCCGAAACGCGCCCGGTCCACCGTTGTGTTCGCCCCGAGCTCGACATCGTCCTCCAGCACCACCGTGCCCGTCTGCGGGATCTTGGTGCGCACCCCCTGCGCGTCCACCGTGTAGCCGAAGCCGTCGCTGCCGACCACCGCCCCGTTGTGCAGGATGACCCGGTCGCCCAGCACGCAGCGCTCGCGCACGCTGGCGAAGGGATACAGCCGGCAGTCGCGCCCCAGCTTCGCCCCGTGCCCCACGTAGGTCTGCGGGTAGAGCGTCGTCCCGGCGCCGAGCTCCGCCCCCGCCTCCACCACCGCGAACGCGCCGACGGACACGTCCGCGCCCAGTTTTGCCTCCGGCGACACGCACGCCTGCGGATGCACCCCGCGCGGCAGCACCACCGGCGGCGGCGCGAACAGGGTGCAGGCGGCCGCGAACGCCGCGTCGGCGTCGGCCACGCGCAGCAGCGCCGGCTTCGGTGCCGCAATCGCCGCGTCCTGCGGCACGATCACCGCCGTGGCGGCGCTGCCCGCCACCTGCAGCAGGTACTTGGGATTGCCCGCGAAGGACACCTGCCCGGCGCGCGCCGCGCGCAGGTCCGCCACGCCCTCCAGGACCGCGGCCGGATCCCCCTCCAGCACCGCCCCCAGCTTCGCCGCCAGTTCGCCAGTCGTCAGTTTGGGCACCGTCCGCCCTCCGTTTACTTCGCCGTGGTGTTGAGCTTTTCGATCAGCTTGTCCGTCACGTCCAGTTCGGGCTTGGAATAGACCGTGAGCGGGATCATGTTCATCGTCAGACCGGAACGGTCGATCACGAAGTCGTAGCCCTCCGCCTGGGCGAAGTCGGCCACCACGCCCAGCAGCTCGTCCACGATCCCCTGGCGCGTCTTCGCCAGTTGATCCCGCAGCTGCTTGAGCTTGGTTTCCTGCGTGCGGCGCAGGCGCAGCTGGAACTCCTGCAACTGGGTCAGCTTGTCCTCGGCCTCGTTGCTCTTCTTCAGGCGGGCCTCGTCCGTCAGGAGCGGGCTCTTGGCCTGTTCGCGCAACTTGAGAACCTCCGCCTGCAGCGCCTTGCCTTCCGCCTCCATCTGCTCCAGCTCCGCCTGCATCGCCGTCTCGGCCTTTTTCAGCTCCGCCTCGGCCGCCTGCGTCTTCGGGTGCGCCGTAAACACCTTGTCGAGGTTTACCGTCGCGATCCGCAGCTCCGCCGCGCCCGCCGCCGCCGCCAGCCCCGCCGCCGCCAGCCCGGCCAGGATCATTTTCATCATGCGCATCTTGTCGTTCCTTTCATGTCAAATCATCGATCGGGCCGCATCTTCCCCGACCCCCGCCGCCTTGGAAAGCCGAAAAACGGCCCGCCGCCCCTACTTGCGCAGCAAGGCCCCCACCACCACGCCTACGCCCGCCGCCCCCAGCAGCGCGAAGGACGTCCGCAGCGTCTGTTTGGCCGTGAACAGGGTGATGGTCGTGTCCCCCTTCGTCAGGATCAGGACGACGATAAACGCCGCCAGGATCAACAGCCCCAGCATCATGGTCTTGCTCATGGCGCACACCTCTTGGTTTTCGGCGGGCCAGTCTCCCACAACCCCGCCCGGGTTTCACGCCTTTTCCGCGCCGCCCCCGCCGTTGCTTGACATATTTACACAATTGTGCAAATGTGTTGTTATGAATGCCGCCCAAGCCAAAGCCCGCGCCGACGTCCTGAAGGCCCTCGCCCACCCCACCCGCGTCCTGATCCTGGACACCCTCAGCCGCGGCGATCGCTGCGTCAACGACCTGCGCAGCCTCACTCCGGCCAGCTTGCCCACCCTCTCGCGCCACCTGGACAAGCTTAAAAAGGCCGGCATCGTCACCGAGCGGCGGGCCGGCCCCAAAGTCATCCACCACTTGGCCTGCCCCTGCATGCTGCAGGCGCTCAGTTGCACGGTCGAAGCGTTGCAATCCGTGAAACGGCGCCAGGATAGCTCCATCTAAGAAGCCGCCGTGAACAAGGAACTGAAAATCCTCCTCGGTCTGCTTGCCGTTTTCCTCGGCCTCTATTTCCTGCCCGGGGAGCACCTGCGCGTCCAGGGCGCGATCCTCGAAGCCCTCTATCTCGCCAAATGGTATGCCCGCGAGCACGTGCTGCTGTGCCTCGTGCCGGCCTTCTTCATCGCGGGGGCCATCGGCGTGTTCGTCAGCCAGAACGCCGTGATGAAATACTTCGGCCCGAAGGCGCCGAAATGGCTTTCCTATTCCGTGGCGTCCGTCTCGGGTACCATTCTCGCCGTCTGTTCGTGCACCGTCCTGCCGCTGTTCGGCGGCATCTATCTGCGCGGCGCCGGCCTCGGCCCGGCCATCGCCTTCCTCTACTCCGGCCCCGCCATCAATGTGCTGGCCATCGTCCTGACCGCTCGCGTGCTGGGTTTCCAGCTTGGCCTTGCTCGCGCCGTCGGCGCCATTGCCTTCAGCGTGGTCATCGGCTTGCTCATGCACCTGATCTTTCTGAAGGAAGAGCGCGCCAAGGCCGCCAATCCCCAGGAAGTCTTCCTCGGCGATGACAACACGCCCATTCGTCCGCTCTGGCAGGTCGCGCTCTATTTCCTCGCCATGGTCGGCATCCTGGTTTTCGCCAACTGGGCCCGCCCGCAGGAAACCGCCGGCGTCTGGTTCGCGATTTTTCGGGCCAAGTGGACCCTCACCGCGCTTTTCGCCGCGCTGCTGGGTTTCTGTCTGTGGAGGTTCTTCGAGGTCAAGCCGGGCTATATTTTTTTGGCGGCCCTCCCCGCCGTGGTGCTGGGCATCGCTCTTCCGGGCTATCCCGTGGCGGCGTTTGCGGCGGGTTCGGCCGGCCTCGCCGCGCTGACGTTCTTCGGCGGCGCCGAACTCAAGGACTGGCGCGACCAGTCGTGGGGCTTCGCCAAGCAGATTCTCCCGCTCCTGTTCATGGGCGTGCTCGCGGCCGGATTCTTCCTCGGCAGCCCCGACCATGCGGATGCCGGCATCGTCCCGAACATCTGGATCCAGGCGCTCGTCGGCGATTCGCCGCAAGCCTTGCTCGCCATCCTCGGTCATCCAAACGCCGTCGCCCCCGCCTGGCTTTCCTCCTTATGGCCGCTGTGGACCAATTTGTTCGCGTCCGTCACCGGCGCGCTCATGTATTTCGCCACGCTGACGGAAGTGCCCATCCTGCGCGGCCTGCTCGACAGCGGCATGGGCCAGGGCCCCGCCCTCGCCCTCCTCCTCGCCGGCCCCGCCCTCTCCCTTCCCAACATGCTGGTCATCAATTCCATCCTCGGCCCCAAGAAAACGCTGACGTTCGTGGCGCTAGTGGTGACAATGGCCACCGTGAGCGGGATGGTGTTCGGGTGGGTGGCGTCTTGAAAATGGAAATTAGAAACTGGGAGTGACCACATGAAGGAAATCCACGAGCTGGACGTTTACCGTTTAGCGGAAAACCTGTCGGATAAGATTTGGATCGTTTTTGACGCTTGGCCCGACAAGGCGCAGCGAACTCTTGGCTACCAAATCATACGCTCGGCCGACAGCATCGCGGCCAACATCGCCGAGGGCTATGGCCGTTTCACGCCCGCCGATCGAAAGCTGTTTTACCGCTACGCTCGCGGCTCATTCGAAGAAACCAAGGCCTGGCTGAGAAAGGCCATCCGCAGGAAGCTCATCCCCCATCCAGAAGTTGAAATCTACAAAAACATCATCGATGAACTCGGCCCCAAGCTGAACGCTTTCATCCGCTCGACCAAATAGGATTTCCCCAGTTTCCAGTTTCCAGTTTCAAGAATTATTCCAACATTCCAGCAAAGGAACCCCCATGAAAAAAATCCAGATTCTCGGCACCGGTTGCCCGAAGTGCAAATTGCTGTTCGCCAACGTCGAAACCGCCGTGAAATCCGCCGGCATCGAAGCGCAACTTGAGAAGGTGGACAAAATCGTCGACATCATGAAATTCGGCGTGATGTCCACCCCCGCCCTCGTCGTGGACGGCGCCGTCAAAAGCGCCGGCAAGGTCCTGAGCCCGGAAGACATCCGGAAACATCTGGTCTAGGACAGGAATGACAAACGGCCTCGGTATTCCCATCGTCCCCTGTTGCCCCGCAAGTGGCGGCGGGGACCTGATGCCGTGGTTGCTGGTCGTCATCTTCCTGCTGGCCGGACATACCGTCCTCCGCGCATTCAGGAATCGGAAAGGAAAACCCGACATGAAGAACTTCAAGAACCTAGCCATCGTGGCCGCCGTGGTCGTGGCCGTGGGCCTCGTCTTCGCGCTCAAGCACAACCAAGCTCAATCTTCCGAATCCGCTCCAGCGCCGGTCGCCGAAGTCGTACCGGCATCGGTTGAAGCGACGACCGCCGCCCTGCCCCGCCTGCTGGAACTGGGCGCCGACAAATGCATGGCCTGCAAACTGATGGCCCCGATCATCGAAGACCTGAAAACCACCTATGCCGGCCGACTCGAGGTGGACTTCATCGACGTCTGGAAGGATCCCGATACCGCCCAGTTGCATGGCGTGCGCGTCATCCCCATGCAGATCTTCTTTGACGCAGAAGGTCGCGAACTCTTCCGGCACGAAGGATTTTTCGCCAAGGAAGACATCCTCGCCAAGTGGAAGGAACTCGGCGTGGACCTGTCGGCGGAAGCCCGGCCATGATCCAAACCCTGTTCACGCACTTGTCTCGCGCGGTCGAAGGTGGCCCCGCCGTCGCCCTCTCCGCCGCCTTCGTCTGGGGCGTCTTGAGCATCATGCTCAGCCCCTGCCATCTCGCCAGCATCCCGCTCATTGTCGGCTTCATTGACGAGCAAGGGCAAATCACCACGAAGCGCGCCTTCCAGATCGCGTTGCTGTTCTCGCTGGGCATCCTCGTCACCATCGGGCTCATCGGCGCCGCCACGGCCATGGCCGGGCGGATGCTCGGCGACGTCGGCGGCTGGGGAAGATATTTGGTCGCCGTCATTTTCTTCCTCGTGGGCCTGCACCTGCTGGGCGTGGTCCCCTTGCCCTTCACCGGCCCCGGCCAGGTCAAGCTGAAGCAGCGCGGGCGCCTCGCGGCCTTCCTCCTCGGCCTGGTGTTCGGCGTGGCGCTGGGCCCCTGCACGTTCGCCTACATGGCGCCCATGCTGGCCGTGACCTTCCAGCTCGCCGCCGCCCACATGGCCTACGGCATCCTGCTGCTGCTGGCCTACGGCGTCGGCCACTGCGCCGTCATCGTCCTCGCCGGCACCTTCAC
>CAYMTY010000007.1:0-97130 GCA_964393515.1 uncultured Verrucomicrobiota bacterium
GACGCCGCTTCTTGGTTCGCCTCGTGTGGCTATACTATATAGTAATACGCTCTAGCCGGTTTTTTTAGCAACATGGATGAAAACGAAGCTGTCCAATGCGGGGCAGCCGGATGGGGAATTAATTCAATAAATGGATTTTCATCCGTGTTGGCCAAGGGCGCGACAATTCCGGCCCGTCTGCTTGGTTGCGCGGGGATTCGCAGTATGCCAATACAGCTTCACCCCGCGCGTCGTGCATCCGGGTCAGACTTGTCGCGTGAATAATCCCGGTCCGGCCACGCGGACCGCGTTCATTCGGGCGCAGTTGCGGGGCTCAGGATGGCGGCCGCTTCTGCCGCTTGGTCGGGCCGGACCAGCAGGCGGATACCGGTGATCGTTTGCAGGTGCGGGCGCATCCCGCCGCAGTCGTCCGTGGCCACCAGCGCGCGGATGCCCTTCGCCTCGAGTGTCATTCGGGCCACTTCCGCTTGCATGGTGTCGGGATAGGTGCCAATGCACTTCAAGTCCTGGCTCATCTTCAACTCCTCATTCAGGTCCCATTATGCCCCATCCCCGACCGCAGGGCAATCCGGGAACGGCAGACGCAATGGGGGCGGTGAGCCGTGCCCGGAGAAATGGATAAAGTTGGTTGTTCACCGGAACAGCCCAATCGCAAGAGTGACGTGTCCGCGTGGAACTTGGAGATCATCAGAAACCGAACAATGAAATCACCACGCGCCAGTTTATCAACAGCTCATTTTGCCCCAACAGTGTTTATTCTCCCAACTACAAGATGGGCTTAAGCGGGGGGAATTCCCACGATCCGGATGTCATGGTAAGCCGGGGATGGAGTGGTGTCAATCCGGGGCTATTTCATGGGTGCAGGGGAATCGGGAGGACATGGGCAGTAGGCGGTAGGCCGCAAGCGGGGGGGGCACAATATCTAATAACCAATATCAATGACCAAGGGCGTAGAGAGGGGGCGCTAGGGCCAGACGGGGGTGTGGATGCGGGCGCCGGCGGGAATGTGGGCGGGGCGGCCGGTGGGATTGCGCAGGTGGACGGCGCCTTCGATGCGCACGTTGGATCCGAAATGGATGTCGCCGTCGATCTTCAGGGAGTCGCATTGGAGCAGGGAGGGTGCGCCTTTGGCAAACCGCGTCTCGAAGTCGGCGATGTTCTTGAAGTAGCGGGGATCGAGGATGATTTCCGGGGGCGGAGTGAAGCGCTGGGGGTGGAGGGCGACCTGGTGCTCCTCGCCGAAGGTGTAGAGGTCGGACCGGATGGCCAGGAGGTCGTTAGTGGTCTTGACGGGGGCGAAGCGCGACCGAGGCACGACCAACGCGGCGGAGTCATCGAAGCAGGCGATGGCGGAACCCATGGCGGCTTCGAGCTGGGCGACGGCCGGGCTGTCGGCCCGGGTCGGGTCCACGGTCTTGCGGTTGACGATGAGGGGCAGCTCCGGCAGGCCGCCGCTGGCCTGCAGCAGGTTGCGGAGCGCCGCGAGGTCGAGCCAGAGGTTGTTGGTGTTGAAGAGAGAGTACTTGGCGATGTTCTGGAAGTCGGCGGTTTCGTCGGGGGGGCACTGGGCGGATTCCCGCAGGAGGAGGCGGCCGGAGGCCCGCGCCCGGGCGAGGTGGCCGCCCTTGCGGTCGCAGTCGGTGCGGGCGGTAACCTCCATCAGGAAAGGGATGCGGTGGGCGGCGACATGGGCGAGGATACCCATGTGGAGGAGGGCGCCGAGGTTGTCGGCGTTGGAAACGAAGGCGTAGCGGAAGCCGGCGGCGCGAAGGGCGTCGAGGATGCCGGTGGTTTGGAGGGCGTGGTAGATGTCGGCATGGCCGGGCGGGCACCACTCGAGCGCGGGATTCTCCGGCCAGCGCGCGGGGGCGCGGGTGGCCAGGTCGAGCTTGGGCACGCGGTGCTGGCGGAAGGATAGCGGCAGGCCGGCGGGATTGCCGAAGCCGGGATGGTGCCGCTGCAGGGCGGCGAGAACATCGGCCTGCGTGGAAAAACTGTCCATCAGCAGCAAAGGCAGGGGGGCGCGGCAGCGCCGGCGCAGGAATTCCACCTGGCGGACGATGATGTCGAGGAAGGAAAGGCCGTTCTTGGCGATCATGAGGGATTTGGCCTGCTCGAGGCCCATGCTGGTGCCGAGGCCGCCGTTGAGCTTGATCAGGACTGTTTGGCCAATGGCGCTTTCGCCGGCGGGATCCAGCTCATCCAGGTCCTCCAGCCGCGGCAGGCGGCCGAGGGGGGCGAGGCCGGCGCCGGGAATGACCCCGAGATCACCGGAGTTCCAGCGGGCCAGGTTGCGGAGAAAGGCGGCGATCACGAGCGGCGGGGCGCCATCGGCGGTCATGCGTGCGCGGATGTCGGCCTCGATCTCGCGGGGATTCATGCGCGGGGGGGCGCTATTCGGCCGGCAGCCGGGTTTCGATGGCGTTGCGGAGCTGGGCCAGGTGTTCGTCGCGCCGGGCGTTGGCCATTTGGTGCACATGGCGGACCGTGGCGGCCCATTTGTTGCGTTCCAGCGCCAGCAGCGGATCGACCGGCAGGTAGGCGGCCACGCCGGGATGCAGTTCCGTCAGGGAATAGGTCGCGGTGCCGCCGGCGAACTTCACCGAAACCTGGTCGTCCTCGACCCCGGTGACCTCGGCGTTTTCCCGCAGCTTCTGGCCGTCGGGCCCGGGCAAAACCGGAAAGACGATCAGGTGGCCCTGGACCCCCTGGCCGGGTTCGACTTCGGTGATGACGGGGGCGGCGGGCAGACTGTTCTTGGCGGTTTCCACGACCTTGGCCATGTGGCCGCGTAGGAGAGCGGTGCGAGCGCCGGAATGGTTGTCCAGAAACTCCCGGGAGGTTTTCTCCAGCTCCTTAGCGAGGCTTTCGGCTTCCGCAATGGCGTCCAGGGCGGCGGCGGCCAGGCTGTTCTCCGCCTGGACCTGGTTCTGGAGCGCGGTCAGATCGGCCGTCAACCCCTGGATTTTTTGGTCCTGGTCTAGGGCTTGGGTCTGGGCCTTTTGGATGACCTGGGCGAAGTCCCGGCCTTCGGCGTCGACCTGCCGGCGCAGCTTTTGGTTCTGCGTCCAGAAATACAGGTTGGCGGCGAGCAGGAGGAGGAGGGCCGTGAGCGTGGCGACTGCCGTGGCGACTTTCCACAGGCGGCGGGAGCGCGGCAATTCGGGGATCTGGAGCGGATTGCCGCATTCCGGGCATTTGATGATGAAGCCGGCGCCGCGTTCGTCCACCTCGAGGTTGTGGCCGCATTCCGGACAGTCGAAATTGATCAGAGCCATGGCGTTAGTCCTTCCCTGTGGCAGGCGCAATCCTGCATGACCACTATAGGGGGCGGCGCTGCCGACCGCAAGCGAATTGGCCGCACCGGCGCACCGGCCGCACCGGCGCGCCGAAATCCGGTTTTCGCTGGCCCGGCGGGACCGGGATGTGCTTGAATGGCCGCCGACATGCAGGCTTGGCGCTTCATCGCTATCGGCGGACTGATCGTGGTCCTGGGGGCGGCGCCCGCCGGGCGCGCAGGGCTGGAAACCTTCGACACCACGGGGCTGACCAATAATTGGGTGGCGGCGGGTTCGTTCACCGGCCAGCAGGAAATCGTGTGGACGTTCGCCAACGCCCGGGGCTATCCGACGCTGTACACGAATGACCCTTCCATCACATTGCAACCGCTGGCCGCGACAAACAAAGGGTGGTTGCGGGCGCAAACCATTACGGGTGGCTTGCAGCAGGTATCGGCGGTCTTCAGGCAGGACCTGACCGGAACAGTGGATTGCGATGTCCGGGTGGACGGCGACCTGATCGGGAATTTCAAGTCAGGCGGCACCCCAGGCGTGGTCGAGGCAATGTCGTTCGCGGGGTTTAATCCAACCAACCGCTGGCCCTACACGAACGAGTTCACATTGCTGCTGTCCAACCGTACCGTCTCGTCCGGACGCGTCTCGCTCGACAACCTGGCATGGGAGCCGTTCCGGCTCTACGTACGGCTGGACCGGACCGGGACCAACACGGCGTACGCGGGTCAGGATTTCGATGTGCAGGCGCAGGTGTTCGACGTCGGCCAGGAAGTCAGCGGCAGCTGGAGCATCACGCCGGAATTCGCGGGTGCAGGCCTGGAGGATCCGGACCAAACCGAACTGACCCTCATCCCGACCCTGGAGGACGTGGGCCAGTTGTTCACGCTGACCTACACGGCGACGGACGCCGAAGCCGGCGGGTACACCAATGCCGCCTGCTGCCAGTTCACCGTCCTGGACGATCCGTGGCGGTTTCTGGATTTCGAAGGCGCGGATTTCAACTACAGCACCAATGGCGGGGTGGAGACGAACCTCAACGGCATGCGCTGGTGCTTCACCAATGTCATGACCAGCGACTCGACGGATCGCCGGATCGAGACCACCTCGGCCCGTTTCCGGCATTCGTCGGCGGCGCTGCCCGCCACAATGGAAAGCTTGGATTCCTTCGCCGGGATCGGGACGGTTTCACTGCACTACGCCTATTACGGCTCAAACCGGGTGGTTACGTTTGAGCTGCAGGTCCGCGGCGACGGGGAGGACTGGGCCGCGGTATCGAACGGCACGTTCAACGTGTGGGACCACGACGACATCACCAACAGCGTGTTCGCGGCGGATGTCCAGCGGTCCGACGACGTCTGGCTGCGGCTGGTGACCACGGGCAACTTCGGGGAAATCGCCAACCTCGACGACATCCGCATCCGGAAGTACGGCGATCTGCTGCCGCGGCTCGAGTGCGCCGGCGACCGGGTGGCGCCGGTAGGCCGCGAGACGGTCCTGGATTTCCTCCTGCGGAACGCGGATTTCGTGCCGCGGGATTGGGAATATTCGCTCCTGCCGGAAAACCCGAATGCCGTATTTGAGCTCACGCCGGACGACCAGTTGCGGTTGCGGTTTTCGCCCGTGGACACGAACGAATGGGGCGATTACACGGTGGACGTTTCCGCGCGCATCAACGCGGAAGAGGTCGGCGCCACCAGCCTGGTTGTCCGGGTGGTGTCGCCGCCGGCGTTCGATCTGGCGCCCGTGGCGACCAATATCGTCATACCCACCCGCGTCGACATATGGGTGACAAATGTGACCCTACATGGGACCGGCACGGACTGGACTACCGCCTGGGATGACACCCCGGCCTTTGCCACGCGGCCCACAACGACCAACAAAAGCCGGTTCCTGATCAATACCAACACAACTCTGGCTGACGTTGGTTCGCATATGGTCTCGGCGGTGCTGACCGACTCCGGAACCGGGGTCAAAACGACAAACGCCGTGACGATCCTGATCACCAGCAACGGGGGCGGGGACATCACCAACGAGGTGTATCCCATCCTGGCGTTCGACCTGACCCATCTGGTGGTTAGCGGCCGGACCGGGCGCGTGTTCCTGCCGTTTGGCTTGACCAACCTTGCCCGGGGATCCGCTCCAACCAACTGGAATTGGCAGGGGGTGGCCATCACGAACACCGACGGCAGCAATGTGACGCTAGAACTGCCGGAGGATTCAAGTCCGGTCCCGTACTTTTACGGGGTCAAGATCACCCCGGCTCCCTGATCTGCATCCCGCACGCAACGGAATCGAAGCCCCCCCAAAAAAAACAGCACAGTTAATTAACTATATGCATTATGATATATCTGCAATGGTATACGCTGCAAATTGATATAATCACATTGTAATTGATTATATCAATCTGTTTCGATTTGAGAAATGGTAGAGGACGGCAGCCACGATTGCCCCGAGTCCATCGGCCAGCATGTCTTTCTGTGCGTCCCAGAGATCGCCTTGCGAGCCCAGGAATTCCGCCCCGGCAACGGGGTCGGCGGCCACGGCATAGAGCCACTCCGCGATTTCAAAGAGCGCCGCCATCGCCAGGATGGCCGCGATGGCAAACACAACGCTGAACACGCGGCGGGTGCTCAGGCGGCGGGTTTCGGCGAACTCCAGGAGGGCATAGGCGTAGAAGCCCACGGAAAAGTGCGCGAGGCGGTCGAAATGGTTCCGCTGGGCGCCGAGGAGGTCCGTGACCCAGCCGAACGGAACCTGCGCAAAGGTGTAGTGGCCGCCAACGGTGTGCAGGTAGATCAGCACCGACATCAGTAAATAGGCGGTGTTGGAGAAACAGACGCCCTTGAGATACATCCACCCAGCGGCACGACGATGACCAGGACCGTGAGGTTTTCGGAGATCCAAGTCGGCCGCGAGAGAAAAGCCGGGCCGCCGCCTCAGAAAAGGATTGGGCCCCCCGCGGATTTCTGGCACGCTCACATCCGCCCATGAGCGACCTGTTCCAAGATCCCGCGGCGGAGACGCCGGAAGCCCGGGCCGCGCGCCGGCCGCCGCTGGCGGCCCGGATGCGGCCGCGCACCCTGGAGGACATCGTCGGCCAAAACCACATCCTGGGGCCGGGCAAAATGCTGCGGCGGGCGATCGAGGCGGATCGGCTGTCAAGCCTCATTCTCTACGGGCCGCCGGGCTGCGGCAAGACGTCGCTGGCAGAGGTGATCGCGCGGACGACGAAACGGGCCTTCGACCGGACGAGCGGCGTGCTCTCGAACGTGGCCGGCCTGCGACGGGCCCTCGAGGCGGCCAAGCAGCGCCGGGCCGTGGCCGGACGCGAAACGATCCTGTTCATCGACGAGATCCACCGGTTCAACAAGGCGCAGCAGGACGTCCTGCTGCCGTACGTGGAGGAGGGCGCGGTCACCCTGATCGGCGCGACCACGCACAACCCGTTCTTTTTCATCAACAGCCCGCTGACCTCCCGCAGCCAGATCTTCCAGCTGGAGCCGCTCGGTGCGGAGGCGATCCGCGAACTGCTGGACCGGGCATTGCAGCATCCGGACGGGCTGGGACACCTGACCATCGCCCTCGACGCAGCGGCGGCGGCGCATTTGGCGGCCGTGTGCGAAGGCGATGCGCGGCGCGCGCTCAACGCCTTGGAGATCGCCGCCCTGACGACGGTGCCGGACCCGGCGGGCGTGATTCGCATCACCCGCGCCGCCACGGAGGAGAGCATCCAGAAGAAAGCGGTGGTGTACGACCACGACGAGGACGGCCACTACGACACCATTTCGGCGTTCATCAAGAGCGTGCGGGGTTCGGACCCCAACGCGGCGCTGTACTGGCTGGCGAAGATGCTCTATGCCGGCGAGGATCCCCGGTTCGTGGCGCGGCGGCTGGTCATCCTGGCCAGCGAGGACATCGGCAACGCCGATCCGCGGGGATTGAGCGTGGCCGTGGCGGCCCTGGAGGCGGTGGATTTCATCGGCATGCCCGAGGCGCGGATCGCGCTGGCCCAGGCAACGACCTATCTGGCGACCGCCCCCAAGAGCAATGCCGCCTACCTGGGCCTCGAGGCGGCGTGGGCCGACGTGAAGGAAGGGCGCATCCTGCCGGTGCCGCGGCACCTGCGCAGCACCGGTTCCAAGCAGGCGGCCCAGGAGTTCGGCCACCAGGGCTACCAATACGCCCATGATTTCGCGGGCCATTTCGTGGACCAGGAGTATGTGCCGACGGACAAGGTCTATTACACGCCCTCCGCCGAGGGCTACGAAGAAGTCATCCGCCAGCGGCTGGCGCATTGGAATTCCCTTCGCCAGGCGGCTCGGCGCGGGCGACCGCCGCCGGCTCCGCCCGGCCCCGCGGAGCCGGCGCGAGGATAGGCTTGCTTTGCCGGCAGGCCCCATATACAAAGGAACGATATTTCCGAAGAAGGTGCCGCGAATATGAAACCGACACGACTGGGGCTGGCGTTGGCAGGGGGGATCATGGCCGGTTCGCTGGCCTGGGCAGCCGGATTGCCCTCCCCGGATTCGTACGCCAAGATCGAGGCCGCCTCCCTGGTGAGCAGTCCCCAGAGCGCCTGGGCGCGCGCCATCCTGTTCACCGACGTCCTGCTTTCGCCGCCGGCCGGCCGCGCCCAGCGCCTCGACCGGAAAAACTACCTGCAGATGAAACTGGAAAAGGCGGGAATCGCCTGGGTGCCCGAAGAGCTGGCGCCCAAGTTCCTGACCCTCAAGGTCGGCAGCACCTATTCCTTCGCCGGCACGGTGGACCAAATCTCCCGCCGCTATTATTTGATCGTCGACGCCTGTTATCTAATCCAGACCGCCGAGGACATGGACGAGCAGTGGACCGACATGCTCAACCCGCCTCCGGCCCAGCCGGAAGAAGTGTCCGCGACCGCCATGCAGGCGCTCCTGGTCGAAGCACAGAACAGCCTGATCAAGATGGCGCGGGAAAACAACGTGTCCGTGACTCAGTTGATCGAGGCGCAGACCGACGGCGGCCAGCGCATGGCCGAAAAAATCGTGGCGGACGCCCTGCAAGGGGAATTGCGGGCTCGGAACAAGACGGCTGAAGAACTGATGATTGCCTCCGTGCTGGCGCTGCTGCAGAAGAAGGCCGTGCTGGAGGAATCCGCCAAGATCGCCGCCGAGCCGGCTGCGGAGCCGTCTGCCGGTCCGGAGCCGATCCCGGCCCCGGCCGAGCCGCCGCCGGTCGAAGCGTCCGTGCCGGAAATCAAGGTCGAACCGGTGGCGGCCGGACCCGAAGTCCCGGCCCCGGAAACGCCGGCCCCGGCCGAACCTGCGCCGCCCGCAGAAGCGGTTGCCGTCCCGGCCCCCGGCGAAGCAGAAGTGCCGCCAGCCGTCGCAGAATCCGTCCCGGTGGAAACGCCGGAACTTTCCCCGGCCATCCCGGAAATCATGGCGGCGCCGATGGCGGCCGGACCCGAAGTCCCGGCCCCGGAAGCGCCGGCCCCGGTTGAACCCGCGCCGCTCGTCGAAGCGGCAACCGTCCCGGCGGTGGAGCCGGAACCAGCGCCCATGCCGGAAGGGGCCGCCGAATCCCCGGCGATGCCTCCGGCGCCGGTCGAAGAAGTGCAGCCCGCGGGTGAGCCCGGGACTGAACCAGTCCCGGCTCCTGTCGCGGAAGCCGTCGCGGAGCCTGCACCGGAACCGGCCGTTTTGGAAATCCCGGCCTTGCCGGAACCGCCGGCCGAAGCCGTCCAGCCTGCGGAGCCGGACGGAGAATCGGAAGCGGCCCTGGTCCCGGCCGAGGAGCCGCAGGAAAAGAAATCCAAGGCCAAGAACAAGAAGAAGTCCAAGAAACAGCCGGCCGAGGCGGAAGCCGCGGCTGTTCCCGCTCCGGCCGAAGAAGCCCCCGTGGAGATCGAGCTGCCGCCGGAACCGCTGCCTGAAACACCGGCCCCCGCCGGCTCTGTGGACCTCATTGCGCCGGAGGGTGAGGCCCCGGCCGGCGAGGCGGTGGCGGCGCCGCCCAGCAGCATGCTGGTGGTGCCCTTGGCTGCGCCGCAACCGGAAATGACGCCCATGGTGAGCGTGGAGCCGACCAAGGCGGAGGTGGAGTCAACGCTGAAGCAGGCCTTGGCGGAACAGAAGGCCGCCGAACGGCAGGCGCGGATCGAAGCCAAGCAACAGGCCATCGCGGAGAAGAAAGCCGCCCGGTTGGCTGCAGAAGAAGCCCGCCGGCGGGCGGCGGCGGAAAAGCAGGCCAAGGCAGAAGCGCGCCGGGCGGAACTTGCCCGCCAGAAGGAAGACGAACAAAAGGCGCGCGCAGCGGAAGCCCTGCGCAAGGCAGCCGAAGCCAAAGCCCGTCAGGACATGGCCAAGGCGGAAGCCGAAGCCCGGAAGGTCCTGCAAGAGGAGGCCCGCAAGGCGGCCCTGGAGGAAAAGCAGGCGTTGGAAGCCGTCCGGCAGGCGGAACTGGTGCGTACACAGGAAGAGGCCGCCCGGCGCCAGCGGGAGGAATCCGAGAAACGCCTGGCGGAGATGGCCGCGCGCAAAGAAGCGGCCGAAGCCGCGGCCCGCGCCGCGGAAGAGGAACGCGAGGCGGCGTTGCAAAAGGCCCGGAAAGAAGCCGAAACCAAAGCCGCCGCCCAGGCGGCCGAAGTTGCCGAACGGCTGGCCGCCGAACGCGAGCAACAGCTCGAAGCCCAGCGCATCGCCCGGGAAGTCGCCGACCACGAGAAGCAGGAGGCCGAGAAGGCCGCCGTCCGCCTGGCGGAGGAACAAGCCGCCCGGCAAGCGCTCGAGGACAAGATCAAGCAGATGGAAGCCGAACTCCGTACGCTGGAAGAACAGGCCAGGCAGGCGGAAAACAGCCTGAAACAGGTTCGGAAAACCCTGCCCGCGGGCGAAGAGGCTGCCGCCCCGGCGCCGGAGAAACCGGAGCCCGCGAAGCTCCAGCCTGCCGTGGCGGAACCAAAGGCCGCGGCGAAAGAAACTGCGGAGCCCACGGCCGCCGAGCAACGCAAGCAGGCGGCCGCCGCCCGCAAGGCGGAGGCGCTGGCCCGCCGGCAGGCCGAAACCGAGCGCAAAGCCGCCGAAAAGGCCCGGCTTGCCGAAGAAAAGGCCGCCGCCAAGACCCGGCCGGCGGCAAAAAAGGTTCCCGCCGAGGAACCCGGCGACCTGCCGGAGTGGATGCAGCCGGTCGTGTTCTAGGCCGCCGCCCGTTGGCCGGCGGATCCGGCGGTTTTCCACACGGTGGAAAACTTATTTCCCCGGCGTGGAAAATCCATTGAATTTTTTTTCCTGCTGTGGAAAATTCGGAGCGAGATGGCGAGCCCGCAAAATCAATATGCACTCATCATGGCTGGCGGCAAGGGGGAGCGCTTCTGGCCGTTAAGCACGTCCCGGAAGCCCAAGCAACTGCTGGCCCTGGGCGGGGACCGGCCGCTGCTGCAGCTGGCCGTTGACCGCCTGGCGGGCCTGATTCCTCCGGAACGGATTCTGATCGTCACGAGTGCCGCGCTGGTCGCGCCCATCCGGGAGATGCTGGGGCAGGGGAGTCCGGTCGGTGTGCTGGGCGAACCGCTCGGCCGCGACACGGCGGCGGCGGTCGCCGCCGGCGCCGCCTGGATCCGGCGGCGGGCGCCGGACGCCGTCTTCTGCGTGCTGACGGCCGACCACCTTATCGGCGACCTGCCCGTGTTCCGCCAGACGCTGGCGCGGGGCCTGGCGCTGTGTGCCGAAAACGACGTGCTGATGACCATCGGCATTGCACCGTCGGAGCCAAGCAGCGCCTATGGCTATATTGAAATGGGCGCATCCTGGATCCGGGACGATGGGATTGAATTCTTCCGCGCCCAACGGTTCGTGGAAAAGCCCGACATGGAAACCGCCCGGGGCTATCTGGCCTCGGGGCGTTACGCCTGGAACTCGGGCATGTTCATCTGGTCCGTCCGCAGCATCCTGAACGCCTTCGCGGAATTCCGCCCGGCGTTGGCGGAACGGCTGTCCGCCTGGGCGCAATGCCGGAACGAAGCCGAATTTGAGGCCGCCCTGGCCCGGGATTTTCCGGCGCTGGAGAAGATCTCGATCGACTACGCAGTGATGGAGAAAGCCCGGAACATCGTGGTCTGCAAAGGGACCTTTGCCTGGGACGATGTCGGGTCGTGGCCGGCGCTGGCGGCGCATTTGCCTCAGGACGGGGCGGGGAACGCGACGACCGGCGACGTGGAGGCCCTCGACAGCGCCGGCAACATCGTGGTCAGTCAGGGCCGGCTGACGGCCCTGGTCGGCGTGAAGGACCTGGTCGTGGTTCAGGCGGAAGGCGTCACGCTGGTATGCAGCCAGGCCCGGTCGCAGGAACTCAAGGCGCTGCTGGCCCGGCTGCGCACCCAGAAGAACCGGGAAACCCTGCTTTAAGAAAACAACACAGGAGGACAGGCCATGAAGTATCTATGCACGGTATGCGGCTACATCTATGATCCGGCCGCGGGGGATCCCGACGGCGGCATCGCTCCGGGAACCAAGTTCGAGGATATTCCGGATTCCTGGGTTTGTCCGGTCTGTGGCGTCGGCAAGGATTCCTTCGTGCCGCAGGAATAAACCTGTCCGGTCCCAGAGACCCAGGACCCCGGTTCCGCCGACCAGCGGGACCGGGGTTCTCATTTCCAGGTCCCGCACCGGATCGATGGGAGGACAAGCCCAGGTAAACTGAGCTCAGGATCGGGGCAGGAAAGATTGGCCGGCTATTTGCGCGAAACACCCTTGTTTGCGGGCGTTCCCGGTAACGTCGCATAATACATATTATGTTGCCTTGCAGGTATGCATGGCCTCTATATATGGTATGGGGTATCTGAGGGCCGGGTTTTCCGCCCCGACGATAACTTTGTGAATATCCCTGTGAATGCTGTGGATAATCCGCACCCGCCCACAGGGATTTCCACAGAATGGCTGTGGATAGGTTTGGCTTTCAATCGCGCGCTTGTCCCGCTTTCGCCCGGATGGTGTCAGCCGGTCGGACACTCAGATGCGATTCCAGCCTGAATTGCTGCGGATGATTCCCTAGGGTTCGAGCGCCGGCCCAAACCATCAATCCGGGACGCCGGAAGGCGCAAGGAACCGGACAGAACGCGGGCCGTTCACCGGTTCCCGGACTAAGGATTCAGCGCGGACCCGGTCTCCCCCTGGAAAAAATTATGTAGGACAGGCTGGGGGAGGCTCCTGATGTGCCCCGCCCCCCCCTGCCCCATTCGATCTATTTTACGAGGGCCAGGCTCAAGGCCGGCCAATAGGTGATCAGCAGCAGGACGCCGAGCATCAGGCCCATCAGGACCAGCGAGGCGGCGGCCAGTTTCATCAAGGGCTTATTGAGCCGCATGGCGGCGATGAACAGGTTCATGCCAACCGGCGGCGTACTGTATCCGATCGCCAGGTTGGCGAGGAAAATGACCGCCAGGTGCACCGGATGGATGCCGTAGCGGTCTGCCAGCGGCGCCAGCAGCGGCACGATGACCACCGTGGCGGTATAGATGTCCATGACACATCCGACGACCAGCAGGAACAGGTTGAGGGCGATCAGGAACGCCACGGGGTGCTGGATGCGGGCCCCCACCCACTCCAGGATGAGCTGCGGCACCTCCTGGTCGATCAGGAAATTGGTGATGGCCATGCCCATGCCGAGGATGAGCAGCACGCCGCCGACCAGCACCACGGTGTCGCGGACGATATGGGTCAGGCGGCGGAGCGGAATCTCGCGGTAGATGAATACCTCGACCACCAGGACATAGGCGGCCGTGATGACGGCGGCTTCGCTGGCCACCAACAGGCCGCTGTAGATGCTGACCAGCACGACGAACGGCAGCGGCAGCTCCCACTTGGCCTCCCAGAGGGCCGCTCCCAGTTCGCGGGTGGCGAACGGATGGCGCGGAATCCGGGCGTGCAGTCCCGCCCAGGCGCCGTAGCCGCACAGCACCCCGATCGCCAGCAGCCCCGGCAACACCCCGGCGCGGAACACGGCGTCGATGGTGACCGCGCCGGAAATCGGCTGGGCAATGATGGCGTAGAGGATCAGCGGCAGGCTGGGCGCAAACAGCACGCCCATGTTGCCGCCGCTGGTCACCAGCCCCAGCGCGGCCTTTTCCCGGTAGCCGTCCTTGAGCAGCGCCGGCAGCAGCAGGCCGCCCAGGGCGACGATCGTCACGCCCGACGCGCCCGTGAAGGCCGTCAGGAACGTGCACAGGACGATGCACACCATGGCCAGGCCGCCCGGCATCCAGCCAAAGGCGGCCCGGGTGATGCGCAGCAGGCGTTCGGAGGCGCGGCTGCCGGCGAGCACGTAGCCGGCCAGCGCGAACATCGGCAGGGCCTGCAGCATCGGCATGCCCGTCAGGCGCGTCAGCTCGCCGATGACCACGGAAAAATCAATCTGCACGGAATTGTAGGCGAGCAGGGCGAGCGCGCCGAACACCGCGAACATCGGCACGCCCAGCAGGGCGAAGGCAATCACGAACCAGATCATGGAAGGCTCCGCCCCTCCCCCGGCAGGCCTTCATCCGCACCCGGGCCGGCGAGCCAGGCGGCGGGCAGGCCGGCGCGGACCACGAAACGGAACGCCATGAGCCAGAAGACCGCGGGCACGACCAGGTAGTGTTTCCACACCGGCAGGCCCAGCACCGCGGTCATCTCCATTTCGCGCTGGAAGCCCACATAGCGGCCGGCAGCCCAGGCCAGCAGGCCGCACACCGCCGCGGCGAACAGCGCGGTGGCGCGCGCCAGGCCAGCCGCCCAGCGCCGCGGCAGCAACGCGGCGGCCAAATCGATCGAGAGATGCCGGCCGAGGCCGGTCGCCGCCAGCGCCCCGAGCATGGTCAGCCACAGCAGGGCCATGCCCAGCAGCGGGTCGATCCAGGTTAAACCCGTATGCCAGAGGTTGCGCAACAGGATTTGCAGGGCGGCCAGGGCGACCATGCCCGCCACCAGCACCGTCAGGAGGAGGCGCTCCAACCGGTCGAGCCAGCTGGCCAGCCAGTGAAACGCCCTGGCGCCGCGCCCCCTCATGTGCCGCGGATTTCCTTCAAGGCGTTCTGGAGGAGATTCCACGCCTCGGCGGAGAACCCCGAGCCGATGACTTGCGGCAGGGCCTTGGCCGCGATCTGCTCGAAGGCCGTCCGGGCCGCGGGACTTTCTGCGTTGGGGGCGACTCCCTGCGTGCGCATGAAGTCCAGCGCCTCAATGTCGCTCTGGCGCACCTTGGGCGACAGCAGGCGGCAATGCCGGTCAAAGGCGGCCTTGACCGTCTCGCGGTGCGGAGCCGGGATCTGGTTCCAGGCGGCCTGCGAGAGGAACATGCCGCCGATGGCATAGGTCAGGCGCATGGCGTTGTAGTAGCGCACCTTGGTGTGCCACTGGACGGCGACGGCCGCCGTGGGCGGACCGAAGACGGTTTCGAGCGAGCCGGTCTGCAGGGCGGTCAGCACGTCGGTGACGTTGGCCGGGATGGAGGCGATTCCGCCGGCCGCGAACAGTTCCATCAACATCGGCGAATCCAGCCCCCAGACCTTCGTGGCCCGCAGGGATTCGAGGTCGGGAATGGGCTTCAGGCTGTAGGCGTAGCTGAAGCCGACCTCGGTCCAGCCCAGCGCCTCGTAGCCGTTGGCCCGGGTGTTGGCTTCGAGGTAGGGGCGCATTTTTTCCAGCGCGGCATCCACCTCTTCGTAGCTGCGGAAGACCATCGGGAACATGAGCGCGGCGGCGTCCGGGCAGATCTTGCCGATGGCATAGCCCATGAAGCCGCCGCCTTGGAGCTGGCCGGTCTTGATCTTGAACAGGACGTCCTTTTCCGAACCCATGATGCCGCCGGGATAGATCTTCAGTTTCACGGCCCCGCCGGTGGCGGCTTCGATCTCCGTCTTGGCATCGTGCAGCGTCTGCATCCAGATGCTGCCTTCGGGCGCCAGCGTGGCCAGTTTCAGCGTGACCTGCGCGGAGGTGGGCGCGGCCGCCAAAAGGGCCGCCGTTAGCCAGGTCCAAACGGGAATCTTCATGCACAACATGGGGATCGCCTTTCGTCGGTTAGAACAAATCTTCGGTTTGATCAAGCAGGGCCTGCGCCCGCGCCTTGGCCACGGCATTCATCAGGGTGAATTCCGGCGTGACGGGCTCAGCGGCCAGCACCTGCCGCAGGGTATGTTCGAACAATTCCTGATCGAAGGCGTAGCGGGCGTAGAACTCGGCGAAGGTCACGCGGGCCAGGAGGTAATCGGGCCCGGCGATTTCCAGGCTGCGCTCAAAATGGGCCCGCGCCTTATCCAGGTCGCGTCCGCCGCCGAGCGGCAAAACGGTGTAGTAGATGCCGTAAAACAGGTCCACGCCGCCGTTGCGGGCGCCGGGATCCAGCTCCCGCACCCGGTCCATCAAGGCCAGCACCCGGGGCATTTCGCCCAAGGCGGCCGGAGACTCGGAGCTGGCGATGATCCACATCACCCAGGCCGTGGCCGTGGTCAGGAGCGCGTCGGCGTCCTTTTGCTTGAAGCTCTGGAGGGCCCGGATGAACTCGTCGAGGGGGCCGGTTTGGGCCTTCGCGAACCGCCGGTTCCGGGAGAGCCCCCGCAGACCATAGGTCTTGGCCTTGAGATACATCGCCTTGGCTCGGGCTTTCTGGTCCACAAAGCTGGTGGCGTAGGCCAGCTGGGCCTCGGCCGCGGCCAGGAGAATGGCGGGATTGTCGGGATGGGCTTCGGCCAGCGCATCGAGGATGAGCAGAAACGCCGGCGAGCCTTCCCGCACCAGCTGCAGGTCGTTTTGGTGCAGCAGCCCCTCGGAAAGCTGGCTGGCCATCGGAGTCACCAGGCGGGCGGCGCCCGCCCGCACCAGGGCGCAGCCGCTGCCCAGCCCGGCCAGGGACAGCCCCAGCGGAAGAAACCAGATGCCTCGGAGGAGCGTTTTCATTGGAGAACTGTTTCTACCCTCCCCCGCCCCGGCGGACAAGCAAAACCTACGGTTCCAGCAGGTCCGGGAACGCCTGCCGGACCTGCTGCACGATCTCCGGGGACGGGTTGCGCCGGCGCAGGAGTTGCAGCAGCGCCAACAGGTCGGTTCCGGTCACCTGATAGGTTTGCGTCCGGTTTTTGAGGCGCTTGGCGGCGGTGCGGAAGGTCAGCGGGCGGGGCGCGGCCGGCGCCGGGCCGGCCTGCAGCGCGGCCAGGGCGGCCTCCACGGCAGCGCGTTCCTGCCCGGGGGGGGCGGCCGCGGCGACGCGGCAGATGGCCTTGGCCCGGGCCCAGCTGATCTCCCCGCTTTCCAGCCGTCGCCGGACCCGTGGGTCCATGCCGGGCGCGTAGTGCAGGATGTCCTCGATCCAGGCGACGTTCTTGTCGAGGAACTGCGCGATGCGGCGCTTGTCCCAGTTGGCGTTGGCCATGAACAGGACCGCGTCGAAATAGTCGGTGATGCGCGCATCCAGCCGGTCCGCATTCAGCTTGAGGTTCAGCGCCTGGATTTCGTCGAGCTGTCCCTGGACCACGCGCACGTCCACCCGGTCGAAATAGCCCGGGTGCTCGGCGCGGATCCGGCGCAGGGCGCAATGGCGGTGGAAGCCTCCCACCAGGTAATATTCCCCGGGATTCCGCTCCCAGACCACGATGGGTTCGAGCAGCCCGTTGCGCAGGATGTCCTCGGCGAAGTGCGCCACCTTGGCCTCGTTCAGAGGGCGGTGGTTCGCCACCGAGGGATGCAGATGCACCTGCTCGAAGGGCACGTAGTCAAATCGCCGGGTGGTCAGCATGGGGTTATCGCGGCGCACTCTAGCGGATCGCGCCGGCGCGGAAAACTTTTTTCTGCGTCGGGCGCCGCCTTTCATCTTTACTCTTGCGCGCACCTCGGCTACATCATGCGTTTCACAAGGAACCATGGGCATGAAAGCGAACCAGGGCTTGAGCGCGGTCGAAGTCTCCATCGTGCTGGCCATCCTGCTGCTGGTGGCGGCCATCGCAGCGCCGGCGCTCTTTCAAAACCGGCAGAAGCAGCAGGCGGCCCGCTGCGCCATGAACCTGGACGCCATCGCGGCGGCCTGCAAGAAGCACGCGGCGGAGCGGGGCGGTTTCCCCGCCGCCCTGGCCGACCTGGCGCCGGACTATCTCGAGACCGTGCCGGTCTGCCCCGCCGGCGGCACCTACACCCTGGGCACCCCCGAGGGCGATCCCCCGACTTGCTCCGTCCCCGGGCATCATTTCTAACCGCGGAGAACCCATGAAAAGTGCGAAATACCGCCGGATCCTGCTGAAACTCAGCGGCGAGGTCCTGCGCGACCCCCGCAGTGGCAACTGCCTGTCGGACGCCGTGCTGGCCGATATGGCCGCCCAGATCAAGGCGGTCCGCAGCCTGGACGTGCAGATCGGCGTCGTGATCGGCGGCGGGAACATCTTCCGGGGCCTGAAGGGCCAGGACCGGGGCTTCGGCCGCGCCCACGGCGACAACATGGGCATGCTGGCCACCTTGATCAACAGCCTGGCCCTGCAGTCGGCCCTCGAGGCCGCCGGCGTGCCGGCCAGGACCCTTGCGGCCACCGCCATGCCGGCCCTGGCCGAGCTGTTCACCTTTCGCCGTGCCCTCGAACTGCTCGCGGGCGGCACCGTCGTCGTGATCGGCGGCGGCACCGGCAGCCCCTTCTTCACCACCGACAGCGCCGCCGCGCTGCGCGCCGCCGAGATCGGCGCCGAAATCCTCCTCAAGGCCACCAAGGTCGACGGCATCTACGATGCCGATCCCGTGCAGAATCCCGCCGCGGTCAAGTTCGACCGCCTGACCTATTCCGAGGCGCTCGCCCGCCGCCTGCAGGTCATGGACGCCGCCGCCTTTTCCCTTTGCATGGACAACCGAATCCCTATACTGGTCTTTGATTTCTTCAAACCCGGGGAGCTGCTCCGCGTGGTGTGCGGCGAGAAAGCTGGCACCCTGGTCACCGCGTAACCGCCCCCCAGAAAGGAACCGCCATGTACGAATCCGCCGACGATGTCCTGCTGGAGAGCGACGACAAGATGGAAAAGGCCCTGGCCCACCTTCAGCAGGGACTGGCCGGCCTGCGCACCGGTAAGGCCTCCCCTTCCCTGGTGGAGCACCTCACCGTTGAATGCTACGGCACCCAGACCCGCCTCAACCAGATGGCCCTCATCAGCACGCCCGAAGTGCGCCTGATCGTCATCAAGCCCTACGATCCCTCTACCCTCCCGGCCATCGAGAAGGCCATCCTCGCCGCCAACATCGGCGTTACCCCTCTCAACGACGGCCGGCTCATCCGCGTGCCGATCCCCGAACTGAGCGAAGAGCGCCGCAAGGAGCTCACCAAGGTCGCCCACCGCCTGGGCGAAGAAGCCCGGGTTGCCCTGCGTGCCATCCGCCGCGACGGCAACGAGGCCATCAAGGCCCTGGAAAAAGCGGCCACCATCAGCGAGGACGACCGCGACCGATCCTTGGCGGAGGTGCAGAAATACACCGACGCCTACTCCCAGAAGGTGGAGGACCTCATCGCCGCCAAAGAAAAAGACATCATGGCCGTCTGACCGGCCATGCGAGTTCCCGCGCGCAAGTCCCCCCTGCGCCATCTGGTTTGGATTGTTCCGCTGCTGGTGCTGGATTTCTTCTTCTTCCGCTGGCTGGCGCTCCGCCCGGGCGGCTGCGAACTGCCCGCGCCCCGGCCGGCGCCGGCGGGCGGAACCGCCGAATCCCCGGCCCCGCCCCCGCCCGTCTGGCAGCAGCTGGTTCCGCCCACGCCGCAGACCAACCTTTTGAATCCGGATGCGCCTGGCGTCCTGCAGCCGACGGGCTCCGGGCGCTTGGAATCGGCCAAGTTCGGCTCGACCCGCACCAGCGCGCGAGGAACGGCCGCTTTCCACGAAGGCGTGGATATCGCCCCCACCGCCCGCGACCGCAAGGGCCATGCCACCGATACGGTCTATGCCGTTGCCGAGGGCCGCGTAGCCTTCGTCAATGCCATCGCCGGCAATTCGTCCTACGGCAAGTATGTGGTGCTCGAGCATCCGGATCCGTCGCTGGGCGAGATCTCCAGGCGGGACGGGTCCACCGTCCCGGCCGTGGTCTACACCCTCTACGGCCATCTTGCCGACATCCGGTTCGGCCTCCGCCCCGGTCGCGCCGTCCGGCCGGGCGAGGAAATCGGCACGCTGGGCAACACCAGCAACACCTCCCCGCCCATCCCCCGGGACCGCAGCCACCTGCATTGGGAGATCGGCGTGCTGCTCAACCACCGCTACGAAATCCAGCACCGGGAAAAAAAGCTCAAGCCCGATTTCGGAAACTACAACGGCGGAAACCTGTTCGGCTTCGATCCCCTGGACTTCTATGCGGTGCACACCCGCGACCCCGGCCTGACCATGGGCGGTTACCTGGCCGCTCTTCCACCGGCCTGCGAAGTTGTCCTGCGCGGCCGCTATCCCGACTATTTCCAGCGCCATCCCGCCCTCTGGCAGGGCGCGCCCCACGACGGCGGTCCCCTGCGCCTGGCCCTGTCCGAATCCGGCGCCCCCCTCTCCGGCCGCAACGCCACGCCCGCCGAAGTCGCGCATCTCGGCAACCGGCGCATGGCGGTCCTCCGGGTGGATGCCGCCGTGCTGGGCCGCAACGGCCGGGGCTACATCGCCCAGACCGGCGGCCAGTGGCAGTTCACCGAAAAAGGCCGCCAATGGGCGGAGATTCTGCTCTTTTGATCCGCCGCGGCCGGCCGGTAACGCAACTCCCTTTTGGAGTTTGACATCCCCCCCGCGATGCACCACAATGCCGCCACACTGTTTTGGAGGACGCTATGGGCAAATTGTTGAAGCCGTTAGTGGTAATTGTTTTGTTGATCAGCATTGCCGCCCTTATCCTTCAGGCGGCCGTGCTCTTCCCCAAGCGCACGCTGATCAAGGAGCGGACCCAGAAGCTGGAGGGCGGGGTTGAACGCCTGGTCGGTATCCTGAAAGGCTCCCTCGCCGAGGAAATCCGCGGCCAGGTCCCGTTCTCCGCCTCCAACCTCAAGATCGGCGCCACCGAAGACCTGCCCCGCCTCGACGGCGAACTGAACAACGCCGGCCGCGTCGCCAATGCCGTCCTCCAGGGCTGGAACGATACCAAGACCGACCTGGAAAACACCCGGCAGGACCTCGAGAACACCCGCGCCGAACTGGAAAACACCAAGGCCCAGCTCGAAGACGCCAAGACCCAGATCGTGCAGCTCAATGAAACCATCCGCGCCAAGGACCAGGAGCTGGATGAAAAGAGCACGCTCATCGCCAGCCTCGAAGAGGAAAAATCCTCCCTCACCGCCCAGGTGGCCGACCTGAACACCCAGCTCACCAGCCTGCAGGACGAAATCGCCCAGCTCGAGGAGGAGAAGGGCATGCTCGAGGTCCAGCTCGAGAAGTGTGACAAGGAGCTGCACAAGGAAATCACGATGAAGCCGGGCACCGCCGGCAAGATCGTCTACGCCAATGCCGAGTGGAACTTCGTCGTGATCGACATCGGCTCCCTCGACGGCGCGCAGCCCACGGCTGAAATGATCGTTCACCGCGAGGACCAGATGATCGGCAAGATCAAGCTCAGCGCGGTCCGTGACAACGTGTCCATCGCCGAGGTCATTCCATCCTTCCAGAAAGGTTCCATCAAGGAGGGCGACGATGTTCTCTTCTAACGGCCTCTCCGCGATGACGCTGGTGGCGCTGCTGCTCCTGATCGGAGTGGTCGCCCTCCAGTTCTTCGAGATCAGCTACTACTCCGCGCTCCCATCCATCTGGCCGTGACCCGGCTCCGCCTCCTGCTCCTGCTGTTGGCCGCCGCGGGCCTGCTGCTGGTCGCTGGCTGTGCCGCCCCCGACGCCGAGTCCGACCTGCCCTGGAACATGACCCAGCCCTGGGAAAGCGCGCCCAGCATCCCCTTCGGCACCCCCGGCGCCTACTGATTCACGGCCATCTCCTCCCCGGCCGGAAAATTTTTCCACACTGTGGTCCGGCAGGCGCCGGATCCATTGTGTGGAAAAATCTGGAAACATTTTTCCATTGCATGGAAAACTTCCGTCCCCGCCCCGCCTGCGGCGATTACAGCTTGAACGGACCGGGCGCGGCTGGCGCCTCGTCCTCTTTCGGGGGCGGCTTGGGGCGGAAATGCGGGCAGGTATCCGTCGCCTGCACCTCGACCCGGTGCCGCCCGCAGCGCTGGATGAAGGGGTTGACCACGTATTCCGCGCAGTAGCGGCACATCCTCCCCTGCTCGTCCTCGCGGAATACCTTCACGGGCCGCGGCCGGTCGTCTTCGGAAAAAACCTTGGGCCGGCCGCCATCCTTGAATGAGATTTCCGCCTCGGAGGCGAACGCATGCCCGCACAGGGCGCAGGTCAAGGTTTCGCCGGTCCGGGTAAAGCCGTCGTAGACCGGCTGGCGCCGCAGCCAGGCCTCGTGCCCGCAGGCGGGACACTGGATCTCGACCCGGGCTGGCTCGCGGTTCTTCACGGCTAGAAGAAGACCTTCGCCAGGCGGAGGATGCCCTGCTTCCACGGCACGCGGTGCGAGACGCCGCTGGCGTTCCGGAACTGGTCCAGGTGCGCCACGTACCAGCGGTAGTTGCGCACCAGCGCATCCTTGTTGGAAAACCGCGGCGTGAACCCCAGGATCCGCTCGGCCTTCTCGATCCCCACGAACGAATCCTTGCTGGCGGTCTCGTAGACCCACTTGTAGAGCGGCGAAAGTTTCAGCAGCTCGAGGAAGCGCAGCGCCCAGATCATTGGTGCCGCCGGAAAGCCGCGCACCTTCTTGCCGTGGCCGGCGTCGTCGAGCACGGCCTGATAGTCCTCGCGCATGGTCGTGAACTCCTTCGCGCCGATGTTGAAGGTGTCGTTCACCTTGGCCGCGTCCAGGGTCAAGGCCAGCCAGATCGCCGCGCACAGATCCTCCACGTCCAGCAGCTGGTAGCGATTTTGGCCATTGCCGATCATCGGGAAGCCGTGGCCGGTGTAGGCCCAGTCGTAAAACAGCGCGAACACTCCCAGCCGTTCCGGGCCGACGAACGATTTGGGCCGGATGATCGGCACGCACAGGCCTTGCGCCCGCGCCTGCAGGCATTCCTGCTCGGCTTCGATCTTGGCCTGGCCGTAGGGCCCCACCCCGATCATCTCGTCGTTCTCCAGCAGCGGATGGTGGTCGGGAATGCCATACACCGCCGTGCTGGAGATCATCACGAACCGTGCGACCCCCGCCTGCCGCGCGGCGGCCAGCAGGATTCGAGTGCCGACCACGTCCGTGGTGTGGATGTCCTCCGGCGGGTAGAGCGGCAGGGCCGCCGCGGTGTGAATGACCCACTGCACGCCGGCCATGCATTTAGCCACCATGGCCTCGTCGCGGATGTCGCCCACGACCGCATCCACGCGGCCTTTCTCGGGGTAGTCGAACGCCACGAGGTCCAGCGTGCGGATGTCCGTCACGCCCTGGGCGAACAGGTGCCGGATCAGGTTGATCCCCAGGAATCCGCTGCCTCCCGTCACCAGCACCTTGCCTTGAAACGCTGCGCCCATAATCATCTCCTCATGCAATATGTCCATCTCTTGTAACGCGCCGGCGGGATTCAGTCAATCCGCGCGGTTCATTCGCCCTTTACCCGGAAGAAACCGGTGGCATGGGTTGGCGGTTCCACGGTCCGGTTCGTCCACGGCCGGGTTTCCCGGACCCAGTTGGTCGCGGGATTCCACCCATTGGTCAGGCCCGTGGATTCTTCCAGCGAATACGCCGTGCCGCGATAGGCCGGGAACCGGAGCTGACCGTCCGCCAGGTCAAGCCTTAGCGGCAGCAGATGGTTCGGCTCTTCGCGTACATCGAGCAGGAACCGGTAAGCATGCGGCAGGCGCGCGGCCCAGGCCGCCTCGTTGTGGTCGTGGTCGCAACCGATCATGAACCGCAAATCCGCGTTGGGTGCGTAACCGAAGCCGAGCAAATACCCGTACAAGTCGTAATTGTCGTCATAGAGGCTTATTCCGCCGATATCGAGTTCGTTGTTGATATTTCCCACGTCCATCCACACCCGCGCTTCATGCACGCGGTTGCTGGCCAGCCAAGCCATGTAGTTCGGGCAGAAATTGGTGCTGTAGACCCCCGACATGGCGCCGACCAGCCCGAACACGTTGGTCCACGTGCCGAGATACATGGCGAGCAGCCCGCCCGAGGAGGAGCCGATGCAGGCGGTATTGGCCCGGTCGTTCTTCGTGCGGTAGTGGCCATCGACCGTCGGCCGCACGTTGTGAATCAGGAAGTTCGCGTAGTTGTCGGCCTTGCCCTGCTTGCCGCTGTTGCGGTCCATGTGCGGCAGGTATTCGATTGTCCGGTCGGCGGCGCAATCCACCCCGACGACTATGGTTTCACGCATCCGGCCGCCTTTGATCTCGGCATCGGCGTGGACTTCTGCGTCCCAGGAATCCCCTGAATCATGGGGCGTAAAGATATTCTGCCCGTCGCTGAAATAGGCCACAGGATAGCGCCGGTCCGGATTCTCATCATAGCCGCGCGGCAAATAGATCCGGACGCGCCGCCCCGCTATGTTCGGATAGGACGATTCCACATTGGTCACGACAATCCGGCTAGCGGACACCCCGTTGGAGGGCGGCAGATAGTTGAACACCTGGCGGTCGCAGACAATCAGCGCGTCCAGAGGTGTCCAGTAGTCCTGACCATCCCAGGCCCCCTCCCAGGTGTTGCTGCCGTTCCGCCGGCCGTTGAAGGTGAAGCGGATCCATTCCCCCTCGGTGCCGATGTTTTCCGCGACGTGGCGCCATTCGCCCGCGCGCAGGCCCGGGCCGGCCGTCGTCATGGCCACCACCGGCCAGGCGCCCGTGGCGCTGAAATCGGCTGCAGAAAGCATGGAATAGACCAGGTTCACGTTGGTCATGTCGGAATAAAATTCGATTCGCTTTCCGGCAAAGGGCGCGGCGGGTTCCGCCGGCGCGTTGGTTTGCAGGTTGGCCCCGTCCGGCCACCAGTCGGCGTTGGCATCGTCGCAGACTTTTGCGGGATCTGTTGACCGCTTCACGAACTTGTATTCCAGCGCCGTGCCCGCCTGCACGCCGATGTCGCCCCACCAGACGTTGCCGTTCGACCAGACCAGCTTGACCGCCTGGGCCGGATGCCAGGTGCCGATATCGGGATGACTGCCCACCACGTACATTTCAAATCCCGGGCCCGTGTTGGTGGTGATGGTAAACCGCAACGGCACGCGCCAAGGGCTGGCGGCCGGCGCCGTGAAAGCGCCCAAAAGCAGTGCCAAAAGGGCGAATCGCGGCGGTGTCATGGGGCTTACAGCCGCGCCAGGGCGGCTTTTAAAACGGGTTCCACGTCCAAGGTTCGCAGGCAGGCCAGATCCCCCCGCGTGCAGGTGCGGGCGTGGCACGGCCGGCATTCCAACCCGGCCACCGCCACCACGCGGTCCTGTTGGCGATAGGGCCCGGTCCGCGCGGGATCGGTCGCGCCGAAAACCGCCACCAGCGGCACGCCCAGTGCATCGGCCCAGTGCATGGGTCCCGAATCCACGGTGACCAGCAAATCCATGGATTTCAGCAGGGCGCACAGGCCGGGCAGGTCGGTCTTTCCGCACAGGTTGCGCGCTGCGCCGCCGATCTGGCGCGCCAAGTCCTCGCCTTGCGCTTCATCCTCCGGCCCGCCCAGGATGCGGATCTGGCAGCCCATTTCCGCCGCTAGCCGCCGCCCCAGCTCCGCGAACTTGTCCAGCGGCCAGTTTTTCGTGGCCCAGCGCGAAAAGGGAACAAACGCCACGTGCGGCCCCGGGCTGCCGTCGCTTTTCGCCTCGGGAAATTCCAGTAGGGGCGCGGGGGCCGGACCGGCGCCCGGCGCGGCCAGTACCGCCACGTCCAGGCATTCGTCCACGGCATGGCCGCGCGGCCCCGGTCGCCGCGGCGGCTGCGCATCGTAGAACCAGTGCGCCCCTTCCCGGGCCCAGGCCGGCCCGTAGCGCCGTCCGCCGCGCGCCAGGCGCGCCACCAGCGCGCTTTTCAGCAGGCCCTGCAGATCTACGATGGCGTCGTAGCGCTCGCGGCGAAGCGCCCGCAGGAACGGGAACAGCCCCCGGAGGAAATTCCGGCGCGGAAACACCATCATCCGGTCCACATCCGGACAGCAGGCCAGCAGGGCGGCGTATTCCGGCTGGACCGCCCAGTCGAGTGCGGCGCCGGTACGCTCCTTCAAGACCCGTACCGCCGGCAGGGCGTTCGCCAGGTCGCCCAGCGAGCTCAATTTGATGACTAGGATCCGCATGCTCAGGAGGGCTTGGAGAGGATCTCCTCGACGCGCTTGATCTTGAGCGCCTTGCCGGTCGCCGGGTCGAGCGTCAGCAGCGCCCCGTGCAGGCGCACGTCCCCGCTGGCGATCTCGAACTTCGTGGGCATGCCGGTCAGGAAGCGCGTCAGGATGGCGTCCGTCGTGCGGCCGATGACCGAGTCGCAGGGGCCGGTCATGCCGAGGTCGGTCAGGTAGGCCGTACCCTTGGCCGTGACGGCCTCGTCGGCGGTCTGGATGTGGGTGTGCGTCCCGAGCACGGCCGAAACGCGCCCGTCGAGGTATTTGCCCATCGCCACCTTCTCGCTGGTGGCCTCCGCGTGCATGTCCACGACGATCAGCTTGTATTGCGCGGCGTTCTTCTTGAGCCAGTCGTCAATCGCCCGGAACGGGCAGTCCGCGACCGCATTCATGAAGGTGCGCCCCATCAATTGGACCACGGCCAAGGGGCCGTCCTTCGTCTGGATCGCGGTGGCGCCCCGGCCGGGGCAGCCGGGCGCGAGGTTCAACGCGCGGATCACGCGCAGCTCGCGCTCGTAGAACGTCGCGGCTTCCTTCTGGTCCCAGACATGGTCGCCCATGGTCAGGACGTCCGCCCCGCTGGCGAACAGCTCTTCGGCCAGCGCGGACGTGATGCCCCGCCCGGCGGCGCTGTTTTCCGCGTTGGCGATCACCAGGTCCGCCCGGCCCTCGGCCTTGTAGCGCGTAGCCACGCGCGCCATGGCCATCCGGCCCGGGCCGCCCACGATGTCTCCGACCACCAGAATCTTCATCCGCCCCTCTTTTCTCCGCGGCCCGGGTCGCCCCCGCCCAGCAAGGTTTCCAGTTTCGCCCCGGCCGTCGGGGAGAACCAGATCCGTTTTTCGGTCACGACCACGTCCATGGGGATGTCGTGGGATTCCATGGGAACCGCCGCCACCAGGCGGTTTTCAAAGCACAGGCCGACGAGCAACGCGCCCGGACTTTGCGCCAGCAGGCGGTCGAAATGCCCGCCGCCATGGCCCAGGCGGCCGCCGCGGGAGTCGAACGCCACGCCCGGCACCACGATGATCCGCAGGCCGGCCGGATCGGCGCGTTGGGCCTGCACCGGCTCGGGAATTCCATGCGCTCCGTTGCGCCAGCGGGTGGTTTCATCCACCCAGGCCCAGCGGTAGCTTTTGCCGCAGCGCGCCGGCACTGCCGCGCGCGCCTTACGGGCCAGCAGATCTGCCAACAAGACCTCCGTGGCCGGCTCGCCCGGGATGGACCGGTACACGCCCGCCGGTCCAGCCGCCGCCCACCAATCCTGCTCCCGCAGCCGCTCCTGGATCACAGCAGATGCCGTCCGGGAGGTCGTTTTCCGCCGGGCTTTCTTGCGCAGGGCCGGCTTCATGGCACCAGCCTCCGCGGATCGAACCGCTCCGGCGGCCGCGTGGGACGCCCTTCCCCGTCAACCACGCACCAGTGCACGGCCGCCTCCGCGATCAGCGCTTCTCCGCGCCGGATGACCTGGCGGAACGTCCCGCCGATCCGGCGCGTTTCCACGGCTTCCGTTTCAATCGCCAGCGCGTCGTCGGCGTAGGCGGGCGCCCGGTAGGCGATCTCCAGCCTGGCGATGACCGTGAAGAATCCCGCCGCGAGCATCCCCTTGTAGTCGAAGCCGGCGGCGTGCAGAAACTGCATCCGCGCGTGTTCCAGGTAATTGACGTAGACGGCATGGTTCACGTGCCCGTACGAATCGCATTCGTAGGGCCGTACCGTCAATGCCGTCACATGCTTCATAACCCCGCCACCATACACCCCGCTCCGCCCCCCGGCAAGCCGCGCCGGCCTCACCGCGCATTGCGCTCGTAGATGCGGGCGATGCCGTGCAGCGTCAGATCGGGGATCACCGGGATTTTGAGCCCGGCGTCGGCCAGCACCTGCCGGGCGTAGCCGCCGGTGGCGCACACGTGGGGATTGTGTTTGCCGCAGGTCTTGGCCAGCTGCCAGAGGATTTCCGTCACCATGCCGCGGTAGCCCCAGCGGGCGCTCAGGCGCATGGCCTCCTCGGTGTTGCGGCCGGTCCGGGCCTTGACGCCGCCGGGCTTGAGTCGCGGCAGCTGCGCCGCGCCGGCCAGCGCCGCAAACCACATGCCGTAGCCGGGGGCAATCACACCCCCTGCGAAGCCGCGGCGCGGCAGCACGAGATTGAAGGTCGTCGCCGTCCCGAAGTCGCACGCGATGCACGGCACGCCGCACAGCTCCGCGCCGGCCACCGCGTCGGCCAGCCGGTCGCAGCCGGTCTGCTCGGGGCGCTTCAGATCCACCCCGATGCCAAAATCCATTTTGTGGTTGATCCACAGCGCCGGCACCTTGGGAAAAACCTTTTTTACCAGGTGCGCCCAGGCCGGATTCTTCCGGGGCGCCACCGAGCACAGGCTGATGCCGTCGGGGATCTCGTCGTTGGCCACGGCTTCCAGGAGCACCGGCGTGGCCTCCTCGAACCGGACCGCCCGCCGGATCTTGCCTTTTGAAAACCAGCCCGCCGCCGTGCGCGAGTTGCCGATGTTGATCGCCAGGATGTTCATAGCTCCGGCTCCTCCTCTTTTGCGCCGGCCGCGAGCCAGGCCGTCCGGACTGCGGCGAAGGGCGTTTGCAGGACCCGCTGCAGGGATTCCACCAGAAGTTCCAGCAGGCCGTCCACTGAAATCGGCGCGCTTTCGATCCGGCACGAGGTCGCCGCGTCCTGCAGCTCCGGCGAAAAATCGCCGGGGGCCTGTCCGGCGTTGAGGCCGATGCCCGCCACCGCGAACTCGATGCGCCCCGCCGCCAACCGCGGTTCGACCAGCACGCCGCCGATTTTCCGTCCGCCGGCGAGCAGGTCGTTGGGCCATTTGACGCGCAAATTCCGGACCCCGGCCTTTTCCAGGGCCTGGAACGCGGCCATGCCGGTGAGAATCGCCAGGTCGGGCGCGCGCACGGCCGGCCAGTCCGGCCGCAGGATGAAGGAGGCATACAGTCCCGCGCCCGGCGGCGACTTCCAGCTGCGCGCGCGCCGGCCCCGGCCGCGGGTCTGCCGGTTCGCCGTTACCACCGCCCCCGCCGGCGCGCCCGCCAGCGCCCATTCGCGGGCGGCGTCGTTCGTCGAGCCGGTCTCCGCCAGCCAGCGCCTTGGATAGCCCCAGGCCATCCGGGGCCTACTCGAAATCCAGCCCCAGGTCGGCGGCGCGGGCGGAATGAGTCAGCGCGCCGATGGAAATGGCCGTGACGCCCGCGCGGGCGTATTCGCGCACGTTGTCCTTGGTGATGCCGCCCGAGGCCTCGGTCTTGCAGATGCCGTTGCACAGGATGACCGCAGCGGCCGTCAGCTGCGGCGACATGTTGTCCAGCAGCACCCAGTCCGGCCGGCCGGGCAGCGCCTCCTGCAACTGTTCCAGCGTGTCCACTTCGATCTCAAGCTTGAGCCCCGGGTAGGCCTCCCGCGCGGCACGGACCGCGTCGGCCAGCGTGCCCTGATGCTGCTGCTTCCAGAAGGCCAGGTGGTTGTCCTTGATCAGGATCGCATCGTGCAGGCCGGCGCGGTGGTTGGTGCCGCCGCCGCATTGCACGGCGTACTTGTCCAGCCGCCGGAATCCGGGCACCGTCTTGCGCGTATCCAGGATCAGCGTGCCGTAGTCAGCCACGATCCGCGCGAGGCATTCGGTGGCCGTGGCGATGCCCGTCAGGCGCTGGGCGAAATTCAGCGCCGTGCGCTCCGCCGTCAGCAGGGCCCGCGCCGGGCCGTGCACCCGCAGCAGGGTTGTCCCCGGCCCCGCCTCCGCGCCGTCCGGCACCCGGATTTCGCTCTGCAGCGCCGGATCGGCCTGCCGGAAGACCTCGGCGGCCACGCCCAGGCCGGCCACGACGACCGCGTGCCGCGCCACGATGCGGGCGGCGGCCTCGGCCCCCTCCGCCACCAGCGCCAGCGTCGTGGCGTCGCCGGAACCGACGTCTTCGGCCAGCGCGCGCGCGATCAGTTCGCGGACTTCGGGCTCCTGCTCGATCGGTAGGATGTCTGCGGTCATTTCTTCCTCCTCCGGCCGCCGGGGCGGCCCTTACCCGGATGATACATCACCGGCCGGCGGCGCGCCTCCTGCACCGTGCCCTTGAAGGGATTTTCCGCCTTCTTCAGCTCGAAGATCTGGTCGCGCAGCAGCGCCGCGCGCTCGAACTCCAGCGCCTCGGCGGCCTCGGCCATTTCGCGCTCCAGTTCGGCGAGTACGCGCACCACGTCGTAATCCGCCCCGGCCTCCTTGACGACATATTCCTCGGCTTCGCGGGCCTTCTCGGCCTGAACGAGGCGCTCGCTGATGGCCTTTTCGATCTTCTTCGGGGTGATGCCGTTGACGCGGTTGTACTCTTCCTGGATGCGGCGGCGCTCGCGGGTCAGGTCAATCATGCGTCGCATCGAGTCGGTGACCTGGTCGGCGTAGAGGATCACGCGTCCCTGCAGATGGCGGGCCGCACGGCCGGCCGTCTGGATCAGGGAGGTTTCGCTGCGCAGGAAGCCCTCCTTGTCGGCATCCAGCACGGCCACCAGCGCGACCTCGGGCAGGTCGAGCCCTTCGCGCAGGAGGTTGATGCCGACCAGGCAGTCGAAATCGGCCTTGCGCAGTCCGCGCAGAATAGCCACCCGGTCCAGCGCCGTGATGTCGGAATGCAGGTATTTGCAGCGGATGCCGATGTTCTGCAGGTAAGCCGACAGGTCCTCGGCGGTCTTCTTCGTCAGGGTGGTGACCAGCACGCGCGCCCGGCGTTCGGTGCAGGCCCGGACCTCCTCGATCAGATCGTCGATCTGCCCCTGCAAGGGCCGTACCTCAACCTGCGGATCGAGGATGCCGGTCGGGCGGATGACCTGCTTGACCGGCGCGCCGGCCAGGGCGGCCTCCAACGGACCGGGCGTGGCCGAGGTGAAGAGCATCTGCCGGGCCACGGACATGAACTCGTCGTAGCTCATGGGCCGGTTGTCGAGCGCGGAGGGCAGGCGGAAGCCATGCTCCACCAGCGTGCGCTTGCGGGCCTGGTCGCCGTTGAACATGCCCCGGATCTGCGGCAGCGTCACGTGCGACTCGTCGAGGATCGTCAGGAAATCCGGCGGGAAGAAGTCCATGAGGGTGTCGGGCCGGGAGCCGCGCGGCCGCCCCGAAAGCGGCCCCGAATAGTTCTCGATGCCGCTGCAGTAGCCCACCTCCCGCAGCATCTCCATGTCGTAGGTCGTGCGCATCCGCAGGCGCTGGGCCTCGAGCAGCTTGTTCTGGGCCTCCAACTCGGCCACCCGCGCCTCCAGTTCGGCCAGGACCCGTTCGACGGCCGGCGCGATCTTTTCGGCCGGCATCACGAAGTGCTTCGCCGGCGAAATGGTCGTGTGGTCGAAGGCCTGCAGCGTTTTGCCGGTCAGCGGATCGATTCGCCGCAGGCTTTCGATGCGGTCGCCGAAAAATTCGATGCGGACGCCGTCCTGGCGGTAGCCCGGGAAGACATCCAGGACATCCCCCCGCGCGCGGAAGGTGCCCGGCAGCGTGGCCATATCGTTGCGGGTGTATTGCACATCCACCAGCTTGCGCATGATTTCTTCGCGCGGAAATTCCTCGCCGGTCCGCAGGGTCACGAGCATGCGGCGGTAGTCCTCGGGCGAACCCAGCCCGTAGATGCACGAGACCGAGGCGATGATGATGACATCCTCGCGGTTGATGAGGGCGTCCGTGGCCGCCAGCCGCAGGCGCTCGATCTCCTCGTTGATGCTGGCGTCCTTCTCGATGTAGGTGTCCGTCTGCGGGATGTACGCCTCAGGCTGGTAGTAGTCGTAGTAGCTCACGAAGTACTCGACCGCGTTGCGGGGAAAGAACTCCTTGAGCTCCGCATAGAGCTGCGCGGCCAGCGTCTTGTTGTGTGACACCACCAGCGTGGGCCGGCCCAGCTGCGCGATGACATTGGCCATCGTGAAGGTCTTGCCGGAGCCGGTCACGCCCTCGAGCGTGCCGAACCGCCGGCCGCCCCGGAATCCCGCCACCAGTGCGGCAATGGCCTCCGGCTGGTCCCCCGTCGGCCGGTAATCGGATGTCAGTTCGAATTTTGCCATAAAATCAGCCGTTCGGAGGGGCAGGCTCCGTCCTGCCCGTCTTCGTCACCGGGCAACCCGGAGGTTGACCCTCCAGAAACCAACCATTCCGCCCCGCGTTCCGCCCGGCGGCTCAGCCCCAGCGCTCCTGCCGCACGGTCTCGCCCAGCGGCCGGCGCGAGCGCCCGCGCGGACTGGGCTCGACATCGGGGAACCCCAGCGGCGTCAGCCCGACGATCTCGACGCCGTCAGGCAGGCCGAGGATTTCGCGGGCGGCCGCGGGATCGAAGGCGCCGATCCAGCAGGTGCCCAGTCCCAATTCGGCCGCGGCCAGGGTCATGTGGTCCAGCGCCAGCGCGCCGTCCACCAGGGCGTAGTTCTGACCGTCGTAGGACCGCACCCAGGCCTCCTGCGGCAGGACACAGACGGCGATCACGACCGGCGCCTTCCAGAACCATTCGCGGGCGTAGGCCGTGCCCAGCGCGCGCCGGCCCGTTTCGCTGCGCACCACGATGAACCGCCAGGGCTGCTTGTTGGCGGCCGAGGGCGCCAGCCGCCCGGCCTCCAGCACCGCCTGCAGCAGGTCCTCGGGCACCGGTGCGGGCTTGTAGGCCCGCACGCTGCGCCGCTTCTCCGCCAGTTCCAGGAAAGGGGTCCTGCGCATGGCGCCTACCTCTTGGTGGCGGTGATCTGGCCGCTGAAGTTGCCCGGATCGACCAGGTCGGTGGAATAGCCGTCCACCCGCGCCGTGCAGGCGTCTGCCGTGAGTTCGCCCGACACGATCAGGCGCGCGGCTGGGAACTTGGGCGAGGCCGGGACATCCTTCACCGCCGAGAACACCTGCCCGCCCAGGGTCGCCGTGAGGACTTCCGCTCCCCACAGACCGACGATTTCCACCTGGGTGCCGTCCACGTAGACGTTCACCGGGCCGCTGTCGCAGACCGTCAGGGTGTTCGAGGGCGACGTGGGCTCGAAGCAGATGTTGTAGTTGCCGCCGTAGTTGCCGTCGGGAGACGAGCCGCCCCCCCCGCCCCCGCCGCCTTCATTGTGGGACGCGATGGCCAGCGCGCCGCCGACCGCCACGGCGCCGCCGACGATCACTGCCGCCGGCAGCAGGTACTTCGACTTGCCGCTTTTCGCCGCCGGGGCCGGGGCCGGCGCGGGCCGGGTCGCCGGGGCGGCCACGGCCTCCCGCTGCGCCTGCTGGGCCACCGCCGTCGCCGAGGGGATCGCCGCCGGCGCGACGCCGGATTCGGCCACCTTCACGGTCTGCCAATCGGTCTCCTTGGCCTCGCCGTCGGCATTTTCGGCCTGGAGGTAGTAGAACAGCTGGCTGCCCGGGCCGATCATGTGGCCGGGGATCGTGGCGTACCACACCCCCGCCCCGGTGCTCGCCATCGGCAGCCGGAACGGCGTCATGCCCCGCGACGCCGCGTAGAAGAGCGCAACCGTCTCCACCCGCGCGCCCGCGTCGCGCACCGTCGCCCGGATCCCCAGCGGCTGGCCCTTCTCCGCCACCGTGATCGGGTCGTGCACGATCACCGGCGCGCCGAACCCCGGCGCCGCCAGCAGGGCCAGCACCAGGCCGGCGGATATCGCTTTCCGTCTCAAATTCATGCGGTTCTCCGGTTTTTCCACGCTATGGTCCGGCAGCTGCCGGATTTTCCACGGGGTGGAAAACTACACCACTTTTTCCCGTACCATGGAGAGTATTTTCGCAGATTTTCCACGCCATGGAAAACTTTTTTCCACGGGGTGGAAAACCGCCGCCTACCACCCATAATGAACGCTGTAGGTCAGGACGGCCTCGCCGTCCGCCGGCACCGCCGCGCGGAACTCGGCCGTGTGCGCGTCGAACTTCGTAAACGGCAGGCTGCTGGCGGTGATCTTCCAGTTCGCGCAGCGGTAGAGCGGCTCGATCACGCGGATCTCGACGGCGTCCTTGTCCTTGCGGTTGCGCAGCTTGATCTCGACGGTTTCGTCCATTGTGTGGGCCGTGTTGTCCACCTTGAAATCCGTCCGCTTGCGCTCGCCGACGAGGTCGAAGGCGCTGCCCATGTCGAGCTTGAGCTTTTCGTTCTTGGGCAGGTGGTCGATTTCGTTTTCGCCGGTGAATTCGCGCCGGCCGTCCACCTCGTCCGTGCGGTACAACCGCATCTTGCCCTTGGGCAGCGGGACGCCGAGGCGGTTGTCCTCGCTGTTCAGGATCTCGATCCGCACGCCGACCTTCTTGCTTTCCGTGGTGCCGTAGTCCGGATCCGTCTGAATGCCGCCATGATATTGAAATCCGACGAGCGGATTGTAGACATAGTACCGGCTGCCCTTGACGCCCGTGGCGCGCAGGAATTCGACCTGCTTGAGCTCGTTGTTCCGCACCCGGACCGGCCGCGGCAGCGTGTAAAGATGGAATTCGTCGAACGCGCGCTCCTCGGGCATGCTGGTATCAGGCGCAAATTCCATCGCTTTCATGGCATAATGCCGCCCGCCGTATGCCATCGGTTTCTGCACCTTCTGGACATCGCCGGCGATGAGCTTGACCTCAGCATCCTGGAAGTCCTTGCCGGTGCTGTTCCGCAGCGAGATCCAACCCGAAATGTCGAATTCGTCCTGGCCCTCGGCCGGGGCGACGAGGTTGTAGGTGGCCTCCCAGGTCATGCCGGCGGTGAGGTAGGCCACCTCCACGGGGCACTCCCCCGCCCGTTGCGCGGCAAGCTGCCACACCAACGCAGGCTTGAGAAACGCGTTCGGATCAATGCCCTCGAACACCGGCTGGCCCGGCAGCGAAAACCGCACCGCACCGCCTTCCTCGATGATGGGCTGCTCCGCGCCGCCGCCCGGGATGTAGCCGCTGCGGACCACCTTGCCGAGGTGCTCCTTGACGGTGCCGTCTTCGCGCTTTTCCTCGAAGCGGACTTCCTTGCCTTCCATCTGGTAGAGCAGCAAGCCCTCGGTCAGCGGGTCGTTGACGAAGCTCTGCTCGAGGATCCGCACGCCGAAGGGCTTTGGGGACAACTCGCGCAGCATGACCGAATCGGGTTCGAGCTGGCGCGACATGTCCGTTACGCGCACCTCGGATACGCCCTCCGCGAGCGTCAGCGCCCGGGTTTCCTTCACGGTGGCGAAACCGCCGTTGTAGATGGTGACCTGCGGGCCGGCAGCCAGCGCCGCCATCGGCAGCAGGCTGAAAAAGAACCCGATTTTGTTCATGGGGGTCTCCTGTTTATGATCATGAGTATTTATACCTTGCCGGCGAAGGAAGATTCAATCCCGGCGGTTTCGCTCGCTCGATCGGATTTCACGGTTTGTCGCGTTGTCCCAGCGGGGAACGCACGTGTCCCGCACGTTGTTTGCCCGGGCGCGGCATTATGGTATTTATAAATTCCATACTATGCTGTTTATAAATAGCATAATGGAGCGTGCGCGAGGTTTTGCGGTTGTGTTGCTTTGGCGTGCGTGGAGATAGAGCGCCGCAGGGGGGGGCGCCCGTTCCTGGTGGTCCGGGCCAGAGCGCCCGGACTCGCCCGGTTACGGATAAGCGCCGGGCTGGTCGAGGCCCAGGTTTTCGGGCAGGCCGCAAATGAGGTTCATGTTCTGCAACGCGTTGCCGGCTTGGCCTTTCATGAGGTTGTCGATGTGCGACACCACGCGCAGGCGGCGCGTGCGCTCGTCGACGTCCACGATGAGGTTGCAGAAGTTGGAACCGCGCACGTGGGCGGTGCCAACGGTCGCTTTGCTGTCATAGAGCCGCACAAAGGGATTGCCCTTGTGGAACTCGGCGAAGGCCTCCCGGACCTGGGGCAGGCCGATGCCGTCGCGGAGCGTGCCGTAAAGGCAGCTCAGGATGCCGCGGCAGACGGGCACCACCTGCGCGGTGAAGGTCACCGGCACGGCCTGGCCCGCGAGGCCGCCGAGCAGGCGCTCGACCTCCATCACGTGCTGATGGCCGCTCAGGCGGTAGGCCTGCATGTTCTCGTACCGCGCCGGATAGTGGTGGATCGGCGTGGCCTTCTTGCCGGCACCGGACACGCCCGTCTTGCAATCGCAGATGAGGCTCTTCAAGTCCACCAGCTTGGCGGCGACGACCGGCGCCAGCCCGAGTAGGCAGCTCATGGCGAAACAGCCCGGATTGCCGACCAACTTCTGGTCCTTGCCGTAGGCCTTGCGGTTCAGCTCGGGCAGGCCGTAGACGGTTTTCGGGAGCAGTTCCGGCGCCTTGTGCACCGGATCGCGCCCGATGCGCCGGGCGTATTCCGCGTAATCGTCCGTGTTGTTGAAGCGGAAGTCGCCGCTGTAGTCGATCACGCGCGCGCCCTTGGCCAGTTCGGCCGGGGCCTGCAGCATGCCGACGCCGTCGGGCGTGGAGAAGAACACCACGTCGGCCGGCGCCTGCGCGGCCGGATCGTCGGGCTTGAGGATCGGCAGGTCGCAGAAGCCCTTCAGGTGCGGATAGAGGTCGCTCATGGGCAGTCCCGTTTCCGTCGCCGCCACCAGCGTCTGGATCTGCGCCTCGGGATGCCGCAGCAGCAATTCCACGATCCCCACCCCGCCGTAGCCCCCGCACCCGACCACTTTGACCTTGATCATGATCTATTCTCCCTCTGTCTGTCCTGAATCCATGAAGATTTAACCACGGATTTCACAGATCAGCACGGATAAAGACATCGGTTTGATTTGATCCGTGGTCATCCGTGACATCCGTGGTGAAACACGTTTTCATCCCTCAAAACGGAACCCAGCTTTGGCCGGGCTTCAGCGCGGCGACCGCGTGGGCGATCAGCGCCGCCGTCCGGTCGAGGTCGTCGATGCTGACGATTTCGCCGGGGGTGTGCATGTAGCGCAGGGGAATGCTGACCAGGGCGGCGGCCACCCCGGCGCGCGAGACCTGGATGGGATCCGCGTCCGTGGGCGTCGCCCGGCCATCCGCCACGATCTGGACGGGGATCTTGTGCGCCCGGGCCGTTTTCACCAGGTGCTCGAAGAGCACGGGATTGATGTTGGCCCCGCGCGACAGCACCGGGCCGCCGCCGAGGACCACCTTGCCTTCGCGCTTCTCGGCCGCATCCATCATGGGGTGGTCCGTCGCATGGGTCACATCCACGGCGATGCCGGCCTCGGGGGCGATGCCGAAGGCGGAGGTGACCGCGCCCCGGCTGCCGATTTCCTCCTGGACGGTGCCGACGGCGTGCACCTCGGCCTGCGGCTTCAGTTCCGCCAGCAGGCGCGCGGCCTCCAGCACCACGAAGGCGCCGGCGCGGTCGTCGAAGGCCCGGCCCGCCAGGCGGTGGTTCGGCAGGGCGGTGACTCCCTGGTCGATCACCATCGGATCGCCCACGGCGACCAGGTTTTCGGCCTCCTTCTGGTCCTTCGCGCCGATATCCACCCACAGGTCTGTCAGGGGGGTCACGCGGCCGCGGTCGTCGGGTTTCTGCACATGCACGGGCACTTTGCCGATGACGCCGGGCACCACGCCCTTGGCGGTGCGGATCGAGACCCGCTGGCCCTGCGGAATTTGCGCGTCCCAGCCGCCGATCGGCGAAATCCAGAGGTACCCCTTGGAATCGATGAGCGTCACGATGAAGCCGATCTCGTCGTAGTGCCCCGCCAGCATGACGCGCGGCGCGCCGCCGGGATGGATCACGACGTCTGTGTTGCCGTGCACGTCGGTGCGGACCTCGGCCGCGAAGGTCTCGGCCTCCTGCCGGAATAGGCGGGCGGCGTCCAGTTCGTAGCCCGATGGCGAGATGGCGGACATCAGCCGTTTCAGGAAATCCAGGCTCGTTTTCTTCATGGGGTCTTTCTGGGCTTTATGGCGGCCGGGTGGCGAGGGTGGGATTGAGCAATTTCGAGGGCGGCGGAGCGATGGCCTGCAGGGGCCGCGGCGCGGGGGCGGGCATCGCCGGCGGCGGAACGCGTGCCGGGGCAGGCGCGGCCGCCACCGCGGCCGCCCGCGGGGCCGGCGCGAAAGCCGCCGGGGAAACCGTCGGCACCGCGACGGCCGGAATCGCAGCCGGGGCCGGAACCGCAACCGCCGCTGAGGCGGCGGCCGGGGCTGGGCGCGGGATGACGGGCGCGCCGATCTCCACCCGGGCCCGGTTCACCAGCGCGAAGTAGTTCAGGATGCCTTGGGCGATGCCGAGCGCCAACGTTTCCCGGTAGGACGGCGACGACAGCTTCTGCTCCTCCTGCGGATTCGTCAGAAAACCGCACTCGACCAGGGCGGCCGGCATCGCAGAGTCGCGCAGCACGGCGAACCGCGCGCGCTTCAGGCCCCGGTCCTGCGCCCGGGTGATCGCCACCATCGCGCGCTGGATCTGGCTCCCGAGCGCCGCGTTCGAATGGTTGAAGCGGTTGTTCGGCACCGCGGGATAGCGGCCGACCAGCTTGGACACCGCGGTCGGCGGATAGTTCTCCGCCGCCGTCACGAAGGTCTCGATCCCCTGTACGGCGCGCGTGGCCGAGGCGTTCACATGGATGCTCACAAAGGCATCCCCCCCGCCCCGCGCGGCCAGGAACGGCCGGTCTTCCAACTCCCAGAACCGGTCGGTGTCGCGGGTCATGACGACGCGCACACCCGCCGCCGCCAGATGGGCTTTCGCCCGCAGGGCGATGTCCAGCACCAGGTCCTTTTCCTTGAGGCCGGACCGGCCGATCGCGCCGGGATCCTTGCCGCCGTGGCCGGCGTCCAGCACGACCGTGCGGGCGCCTCGCGCCCCGAGATAGGCCGAAGGCCGCACCAGCGGATCCACCCCGAACTGCGCGTCCGCGTCGCTGATGGACCAGAGCCCGCGCACCTTGGTCACGGGGGCGTGCAGCCAGACCTGGCTGCCGTTGACGACCGCCTGGCGGCTGTCGGTGGTGAACTGCAGGCTGGTGTACTGGCCGCGGATCAGGAGCGTCTTGCCGCCGGGAACCGTCAGGGGCAGGCCGTACATCGCGGCCAGGTCCTTGAGCGCCACGTAGCGCTTGCCCGCCAGCGCGACGGCCTTGAGGGTGCGCACCTGCCCCGCCACCGGGGACGGCAACCCCAGTCCGAGCCCCAGCCCGAGACAGAGCAGCCCGATGGTACGCAATGCATGCATATAATGGGGGCGCATCATAGGGCAGCGGAAGGGGAAAGGCAACTGTTCCATCGGCCGGCGCGCCTGCCCCTGCATTTGCTTGCACCGCCCGCCCGGGCGGCCTATCCTGCCCGCTATGAAACCGATCATGCATAGCGCGCTGTCCGCCCTGGTCCTCGGCCTGGCGGGTGCCGGCTGTATTTCCACCCAGGATCCAGACAATCCCCCGGCCACCCAGGAGGACATCACCTACCTGCGCGAGGAAATCCGCCGCCTGAATTCCCGGATCGAAGCCTCCGCCGCCGAACTCGGCCGCGTGCAGGGCGACGTCATGTCCAGCCGTGCCAGCCAACCGGACTACGCCTCCGCCGCCCAAGTGCAGTCGCTCCAGACCCAGCTCGATGGCTTGCAGGGCCAGATCCGCACCCTGGACGCCGCCCGCGCGCAGGATAAGAAGGAAATCTACGACGACATCTCCAAGAAGATCGCCACCCTGCTCAAGCCGGCGGCGTCCGCGAGCACCCGCGCCCCCAAGCGGACCGGCAGCGAAACCGGCTATGAGCACGTCGTCCAGTCCGGCGAATCCCTCTCCAAGATCGCGGCCGCCTACGGCGTCAAGATGTCCGCCATCGTCGAGGCCAACGGCCTTGACAGCCCCGACAACATCCGCGTCGGCCAGAAGCTGTTCATCCCCGACTGATTTGTTGATCGTTCCTTGTTGATCGTTGAGCGATTCGTGCAGCGCGCGCCAAACGGCCGCTGACCTGCACGACCAACGGGCGGCAATCAACGACCAACGTGTGCGATCATGTGTTGCCGCTATGTCATTCCGGACGAGGCCGCGGTGGAGCGGCTGTGCGCGGCGGAATTCCGGCGCGGATTCAGCTGGATCCAGCCGCTGTTCAACGTCGCGCCGACCACGCAGGTGCCGGTCATCGTCAAGGCCCGCGCCGGCGCGCGGGAAATCCAGGGCATGCGCTGGGGCCTGATCCCCGCCTGGTGGAAGCAGACCGCGCCCCCCGCCCTGACGTTCAACGCGCGGACCGAGGAAATCGAACAGAAGCCGGTCTGGCGGGAAAGCTTCCGCCGCAAGCGCGGCCTCATGCCGGCCCGCGGGTGGTATGAGTGGAACGAAAGCCAGCCCGCCCGCTCGCCCGCCGGCCGCAAGGTGCATCAGCCCTATTTCATTTCCTGTCCCGGGGCCGAGGCGCTGGCGTTCGCCGCCCTGTGGTCCGTCTGGGAACCGGCCGGGGGCGCCCCCGTCGCGTCCTGCGCGCTGCTGACCAAGCCCGCCGCACCGGCCGTCGCCTTCGTCCACCCCCGCATGCCCGTGGTCCTCAAACCCGAATATTTCGAGGCCTGGCTGGATTCCGCCGCGCCGGAGCACAAGCTCGACGCGGCCATCGCCGACGCCCGGACGGACCTGGCGGCCTACCCTGTCAGCACCCGCGTCAACGATGTCCGCAACAACGGTCCCGAACTGCTGGACCGCATCCCGCTCGAAACCACCGGCACGCTGGATCTCGGCGGTTGAAGGGTTCCGGGGGCGAGTCCGCCCGCTAGCGGATCGCGGCCTGGCGGAAGGCGGCGGGAAGGGCTTTCGCGATATCCTCGGCCTGCATGGCGATCTGGGTGTGCTGCAGCGCGGCCAAGTCCCCGGCGGTTCCGTGCAGCCAGACGGCGGCGCAGGCGGCTTCGAACGGATCGAGCTTCTGGGCCAGCAGGCCGGCCAGCAGGCCGGCCAGCACGTCGCCGCTGCCCCCGCAGGCCATGCCGGGATTGCCGTTGAGATTGATCCAGACAGGCCGGCCTTTCTTGGCCACGAGCGTGCCGGCTCCCTTCAGCACGACGATGGCCCCGGTGCGTTCCGCGGCCTCCTGGGCCGCCGCAATCCGGTCCTGCTGGACCCAAGCCGTGTTTTTGCCCAGCAGCGCGGCCAGTTCGCCGGCATGCGGAGTCAGGAGGACCGGCTGCGTGCAGGTCCGGAGGGTTTCCGGCCTGCCGGCCAGCAGCGCGATGGCGTCCGCGTCCAGCACCAGCGGACACGGGATTTCCTGCACGAGGCGCGCCACGAGCCGGTCGGCCTCCGCATTGCGCCCCAGGCCGGGCCCGGCCAGGATCGCGGTCATTCCCTCCAGCGGGATGTCCGCAGCCAGGTCGGCGCGGATGATCGCCCCGGGCGTGCGCCCGGCCAGGGCGGAAACGGCCGCAGGCGCGGCGGCCACCTGGATCAGGCCCACGCCGGAATGCAAGGCGCCCTCCGCGGCCAGCACGATGGCGCCCGGATACTGCGCCGAACCGCCCAGCAGCAGCCCCCGGCCGAAATGGCCCTTGTGGCTGGACCGGCGGCGGCGCGGCAGGAGCCGGTGGACATCCGGGGCGGAAATCCACTGCAGGTCGGGATCCGCCTCGGGAATCGCCTCGGCGAACTCCGCCGGCAGGCCGATCTCCGCCAGGCTCAACGAGCCCAGCGCCTCCCGGGCCGCGGCCGCGGCCATCCCCGCCTTGGGAAAACCCATGGTGACCGTGAAATCGGCCTGAACCACCGCGCCGGCCGCTTCGCCGGTATCTGCGTTCATGCCGGAGGGAATGTCGGCAGAAACCACCAGGCTGGCGTCGCCCTGCCGGTTCAGGCATTCGATGGCGCGGTGGATCACGCCCGTCGGCGGACCTTTCGCGCCGGTGCCCAGCAGGCCGTCCACGAGGATCGGCACCGGGGCGGGTTCAATGGCTGACACCCAGTCCCGCTCGTGCGGCATTTCGCGGCAGGGAATTTCCAGGGCGACCGCCTGGTCGAAGAAATGCCGGGCGACGCCCTTGAGCTTGGCTACGGAACAGGCCATCCAGATTTCCGGCTTGAGGCCGCGGCCGGCCAGGTAGAGCGCCGCGGCGAAGGCATCCCCGCCGTTGTTGCCGGGCCCGGCCAGCAGGCGCACTCCGGCCCCCGGCTGGCCCGTTTGCCGGGCGATTCCAGCCACGCTGGCGGCGAGGCCCCGGCCCGCCCGGTCCATCATGGCCCGGTCCAGCGCCGGAAGTTTCAGGATGGCGCGCTTTTCGCCCTCCCGCATGCCGGCCGCCGTGACGAATTTCATTCGAGCAGGTCCTTCATTTCTCGCACGGCCCGTTCCATGCCGACCATGACGGCGCGGGCGACAATGCTGTGGCCGATGTTCAGGGTGTCGAGATGCGGGACTGCTTTCAGGAAGGCCGACAGGTTGTCGTAGTTGAGGCCGTGGCCGGCGTTGATCTGCAGGCCGGCCCGGTGGCCGTGCTCGGCCGCCGCCGCGAGGCGTTCAAGCTCGGCCGCCTGCGCCGCGCCGCAGAGCTCGCAGTATTTTCCCGTGTGAAGTTCGACCACCGGCGCGCCGAGGGCCCGGGCCGCATCCAGCTGGCGGACGGCGGGCTCGATGAACAGGCTGACGCGGATGCCGGCGGCCCGTAGTTGCGTGACGGCGGGTTTCAGCGCGGCCAGCTGCCCGGCAGCGTCCAGCCCGCCCTCGGTGGTGAGTTCCTGCCGCCGCTCGGGCACGAGGCAGACCTCGGCGGGCCGGGCGCGCAGGGCGATCGCCACGATTTCCGGACAATTGGCCATTTCCAGGTTCAGGGGAACCTTCAGTGCCTGTCGCAGGGCGAACAGGTCGGCGTCCTGGATGTGGCGGCGGTCTTCGCGCAGGTGGATGGTGATGCCGTCGGCTCCGCCCTTTTCGCAGAGGGCCGCGGCCGCCAGCGGCGAGGGATACGCCGTGCCGCGCGCCTGGCGCAGCGTGGCGACGTGATCGATGTTGACGCCGAGCTTCAAAACGCGCCGCCTTCCGGCTTCCGCCAGGTGGCCGCCTCCGCCTTGCAGAACAACGCCAGGGCGGCCAGGACCGCAAAGGCTGCCCCCCCCGCGGCCAGGGTTAGAAGCAACTCGCGGACACATGCAGGCATGGCGTCCTCTACTGCAGCAGGGATTTCTCGTCGGCGCCGCCGAAGAAATGGGCCTGGTCGAGATCCAGCACGACCTCGACCGGATCGCCGATCTGCTTGCGGCAGGAGGGACGCACGCGCGCGGTGAAGCTGGACTTGCCCGTGCTGGCGTAGAGGTAAACCTCGGAACCCATCATTTCGACCACTTCGACGGTGGCCTGGATCACGCGGCCGGGATCAACATCCGGCCGGGCGGCGCGCTCATCGATGTTCTCGGGCCGGATGCCCATGGTGACGGCCTGCCCGTCCTGCGCCGCCAGCTTGGCCGCGGCCGGGGCGGGCAGCGCCACGCGGAACCGGTCCGCGTCGAACACGACGGTGTTGCCCTGGCGGACGATTCGGCCCGGGAAGAAATTCATCGGCGGGCTGCCGATGAAGCCGGCGACGAACTGGTTGGCGGGGCGGTTGTAGATGGCCAGCGGCGTGTCCACCTGCTGGATCCAGCCGTCCTTCATCACCACGATCCGGTCGCCCATCGTCATGGCCTCGATCTGGTCGTGGGTCACGTAGATCATCGTGCTCTTGAGGCGGTTGTGCAGCTTGCTAATCTCCGCGCGCATCTGCACCCGCATCTTGGCGTCCAGGTTGGACAGCGGCTCGTCGAACAGGAACGCCTTGGGCTTGCGGACGATGGCGCGGCCGACCGCCACGCGCTGGCGCTGGCCGCCCGAGAGCGCCTTGGGCTTGCGCTCGAGATAGTCCACGATGCCGAGGATCTCGGCGGCTTCCATCACGCGCTTATGGATTTCGGCCTTGGGGTACTTGCGCAGCTTCAGGCCGAAGGCCATGTTGTTGTACACGCTCATGTGGGGATAGAGCGCGTAGTTCTGGAACACCATGGCGATGTCGCGGTCCTTCGGCGGGATGTCGTTGACCTTCTTGCCGTCGATGTAGATCGCCCCCTGGCTGATGTCCTCGAGGCCGGCGACCATGCGCAGGGTCGTGGACTTCCCGCAGCCAGAGGGGCCGACCAGCACGACGAATTCCTGGTCCTGGATCTCCAGGTTCGCATCGTGCACGGCGGTCACGTCGCCGGGGTAGATTTTATAGACGTTTTCGAGGACGACCTTGGCCATGGAACGCTCCTTGCCGCGCGCTGGAAGTACCCGCGTATGGACCCTGTTTCTAGCATCCGGCGGAAGGGCCTGTCAAAACAAACCCCGCTTGAATTGGCGGCCGGCCTGCCCCATACTGCGCCCATGACAACATCTCCAGCCAGCGTGTCGGTGGTCGTTCCGGTCTACAACGAGGAAGCCAATGTCCCGGACCTCGCCCGCCGCCTCCACGCGGCGCTCGCCGCCATCGGGCGGACCTACGAGATCATCCTGGTGGACGACGGCTCGCGCGACGCCACCTGGGCGCGCCTCAAGGAGGCCGCGGCGGCCTGGCCGCGCTTCCGGCTCATCCGCTTCCGCCGCAACTTCGGCCAGACCGCCGCCATGTCCGCCGGCATCGATGCGGCGCGGCACGATGTGATCGTGACCCTCGACGCCGACCTGCAGAACGACCCCGCCGACATCCCCCTGCTCCTCGCCGAGATGGAAAAGAACCACTCCGCCGTGGTGTCCGGCTGGCGCAAGGACCGCAAGGACCCGTTCCTGAACCGGCGGCTGCCCTCCATGCTCGCCAACGGGCTCATTTCGCGCATCACCGGCGTGCAGCTGCACGACTACGGCTGCACGCTCAAGGCCTATCGCCGCGAGGTGCTGCAGGGCGTGCGCCTCTACGGCGAAATGCACCGTTTCATCCCGGCCCTGTGCTCATGGGTTGGCGGCGACATCGCCGAGGTGGTCGTCACCCATCATCCGCGCCGGGCGGGCCAATCCAAGTACGGCATCGGGCGCACCTTCCGGGTTATCCTCGATTTGTTCACGGTGAAGTTCCTGCTGCGGTTCACGGGCGGCCCCATGCAGCTCTTCGGCAAGATCGCCTTCGTCTTCGGGGGCGCGGCCGCGCTGATGCTGGGCGTGGTGGTCTTCGACCAGTTCGTCCACCTGGGCGGCGGGGAAAGCCTGTACCTGATCAAGCGGCCCTTCTGGGTCATCACGCCGTTCATGCTGCTGGCGTTCTGCATGCAGTTCCTCTCGATGGGCCTGCTGGCGGAGGTCCAGATCCGCACCTACCACGAGTCGCAGAACAAGCCCATCTACACGGTCCGCGAGACGTTCGACTCTCCCGGCGTCTGATGCCCCCCCCCGAAAGCCTCCACCTGTTTGTTCCGGTTGCCGCTGCGATGGCGCTGCTGCTGGTGGGCGGGGTGGCCGCGCTCGTCCACCTGGGACGGGGCGGTCCGGCGGACGCCGCGCCGTGGCGGCTCCAACTGGCGCGTTTCGCCGCCGCCAGCCCTTGGCGGCGGGGCGACCTGGCGGCCCTGCTGGCGCTGCTGGCCCTCGCACAGCTCCTTCGCTCACGCCTCCCGGGATCCCTCACCGCGCACGTGCTGGCCTTTCAGGGCGTCGTGCTGGCCGGAGTGCTTTGGCGCGCGCGCCGCAAGACGCGGCCCTTTGGCGACCGCCTCCCCCTGCGCACCGTTGCGGGACAAGCGCTCCTTCGCTGGCTGGCGATCCTGCCGGTTCTCTGGTTTTCCGCCTTCGTTTCGCAGCTCCTGCTGGATGCCTGGGGACATCCGGCCGGCTTCCAGGAGGCCATCCGGTATTTTCTGGAAAGCTCCGACACCCGCCAGCGGTCGGCGCTCGTGCTGTTTGCGGTCGGCGTGGCGCCGGTGGCCGAGGAGCTGCTGTTCCGGGGCGTCCTGCTGCCGCTGCTGGTCCGCGGCGCGGGCGCGGCAGCCGGCCTGGCGCTGACGGCCATCGGCTTCGCAGCCCTGCACGGGCACCTCGGCACCTTCGTGCCGCTGGCGGCGATCTCCGTCGCCCTCTCGCTGGCCTACGCGCGCACCGGGTCGCTCCTCGTGCCCATGGCGATGCACGCCCTGTTCAACGGGGTCAACCTCGCCCTGCTGGGCGTACTGGTCCGCGCCGGCGTGGTGTAATCACTTTCACCAAGAGATCGCCGCCGTCAAGGGCGGGTCACCTTCAGTCGCAGGAATCGGTTTGAAAGCAGGGGCAAGACATCCTGCACATAACAAGTGACCGGATTGCCGGAGCCGCTCTCCGTCACATTTGAGGCCCCCCCCCAAGACCCATTGATGTTGGTGGCAAGACCGGACCAGATTGTTCCGTTCGAGATCGCATGTGCACCCTGCACAATCAGGGTGGCATCATCCACATCGGTATTTCGATGAAAAACGAGGACCGGCAGGCCATTGCTCCGGGTGCCACTTACCCGGGCGATATCGTCCGTATTCGTTGGACTGCTGCCGGTGGCATATTTCAACAGGTTGGGATATCCATCGCCTGTTGCGCAATCGGTGTAATTAGACAATCCGTTCGTGATGCGGCTGGCCCAGGCCCAATAGCCGGCCGGCGCGGATCCTTCGCCTTGGTACTCATAGGCACCCATGTCCACCGTGCTGTTCACGATGCGTGGATTTCCGTCCAGGTCGGTTGTGCCATTCACATAGACATTGGTGCCTTGGTCGAGGCACGGGGAATTCGTGCTCAACCGGTAGTTGCCCGCTCCTGTATTCACGAACAACGGATTGTTGGTGATATTCCGCGTGCCGCCAGGGTCAGGAGTTGTGCAACTGGATACGAGCCAAGAAGCCTGATAATTCGCTCCGGTCGGGGCCGTGTTGAAATACACGATGCAGTTGTTCAGCCGGCCCGTGAACGAACCCCCGCCGCTACCGCCCGCCACGTTGTCCGTAAGCGTGCAGTTGTTCAACGTTCCGTAACTTGATCCCCCGCCGTTGGTCAAGGCCGTGTTGCCGACCAGCAAGCTGTTGTTCAGCGTGCTGTCATATGCCCCGCCACCGGAGTTGAATGCCGAGTTGCCTGTCAGCCGGCAGCTGCTCAGCGTGCCGTAGTACGACCCGCCGCCGATGTTTGAGGACAAGTTGTCGGCGACAATGCAGTTGTTCAGAGTGCCGCTGTTAGCCCCGCCGCCGTAGCGGGCTGTATTGTTGGTCAGCGTGCAATTGTTCAGAGTGCTGCTGGCAACTCCGCCGCCATGGTAAGACGAATTGCCGACCAGCATGCAGTTGTTCAGCGTGGCGTAATATGTTCCGCCACCATAGCTATTATTACCATATGCAGAATTTCCGGTTAACGTGCAGTTGTTCAGCGTACCGCCATAGGAGCCGCCGCCATAGTCGGACCGATTGCCGGTCAATGAGCAATTCTGCAGCGTTCCATAGCTTGAGCCGCCACCATAGCGATACGCCGCATTCCCAACCAGCGTACAATTGCTCAACATCCCGGAAGCCTCGCACCATGCGCCGCCTCCGCTACTGTCGTAATTCGGCTCGTAAACCGCCCGGGTGGCGCCGTTGGTCAGCGTGAAGCCCGAGAGCACCGCGTTGGTTCCCACATAGACGCAGCGCACCGCCGCGTTGCCATTGGTTTCGCCCGGATGCCGGGCGCCCCGAATGATCGTCGCGCCGGGACCGTTGACGCTACGCACCAGGATGGGCTTGGTAATTGCCACGCGGTTGGTCAGGGCACCTTGGACTACGCGCCCACCCGTGGCATACACCCCGTTGCTCACCAAAACCAGCGCCCCGGGCTGCGACGCTGCATCCACCGCGTCCTGGATGTTCGTGGCCGCCGTGGCCCACGAGGTAAACGGCGAGGAAGGAGTCGCATTACCAATGTTCACATAATGGACGGACTGTGTTGCCACCTGTACCGTCACCGTGGCCGCCACGCCCGAGGGGTGGGTTTCATTATAAGCCCGGAGCACGACGGCATACGTCCCGGCCGACACAAAGGCATGGGCGACAAACGGCTGGTTGCTGGCAACCGCAGATCCACCCGCCCAGTGCCACGTGCTTCTCGTCGTCCGCCCGATGATGTCCGCCCGGAATTGAATGGGGAACCCGACCGCCGCATTCGTGGGAACTGCCCAGATGCTGACGCTCAGTGCGCCTGTGATCGCCCCGGCATGCACCTCGTCACAGCCCATGGAGGGCGGATTGCGCCACGCCTCTCCGTCGATGTCGGTTCCCGTCGTATTGGCACTGCTTCCCGCCCCGATGCAGGGTGAATTGGTCGCCAGATGCGAAGGGCTTGCCAATACCGGCTCATTGGTGATATTGCCCGCGCCTCCGCTTGGCGCAGGAGTCGTGCAAGTATAGTTGAACGTTCCGCCACTGAAATTTGGATTGTCCCCGGCGGTGTTGAAATACACAATGCAGTTGTTTCGCGTACCGGAATACGAGCCACCGCCGGTATATGAGGCTGAATTTCCAGAGATCGTGCAGTTGTTCAACGTTCCGTTATACGACCCTCCTCCATTGGTGGAAGCTGAATTGCCAAAGATGGCACAGTTGTTCAGGGTGCCGTAGTACGAGCCTCCGCCTTGGGCGGCTGAATTGCCGGTGATCGTACAGTTGTTCAATGTGCCGTTATTCGCCCCGCCACCGGCGAGTCCGGCCGAATTGCCGTTCAGCCTGCAATTCTGCAACGTGCCATAGGACGAGCCCCCGCCGTTGCCATTGGTGGCTGAATTGCCGGTGAGCGTGCAGTTGTTCAGCGTGCCATAGTATGTCCCACCACCAGAACTGGAATACCCATTTGCAGAATTGCCGGAGATCGTGCAGTTGTTCAGCGTGCCATAGTAGGCGCCGCCACCCGAGGCGTAATTGCTATATGTCGAATTGCCAGACAGTGTGCAGTTATTCAGTGTGCTGTAAGCGACTCCCCCGCCATTGGTCGCAGCCAAGTTCCCGGCCACCATGCAGTTGTCCAACATTCCATTGAACACGCCGCCACCGGCGGAACTGGCCGCGTTGCCCGCCACGATGCAGTTGCTTACGGCGCCGTAAACCTCGCACCAAACCCCGCCGCCGCTTTGTTCGCGAAGGATATCGCCGCTCGCCCGGGTGGCGCCGTTGGTCAGCGTGAAGCCCGAGAGCAGCGCGTTGGTTCCCAAATAGACGCAACGCACCGCCGCGTTGCCGTTGGTCGCGCCCGGATGTCGCGCCCCCTGGATGATCGTCGCGCCGGGGCCGTTGACGCTGCGCACCATGACAGGCTTGGAGATGGCCACCCGATTGGTCATGCTGCCATGGACCACGCGTCCGCCTGTGGCATACACCCCGTTGCTGACCAGGACCAAGGCGCCAGGCTGCAAGGTCGCATCGATGGCGTCCTGGATGTTCGTCGCCGCCGTGGTCCACGAGGTAAACGGCGAGGATGGAGTCACATTGCCGATGTTCACGTAATGGACCGCCTGCGCCGCCACCTGCACCGTCACCGTAGCCGCCACCCCAAGAGGATAGGTTTCGTTGTAGGCTCGAAGCACGACGGCATACGTCCCGGCCGTCGCAAAGGCGTGGGAGACATACGGCTGGTTGCTGGCGACTGCGGATCCATCCCCCCATTGCCATGCGCTCGCCGTCGTCCGCCCGGCAATGTTCGCCCGGAATTGAACGGGGAAGCCCACGGCCGCATTCGTAAGGGCCGCCCAAATGCCAACGCTTAATGTCCCGGTGACCGAGCCGGCCACTATTTCGTCGCACCCCATGGAGGGCGGATTCTGCCACGCCTCCCCGTCGATGTCGGTTCCCACAGCATTGGTACTATGGCCCGCACCGATGCACGGTGAACCGATTGCCAGATGGGATGCGCTTGCCAGCCGGGGTTCATTGGCGATATTGCCCGTTCCACCCGGCGCAGGAGTCGCGCAACTGTAGTTGAACGATCCGCCCATGTAATTTGGCCCGTTCAGCGCCGTGTTGTAATATGCAATGGAGTTCTGCAACGTGCCATAATACGAGCCGCCGCCGTTGTCGCCCGCCAAATTGCCGGTCAGCGTGCAATTTTTCAGCGTGCCAAAATACGAGCCGCCGCCGTTGGTGGCGGCCGTATTGCCGAAAATTGCACAGTTGTTCGGCGAGCCATAATACACTCCGCCGCCCGAACCTGCTGCATTGCCGGAGATCGTACAATTACTCAGAGCGCCGTAATAGGACCCGCCGCCAAAGGCGCCGGCCGCATTGCCGGAGATCGTACAATTGCTCAATATACCGTTATACGCCCCGCCACCGGAATAGGCCGCCAAATTGCCCGAGATGGTGCAGTTGTTCAGCCGGCCGGTATACGATCCGCCACCGGAGAGGCGCGCCGAATTGTTCGTCAAGAGGCAGTTATTGAGCGTTCCGGCATACGAACCGCCGCCGTTAGTGGCCGAATTGCCGGCCAGGATGCAGTCCGTCAGCGTGCCGTAATAGGATCCGCCGCCGTTGGTGGCGACATTGGCAGTCAAAGTGCAGTTGCTCAACGTAGAGTCACACGCCCCGCCGCCGGCGCTGGTGGCCGAATTGCCGGTTAACGCACAGTTGTCCAAGGTGCCGTAATAGATCCCGCCACCTAACCAAGCCGAATTGTCGTTCAACGCACAATCAATCATGACACTATGGCTGGATCCGCCCCCAAGATAAGCAGAATTACCGGTCACCGTGCAGTTGCTCAACGTGCCATAGTACGAACCCCCACCGTAGTTGTTGGGGGCCGAATTGGCGGAGATCGAGCAATTATTCAGCGTTGAATAATAGGCCCCGCCGCCATAGGAGGCCGAATTGCCGACAAGCGTGCAGTTGTTCAAAGTGCCATAGCAGGCGCCGCCTCCATAGCGGTAGGCCGAATTGCCGGAAATGACGCAATTGCTCAACACTCCGGAAGCCTCGCACCACGCGCCGCCGCCATCGCATTCTGGCCAGTCGCCGTAGTATATGTTAAGAGCGGTTGCGCCATTGGTCAGCGTGAAGCCCGATAGCATGGCATTGTCCCCGACAACGGCGCAACGCACCGCCGCGTTGCCGTTGGTTGTGATTGGATGCCATGCACCTTGGATGATCGTCGCGCCAGGCCCGTTGACACTGCGCACCACGATGGCGTTGGTAATCACCACGCGGTTGGTCAAGCCCCCATGAACCACCCGTCCTCCCGTGGCATAGATTCCGTTACTGACCAGGATCAAGGCGCCCGGTTGCGAGGCCGCATCCACCGCGTCTTGGATGTTTGTCGCTGCCGTGGCCCACGTCGCAAACGGCGCGGAAGGCGCTGCATTGCCGATATCCACATAGTGGACCGCCTGCGCCGCCACCTGCACTGTTACCGTAGCCGCCACGCCAAGGGGATAAGTAGCATTATAAGCACGCAAGACCACGGCATAGGTACCGGCTGTCGCATAGGCATGTGTGGTAAACGGCTGGTTGCTGGAAACTGCCGCCCCATCCCCCCACTGCCAGACGGTTCCCGTCGGTCGGCCCGTGACGTCCGCCCGGAATTGAATGGGAAAGCCCACCGCCACATTCGTGGGTGCGGCCCAGATGCTGACGCCCAAGGCCCCCGTGATCGAACCGGCATGCACTTCGTCGCAACCCATGGAAGGCGGATTGAGCCAAGCCTCCCCGTCGATGTCGGTCCCAGCCGCATTCGTACGGTTTCCGGCACCTATACATGGCGAGTCCGCCAGAAGATGGGAGGCGCTCGCCAAACGGGGATCGGCGGTGATGTTGCCGGGCCTGCCACTATACGCCGGCGTCGCACAACTGTAGCCGAGGATGGAGCCGGAGTAATTCGGCCCTTCCTGCGCCTGATTGTGATAGACAATGCAGTTGGTCAACGTTCCGTCGTACGAACCGCCACCTTGATTAGCCCGGTTGCCGCCCAAAGTGCAGTTGATCAGCGTGCCTTGGTATGACCCGCCGCCATATTGGGCGGCATTGCCGGCCAACGCGCAGTTTCTCAACGTGCTTTGAAAAACGCCGCCGCCATTGGTCGCGGCCGAATTGCCGGTGAGCGTGCAGTTGTTCAGCGTGCCGTAGTACGACCCGCCGCCGGAGTTGGTTGCCGAATTGTTTAACAGTGCGCAGTTGCCTAGCGTTGCGGAATACGACCCGCCACCGAGTCTTGCGGAATTTCCAGACAGCGTGCAGTTGTTCAACAAACCGATACACACGCCTCCACCAGAGTATGCCGTATTGCCGGAAATCGTGCAGTTGTTCATCATGCTGTCATATGCTCCACCGCCGGATCCTGCTGAATTGCCGGTCAACGTACAGTTGTCTAGCAAGCCGTTATAAGCACCCCCGCCCGAAGATTGGGCGGAATTGCCGAGCAATGTGCAGTTGGCCAGCGTGCTATAGTATGCTCCCCCACCGTAGGTTCTGGCCGTGTTGCCGGCCAGAGTGCAATTATGGAGAGTACCGCCGACCGTACCGCCGCCGGATACATAGGCCGAATTGCCCGTCAGCGTACAGTTGCTCAGTATTCCAAAAGCCTCGCACCAAGCGCCGCCGCCGCATCGTTCGCGAACCTCGTCGCCTCCCGCCCGGGTTGCACCATTGGTCAGCGTGAAGCCCGAGAGTACCGCGTTGGTCCCGACATAGACGCAACGCACGGCCGTATTGCCATTGGTTTGGCCCGGATGCCAAGCGCCCTGGATGATCGTCGCGGCCGGCCCGTTGACGCTGCGCACCGTGACGGGCTTGGAAAGCGCCACGCGGTTGGTCATGCTGCCAAAGACTACCCGTCCCCCCGTGGCATACACCCCGTTGCTGACGAGGATCAAGGCGCCTGGCTGCGAGGCCGCATCCACCGCATCCTGGATGTTTGTCGCCGCCGTGGACCATGACGCGAACGGCGAGGAAGGCGTCGCATTTGCAATGTTCACATAATGGACCGCCTGCGCTGCCACCTGCACCATCACCGTGGCTGCAACACCAAGAGGATAGGTCTCGTTGTAGGCCCTGAGCACAACGGCATAGGTTCCGGCCGTGGAAAAGGCATGGGTGGCATGGGGCTGATTGCTGGAGATCGTGCCGTCTCCCCATTGCCAAGCACTTGCCGTCGCCCGCCCGGAGATATCCGCCCGGAACTGCACTGGAAAGCCCACGGCCACGTTGGTGGGAAACGCCCAAGCGCTGACGCTCAAGGCCCCCGTGATCGAACCGGCATAGACTTCATCGCATCCCATGGCGGGGGGACTGCGCCACGATTGGCCGTCGATATCGAATCCTGTCGCATACGAAGTGGATCCCTTGCCAATACACGGCGAATCAGCGGCCAGATGGGTGGCGCTCGCCAGGCGGGGCTCGTTGGTAATGTTGCCTGTCCCGCCCAGAGGTGCTGGAGTTATGCAACTATATTGCGGATCGCAACTGTAATTTGCAGAGACCGGAGCCGTGTTGTAATATGCGATACTGTTCAACAGACTACCATCGGAGGAGCCGCCGCCGGAAGAACCGGCCGAATTGCCCGTTAAAGTGCAGTTATACAGGAGGCTCTGATATGCACCCCCTCCCGTGTTGGCCGAATTGCCGGACACCATGCAATTCGTCATGCCACCACGAAACATGCCGCCGCCATTGTTGCTGGCCGTATTGCCGATGAATGAACAATTTTTAGCGGCACCTTCGTATGCGCCGCCGCCATCGCTGCGGGCCGAATTGCCCGTCATCGTGCAGTTGCTCAACGTCCCATAGTATGAACCACCGCCAGAGCCAGCCGAATTGCTTGTCAGCGTGCAATTCTGCAGCGCGCCATAATACGAGCCGCCACCGCTGTCAGCCGTGTTGCCGGTCAACGTACTGTCGATTAATACTGCATAATATGATCCGCCGCCGCGATTGCGAGCCGCATTGTCAGACAAGGTACAATTGTTCAGCAGCCCATAGTACGTGCCGCCGCCATAGTAGTACGCCGCATTTCCGGACAGAACACAATTGGTGATGATTTCGTTGGTGCCCGCACACCAAATGCCGCCGCCGTAGCCGTCGGCGCCGCTTGTTTCTCGCGTTGCGCCATTGGTCATGGTGAATCCGGAAAGGGTTGCGCCGTTGGTCATCCAGACGCACCGGACGGCGGCATTGCCATTGGTGGTTTCTGGGACTTGCGCGCCCTGGATGATGGTGACGGCCGGACCATTCACGCTACGAACCGTGATGGTGTTCGTGATCGTCACCCGGTTGGTCAGGGATACTCCCGTTGCCGGCCGGCCCCCGGTTCCATAAACGCCATTTGTAACCAAAACCACGGAAGCAGGCAGAGTTGCCGCATCGACGGCATCTTGGATGTTTGTCGCGGCTTTTCCCCAACTGTCATAGGGCGCCGCCGGAGTCGCGTTGGAACCATTCACGTAATAGATGCCGGTCACGACGCGGACTTGCACGGTCGCTGCCACCCCGCCCGGATGGTCGTCGTTCCACGCCCGCAATACAACGGCATACAGGCCCGTTGCGGCCCAGGCATGGCTGACTTCGAAGGATTGATTCGCCAAGAATCCGCCGTCCCCGAAGGACCAGAGGTTGGAAACCGGAATTCCTTGGATATTGGCGCTCAACCGGACGGGATAGTTGAGAACCGCGTTTGTTGCGTCAGCGGCAAGGGCCACCGTCAGCGCCCCCGTCGCCGGCCGGGTGGGTTCATCGCAACCCATCGCAGGCGGAACGAGCCAAGGCTGGCCATCGATATCCACGCCACGGGAATAATTCGTTCTCCCGGCTCCGACACAAGGCGAATTGGCGGCGATGTGGGCGGGATTCAGCAACAGAGGGTTGTCGGCGATATTGCCCGTGCCGTTGGTCGGCATTGGTGTGGAGCAGGAATAGTTGAATGTGCCGCCATCATAATTCGTCCCGCTGGGAGCCATATTGTGATACACGATGCAGTTGCCCAGCGTGCCACCAGACGAACCGCCGCCCGAATTGGTCGCTGAATTGCCGGTTAAGGTGCAGTTGTTCAGTGTGCCACCGGACGAGCCGCCGCCCGATGAACCGGCCGAATTCCCAGAGAGCGCACAGTTGTTCAGCGTGCCGTAGTACGAGCCGCCGCCATAGGAACCAGCCGCATTGCCTGTCAATATGCAGTTGGTCAACGCGCCATAATACGCGCCACCGCCGCGGTAAGCCGAATTATCCGTCAAGGTGCAGTTGCTCAATGTACCGCCATACATGCCCCCGCCGTTCCAATAGGCCGTATTGCTGACCAACGTGCAATTGTTCAGAGTGCCGTAATAGGCCCCGCCGCCCTCGCCTGCGTAAGTACCGGTTACCGAATTTCTGGTCAGCGTGCAGTTGTCCAGCGTGCCATAATATGAGCCGCCGCCGTAGGAAGCCGTATTGCTGGCTACCGTGCAGTTGCTCAACGCGCCATAGCATGCGCCGCCGCCTAAGGAAGCCGAGTTGCTGGCCAGCGTGCAGTTGTTCAGCCGACTAGTATATGCACCGCCGCCGCTGCCGTATTGGGCCGAATTGCCGGCCACCGTGCAGTTGTTGAGCGTGCCGCCGAACACCCCGCCGCCGTTGGTGGAGGCCCGGTTGCCGATCAAGGTGCAATTGTTCAGCAAGCCCGTGTAGGCGCCGCCCCCGTGGGCCCGGGCCCAGTTGCCGGTCATTGAACAATCTACCAACATGCCATTATTCGCTCCGCCGCCATAATAGGCCGCATTGCCGGAAAGCACACAGTTTGATATCGAAGCATTCGTGGTTGAACACCATATTCCGCCACCCTTTCCATCCTCGCTCCAATAGCTATTGAGGGTGGCACCGTTGGTCAGGGTGAATCCCGCCAAGGAGGCGCCGTCGGTCATCCAGACACAACGCACCGCGCCATTGCCGTTGGTGGTCAGCGGATCTTTTGCGCCTTGGATGAAGGTGACGTTCGGCCCATTCACGCTGCGCACCCTTATGGCATTGGTGATTGCCACCCGGTTGGTCAGCGGCATCCCCGGCGCCTTCCGCCCCCCGGTCGCATAGATGCCATTGGTTACCAAAACCAGGGATCCCGATATGGTCGCGGCATCCACCGCGTCTTGGATGTTCGTGGCGGCGGTCGCCCAGTTGGTGTAGGGATGCGCCGGCGCGGGACTGTCCAGCCTTACGTAATGAATTCCCCCCTGCACGGTCAACGTGGCCACTGCAGATGTCACGGCTCCATACGCATTGCTGACCACGCACCGATATCCGCCGGCATCGGATGGCACCAACTCAGATATTCCATGCCCGCTATTGGTGGCACTCGGGATGAGAGCGGCGTCTTTTTGCCATTGATAATACAACGGAGCAGGACCTCCGGCGACAACGCGAAAGGATACGGAGGCCCCGGCAATGTTGGTTTGGGAAACAGGATGAACGCCGATCGCTGGCGGCACCATCCGGACATACAGGCTGTTAACCGATGCGGTTCGCCCGGTAGCAATGGATACTTCCTGGTCAGTTGGGGCCAGAAACCCGGCAACCGTGCTGCAAGTGACGGTATGGATGCCCACCGACAGCCCCGAAAGGTAGGTTCCGCTGCTCCGCCAAGACCCGCCATCCACGCGCCACTGCGCGCCGGCATCGACGGCCTCGGATGGATAGAGCGTGACCCGCAGCCCGGCTGCAGTTCCCGGGTGCTCATAGGCCCCCATGTCCACCGAGCTATTGACAATCCGCGGATTATCCTCCAAGTCGCGGTCCACGGTCACATCGTTGGTACGCCCTGCATCGATGCAAGGAGAGGCACTGGCCAAATGATAGTTTCCCGTGGCGGGAGTCACGAACTGCGGATGGTCGGAAATGTTGCCCGCACCGTCGGGTTGGGGCGCTGCGCAGGTATAAGTGAAAGCACCTCCCGTCCAATTCTGGACAGCATCCCCCGCCATGTTCAGTTGGATGATCGAATTGACAAACTCCGTCGCTGCAGAAACCACATACACCCCGCCGCCATCCGCAATCCCATTGCCGGGCAATGGGCTCCCCCAACCCGCCCCGCCAGATCCGCCCACGCCCACGGCGCGGTTGCTGGAAATCGTGGAGTTTTCCACGTGAAGCTGTCCCGCGGCATAGAGCCCGCCGCCCTGGCCATAGCCATCGCCGCCTGGCCCCATATATCCCATACATGGATCATAAAGGCCATTCCCGCCCTCGCCATAGGCGACATTGGCATAAATCAAGCAGTTGCGGATCGTGAGATTGCTCGTCGCATAGATTCCCGCACCCTGTCCGTACCCAGCGCCGCCTCCGTCATATCCCAATCCCTCGACACGGTTACTGAAAATGATGCAGGAATCGATCAGTGCTGCGCGGTTGGCATAAATACCGCCACCGCGTGAAATGCCCGGTGTGCCATATGCGGTTGTAACGCACGAGCGGATGGTGAATCCCTCCACCCGCGCGTTGGTGTGGTCCAGATACAGCCCCCGAACCAATCCACTCCCATTCAGGACCGCAGCCCGAGGGCCGCCCAAGCTCTTCAGCGTGATTCCATTGGTGATGTTGATCGTTGTCGGCAACAGATATGTTCCATCTCCGACCAACACGACATCCCCGTTGGTGGCGACATCCACCGCCGATTGAATGTTGGTGGCCGCAATCCAAGAGTTGGTGAAGGGGGCAACATGCTGTCCGTTGGTGGCGACATAAATGGTTCTTGCCGAGCCTGATAGTGCAATTCCCGCCGCGATCATCAGCGCCAAGGCTGTTCTCTTCATTTGTCTTTCTCCTCTATCGCGGGAGCGCCCAAAGCAACCAGATCCCGACGAATCAATTCTGACATTTGTTCAGAATTTGACAGTACCATTGCCTGCCGGTAGGAAGCAATGGCCTCCTCCGTCAGATTACGTTCTCGTTCGGCCAGCGCCTTCTGGAACCACAACCCGAAATCCATAGGGAAACGCGCCAACCCCTGGCCGAGGGTGGCAAAAGCCTCTCGGGCTTTACCGCAGGCAAATTGGGCTTGAACCAATGAATGAAAGGCGGGGATAAAGCAGGGATTCAGACGCAGCGTACGGTTCAGAAGCGATTCGGCGGCTTCGCAATCGGCGGCGACAGACGTGGTGGCCCCGGAGTGCAGGGATAGGGATCTGGATTGAATCCAAGGTGCCCTCCAGTCACGGATGGGATTCAGGGAAATCCAGCGGTGTTTCAGCCCGCCCGGATGCAGTTCCACGGCCGGTTTCCTTCTCAAGGCAGATTCCATGATGGAATTATTTGCCCATAGCGAGAAACCTCCCATCGCACAACAAGCCAGTATAATCCCCAGCGCGAGCGTGGCTGGCGTCCTGTCCTGCTCGCAGGGGGCTTGGTTCGCGCATGGGCGCAAGCCCCGGCAGGCAACCCCCAACAATACCGCCAGAACCACCACATTAGCCGGAACGTGCAGGGTGAAATCAAAAACCGATTGCGCCAGCATGCCTCCGGCGGAAGCGGTGCTCGCTGCGAGCAGCGCTCGCCCCCTGCGGCTCGTTGCGCGAACCCCCCGGCGCCCAGCAAGGAAGACCAGCCCGCAAACCGCGATGCCCCCAATCAGTCCGGATTGCGTGAGCAATTCCAGAAAATCATTGTGGGCATGCGTTCGCTTGAGCGGGGCGGCGGAAAGATGGCGGTCGTAAGCTGGATAGATCCAGGCATAGGAGCCCGGGCCCCAACCCCACAAGGGCTTGGCGCGAATCATGTCGATGGTTGCCGGCCATAGCTGGGTCAGCCGGTCATCGCGGGCCCACGCCCCCATTCGATGCGTTAAGTGGCGCTTGGAAGCCTCCCCCATCAAACACCATGCGCTGATTGTGCAAACAAGCAACCCGGTGGCGAGCCCCAGCCATACCCGTTTCCCCGGCCTTCTGAAAATGAACCATATGGCCAAGGCGCAACACAGACCGATCAGTCCTGAACGGGACTGAGTAAACATGATGGCGATGAATCCAAGACCCAGGGGGAGCCCATAGACGGCGAACCGCCATCGCCCGTAGGACGGAGTGGACAATGCCGTAAGGAGAAATGGAGACACGATCACGATCAAATTGGCCAAGTGATTGGGGTTGTAATAAACCGATCCCGGGCGATGCAGGTAATCCGCGTTTTCGGGGATTCCAAACATCCGCCAGCCCGTGGCTGCCTCCAGAAAGACATGAACAGACAACAGTCCGATCATGATTGAGAAAACGAACAGAATTCGGCCGGGATGCATCTGTTTCAGGCATGAAGCCGCAATCAGGAAAGTAAGCAGGTAAACCGCCCAAGCCCAGACTTCCTCGATGGCGCTGATGAAAACGATGGCACTGAAACATTGAATGAATGCGATCGCCCACGCGACCAACAGCGGCACGGCTATGGAACGGCGGGGAAGGTTGCAGGTCTCGCCGGTTCGCTGCTGAAAGAAAATCCAGAAACTGGCGGTTATCAGAAAACCGACGCTAACCAGAGTGAAATGGGCAGAATTCATGCCCCCGCGCAAAACGACCAGAATCAACGCGTAAGCCAAAAGAAGATAGAAGACGACTGTTTTCCGATGTGGCCGCTGATCTGGTTCACAAGCGCTTACAACAGCACCATTCATACATGGATTATCTTCATGTTGCAGCTAGGGATCAACAAGATTATGCGCCACATGATGATGCGGCAAGTCCTTGCTCCGTACGGACGATGACGATTAAATTTGGGAGTCGCGCGGGAATTCCGCGGCGCCGGCGGCGATCAGGGCGCCCCATTTTTCCCTGGCCAGCGCCAAGGCCCGGCCCCGGTGGCTCAAGGCGTGCTTCTCGGCGCCGTCCATCTCGGCGAAGGTCCGGTCATGGCCTTCCGGCACGAACAGCGGATCGTAGCCGAAGCCCTTGGCCCCGCGCAGTTCCGCCACGATGCGCCCCGGGCACGCGCCGGACACCGTCTCGGCGCGGCCGGAGGGATCACTCAGGGCCACGACGCACCGGAAGCGCGCGGAACGGTCTTTTTTTCCGGCCAGCTCGCGCAGGAGCTTGGCGTTGTTCTTCGCGTGGTTGCCCGGGTCGCCGGCGTAGCGGGCGGAATAGACCCCCGGCGCATTGCCGAGCGCGGTCACTTCGAGCCCCGAGTCGTCGGCCAGCGCCCACAGGCCGGTCGCCTGCGCCAGTTCCGTCGCTTTCTTGAGGGCGTTGCCCTCGAAGGTGTCCCGGTCCTCCTCCACGTCGGGCAGTCCGGGGAATTCCGCGGTGGAGACCCACTCCACGCCGGGCAGGTCGAAGATCTCCCGGATTTCCTGGATCTTGTGGGCGTTGCGCGAGGCGATCAGGAGCTTCATGGAATCTTTCTAGGCGCCGGCGTAGCGCCGTTCGATCTGCCGGCAAATCCCGGTCAGGATTTCATAGGGGATGGTGTTGCAGTGCTTGGCCAGTTCATCGGCCCAGATCCGCTCCCCGCCCTGTTCACCGATCAGCACGACCTCGTCGCCGGCTTTCACGCCGCTGTCCGGGCCGAGATCGGCCGAAATCCAGTTCATGCTGACGCGGCCGACCACGGGGCGGCGTTTCCCGCCGATGAGTACGTGGCCTTTGTTGCCGAGGTGCCGCTGGTAGCCGTCGGTGTAGCCGCAGCTGATGGTGGCCAGTTCCGTGGGCGCCGGGGTCTTGTAGCTGGCGTAATAACCCACCGCAAACCCGGCTGGCACCTTTTTCACCTGCAGCACGCGCGATTTCCACTGGAGCACGGGGGCGGTCGCAAAGCGCCGGCCGGCCTCCGCCGCGCCATAGCCGTAGAGCGAAATCCCGATCCGCACCGCGTCGTGATCGCATTCCGGCAGCAGCAGCGCGGCCCGGCTGCTGGACAGGTGGCGGAACAGGCGCCGGCCCGCCGCCGTCTCGATCGCCGGCAGCGCCTGGCGGAACTTTTCGAACTGCCCTTTGGCGGCCGTCGGCTTCTTTTCCGGCTCCACCATGGAGAAGTGGGTGCAGACCCCCAGCACCTCCAGGCCGGTCAAGCGGACGGTCTCCGCCGCCGCCTCCGTTTCGGCCGGGCAGACGAACCCGAGCCGCCCCATACCGGTGTCCAATTTGAGGTGTACGCCCAGCCGGCCGCCGGCGGCCATTGCCGCATCGGAAAGCGCGCGGCCATGCCCGGCCGACACCACCACCGGCGTGATGCGCCCCGCCAGCATCCGCGGCACCTCCGCCGGCCCGGCCGCCCCCAGGACCAGGATCAGTTCCGCGTCCGGCGCGGCGGCCCGCACCGCCACCGCCTCGGCCACATAAGCCACCGCGAACCGGCTCACGCCCGCGCGGGCCAGCGCGGCCGCCACCGGCGCCAGGCCGTGGCCGTAGGCGTCCGCCTTCACGACCGCGATCATCCCCGCCCGGCCCACGGCGGCTTGGATCGCCACCGCGTTCCCGCGCAGCCGGCCCACATCCACCTCGACCCATGACCCGTTGCAATCCATCTTGGCCGCCATTTAACACCGGGACCTTCCCGGGCGCGACATTTTTCAGGCGGTTCCGCAAAATAGCTTCCGGAAGCCGGGACTGGACTTGCGCCCTAAGCCCGGTATACTACCGCACCAAGAACGAAGGAGGCTGCCCCGATGAAATCCCGTCGCGTCCGTTTTGGGTTGTCAGTTCTAGCAGGTGTTCTGGTCCTGGGCTTACCGGCCGGCTGCGATGACGGCGACGGCGGCCTCACCAACAAGAATCCCGGCGACAACGACAAGAACGTCGTGGCCTGCTTCGGGGACAGCATTACCATGGGGAACATGTGCGCGTGCACCCCATATCCCGCCCGCCTCGGCGCCCGCATCCGTAAAACCGTCTATAATTCCGGCGTCAACGGCACCACGGCCCAGGAAAGCGTCGGCCGCACCCAGGAAGCCATCGACCGCTACCATCCCGCCTTCATGATGATCCTCTACGGCGTCAACGACATGATTCACGGTTTCGGCGCGGGCAGCACCGCGGCCGCCGTCGGCCAGATGGTGGACATCTGTCGGCAGAACCACGTGGTGCCGGTCATCGCCACCTATCCGATCCCGATCGCGGACCACCAGGCGTTTGCCAACCGCACCCGCCTGCTGAACAGCCATCTGCGGAATCTGGCCAAGGACCTCGGCGTGCGCTGCGTCGAACTGGAGCGGGAATTCAACGAGGATCCCACTCTGTACGAACCGGACGGCCTCCACCCGAACGAAACCGGCACCCAGATCATCGCCATGGCGTTTGCGGACCTCTTTTAACGGACTAACTCAATTCTCATCGTTTCGCGCTGGACGCGGGCGCTCCAATGTCCTACCCTCCAGAAAGATAGGCAATCCGAGGAGGTTTTCCTGATGAAAGTTCATTGGCTGCGCCTGATGATTACCGTAACTGCGGCGGTCGCGGTTCTGTCCCTGCTGGCCGGCTGCGATGACGAGGAAGCCATCAAAAACAAGAATCCGGGCCTCAACGACCTGAACGTGGTGGTGGCCTTTGGGGACAGCCTCACCTCCGGCAGCGAATGCGCCTGCGTCCCCTACCCGGCCCGGCTTGGCTCCCTGATCAACAAAGTGGTTGTCAACGAGGGCAACAGCGGCAGCCGGGCCAACGAAGGCCTGAGCCGGATCCAGGGCGTGATCAACAGCCATCGCCCGGCGTTCATGCTGATTCTGTACGGAGTCAACGATATCATCCACGGCGGTTCCCCGGACGGCACCGCGGCCGCCGTGATGCAGATGGCCGACATCTGCCGGCAAAACAACGTCGTGCCCGTCCTCGCCACCTATCCGCGGCCCTTCGCCGGCCACAATCTGTTCTCCACCGGTACCATCCGCCTCAACCGCGCCATCCGCGAAATGTGCCGCGCCCAGAACATCCATTACGTGAACCTCGAGCGGGAGTTCTCCGCGGGCAGGGATCCGGCGATCCCCGAGTGGCCGGTGACCGATCCCTTGCTCATGGAGCCGGACGGCCTCCACCCCAACGACGCCGGCACCCAGGTCATCGCCGCCGCGTTCGCCGACCTGTTCTAGGTTCGGCCGCTGGCCAACGGCAGATTGCTGACTGCCGCCTGATCCCCGCCGGCCTACAAGCGGGCGGCGGCCATGAGCTTGGCCAGCGTGGTGCGGCCTTCATAGAGCGCCTTGCCGACGATGGCCCCCGCCAGATTCGGCTGGCCCAGCGCCCGCAGGCGCCGGATGTGGTCCGGCGTCGTGATGCCCCCGGAGGCGATCACCCGGCACTCCGGCCCCACGGCCGCGCACAACTCCGCGGTGCCGGCGAAATTCGGGCCCCGCAGCATGCCGTCGGTGGCCGTGTCGGTGTAGATGATCGTCCGGACGCCCGCCGCTGCCGCCCGGCGCGCCAGATCCGCCGCCGTCGTCCGCGAGGTTTCGGTCCAGCCCTTCACCTGCACGAAGCCATCGCGCGCATCGATCCCGACCGCCAGCCGGTCGCCCTGCTTGGCGGCCAGCGCCGCCAGTTCCTCCGGTTGTTCCAGCGCGCGGGTGCCCAGGATCGCCCGCCGCACGCCCCGGGCCAGGGCCGCTTCGAGGTCTGCGTCGGTCCGCAGACCTCCGCCGCACTCGACCGGGATCGCCACGGCGGCCGCCATGCGCCCGATGACGTCCAGATGCGCCGGATTGCCTTGAAACGCACCGTCGAGGTCTACCACGTGCAGCCAGGTTGCGCCCTGCCGGGCCCATTCGTGCGCCTGCGCCACCGGATCGCTGCCGTACACTGTCGCCTCTTCCGCGCGCCCCTGCCGCAGGCGGACGCATTGTCCGCCCTTCAGGTCGATCGCCGGCAGGATCGTGAATTCCGTCATGGTCATTCCCCGCTCCAGTCAATGAAGTTCTGCAGCATGCGCAGGCCCGCCTGCTGGCTTTTCTCCGGATGGAACTGCACGGCGGCCGTCCGTCCCCGCCACACCACCGAGGCGTATTCCACGCCATATTCCGTCCGGCCCGCCGTCCAGCCTTCCGCGCCGGGCAGATAGAAAGAGTGCACGAAATAGAAGTAGGTGCCGTCGGGGATCCCCCGGAACAGGGGGCATTCGCGGCCCGGCGCCCGGCGCACCCGGTTCCAACCGATCTGGGGCACTTTCAAACCCGGCGCTTCCGCGAACCGCACCACCGCCGCCGGAATCAAGCCCAGGCCTTTCGCTCCGGGAGACTCCGCGCTCGATTCGCACAGCACCTGCAGGCCCAGGCACAGGCCCAGCAGCGGCCGATCCTCGCCGAGCCATTGCCGCAGCGGCTCCCCATAGCCCCGGCCGCCCAAATTGGCCATGCAATCGCCGAAGGCCCCCACCCCCGGCAAGATCAGCGCGCGGCAGCCGGCCAGCTCCTCCGGGCCGCGCAGGATGCGCGCGGGCGCCCGCAGGAACGCCAGCGCGTTGGCCACGCTCCCGAGGTTGCCCATGCCGTAATCGATCACGCCGATCATGCCCGCATCCCTGCCGTCGCCGGCGGCGGAGTTTTACAGAACGCCTTTGCTCGAGGGCACGCCTTGCACGCGCGGATCCCGCCGGCAGGCCGTCTTCAGCGCCCGCGCCAGCCCCTTGAAGACCGATTCCCAGGCGTGGTGGGCATCCGCCCCGTAGAACTGGCGGATGTGCAGGTTCAGGCGCGCCTGCGTCGTGAACGCCCGGAAAAACTCGCCCAGCAGCGCCAGCTCGAAATCGAGGATTTTTTTCTTCTTATTCGCGATGTCCAGCACCAGGTACGGGCGGCCGCCGAGATCCACCACCACCCGCGACAGCGCGTCGTCCATCGGCATCAGGCTGAATCCGTAGCGTTCGATGCCCTGGCGGTCGCCGAGCGCCTTGTCCAGGGCTTCGCCCAGCGCCAGCCCGACGTCTTCGACCGTGTGGTGGTGGTCCACCGCCAGGTCGCCGGCGGCCCGCAGTTTCAGGTCGAACAGCGCGTGCTTGGCGCACAGCTCCAGCATGTGGTTGAGGAACGGCAGGCCGGTGTCGATCTCGTAGGTCCCGCCGCCATCCACGTCCAGTTCCACGCGGATCCGCGTCTCGCGCGTGTTCCGCTCCACGATGGCCTTGCGTGCATTCATGTTCCCCGGAGGATAACCCGGTTGGCCGTCGCCGCGCAATGGATTTCCCGACGGCCGGAATTCCGGCGGCCGGCCGGCAACTTCATCGACATTTCATCCCGGTTTGCCTAGAATGCCCGCATGAAAGCAACAAATGTCTTTCGGCACCTGATCTGCGGTTTGGGCCTGCTGGCGGTGAGCGGCTGCCAGACCGCGCGTCTGGCCGTTCCGGCCGATCTGGAGTCCCGCGCCGAGGTGTATCCCTGCATCGGCCGCGGCGGCTTCTCGTTCGGCGAACGGTTTTCCTTCGGCCCCTACGAGGTGGCGGACGTCCGCCGCGGCTGGACCCGCCGGGTGACATGGGGCGTTATCAGCTATGAAAACACCCGGGCGCGGCAGCAGTACGAGTTCACCCTCCGGCCCCCGGGCGGCAAGACCTGGCAGGGCCAGGCTGCCACCCACGTGCGCAAGGAGGATCTGAAGGACACCGTGGCCGGCGGCGAACTCACCTGGGGCTTGTCGCGGGAGGTCAGTCTGGTGGCGCAGTTCGGCGTGGCGGGCCAGACCAACGCCTGGACCCTCGCCCTGACCGAAGAGCGCGGGAACGTCGTGCTCAAGGGTACGCTCGCCTCCGCGACCGCCGCCTACCGGATCGAAGGCTCCCGCCAGCTCGCCGGGACTTCCATGCCCCTCATGGAAAACGCCGGCTTCCTGATCTTCGATGGCACCCGGCTGGTGGCGGCCGTCGATCTGCTCAATGCGGGCGCCGTCCATTTCGCCAACGACCTCGCCCCTGCCCGGCGCGCCCCCCTGGCGGCGGCCGCCGCCGCACTCCTCCTCTACCGCGACATCTCCCAGAACTGACGCTTACCCCCGGTTTACCCTTCGAACCGCGAGGCCAGTTGCGCGTATTGTTCTGCCTTGGCCCCGGACGGGTCCGCCTGGCGCAGATATTGCCGCGCGCATTCCAGACCCGCCGCCCGGCTGCCGGCGGCATCCCGGCCGGCGCGATACCCGGCATAGCGGACGGCATACTCCAGCAACAAGGCCGTCAACCACGGTTCATCATCCGTCAGGCCCGGGCGGTATTGGATCGCCAGCATCGCTACGCCTTTCCGGACCAGCGTTCCCGGATGCCGATGACCAAGAAAATACTGCATGAAAACCACATAGCGGATTCCGGAAGCAGGCCAGGCCGCCTCCACCTGCGCCCGCGCCACGGCGGCATTGCCCGCCGCCATCTGCCGCACCAAGGCGTCCCGATCCTCAAATCCCGCATACATCACCCGTACCCGGCCGATCCGCCGACGCTCATCGCAGAAGGGCCAAAGGATTGCGGCAAAGAGGTGCGAGACGAACTCCCTTGCCTTTACAACGGTGACATGCATCCCACTCATGGCCGCCGGCGATCCTAGTTCTCTGCTTCGCCCTCCGTCAATGCCGTCCGGACAAAATGTCGCAGCCGCGCCGCTCGTTTTGGCGCAGGACGCGGATCATGGCCGTCCATGCGCAAATGCAATCCCTCACGGATTTATCCTTTAAAACCACGGTGTTCCGGCCTCATTCGCAACACCCGGCGGAGTTGGCATGACTTCTGCTCAAAGAGAACCGCCATGACAGACAACGCCAACAATCCCAACCCGGCCCCGACGGGGGAGCGCAAACTGCTCCGGTGGATTTTGGTCTTGCAGGTCATCATCCTGGCCTGGCTGGCCAAAAACCACTTTGACGGGGCATTCAGCCGCAGAAGCCACAACCAACCCACTGCGGTCGTTACCCAACCGGACACTCCCCCCTCCTTGGAGCCATCCGCACAACTGAATGCCCCGTCATCTTTTTCCCTCCTGCCCCGCCTGCTCGCCTTCCCGCAGCCGGCCCGGCCACCGCGCTTCCGCCATTCCGCCGACCGCATGCGCGCCGAAATGGAACAAATGCTGGCGGAAGCCAACCGCGCTTTCGCCGGTTTTGATTCCTTTTTCGACCGGGACGACGTCTGGGCGGCCCTGCCTGCCTCGCCCGCCGTAAACATGCGCGAACAGGACGACGCCTACGAGCTCTCGCTCGCCCTGCCCAACACCGATCCCGCCGCGCTCGATGTCCGCCTCAACGGTCGCCTGCTCAGCATCTCCTCGCACCAGGACACCCGGACGCCCCGCGCGTCCGCCTCGCAGCACTTCCGCTCGAGCCTGCTGCTGCCGGGCCCCGTTGATCCGGACGCCGCTCTGCAAATCACCAACGAAACCGGGCGTATCCGCATCCGGATCCCCAAGCCGGCCGCCACCGCCACCGCGGCGCGCCGGCCTTGATCTTGAAACCGACAGGAGATTCCCCATGAGCGATTCCGGCATCACCGCGATCAACAACAAGGTCAAGGAAGAGAGCGTTTTCGTCGCCGCGCTCCGCGGCGAAATGGAAAAAGTCATTGTCGGCCAGCGCTACCTGCTCGACCGGCTGCTGGTCGGCTTGCTCGCCAACGGGCACCTGCTGCTCGAAGGCGTGCCCGGCCTTGCCAAGACGCTGGCCGTCAAGACGCTCGCCGCCGCCATCCATACCCGTTTCCGCCGGATCCAGTTCACGCCGGACCTGCTGCCCGCCGATCTCATCGGCACCCAGGTCTACAACCCCAAGACCGGCGATTTCGGCACCCGCCAGGGGCCCGTCTTCGCCAACGTCATCCTGGCCGACGAAATCAACCGCGCGCCCGCCAAGGTGCAGTCGGCCCTGCTGGAAGCCATGCAGGAACGCCAGGTCACCATCGGCCAGGAGACCTTCCCGCTGCCGGACCCCTTCCTGGTCCTCGCCACCCAGAACCCCATCGAGCAGGAAGGCACTTACCCCCTCCCCGAGGCGCAGGTCGACCGCTTCATGCTCAAACTCGTGATCCAGTATCCCTCCCTCGAGGAAGAGCGCCGCATCCTCGACGCCAACGCGCGCACCGAAGTCGTGCGCCATGTCCGCGCCGTGGTCGAGCCCGAGGCCATCCGCCGCGCGCGCCAGACCGTGGACGAGATCTACGTGGACGACAAGATCAAGGACTACATCCTCGCGATCGTCTTCGCCACGCGCGACCCCGCCGCCTACAAGCTGGACGCCCTCAAGGACAACATCCGCTACGGCGCCTCGCCGCGCGCGACCCTCTACCTCACGCTCGCCGCCCGCGCCCACGCCTTCCTGCAGGGCCGCGGCTACGTCACCCCCCAGGACGTCAAGTCCATCGCCCCCGATGTTCTCCGCCACCGCGTCATTCCCTCCTTTGAGGCCGAGGCCGAGGACATGACCGCCGAGAAGATCGTCGCCACGCTCCTCAACGAACTGCCCGTCCCCTGATCCCGACCGGAGGTCTTCCCCTATTCTGAAATCTGACTTCTGAATCCGGGCTGCACCCATGATCCCCCGTGAAATCCTGAAGAAAATCCGGCGGATCGAGATCCGCACGCGGCGCTCGGTCAACGACGTCTTCGCCGGCCGCTACCATTCCGTCTTCAAGGGCCGGGGCATGGAGTTCCAGGAGGTCCGCGAATACGTTCCCGGCGACGACATCCGCACCATCGACTGGAACGTCACCGCCCGCACCGGCGCCCCCCACGTGAAGAAGTTCACCGAGGAGCGCGAGCTCACCGTCATGCTGCTCGTGGACGTCTCCACGTCCAACCGGTTCGGCTCCACGGTGCAGCTCAAGCGCGACCTCGCCGCCGAGGTCGCCGCCGTCCTTGCCTTCTCCGCCATCACCAACCACGACCGCGTGGGGCTGATCCTGTTCTCCGACCGTGTCGAAAAGCACGTGCCGCCCGCGAAGGGGCCCACCCACGTTCTGCGCGTCATCTCCGAAATTCTCAACGCCCGGCCCGTCTCGCCCCGCACCGACTTGGAGCCCGCCCTGCGCTACCTCAACCACGTCGTCCGCCGCCGGTCGGTCGCCTTTCTCATTTCCGACTTCATCGCGCCGCCCTGCGACCGCCTGCTGCGCGTCACCGCCCGCCGCCACGATCTCGTCAGCCTCGTGATCGGGGACAAGCGCGAAAACGCTCTGCCGGCCGTCGGCTTCGTGGATTTCCAGGACACCGAAACGGGCCGGCGCGTCCTCGTGGACACGTCCCATCCCCCCACCCGCCGCGCGCTGCTCGCCCGCCAGACCGAACGCCGCCAGACCCTCCTGCGCACCCTTGCCCGCGCCCGCTCCGACGCCATCGAACTCAACGCCGGCGAACGCTACGACCGCGAACTCGTGCGCTTCTTCCGCCGCCGGGAGCAGCGCCGGTGAGCCGATCTCTTCCAGCGCGGTTTTTCCACACAATGGAAAAAGGTTTCGCGGTTTTTCCACACTATGGAAAAAAGTTTTCCATAGTGTGGAAAACTTCCGCTTTCGGGCTGGCCGTCGCCGGCCTGGCGGCCTGTTCCAAGCCCGCGCCGCCGCCGCCGGCCCTTCCCGCCGGAAAGAATTTTTCGATCACCGCCGAGATGTCCACCAACCGGATCCGCATCGGCGACCTCGTGGACGTCACCCTGACCGCCCTGCACCGCGAAGGAACCGTCGTGGGCTTTCCCAATCCCGCCCAGGGCAAGGACGTCATCGTCCGCGACGCCCAGACCGCATCCGAAGCCCTGCCCAACGGCCTGCGGCGCACCGTGCAGAAGCTGCGCCTGACGTCGCTGACCGTCACCAACCACATCATCGGCGAGCAGGCTGCCATTACCATTTCCACGCCGCAAGGTTTGCAGTGGACCAATTCCTATCCGTTCCTTTCGCTAGAAGTGGTCTCGGCGTTGCAGCCCGGCGAACAGGACATCCGGCCCGCCAAGGGCGGCCTGGCGCATTGGCCGCCCCCGCCGTCGCGCTGGCTTTGGGTCGCGCTGGCCGTGCTCGCCATTCTCGCCGCCGCCTTCCTCGCGCTGCGCAAAATCCTGACCACGCCGCGCACCATCCTGCACCTGGCCCCGCCGGTGCCGCCCCATGAAATCGCCCTGAACGCCCTGGCCGACCTCCGGGGGAAAGGCTGGATCGAGGCGCTCAAGATCGAGCCGTTCTACGTTGCGCTCTCCGGCATCGTCCGCCGCTATCTCGAGGGCCGCTTCGGCCTGCGCGCCCCCGAACGCACCACCGAGGAGTTCATCCGCGACGCCCTCACCTCCCGCACGCTGTCCGACGTCCACCGCGAGCTCGTGGCCGGCTTCCTCGAACAGAGCGACCTCGTCAAGTTCGCCCGCCACGCCCCGGGGCCGGCCGACATGCGCAACGCCCTCGATTCCGCCGAACGCCTGGTTCGCGAAACGATGCCCGTTGCCGCCGCGCCCGCGCCGCCTCCCGCGGCAAATCCGTCTCCCGGAGGGGCGGCATGATCATCTTCCGCCATCCGTTGTTCCTGCTGCTTCTGCTGCTGGTGCCGGCGCTGGCGTGGCTGCGGCATGCCCGCCGCCGCCGGGCGCCGCTGGCCTTTTCCGACGGCGCGGCGCTGCTTGGCCTGCCGCGTTCGCCATGGCTGGCCCTGCGGCACCTGCCGCCCGTCTTGTTCGCCGCGGGACTCGTTTTCCTGGTCGTGGCGGCCGCCCGGCCCCAGAAGGGCATGAGCGAATCGCGCGTCGAAACCGAAGGCGTGGACATCGTTCTGGTCGTGGACACCTCCACCTCCATGCGGGCGGAGGACTTTTCCACGGCCATCCAGCGCATGGACCGCCTCGGTGCCGCCAAATCGGTCATTGGAAAATTCATCCAGGCCCGGCCCGACGACCGCCTGGGCATCGTGGCTTTCGCCGCGATGCCCTACACCATCGCGCCGCTGACCACCGACCACGCGTGGCTGATGCTCCAGATGGACCGCCTGCAGACCGGCATGCTCGAGGACGCCACGGCCATCGGGGATGCCATTGCCTCCGGCGTCAACCGCCTGCGCGATTCCAAGGCCAAGTCCAAGATCGTGATCCTGCTCACCGACGGCATCAACAACGCCGGACGCATGACGCCGCAGGACGCCGCGCAGGCCGCCGCCGCCCTCGGCATCAAGGTCTACACCGTTGGCGCGGGCTCCGACCAGCCGCGGACCGCCGGCATCTTCGGCTTCATGCAGGCCGGCGGGGAAATAGACGAAGCGACGCTCAAGAAGATCGCCGAGATCACCCGGGCGAAGTATTTCCGCGCCACCGACCTGAAGAGCCTGGAAGAGACCTACCAGGCGATTGACCAGATGGAAAAAACCAAGATCGAGCTCGACCAGTACACGCGCTACGAGGAGAAGTTCGCGCCGTTCCTCGTGCTGGGGTTGCTGTGCCTCGGGCTAGAAACGCTGCTGGGCGGCACCCGCCTCGGGAGGCTGCCGTGAAATGGGGCCAGATCCAGCTTTTGTACTGGCTGCCGCTGGCGCTCCCGCTGGCGTGGGCGCTGTTCGCCCTCCTGCGACACCGGCGCCGCGCGCTGGGACAGGTGGTGGCTCCGGCCATGCTGCCGGTCCTCGCCCCGGCCTGGAATCCCGGGCGGGCGAAACAGCGCCTGGTCCTGCGGATCCTCGCCCTGACGCTGCTGGTCGCCGCCCTCGCCCGCCCGCAATGGGGCTTCCACTGGGAGGAAGTCCGCCGCAAGGGCCTCGACCTGATGGTTGTCCTCGACACCTCGCGCTCGATGCTGGCGGCCGACATCAAGCCCTCGCGCCTCCAGCAGGCCCAATGGGGCGTGCGCGACCTGCTGCGCAACCTGCGCGGCGACCGCGTCGGCCTGGTGCCCTTCGCCGGCGCATCGATCCTCCAGTGCCCGCTGACCATCGACTACGCCGCGTTCGCCATGACCCTGGATGATCTTTACAGCGGCATCATCCCGCGCGGGGGCACCGCCATTGAACAGGCGCTGCGCACGGCCATCCAGGCTTTTCCCGAAAGCGGCACCGCCGACCGCGTGATCCTGCTCATCACCGACGGCGAAGACCACGAAGGCGATCCACTCGCCCTCCTGCCCGAGCTGAAGGAAAAGAGCATCCGCGTCTACACCATCGGCATCGGCACCCTCGAAGGCGAAATGGTTCCCGCCGGCGACGGCCGGGGCGCGTACTTCAAGGACCGCCAGGGCCAGGTCGTCAAGACCGCGCTGAAGGAGGACGTGCTGCAGAAACTCGCGCTGGGCACCGGCGGCACCTATGTCCGCTCCGCCCCCGGCGACACCGGCCTCGAACGCGTCTTCCGCGAAAGCATCGACAGCCTCAAGCGGGCGGAGCAGGAAACCCGCACGGCCAAAATCTTCGAAGAGCGCTTTCCCTGGCCGATCGCGGCCGCCTTCCTGCTGCTGGCCTGGGAAGCCCTGCTTTCCGACCGGCGGAAACCGAATGCGGAGGCGGGCGCATGAAGGCAAGAGGTCAGAGGACAGAGGACAGAGATCAGGGTTTAGGTAGGGCGAGGCGTCCCCGCCGAGCCGGGCTGTTCCCTTGGATGTTGAAGATTGGATATTGGATATTGAACATTGATCTTCTCCATTCCCGGCTCACCGGGACGGTTCGCCCTACCTGTTTTGCCCTCGCATTTTCGCTTCTGATGATGTGGGGGGCATATCCCGCGAAAGCCGCCGAGCCTTCTGCGCGGACTTCGTTCAACGCGGGCCTGCAGGCTTTCGCCGCCAGCAACTATCCGTCCGCCACCAACGCCTTCCTCGCGGCGGCCGCCGCGGCGCCCGCGGAAAAGCTCGATCCCGCGGCCGCCTACTACAACGCCGGCCTCGCCGCCTATGCCGGCGGCGACTTGCCGGCCGCCGCCGCCGCCTTCGCGCGCGCCGGCGCCGGCACCGATCTGGGCCTGCAGGCCCGGGCCTACTACAACCGTGGCAACGCCCTCTTCCACCAGGCCGGCGGCCCCGCCGGCATGCTGCAAGCCGGTGCCGCCCCGCTGCCGGCGATGTCCACGCAGGAGCTGGCCGCCGCGGAATCCTCCGTGGGCGAGGCCGTCCAGATGTTCGAAAACGCCATCGCCCTCGATCCCCAGGACGAAGACGCCAAAGCCAATTACGAACTGGCCATCCTGAAACAACAGCAGCTCCAGCAGCAGAAACAGCAGCAGCAAAATCAGCAAAAACAGGACCAAAAGCAGGAGGACCAGAACGACCAGCAGAAGCAGGACCAACAACAGCAGCAACAAGAGCAGCCGGCGGAGCAACAACCCCAGCCGCAACCCCAATCCCAGGACAACCCGCAGAAACCGGAGGAGCAGATCCAGGAAGAGAAACCATCCGAAGAGATGACGCCCGAAGAGGCCGCGATGATGCTGGATGCCATGAAGGCGCAGGAGCAATCCCAGCGCGACCAGCTCCATCCCTTCTTCGGGCGGCCCGTCCCGGTGGAAAAAGACTGGTAGCAAGGTCTTGTCCCGGTAAAGTACACGCCATGAAAGCCCCGATCCAACCCGCGAAGAACCTGGCGGGCGTCTTGGCGCTCGTTTTCGCGTGGTTGCTTCCGGCCGGCGCCATGGACGTGACGTTCGACGTCCAGCCCCGCCTGCTGAACCTGGGCGAGACCGCCCAGGCGACCCTGGTTTTCCACGGCGTGCGCAACGCGCCGGCCATCGAATTTCCGCAAATCCCCGGGTTGCAGATCACCGGCACCGGGCAGATGTATCAGAACATCAACGGAGCTTCGAGCGTCCGCCTGGGCTACAACTTCTTCCCTCAGAAGGCCGGCAGTTTCACCATCGGCCCCTACGCGCTCGAGTTCAACGGCGAGCAGATCCAGATCCCCGAGGTGAAACTCGAGGTGCGCGCGCCGGCCGGCGGCGACTCCCCGGCCGAAATGCTGTTCGCGCGCATGCAGCTGCCGGACACGCCCCCCTACATCCACCAGGTCTTCGACATCGTCCTCAGCCTCTACGCCCTGCCCGGCGTGGAACTGGCCCGCGAAGTCAACCTGCTCGGGGGCTTCCCCGAGTCCGGCTTCATCATGGGGAATTTCGAAGAGCTCCAGACCGTGCGCGAGGAGGTCAACGGGCGGTTCTACACGCTGCGCCGCTTCCGGGCCCGCGTCCGCGCGTTGACCGCCGGCGCATTCCCGCTGCAGCCCGCCCTGCGCGCGGGCGTGGTCGACCGGAACCAGGCGCGCCAGCGCCGCGATCCCTTCGGCGGCTTCTTTGACGATCCCTTTTCCGGTCCGGTTGCCAATCCCGTCAACGTGGCGATTCCGGCGGCCACGCTGGAGGTCCGGCCGCTGCCGGAGGAAGGCCGCCCGGCCGACTTCACCGGCGCCGTCGGCCAGTTCGAGCTGGCCGTGGACGTCCGCCCGCGTGAATTGAAGGTCGGCGAACCGGTCACGGTCACCCTGCGCCTGCAGGGAGCGGGCAACATCGCCGCGGCGCTGCCCCCCGCCTATCGCGACAGCGACGCCTTCAAGGCCTACGAGGCGCGTCAGGTCGGCGACACGCCGGCTCCGACCGCCGAGGGGGGCGCCAAAGCCTTCGAGCAGGTGGTCATTCCGCGCACCGAGAACCTGAAGGAACTGCCGCTGTTGCAGTTCTCCTTCTTCGATCCGGTTGCGGGACGGTACCGTTCGGTCGCCGCGGGGCCTTTTCCCCTGACGGTGCATCCGTCCGAAAACGGCGCCAACGCCCTGCTTTTGCAGGTGCCCGGCCATGCGGCCGCCGGCGGCAGTTCCCTGGTGCTGGGCAGCGATATTGTGTATCTCAAATCCGCCCCTGCCCGCTGGCGCAACGGCCGCGGCTGGGCGGCGCACCCGGCCCTTCTGATCGGCCTGCATGCCGCCGCGCCGCTGGTGCTGGCCGGCCTGTTCCTTGCCGCCCGCCGCCGCAACCAGCTGGCCACGGACCTCGCCCTGGCCCGCCGCCAGAAAGCACCCCGCAGTGCGCGCGCCAACCTGCACCAGGCGGAAGCGGCCTGGAAGGCCGGGGGCGCGCCCGGCGCCGTCTTCACGTTCCTGGCCGCCGCCGTGTCCGATTATTTCGGCCACCGGCTCAACCTGGCGCCCGGCGCCGTGGATGCCCCGCTCATCCTCGGCAAACTCCAGGCCGCCATGACCGATGAAACCACCCTCGCCCGGTGGCGGGAATTCTTCGCGCTGTCCGACCAGGTCCGCTACGCTTCCGCATCCGACCTTTCCCGCGCCGCGCTCCAGGAATGGATTACCACCGTCGCCACCCTCCTGCGGAAGGCGGAAAGGGTGAAGCTGTGAAAACCAGAGAGGTCAGAGGTCAGTGGTCAGAAGTCAGACTGGCCGGGATTCTGTGCTTCGTGTTGGCCCTCGGGGCAGCCCATGCGGCGCCCGAGCGGGAAACCCGCTTCGAGCGCACCTTTGCCGACGCGGCGCGGGCCTATGATGAGAACCGGCTGCCGGAGGCCATCGCGGGCTGGCAGGCGCTGGTGGACGAAAACCAGGCGCTGCCGGAAGTGCTGTTCAATCTCGGCAACGCCTATTACCGCCATGGCCAACTGGGCGAAGCCATGCGGGCCTACCGCGCGGCCCAGCGCCGCGCGCCACGGGATCCCGACCTTCGCGCCAACCTGGGTTTCGCGGCGCAGTCCGCCGGTGTTGTCCTGCCCGTGCGCGGTCCGCTGGCCGGACTGCTGCTGGATTTCAGCCGCGGGGAATGGCTCGCGTTCGGTACGGGCGTTTACTGGCTGCTGGCGGCGGTGCTGGCGGGCTGGATCCTGCGGCCGCGTTTTCGCGCCCTGGCCCGCCCGCTGGCGGCCGGGCTGGCGGTCCTCCTGCTGCTGGCGCTGGCCGGATTGTACGCCCACTACGACCTCCAGCAAATTCCCGAATGCGTGGTCATGGCCCCCGACCAGCAGGTGCGGTCCAGCCCGCTGGAAACCGCCACGCCGCTGCTGGCGATCCCCGCCGGCGCCATCGTCCGCCAGCTGGATGAACGCGGCAGCTGGCGCGAAATCCGCTACGACACGGTTCGCGGCTGGCTCCCCGCCGCCACCCTCGCCCGCGTGCCGTGAAATCTCGACTGTCCACCTTTCTGCGGAACGATTGGCGGTGGCGTCTGGCCCTGCTCGCCTTTGCCGGATTCACGTATGTCGTCGTATTCGAACCCTGCGGCTCCCGCCGTCCGCCGGCGCCGATGCAAAATCCGGCGCCCCCGGCCGCGGAAGCCGTCACCGCTGCCGATCCGGACCATCCGCCGGTCATGGATGAAGAGGACTGCTTGCATTACACCGTGCAGGACGGAGACACGGTGGAGTCCATCGCCCGCCTCTTCGTCGTTCCCGAAGCCGCCATCCGCCGCCAGAACGGCTTTTCCCCCGATGAAGAGGTCGCCTCCGGCCGCCGGATCCTCATTCCCCCGTCCGAGCGGTTCTAGCTAAAGTTCAGCGCCCGAGCAGGCAGCGCGCCGCGCTGCGCGCGACTTCGGCGCACTGCCAGGCCACCGGCCGGCGGAAACCGTTGGTGACCGCCGGCGCGAATTCGCTGCTGCCGCCCCACGGCCAGTAGATGCCGCGCAGGGGCGCGGCGGCGTTGTCCGCGTGGACCACCTGGCACCACATCGGCCGCAGGTACTGAAAGACCACCGGCGCGACCGCGGCGATCTGCGCATGCTCCGCCGCCAGGACCGTCCGGGCGCATTCCGGCGCCGACACAAAGCTCACGAAGGAGTTGTAGGGTTCGCGCCGCAAGTAGAAATCCCCCTTCCGCTCGGCGCAGCCGAGGGGAAAGCTGATGTAGAAACCGGTTTTCAAATCCGGGCTTTCCAGCCGGGCGCGGGCCAGTTCCTGCACGTGCGCGACCATCCGCGGATGGAGGGCGTCGTCGTTGTCGAGGGCGGTGGTGATGCGCACGCTGCCGGGCGCTTCGCTCCGGCGGATTTCCGTCAGCGCCGTTTCTTCGTCGAACGGGGAGCAATAGACCGGCCGCAGGAAATCATAGTGCACCGCCAGCGCGGCCATCTTCTCCTTGAACGGCACGGGTGTGGCCCAGTCGAGAAAAACCAGCCATTGGAAGTCGCCCTCGGTCTGGCGGTCCACCGACGGCAGGCAGATGCGTTCGAACAAGTCGAACCGCCGTTTCAACCACTCGGGATCCAGGCCCTTGCGCGGCGCGCCCGCCGTCGCCGCTGGCGCGGCTTTCATGAGGACGTTGAAGCGGGTCAGGATGAAATGGGCAAACGGCTTCATTCCGCCGTCCATAGTGCCATGCGGCCTGCGGCACTCAAGCGTTTTCCGGCGGTCACCGGCGGCGGGCCAGCAGCCCGAGGAACAGCGGCCCGCCCAGCACGGCCGTCAAGGCTCCGACCGGCATTTCCAGGGGGGCGGCGGCCCACCGGCCGGCGGCGTCGCAGGCGGCCAGCAGCGCGCCGCCCAGCAGGAAGGACCCCGGCAGGACCAGGCGCATGTCCGGGCCGGCGATTTTGCGGACGGCATGGGGCGCCAGCAGGCCGACAAAACCGATCGGCCCCGCTACCGCCGCCACGGCGGCGGCGGCGATTCCAGCCCCGAGAGCCGTCCAGCGGCGCACGCGCGCCACCTCGACGCCCTGGCCGGCCGCCATCTCCTCGCCCAGCCCCAGCGGATTCAGATCGCGGCCGAAACGCGCCAGGATGGCGATCCCCGGAACGGCCAGAACCGCCAGGGCGCCAAGCGCCTCCCAATCCGCCGCGTCCAGTCCGCCCAGCAGCCAGCGATGGAATTCCGCCAGTTTCCACGGCGAAACGAAGCTGCTAACCACCATGATCAAGCCCCCGCTGACCACGCCGATCGTTACGCCGGCCAGCAGCAGCGTCTGGTCGCCTCCGCCGGGCTGCCGGCGGGCCAGCGCCATGCCCAGCCCCAAGGCTCCCGCTGCGCCCAGCAAGGCCAGCGCCTGGGAGGTGTTCAGCGGTCCCAGGGCAAACCACAGGAAGGGGCAGATCCGCGCCAGGAACGCCCCGAGACTGGCGCCGCCGGCGATGCCCAGCGTCCAGGGCTCGGCCAGCGGATTGCGTAACACAATCTGCAGCGCCGCTCCGGCCAGTGCCAGCGCGCCACCGGCCAGCAGCCCCGCCAGGACCCGCGGCAGCCGCAGCTGGTAGAAGATCATGCCGTCGGCTGTCCATTCGCCGAAACCGTACGCGAGCACCTCGCGCACGCGCAGTTTTTCGGACCCGATCCAGGGGCAGGCCAGCAGAGCCAGGCCGAAAACAGCCCAGAAGACGCAAAGTTTCCGGCTTTTGGTCATTTCTTTGCTACCACGATCGGGCTGCCGGTTTCCGGGCGCGGGAGGACTTCGAGCTGGCGGCCGTACACCGCGCAAAGCCGGGACTCGGTGAGGATTTCGGCGGGCGCGCCGGCGGCGGCGATCCGACCGGCCTGCAGCAGCACCAGCCGGTCACAGAAAAGCCCGGCGAGGTTGAGGTCGTGCATAGCCGCGACCACCCGCAGGCCGGCCGCCGCCTTGCGCGCCAGGACTTCCATGACCACGGCGGCCTGGTGGAGATCGAGCGCGGCGGTGGGTTCATCCAGCAGGAGGATGCCGGTTTCCTGCGCCAGGGCGGAAGCCAGCCAAGCCCGCCGGCGTTCGCCGCCGGAAAGTTGAGAAAGCCGGCGGTGCCGCAATGCTTCCAGGCCGGTATCGGCCAGGGCGCGGTCGACGGCCTCGCGGTCGGCGGCCGCCGGCGTGTCCAACCGGCCTCCGTAGGCATGGCGCCCCATTGCGGCCACCTGCCCCACCGTGTAGTCGAAGAGCGCCGGGCATTCCTGCGGCAGGAAGCCCAGGCGGCGGGCGATTTCCGGGCGGCGCATTCGCGCCAGGAGGCGGTTGTCCAACGTCACGGCTCCCGCCCCCGGCATCAGAAGCCCTGCCGCCACTTTCAGCAGCGTGCTCTTGCCGGAACCGTTGGGACCGATCAGGCCGCACAGCGGCTCGCGGCCGAGCGCCAGGTCGGGTATTTCCAGGGACCAGCCGGCCGGTTCGTAGGAAAATCGGAGGTTGCGAAGCTCAAGCTGGCTGGCGGAGTTCAAAGCCTTCGATCTCAATATCCAACACCCAACATCCAATATCCAATGGAACAGCCGGGCGGTTCACCTGAAAATTGGGCGGTGGATATTGGATATTGAAGATCTCACGCCTCGGCCTTGGGCGCCACGGCCAGTTTGATGTGGATGTCGCGCAGCTGCTTGTCGTCCACCGTCGAGGGCGCGTTCATCAGCAGGTCCATGGCCTTCTGGGTTTTGGGGAAGGCGATGACGTCGCGAATGCTGGAGCGGCCGGCGAGGAGCATGACCAGGCGGTCCGCGCCGATGGCGAGGCCGCCGTGTGGCGGCGCGCCGTACTCGAGCGCCCGGATCAGGTGGCTGAAGCGGCTCTGGATCTCGGCCTCGGGCAGGCCGAGGATCTTGAACATCCGCGCCTGGAAGGCCGGGTCGTGGATCCGGATGCTGCCGCCGCCGAGTTCGGTGCCGTTGAGCACGATGTCATAGGCCTGCGCGCGGACCTTTTCCGGCGCCGTCTCGAGCAGCGGGACATCTTCCGGCCGGGGCGAAGTGAATGGATGGTGCACGCTGACCAGCTGGCCTTCGTCGTTGCGTTCGAACAGCGGGAAATCCACCACCCAGGTGAACTTGAAGACATCGTCCGGGATCGCCTTGGCCTGCCACCCCGCCAGCAGGCGGATGCGGCCGAGGACCGGCAGGACTTTTTCGGCTTTGTCCGCGCCGAACAGGACCAGGTCGCCGGGCTGGATGTCCAGCGCGGCCTGCAGCCCCGCCTTCTCGGCGTCGGTGAAGAACTTCACGATGGGCGACTTCCAGGTGCCGTCCGCCTGCACGCGGATGTAGGCCAGGCCGCCGAGGCCGCCTTCCTTGGCGAGCCCGGTCCAGTCCTCTTCCACCATCTTGATCGGCGCGTGGGCCAGGCCCTTGGCGTTGAGCCCCTTGACCACGCCGCCGCCGTCCAGCGCGCGGGCGAAGACCTTGAATTGCGTGCCCTGGAAGACGGCGGCGAGGTCCGTGATCTCCATGCCGAAGCGCAGATCGGGCTTGTCGCTGCCGAAGCGGTCCATGGCCTCGCGGTAGGTCATGCGCGGCAGCGGCAGCGCCGGCGCCGGCAGGCCTGCGGCCGGCAGCAGCCGCGCGATCAGGCCGTCGACGGTCGTCAGGATGTCGTCGGCGGTCACGAACGACATCTCCAGGTCGATCTGGGTGAATTCGGGCTGGCGGTCGGCGCGCAGGTCTTCATCCCGGAAGCAGCGGGCGATCTGGACGTAGCGGTCCAGGCCGGACATCATCAGCAACTGCTTGTACTGCTGCGGGGCCTGCGGCAGCGCGAAGAACAAGCCCGGACACACGCGGCTGGGCACGAGGTAGTCCCGCGCGCCCTCGGGCGTGCTCTTGGTCAGGATGGGCGTTTCAACGTCGACGAAGCCGTTTTCATCGAAGTAGTTCCGGGCGGCCTGGATCAACTTGTGGCGCAGCATGAGCGCCTGCTGCATCGCGGGCCGGCGCAGGTCGAGGTAACGGAATTCGAGGCGCAGGTCCTCGCTAACGCGCTCGGCGCCGCGGTCGTCGAGCGGGAAAGGCGGGGTGTGGGCCTTGTTCAGCACGGCGATGGCGCCGGAACGCACCTCGACGCCGCCGGTCGGGAGGCGCGGATTGACCATGTCCGCCGGGCGCGGGCGCACCTCGCCGGAAATCTCCACGACGTATTCGCCGCGGCAGGCCTGCGCGGAATCCCAGGCCGCCTGCGAATCCTTCGGGTCGAAAACGCACTGGGTGACGCCGTAGCGGTCGCGCAGGTCGATGAAGATCAGGCCGCCGTGGTCGCGCACGCTGTCCACCCAGCCGCACAACTTCACCTTCGCGCCCGCATCGGCGGGCCGCAATTCGCCGCAGGTATGTGTCCGCATCTTCATGTATCCGATCCTCGTTGGAACAATGGATCCGCGACTTTACGCGACCGCCGCCCGGGGCGCAAAACAATTCCGGACCGGCGGGCGGTCTAGAACCGGTCCGAGTCGTAGCGGGCCGGGCGCTCCGGCCGGGGGGCGGTCGGGGGGGTGTCGTCGAGCGTTTGCGGCGGGCCGCGCCGCTGGAACAGATGCGCCCAATGCGCCACGCCCATCACCACCCCGGCCAGAACCGCCAGCAGCGCCAGCAGCCACAGCAGCAGCAGCAGCGGCGTCGGGTCTGTCGGATAGTCGCGGTTGGCGTCGAGAATCGCCCTGGTCAGCAGGCCGATGACGGCGATGACGCCCAGCACGGTCTCCACCTGCTGGCAGATCAGATACGCCATTTCGGCGCGGGGCGCGGCCCGCGGGTTTGCGCCGATCTGTTCGCGCAGGATCCGGCTGACCGGATAGACCAGCAGGAGCAGGCCGAACAGCAGCGGCGGAAAAAGCCCCGCCACGTCCAGGATCAGCGTGCCGAATGCCAGCCACAGCAGCGCGGGGCACAGGATGATGAACAGGTAGCGCACCAGGAAATGGGTGGTTGAATAGCCCCGCAGGTAGCGCCGGCCGGCCTTGCGCCACCGCCACCCCAGCCCGGCCATGCCGCCCAGGGCCAGGACCAGGCCGGCCCACAGGCCCGCCGCGGGGCGCGCGGGCGCCTGCGCGGCCATCAACAGCACGGCGATGCCCAGCGGAATGAGCCCCAGCGCCAGGGTCTGGCGCAGTTGCATGTCCGCCAGGGGCGCCTCTGCGCCCAGACTGGGGAACCATGGCGGGCGCGGCGTCATTTCCGCCAGAACGCGGGCATGAAAATCGCCAGCACCGTGTAGAGTTCCAGCCGGCCCACCAGCATCAGCGCCGTCAGGATGGCCTTGCCGGCATCGGGCACCGCGCCGTAGTTCAGGGTCGGGCCCACGGCGGCGAAGCCCGGGCCCACGTTGCCCATGCAGGTGATGACCGCCGCCGCGGCCGTCCGGATGTCCGGCGTGAACGGAATCATCGCCAGCACCCCGGCCAGCATCACGACCAGAAATAGCGCCACGAACGCCAGGATCGCCAGCAGGATTTCGTCCCCGAGGGATTTGCGCCCGAGCCGCACCGGGATCACCGCCTGCGGCTGCATGAAGAGCCGGACTTCACGCGCCAGCGCCTTGAGGAGCACTTGGATGCGGCCGACCTTGAGCCCGCCGGCCGTGGAGCCCGCGCAGCCTCCCATCAGCATCAGCAGCACCAGCAGGGCCTTGGCCAAGGCCGGCCATTGCTCGTAATCGCCCGTGGTGAAGCCCGTGGTGGTCATGATGCTGGCGCAGGTGAAGGCCACCTCGCGGAACGCCCCGCTCCAGGCCAGGGCCCCGGCGCGGGCGTGGTGCAGCAGGACCGTGCCGGCCAGCGCGAAGGCCAGGAAAACGCCCAGGAAGAAGCGGGTTTCGCCGTCCTTCCACCAGGCGCCCAGGTCGCCGCGCAAGGCGCGGTAGTGCAGGGAGAAGTTGATGCTGGCCAGCAGCATGAAGAGCGTCAGCAGCGCTTCGACCCGGACGCTCTGGAAGGCGGCCACGCTCGCTGTATGCGTGGAGAACCCGCCCGTGGCCATGGCTGTGAAGGAATGGCAAACCGCATCGAACCAGTCCAGGCCGGCCCACCGCAGCAGGACCAGCAGCACCACCGTCAACAGCACATAGACGCCCCAGAGCATCTTGGCGGTCGAGGCCACGCGCGGCTCGATGCGGTCCTTGGACGGCCCCGGCATCTCGGCGCGATAGAGCTGCATGCCCCCCGCCCCCGCGAACGGCAGAATCGCCACCACCAGAATCAGCACGCCCATGCCGCCGATGAACTGCGTGATCGCCCGCCACAGCAGCAGACCCTTGGGAATCTCCTCCAGGACCGCAAAGACCGTCGCGCCCGTCGTGGTCATGCCGGAGACCGACTCGAACAGGGCCGCCCAGGGGCTGTCCGTCAGGCCGGCCTGATAGAACGGCACGCCGCCGGCGATGCCTGCGAGCAGCCAGCCGAAGGCCACCACGCCCAGCCCGTCCCGCCGGGTGAGTTCTGCCTCCGTGCGGGTCAGAAACCAGAGAATCACGGCCGCCACGACCGTGCCGGCCGCCGCCTGTGCCAGCGCCTGCCAGGCCGCGGCCGGCTCGCCGTGCCAGTACGAAACCAGGCAGCAGACCCCCATCAGCAGGCCCACCACCCCCAGCAGCCAGGAGATCACATGGAACACAGGCTTGAAATTCATGATGGCCGCTTCTCAGGCGGTGAACAGCGATTTCATCCGGGCCACCGCCTCCGGCAGGCAGTACACCACGATCCGGTCCCCCGCCGCCAGCACCAGGTCCCCGGTGGCGGTCTTCACCTGCGCCCCCCGCAGGGCGGTCACGATGATGACCCCCTCCGGTATCTTCAGGTCCTTGATGGCCTTGCCGGCCCATTTGTGCTTGGCGGAGAGCTTGAGCTCGATGAGCTCGCCGGGCAGCCGGGCGAGGATCGCCGCGGCCTGCACGTCCTTGCCGCGGACGAAGTGCAGGATCGAATTGATCATCGCCAGCCGCGGATCCACGATTCGGTCCAGCAGGCGCAGCTGGTTGACGATGCCGATGTATTCCTTCTTGCCCACCTGCGCGGCCGTGAAGCGCGCGCCGTATTTCTCGGCCACCAGGCAGCCGATGATGTTGTGCTCGTCGCTGCCGGTCGCCGCGACGTAGGCCATGTCCGCGGCCTCGCCGATGCCGGCCAGGGTCTGCTGGTCCAGGGCGTCGCCCTTGATCACCAGGGTGCGGTTGAGCAGTTCCGAACAGTGGTCCGCCCGCTGTTCGTCCTGTTCGATCAGGACGATCTGCATGCGCGTGTGCTCCAGCATCCGGGCCAGCTGCAGGCCCAGTTCGCCCCCGCCCGCAATCACGATCCGCTGGAACCGCTTGTACTCCGGCCAGGCCCACTGCATGAAATCCGCCACCGCGTCCGGTTCGCCCGCAAAATAGACGTCGTCGCCCACCAGGAAGGTCGTCTCTCCGTGGGGCGTCATCACCTGGTCCCCGCGCACGACCGCCGTGAACCGGATTTTTTTCAGCCGCTCCTGGTTGCCGAATTGCTTCAACGAGTTGCCCAGCAAGGGGCTGTCCATGTGGATGGACATCCCCACCACCATGACCCGCTCGTCCAGCAGGTCGGCCACCTCGATGGAGCCCGGCAGCCGCAGGACGTTGTACAGGTCCCGGGCGTACTCGTCGTACTGGTTCACCAGCAAGTCCACTCCCAGCTCGGCGAAATCAATGTGCCGGTTGGTGGAATACGAGGACGAAGACACCCGGGCCACTGTCCGGGCCACCCCGCGGACATGGGCAAAAACACAGGCCAGGATGTTGGTGTCGTCGCGGTCCGTGACCGCCACAACCATATCCGCCCGTTCGACATCGGCTTCTTCCAGCGTCGCCGGATTGGCCCCGTCGCCCGGAACCGTCATCAGGTCCAAATGGCTGTCCAATTCCGCCAGCCGATCGGCATCGGAATCGATCACGACCACGTCGTGCTCGTTTTCGCAGAATTTTTCGGCCAAATGGGCCCCCGTCTGGCCGGCTCCTATGATTACGATTCGCATGGGTCCACCCGTCCTTGATCAACGGGTGCAAAGTATCCAACATCCCCCCTTGGGATGCAAGGGATAAGGGGTAATAGACTCTTAACAAATTGCGCGCCAGGACGTTGTGTTCCAGGGCACGCCGGGCCTTGTCTTCCCGGACGGTTGGTGGCATCGTGGGTCCCATGCAGATCCCCTTCTGGAAAATGCAAGGTGCCGGCAACGATTTCATCCTGGTGGATGACCGGGCCCTGGCCTTTCCTGCCGCGGATTCCGCTTTCATCCGCCGCCTGTGCGACCGCCGCCGGGGCATCGGGGCCGAAGGGTTGCTGCTGATCCAACCCTCTGCCGCCGCCGATTTCCGGATGCGTTTTTTCAACCCCGACGGGACCGAGGCCGACATGTGCGGCAATGGCGCCCGGTGCATCGCCCGGCTCGCCCGGGAAATCGGCGCGGCCCCGGCCGACCTGCGCATGGAAACCGCCGCCGGTATCGTCCGGGCCGAGGTGCTGCCCGCCGGGGTCCGGCTGCATCTGCCCCCCCCCAGGGACTGGCGTCTCAACCTTGCCCTGACCTGGAAAAGACGCAAGACCATGCTCCACTTTGTAAACAGCGGCGTGCCCCATGCGGTTGTCGTCGTCGACGACCTGACCGCCGTCGATGTGCCGACGCTGGGCGCCTTCATCCGCCACCATGCCCTGTTCGCCCCCGCCGGCACCAATGCGGACTTCATCCGGGTGACCGGTCCGGATTCCCTGGCCATCCGCACCTACGAGCGCGGGGTTGAAGCCGAAACTCTCGCTTGCGGCACCGGCATCGTCGCCGCCGCCCTCGTGGCGGACAAGCTGGAATTGGTGCGCGGCCCCGTGCGCGTGAAAACCGCCGGCGGCGATGTGCTCGAAGTCGGTCTGGCCCCCCTGACGCTGGCGGGGCCCGCCGAACATTCCTTCCGGGGCGAAATCGCCTATCGGATGTAGAAGCCGGTCAGGCCCTGCGCCCCGCCCCACTCGATCCGCTCGTGCGCGATGTTGACGCCGAGGTGCGACAGGCGGATTTGCAGCAGCAGTTGCTTCAGGACGTCTTCCGGGCCTTCCGCCACGAGGCGCACTGAGCCATCGGGCAGGTTTTCTGCGCTGCCGGCGACGCCCAGGCGGCTGGCGATGCTCCGCGCCGTGTAGCGGAATCCCACCCCCTGCACCTCGCCTTCGTAGAGCACCCGGACCTGGCGCAGGCTGCCGCTCATTTGACCAGCACCCGCACCATCCGGACGCCATGATGGTTTTCGACCGCCACCCGGCCCGCCGCCTGCAAGGGCGCCAGGCGCGCGGCCACCGCGGCCATCTCCGCTCCGGCCGCGGCGGCCAGCGCTTCCAGCGCGATCGGATGCCGCGCCAGCAGCTCGATCAGTTCCGCATCCGTCAGGACGCCGAGCGCCGGCATCCGGCCCGGGAAGACGGGGATTTCCGCCGCCGGGGTGAACCACGGCGCGACTGTGCGCAGCCAGGCTTCCGGCACCTGGGGCAGTGCCACTCCTGCCATAGCCGGCCGTGTCGTCGTGTTCAGGTGCACCGCGTCCGGCCGGATCCGGGCGATCTCTTCCGCGATCGCCCGGACCTGCTCCGGCGCGTCGTTGTAGCCCGGCAACAGCATCACTTCCACCCACAGCCGGCCGGCATGTTCCGCCCGCAACGCGTGCACCCCCTCCCGCAAGCGCGCAAAGGTCACCTCCGGCGCGGGACGGTGGATCCGCCGGAACGAGTCCTCGTCCCATGCGCTGAAGGTTACCTTGACCACGTCGGCCTCGGCCGCGTCCCGCCGCACCTCCGGCAGCCACATCAGCGATCCGTTGCTCAGCAGCGCGGTCTGGACCCCGCCCAGCGCCCGGGCATGCCGCAGCACCGCGCCGAAGCCCGTGTGCAGCGTGGGTTCGCCCGAGCCCGACAAGGTCACGTAATCGGCCGGATGGCCCCGCGCATGCCAGCGGTCCAGTTCCGCCAGCACCTCCGCGGTCGGCACCCATTCCCGGCGCGCCACCGTCAGCTCGGTCGTCCGGCCGATCTGGCAGAACACGCAGTTTTCGGTGCAGACCTTCACCGGATTCAGGTCCACGCCCAGCGAGCGCCCCAGCCGCCGCGAAGGGACCGGGCCAAACAGGTACTTGAACTGGGCGGGCGCATTCACGCTCCCTACTTTCCCCCCGCCCACCCCGGCTGTCAAATCCCGAGCGGCCGGAACCGGCGTGGAATCCCCCCTTTCCATTCCCCCGGGCTTTTGGCAGAGTACCCCCCGTTATGCCCCATCAAACGGCACGGAAAAAACTGGCCGCTTCCCGGCGCGTGGTCGTGAAGATTGGGAGTCGTGTGCTCGTCCAGCGCAACGGGCGGCCCGACACCCGCCGCATGGCCGCCCTGGTCGCGGACCTCGCCGCCCTGCGCCGGTCCGGCCGCGAAATCGTCGTGGTCTCCTCCGGGGCCATCGCCTGCGGCCTGCAGGCCCTGGGTCTGAAGAAGAAGCCCTCCGACCTGCCTTCCCTGCAGATGGCCGCCGCCGTCGGCCAGTCCCGCCTCATGGCGGCCTACGACCGGCTCTTTGCCCGCCGGAAATGCCGCCTCGGGCAGGTCTTGCTGACCCACGACGACCTCGAGCACCGCCGGCGCCACCTCAACGCCCGCAACACCATCCTCAAGCTCCTTGAGCAGGGCGTCATCCCCGTCGTCAACGAAAACGACGTGGTCTCCGTCGATGAAATCAAATTCGGCGACAACGACGCCCTGGCCTCGCGCACCGCCATGCTGATCGAAGCGGACCTGCTCGTGCTCCTGACCACGGTCAACGGCTTCCACGCCGCCGACGCCAAGGGCCGCCGCCGCCGCGTGGATTTCCTCCCCGGTGTCACCGCGGACACCCTCGCCCATGCCCAGGGCAAGGGCAGCATGTTCTCCACCGGCGGCATGGCCAGCAAGCTGAACTCCGCCGCCGAAGCCGCCGGCATGGGCACCGCCGTCGTGATCGCCAATGGGCGCCAGGACGGCATCCTGCAGAAGATCCTCGTCGGCCTCAATGTCGGCACCCTGATTCCCGCCGCCGGCGGCGGCGCCAACGGCGCCCTGAGCCACCGCCGGCGCTGGGTCGCTTTCTTCCACCATGCCAAAGGCAAGATCGCCGTCGACGATGGCGCGAAAACCGCCCTCCTGCAGCGCGGCAAGAGCCTGCTCCCCGTCGGCATTCGCGACGTCGCCGGCGATTTCTCCCCCGGCGACCTCGTGGAAGTAATCGACCTGTCCGGCCAGCGCATCGGCCGCGGCCTGACCGAATACTCCAGCGCCGAAGTCCGCCTCCTCAAGGGCCTCCAATCCGAAAAGATCCGCGAACTGCTCGGCGCCGCCGCCCCCGGCGAGGTCATCCATCGCGACAATCTGGTCGTGACGACCTAGGGGTTCACGGTTCAGCGGTTCAAGGTTGACGAACCATGAAATCGAACGGTTTGAAGACATTGAAGTTCAGCAGCGCCGCGCCCGTTGGGCGTGGGGGTTGTTTTGCATGTGCCAGAAAGACCCGCGCCGCCGCGCGCGGTTTCATCAACTGTCTGCACAAATACGAGGCCCGGAAAACTTCCCGCCCCGAACCTGCGCTCTCCAACTGCTGAACCGCGGAACCGTGAACCGTTGAACCGCTGTAATCTTGACTTCCAACCGCGGAACCGTTGAACTGTGAACCGTTGAACCCAAGGCTGCCGTCATGACCCTCCACGAATCCATGCTCGAAATGGGCGACCGGGCGGTCGCCGCCGCCCGCCAGCTGGCCACCCTGGGCACCCGCCGCAAGAACCTCATCCTCGAGGCCATGGCCGAGGCGCTGGAAGCCGGCCGCGAGCGCATCAAGACCGCCAACGCGCGCGACATGGCCGCCGGCCGCGCCGCGGGCCTTTCCGACGCCATGCTCGACCGGCTGCTGCTGACCGACAAGCGCATGGACGCCATGATCAACGGCGTCCGCGCCCTGATCGGGCTCAAGGACCCCGTCGGCCAGCGGATCTCCCGCTGGATCCGCCCCAACGGGCTCGTCATCCAGAAGATCCGCGTGCCCATCGGCGTCATCGGCATCATCTTCGAATCGCGTCCCAACGTGACCGTGGACGCCGCAGCGCTGTGCTTCAAAACCTCCAACGCCGTCATCCTGCGCGGCGGCAAGGAGGCCCTGGAGTCCAACAAGGCCCTGGTCGACGTCCTGCAAGCCGGCGGCGCCCGCAAGGGCCTGCCCCCCGACTCCATGCAGCTCATCACCACCACGGACCACGATGCCGTGCGCGAACTCGTGCAGCTCGAGGGCCGCGTGGACCTCGTCATTCCCCGCGGCGGCGAGCAGCTCATCCGCGCCATCACCGACCAGGCCCATGTTCCCGTCATCAAGCACTACAAGGGCGTCTGCCACGCCTTTGTGGACGCAACCGCCGACCAGGCCCAGGCCCTCGACATCATCGAAAACTCCAAGTGCAGCCGCCCCGGCGTCTGCAACGCGCTGGAAAAGGTCCTGGTCCACGAGAAGATCGCCGCGGAATTCCTGCCCAAGCTCGCCGCCCGCCTGCTGGAAAAGCGCGTCGAACTGCGCGGCGACCAGGCCGCCTGCGCCCTCGTTCCCGCCCTGAAGCCCGCCACCCCCGCGGACTGGGACGCGGAATACCTCGATCTCATCCTGACCGTCGGCGTCGTGCCCTCCCTCGCCGCGGCCATCGCGCACATCAATCTCCACGGCTCGCACCACTCCGACACCATCCTGTCCGGCGACAAGCAGGCCCAGGAGAAGTTCCTCGAGGAGGTCGACTCCGCCTGCGTCTACGCCAACGCCTCCACCCGGTTCACCGACGGCGGCGAATTCGGCATGGGCGCCGAGATCGGGATTTCGACCGACAAGCTCCACGCCCGCGGTCCCATGGCGCTCGAAGAGCTGACCACCTACAAGTACGTCATTCAGGGCAACGGCCAGATCCGGGTATGAAAGCCGGGTTCTGTTTGGCTGTTCTGTAGCCCGGGACGCTGACCCGGGTGGCTGGCCCCGGTCCCCTGTTGTCTGTCACTTCTGCGGTTCGTCCCCCGGCGCCTGCTCCGCGGCCTGGATCACCGGGGCGATGTCCGGCCCGGGCTTGACCGCCGCGTAGAGCAGCATCGCGCCGAACACCAGGAACAACACGCCCCCCGCCGCGTGGATGACCCGTTCCGAGGCCATTCGGGACAGCAGCCCGCCCACCAGCACCCCCAGCAGCGTCGATAGCACCAGCGCGATGCTGGCCGCCCAAAAGACCACGCCCCGCCCATGCACCGCGCTCTGCAGCATCACCGCCAGCTGGGTCTTGTCGCCCAACTCGGCCAGGAAGATCAGCGCGAACGTCGAACAGAATATCTTCCAGCTCATGCAGGCCTCCGGTTTGCCAACCGTCCCATCCTGCCACAGGCGCCGTCCGGCCGCAAGGAAACCGCGGCGGGCGCATCTGCGATCGGGGGCGCCGATGGTCACCCGGCGGCCTGGGCCAGGCCGCCCTACCTGCGAATCCCCCGCAAGGTAGGGCGCGCTGGCCCGGCGCGCCGGGATCCGGCATGGGCTTGGCCTCTCTTCTGGATGGAATGCATCTACTCGCAGATGCGCCCCGTAAACCCTGAATTCTAAACCTTGAACTGTGGACTCTGAATCGTGAACCTTGACCCCGCGGGCCATGCCCGCCGCCCCAACTCTTTTCTTTCCTTTGCCCCCGCCCTGTCGTATCTTGTTCCGTCCGGAGACTGGTCCATGCCCAACTGGTATTTTGTGAACCCCAAGACCCGCGAAAAAAGCGGGCCGCACGAGGAAGCTTTCGTCCGCAGCAAGTTCATCGCCGGCGAGCTTCCGCCGGCCGCGCTCGTCTGGCACGACGGCCTGGCCGGCTGGATTCCGGCCCGGCAGGCATTCGCCGCGCTCCAGGCCCCCGCCGGCGGGGAGGGAAAGGTGCCCCTGCCCGACGGCCTCCGCGGGTGGATGACCTTCGTCGGCCTCATGACCATCCTTTCGGCGATCCTGCCATCCCTGCTGCTCTATGGGCTGCCCGTCCTGCTGGCGGGCCTCGCCGCGCTGAGCGCCCGGGCCGCCCTCGACCGCGCCCCCTTCATTCCGCCGGACATGCTCCCGTTCTTCCTCAAGCTGCGGACTTTCTTCTGCTGCTGGGGCTGGATGTACATCATCCTGGGCTTCCTGGCCGTCCTGCTTCTCCTGGCCTACGCGGGCATCGCGCTCTGGGCGGTTTCCTCCGGCCAGGTTCCGCCCCATTCGTTGTTCGCCCGTTGACCCGTCATGGCTTTTTCTCCTGAAGAACGGCAACGCTACGCGCGCCATCTCGACCTGCCAGGCTTCGGCGGCCGGGCTCAGGAGAAGCTCCGCGCCGGGCGCGTGCTGGTGGTCGGCTGCGGTGGCCTCGGCGCCCCTGTCCTCTACTATCTCGCCGCCGCCGGCGTCGGCCTCCTCGGCCTGGCGGACCCCGACCTCGTCGAGATCTCCAACCTCCAGCGCCAGGTCCTGCACGCCACGCCCGACATCGGCCGCCCCAAGGTCGAATCCGCCGTCGCCCGTCTGCGCGCCCTCAATCCCCATGTGCGCCTGGCCCCCCATCCCGTGCGGGTGACCGCGGACAATGCCCGCGACCTGTTCGCGCCCTACGATATCATCCTGGACTGCACCGACAACTTCGCCACGAAGTACCTCATTTCCGACACCTGCGTCGCCGCGCGCAAGCCGTTCGTGCACGCCGGCATCGCCGCCTTCTGCGGCCAGCTCCTGACCGTGCGGCCGGGCCAGAGCGCCTGCCTGCGCTGCGTTTTCCCCGAACCCCCGCCCGAACCGGAGAAGCCTGCCGGGCCCCTCGGCGCCATCCCCGGCGTCATCGGCTCCCTCCAGGCCGTCGAGGCCCTCAAGTTCCTGGCCGGCCTCGGCACCCTGCTCACCGACACCCTGTTGACCTACGACGGGCTCGAAGCCGCCTTCAAGTCCGTCCACGCCCACCGCAATCCCGCCTGCCCCGCCTGCGGAGCCGGCGCGAAAAAATAAGGAAAATCCCATGGCCGAAGCCATCCAGTTCACCCTCAACGGCGCCCCCCAGGCCGCCGCCATCGAACCCGCGGACAAGATCATCGACGTCCTGCGCGAGCACCTCAACCTCACCGGCACCAAGCGCGGCTGCGACGACGGCACCTGCGGCGCCTGCACCATCGTTCTCGACGGCGAGGCCAAGCGCGCCTGCCTCCTGCCGGCCGCCAAGCTCGCCAATGCGAAGGTGCTCACCATCGAAGGCCTCAGCCGGGGTTTGGAGATCCATCCCATCCAGAAGGCCCTGATCGATGCCGGCGCCGTCCAATGCGGCTACTGCATCCCCGGCATCGTCCTCGAGCTTTACGCCCTCCTGACCAGGAATCCGAACGCCTCCGACGACGAGATGAAGACCGCGCTTTCCCGCCACTTCTGCCGCTGCACCGGCTACGAAGCCATCTGGGAAGGCGCCCTCCTCGCCCGCCAGGCCATGCAGGCCAAGGTTTGAATCCGGCTGTTGAACCCTGAATCCTGAACCGTTGAACCCCGAAAGGCCCCCCATGTACGACATCCTGATTAAAAACGCGCAGCTCCGCCGCAAGGCAGGACTGTGGAACATCGCCATCGCCAAGGGCGTCATCCAGAAAATCACGAAAAAACCCATCCGCGGCAAGGCAGGCAAGGTCCTCGACGCCTCCGGCAACCTCGTCACCGAGCCGTTCGTCAACACCCATCTGCACCTCTGCAAGGTCTACACGCTGGAAATGATGGATTCCCTCGCCCTGCGCGCCTACCACGGCGCCGACATGGGCGGCGCCATGACGGCCATCGAACTCGCGGCCCGCGTCAAGGCCAGCTACAACGAAAAGTGGATCCTCCCCAACGTCCGCAAGGCCCTCAAACTCGCCGCCCTCAACGGCAACCTCCACATCCGCGCCTTCGCCGACGTCGATTCCAAGGCCAAGCTGATCGGCCTCAAGGCCCTGCTCAAGGCCCGCCACGAGTTCAAGGGCATTGTCGATGTCCAGGTCGTCGCTTTCCCGCAGGACGGCGTCGTCCGCGAACCCGGCACCGTCGATCTGATGAAGGAAGCCATGGACCTCGGCGCCGATGTCGTTGGCGGCATCCCCTGGATCGAGTTCACCGAACGCGACGAGCAGACCCACATCGACGAGATGATGAAGCTCGCCGTCGCCTACGACAAGGACATCTCCATGCTCGTGGACGACGCCGGCGACCCCACCCTCAAGACGCTGGAAATGCTCGCCGTGCGCACGCTCGAGGAAGGCCGCCTCGGCCGCTCCCTCGCGCACCATGCGCGCGCGATGTGCCTCTATCCCACGCCCTACTTCAAGAAGGTCGCCGCCCTCATGCGCCAGGCGCAAATGGGCGTCGTCAGCGATCCGCACACCGGCCCGCTCCACGCCCGCGTGAAGGAACTGCTCGAGGAAGGCAACCTCGTCTGCCTCGGCCAGGACGACATCTCCGACGCCTACTATCCGTACGGCCGGAACAACATGCTCGAGGTGGCCTTCCTTGCCTCGCACCTGCTGTGGATGACGACCTACCCCGAGATGGAAACGCTCTACGACCTCGTCACGGTCAATGCCGCCCAGTGCATCAACCTGCCGAAGTTCGCGCTGAAGGAAAAGGCCAACGCCAGCCTCGTCGTCCTCGACGCCAAGAACGTCTGCGAGGCTTTCCGCTACCACCGCGCCCCGCTGCACGTCATCTCCCACGGCAAGGTCGTCAAGGTCGGCGACCTCAAGGGCTGATCCCGCCGCAATCCGTTCCCCCGCCCGCCCGCCGGCCAACACCGGCGGGCGGTTCTCACCCCCGATGCGGACCATTGCGGATTGAGGACCGGATGGAGGTCGCCCTTTCACGGGCGGCGGGCCGTCCGTTTCCGCCGGGGATGCAATCCCGCCCCACAATGCCTCCCCCCCCCCCGCCGATAGACAGGCCAATAAATGGTTTCCGCCAACTCGGCTTTATGCTCCGGCGCAATATCAGCATAAAGCCGACTTCGGGCCTACGCCCCAATTGAACGATTGTTCTTTATTCGGCGCCCTCCAAGCCCCTATGGCAAGGACTTTCCTCGGCCGCGCCCGCCCGTGAACCCGCTCGCCCCCATGGCTTTGCCGGCATAAAGCCGGCCTCAAGGCCCCAAACCCGGCTTTTTACGGAAACCCTACTGGAGCATAAAGCCGATCTCGCACAATTCGCGCCCTCACCCCGCCCCGCTCTTTTTACCTGCCCCTCAATCCCCTATGCCATTGACACCCCGCCCTCGAACTCCTATCCTGAAGCCACTCAAACGAAATTCACAATATGCATAAAGCCGACCTCGCGTCGGCCCAATAAAACTGTTCGACGAAAGAAATTAATATGATTCTAGATGTCGCATCAATGATAGCAGGCGAACTCCTATTCTGGATTCTATACCTGCTATTCGTGACAGTGCTGTGGCTACTGCTATTCCCCACCCTGCTTATTGTTGCCACCCCATTTTTCCTTATACGGGCGGCCCTGCACCCCTCGGGGTTCAAGGCCATTACTAAACTGCAATACGCAAGACTATATGATGTTTGGATGGAGCTGAGCATCAGGCTCATTCCCCTTTGATAAAATATGAAAGCGTCGAACAATGGGGTCCTGGCTACGGCCCACAAGTTATCGCTTGGCAACGCCTTCCACTCGCTGCACACTCTACGGGTACAGCCCGTGGGCCGATCCAGACCCCTGGCGTTGGGCATAGGAGATAAATATGCAACTTACACCAGAACTCGAGAAATTAACCCGCGACAACTTCAACTGGTTTCGTATGCGTTGGGTAAGTCTGATTATACACGCAGTGATTCTATGCTTCATTGCGCTCCCGATAGCCTTATATTTATACAAGATTCCATCCAACACCGCGCTACTCCTTGGCGTGATATTGGGGTTTCTTGTGACACGCCAGCTTATGACCTGGCAATACGAAACAAAGATAAAGAATGCACTTAAATCACAAGAGAAATGAAGCCCAACAAGGGGTTCCAGACTACGACCCACAAGCTGCCGCTATGCACACCCTTCCGCTCGCTACACACCTACACCCTACAGCTGTGGGTCGAGCCTGAACCCTGACGTTGGGTTAAAAGATAATGAAGTTTATAATTAAGACAATCGACGATGCCCAGATTGTACTAGATTACTTTAATCATTTCCACGATGGTTTAATCAAAGAACTATCAATGGTAAGTCGTGATGAATTGGGTGATGATGGCTCGCAGTCTTGCACCGGACAATTCGACATTTCTCTAGGGATTCGTCATCAGAATTACCCCAGTTACAATAAGGAATCTTGTCGTGTTATTGGGGCGACATTCGTTGATGCCAAAAATATATCCTTAGCTTTTGGCGATGTCGGAGAGTGTGACTGGAACATCCTTGCTATATCAGTGAAACCGGATGCAGGCCGTTTCAGATTCATTCTTGAACGAAACATTTTGGTCGATGGGAAATGGTGTACAAGAAAAGAAATGCTTTTCACATTTGCGTGGGCCGATATTACAGGAATAGAACCCAGCAATGGGTTGGAGTTTACGGATGCCCCGCAGGGCGGTTCACCCGATAATCATCCCTGACGTTGGGACCGATAATATATGAAACTGGCTAACACCATATTGCTGTGGGGAACCCTCGGTACGGCATTAGCCATGTACCCGCTAGGTTACTTCGCTGAACGATATCAAAACGAATGGATCGCCCGCATTCTATTGCCATTAGCGGGCGTCATTGGGCTGCTAAGCGGATTTCTGGCCCTTATCGCGTGCATATATGGCCTGATATCAATTTTGTTCCCCAAGCGATGCAAGTCAGGGGCCCTCTTGCCACTACTTTCAATGCTCGTTGGCATTGTCGTCCTACTGAGTGCATTCATTCTCCCTACATGGAAGAGCATGCAGAAGAGAGCCGAGATGGAGCAGCTAATCCAAGAAAAACAAAATGAGTCCCAACAAGCGGGTCCAGGGTACCCGCCACAAGGTGTCGGGTCCCCTGACCCGTGACGTTCAACGACCCGAAATATCAGAAATTACGGTGAAATAGCGGCGACCACGGCTACAGAGAAAAATACGGAAAAACGACCGCGCTATGCCGCGAAAACTGAAAATTACCGCGAAAAACGGCCCGAAATTCGAATTTGAGGGCTCTACGAGCCCAAAAACGCGATTTTCTGGCCTATTTTCCGATATTTTGAACTTACAGGCATGAAATCCCGGAATAATGAAAGCGTTGAACAAGGCGTCGCACCGTACGGCGCACAAGGTGCGCCGCCGGTGAACGCTGACGTTGGGGATAAATAATGAAGGCAACGATTTTATTTCTGGCATTGATGGCGGCCGCCTTCATCGCCTACGGAGATTTCGCGCCTGCTGAATCCTCTGGCCTCATCGTTACGGGGGCCTGGCAGTTTGTCCATGCCGACGGATCCATTACAAACGGGATGTGGACACATGAAAATGACGATGAACTTCCGATGACTCAAGAACCGATTGAATACGCTAAGCAGGCCGGCAAGACCGGCCTGCTTGTTATGTGGTGGGATATTGAGCGGAGTCGCAGGTGTACGATTGCGGAGTACCGCAAGGGTAAGGAGAATGGATACTGGGTTCACTGGTATCCTTCTGGCGAACTCCAGTCCTGCGGCATCCTAAAGAATAACCGGCACGTCACCGGCTCGTTTTGGTACACGAATGGGATGCCAGAGGAAATCAATATATCCACAAATTGGTTCAACTGGGAACCGGATGGAACACGAAAGAATCCCCAACAAGCGGGTCCAGCGTACCCGCCACAAGGTGTCGGGCCCGCTGACCCGTGACGTTCGCTAAAGGAGAGATTATGAAGAAATGGCTTGTTCCACTATTCGCCCTACTTCTCGGAATCGCCTGTGGATATTTGGCGGGAGTAGCCCATGCTACAAAAACATTTGGGCCGACACTTGATATCATCACCCATTCCTATCTACCGCAAATCATGGAAACAGCCGACAATGCCTACCAGGCGGAATCACCTGAAATCGCTATATGGGCGCTTAGGCAATCCGCCGCCGCCTTGGAGGATCAACTTGGAAAAGACTACGAAAGCATAGTCTATCCCAAAGACCACCTCAAGACTTACCTTTTACTTACCTACGCCAGACTGGCCAAACTGACAGAAACGGTAGACTCCTCCCAATCTCAGAACTATATCCATAAAGCTAACGAATTCTGTCCAGAGCGGTTCAAGGGTGAACCTCTCACAAAAGAACGGCTTTATGAACTTCTCGGTCAACTGGACGCCAAACAATGAATGAAGCGAACAAGGCGTTGCTCCGTACGCCGCACAAGGTGCGGCGTCCGGAGAACGCTGACGTTCGCCACGAGAGATAAAATGAAAAAAATACTCGCCGCCATTATCCTTGTGAGTTTCGCGCTCAATGTTCGAGCCCAAACCAATGCGCTATGGCTTCAGACGGTTATCCCTCCCACAAATGTCCTAACCCCTCGGCAAATATGCGATTTGATCGAGACGGAATCCGCCAAACTCGACCCTACTGGACACGGGCTTAAAACCATCTATTCGGGTTTTGATAAATGGGGCAAAACCGAGATAACATTTTCGCCCGCTCCAATTACATTTTACGAGATGCTTGATGCCGTTGCATCTATCTATGCTCTGCCAAGCAATTCCGCCAAGGTATTTGACACGGTTGGTGTCATCCCTTGGGTTGAGTATCGCTATGTTTACGCGGCAATTGAAGGACTATGTTCGGATGCACAGACCGGAGACCCCATCACCAACTTCAGTGTGAAGGGCGGCTTCTTAAGCCCACCCCTCCTTGCAATACAAACCAATGGATATTTCGTGTGTGGCATCCAGCAGAGATTCGACTTTTCCGAGTGTTTCACCGCCACATTCGCGGAACATAACATTACGGACATAAAGCAGATCCTCACATTCACGGCGCCGGGCTACACCCCACTCGTAATCACTAACGAAGTCTATCGTCCTGGCGATAAGAGCGGCCTCCGGACTTACGACATTAAAATGGAGCGGATCGAGGGAATAAATGAAGGCGAACAATCGGTTCCAGGGTACCCGCCACAAGGTGTCGGGTCCCCTGAACCGTGACGTTGGACCCATAGGAGACAAATCAAGATGAGAAGAATTCTTGCGTTAG
>CAYMTY010000008.1:0-95453 GCA_964393515.1 uncultured Verrucomicrobiota bacterium
ACCCTCCGGGTGAGCCGCAGGCCTTCACCCTGCACCTAATCGCAGATGCGCCCGCCGTAAAGGCGGGCCGGAAATTTGTCTTGGGTTGCCGGGCGCCGTCGCGTATCCTTTCCATTCCCTATGAGAAAACAATTCCCGAAAAGGCGGTTGGCGGCGAGCGGTGGGATGCTGATCGCGGCGTTCGCGCTGGCCTGCGCCGCGCCCGCGCCGGCGCAGGTCGAGGTTCCGCCGGAGCAGATGGCGCCGGTGGTGCGCCAGCCGACCCTGCGCAAGGCCCATCCCGAAAAGGATGCGCTGGTCCTGGAGCGGATCGAGTTTTGCCGCGCCAAGCTGCCGGAGCAATACCGGCGGCGCAACAATTTCGCGTGGGCGGTCGCCAAGATCAAGGGCCTCGACAAGGTGGAATATTTTGCGCACAGCGGCATCCAGAGCCTGGACGATTTCTCCAAGGCGATGGTCCGGCAACTCGAAGGCATTTCCGTCCGGCCGGAAAAGGGCCGCTACAAGACGTTGTGCGTGAACCAGAACGACGTGGTGGACGGGCCGGACTGCTGGGTTCGCGTGGTGGACACGGAATACAAGATCATCGAAGACATGGTCGCCCGGATCCCGGACACATCGGTCAAGGGCCGGGTGAAGCTGTACACGGACCTGCCGCCCTGTGCCAGCTGCTGGAACGTGATGAAGCAGTTCATGTCCGAATACACCAACGTGCACATGCAGGTGCTCTACCGGCGTAAATAAGGATGAGCGGCAAGCGAACAACCCCGGAGCCAGTACCGGGAACAGCGGCCGGCACGGCGGGGGGGCTGGAGCCCACCGCCTACTATGAACTGCGCGGGGCGGTCGTCGAGCTGTTCTACGAGATGCTGCTGGCGGAGCAGTACACCATGGGCCAGGCCGCCGCCCGCAGCCTGGTCGAGTTCCGCCGCGAGATCCGCGGCGGCGGGCGCGCCGCGCTCGTTGCGCTGGCAACGGTTTTTTCGCGCCTGGCGCGGCACGAACCGGGCGCCCTCCAGCGCTTCGGGCCGGAACTCGGTCAGCTGGCGGCGCTGGCGCGCAAGCGCGCCCACTGGCGGGGACTCGCACCGGCGGAGACAGAACGCCTGCGGGAAGACGTGCGCTTCGTGCTGGAAAAAGCGGGGCACGTCCGGCGCAAGGCGTGACGAGCGCTTTTCCCCGGCGGGGCCGGCGGCTGCATATGCCAAGATGGTTGCGAAAGAGGCGGGGACCGGGGGCGGCCGGATTTCTGGCGCTGATGCTGGCGGCGGGGCTTGCGGCCTCGGCCCCGGCGCCGGCGCCGGACACCCGGCCGGTGCGCCGGCTGGAAATCCGGCAGATCGATCCGGGTCGGGACGCCGCGGCGCTGGCGCGGCTGGAACGGGTGCGCGTCCGGCTGCCGGAGAAATACCGGCGGCGCAACAACTTCGCCTGGGCGGTGGCGAAGATCGCGGGCTTGGACAAGGTGGAGTACTTCGCCCACAGCGGCATCCAGAGCCTGCACGACGTTTCAACCGCCGCCGCCGCGGACGTGGCGGGAATTTCCCTGCGCAAGCGCAAGGGCGCGCGGTTCGAGGTGCTGTGCGTCAACCACGCCGATGAAATCGAAGGCGACGACTGCTGGCCGCGCTACATGGACACGGAATGCAAGATCACGGAGGATCTGGCCTCCCGGCTGCCGGATCCGGCGGTTGCGGGCCGGGTCCGGCTCTACACCGATCTCTATCCCTGCGCCAGCTGCCGGCACGTGATGGGCCAGTTCCTCGACATCTACACCAACATCCAGATGCAAGTTTTGTACCGCGAAAAATAAGTTCCGGAGGTGCGGCTTGGGGCGGGGGCGAGCGGGACGGAGGGGGGCCGTCACCGGCGGCGGCCGATCATTGTTTGCGACCGGCCGGGCCCTTCGCCGGGGCAAACCATTCTTCTGAAGAATCGCGGAGTATAAACGATGTATTATAATATATCGTTTTCACATGATATATAATAACTGTTAAAATAAAGCGCAAAATGAATAGATATAGTCCGATATATTGATAAATAATATGAATCACAAACGATGTATTATAATACATCGTTCGCCGAAGCGGGCGGTTTGGGCGGTTCCGGGAGGGGGGGCGACCGAGATCGGTCCGGCGGCGGGAGGCCGGGAGGCGCACGCCGCGGGGCGGCGCAATTGCCCGGGGCGGCGTCCGCGGCGGGCCGCGGAGCCGCGGGGAATCGGAACCGGTTTCCGCGTCGGGCTGCGGTTGTTCCGCCAATCCCCAATCCCCCCGATCACCCCCGAAAAAAATGTTATTTGAAAGCTATCCGCCGGGGCCGGGGAGCAGTTCGGGCCAATGGCGCGGATAAAATGCTAACAATTGCCAATAAAAAACGATTAACCTGACCCATTCCGGGCGGGCGAACCGGGTCATTTTTTTGATATATATATACAAATACAGTTTGCAACCTGATTCGGAACGTAATAAATTCGGAACGTGGAATGGTATACAAAGGCAGTGCCGGGGTGTGTCCCGGCATGGATTTTGAAAGTGCGAGGCAGTTCAAGAGCGGCGGATGCGGCAGCGTTCGCAGCTGGCGAATGAGGTGTACAATGCGCAACAGGAATAACGGGATGAGTCCGAAGCCGGCCGGGTGGTGGTTAGCCGCCCTGTTCCTGGCGGCGGCGGTCAGCGCCACGGCGAGCATGCGGCCGCCGCTCTTCGTGGGCAACATCGCGCCTGTGACGGACCAGTATGGCCGGCCCATGCGGGGGTCGCCCCTGGTCGCGGAGGCCGCCGACCGCTATCGGGTGGAAATCCGCCTGGCCCCGAACGGCCTGATCCGGCCGCCGGACACGAACGGCGCGGGCCATTACCGGAATCCGCTGCTGGTCACCAACGGGTTTGCCGGGGTCGCCGGCATGGGTTTGAACGCCGGCGCGGAAGATTCCGGCCTCTTCTGCGTGATCTTTCCGCTGCGCCTGGAGACCGGCACCCAGGTCTTTGCCCGCGTGTTCAACGCGCCGAACGCGGCCGACGCGACCTTTTACGCCGACACGCGGGCGGTGGCGGTGCCCGCCGCGCCGGCCACGGACCTGGTGCTGGAGTTCCAATCCGCCCAGCCGCTGGATCCGGGGGACGACGACGGCGACAGACTGAACAACTCCTGGGAAAAGGTCCTGGGCACCGATCCCGACAACCCGGACACCGACGACGACGGCATGAGCGACCTGCACGAGATGCTGGCGGGCACCGACGGGACCGACGACCAGTCCAAGCTGGCGTTCCAGCTGATCCGGCGGGACACGGCGCCAGCGCCGCTGGGCCGGGGCGGGACCATGATCAAGCCCATCCGGGTCAAATGGCAGGCCGTGCCGGGCAAGACGTACCAGCTCGAGTACGTGCTGGACCTGGTGGGCGAACCGTTCCTGGAGCTGGGCGATCCGGTCACCGCCGCCGAGGGCGAGACCGAGATCGAGACGCTGGTGGACGTGGAGGACGCCGACGCGGGCTCGTTCCGCGTGCGGCTGGTGCAGGAGTAGGCCATGAACGGGGTTGGCAAGCAGATGGCCGTGGTGCGGTCCGGGCGGGCGCCATGAAGATCCCCCGGATCTATCTGGACACCTCCGTCGTGGGAGGCTGCTGCGATGCCGGGTTCGCGGATGCCAGCCGGGCCGTGATCGAGTTGTTCGTTTCCGGCCAGGCGCTGCTGATCTTCTCATCCCTGCTGGCTGTGGAATTGGAGCGGGCGCCGGCCGACGTGCAGGCCTGGGCGCTGAAGGTTCCGGAAGCGTTTGCCGAGCGGGTCGAGTCCTCCGCCGAGGCGGAGGCCTTGCGCGATCTGTATCTCGCCGCAGGCGTGGTGGGGCCGGCCAGCCTGCTGGATGCCCATCACGTGGCCATCGCCACGGTGGCGCGGGCCGACATGATCGTCAGCTGGAACTTCAAGCATATCGTCCATCACGAAAAAATGGCGGGTTTCAACGCGGTCAATTTGCGGGAAGGCTATCCCGCGCTCCGCATCTTTTCGCCGTTGGAGGTGGTGTGATGAAAACCCCGGATTGCGTCGAATTGAAAAACAAGATCCAGGCGGAGATCCTGCGGGCCTATTCCGCGGTCCCCAAGGCCGAATGGTCAAAAAAACAGGCCGAAGATTTGGCGAAAAGTCCGTCGCCCGTCGCCGGGTTTTGGCGGCGAATCAAGCCGGCGCAGAATCCTTTTGGATGCCAAGTGGCGGAAACGGCCTCGGAATATGGCGCGAAGGAACAGCCGTGAACTGTAAACCCACAGCCCAAACTACGAATCACGCGAATGGCGCGAATGGAGACGGGTTTGAATCCCAGAGAACACCGAGAAACACAGAGGGTTTTCCCATCCGTGTCCATCCGTGGTCGGCTCGGCTTCTGCGGCGGCGGAGCAACGGCGAAAAACATCAAATCATAGGACTGACCCCTTGATGACCCCTTGACAGCCGAAACTACGAAACACGCGAATCACGCGAATGGGAACCCTGTAGGCCGGGGCGTTGACCCGGCAGGGGCGGAAGACGCGATTTCAAGGACGGAACCCATGACGATTTCTGCGACGACGAACGGCGGAACCATCTCCTCCCGGGAGAACCGAACCATGAACATGCTCCAATTCCTTTTCGGACGCGCCGTGCGCGCCCGCCGGCCCCGCGCGGGAGAATCCTCCCCGCCCATCGGATCGGTCCCCCGGCGAACCTCGGGGAACCCACTCGCGAAACGGAATGCTACAATGCAAGGACTGACCCCTTTGCTGACCTTGCTTTTCCTGAGCCTGTTTGTTGCGGCGGAAGCATTGGCCGTAGGCACAGCTTCCGTGACCTTGCGTCCGACGCATGTCGATATCTCTGCTACTTCTTCGCGACAGGCTGTGTTGATGACTTTGAGCGGATATTCAGCAGGCAATGAGCCGAAATATCGACTTTATAACGGTTCCTATCAATATGCCCCATGGAATAGCAATACGGCCTCGTTTGTCACGTCGACAAGCTACAGCAGCGGTCCCCTTGCCGTAGGAGACTATGTGAATGGGACCACATTTTGGATTTTGTGCGAGCGTAACAACAACGCCAGTGCAACGGCGACATACCGCGATCGTGTGAGCCCTTATTCCGCCAACAACAATACGGTTGCCCTTCCCAGTGCCACGGCAATTTCATCTCCTTTTACTTTGAGCGGCACATTGGTCGACAACAGTTGCCCATACGACCTTGATGTCCGTTATGTCATACTAGGCTTCGATTCGACTTCAGGCGGAACACTTCTATGCTCGTCATTTTCGGATGTTACGACGGGTTCTTTTTCGCTGGTTTGCCACGGCGGCCACACGATTCGACGGGTTGAAGTGCGAACTATCGACAACACAACCATCTCGGCGGCCACGCAAACCGGAACATGGACATCAACGACCGCATTGGGGAGCATTAACCTTTGCAGTTCTGCTTCAGCGCCGACGCTGAGTTCGCCGACGGCGACGTCGATCGGGCAGACGGGGGCGACGCTGGGGGCGACGCTGTCGGCAAACGGCGGGGCCGCAGTCAGCGACTACGGCGTGGTGTGGAATACGGCCGGGACGCCGACGACCGGGGACAACAAGGAGCAGAAGGGGACCACGGAGCCTTCGCTGCCGAGCACCTACACCTTGGCCAGCGGCGTCAGCATGACTTCCGGACAGAAGATCTATTATCGCGGCTATGCAGCGAACTCGGCGGGGACGGGCTATTCGTCGCAGGGCAGCTTCCACACGGAGCCGGCGCAGGCCACGGACATCGGATTCTCGAGCGTATCTTCGTCTGGGATGACGATCGGTTGGACGAAGCCGGCCTCGGCCGACGGGGTGATCGTGGTGATGCGGGTTAACAATTCGTCGATCACGGACCCGACGGATGGCACGCTGCATTCGGCGGACGCGGCGTTCGGCAGCGGGGCGGATCTGGGCAGCGGCAGCTACGTGGTCTATCGCGGGAGCGGCGCCTCGGTGGACGTGACGGGGCTGTCCGCCAGCACGACCTACAACGTGGAAATTTTCGCCTACAAGGGGACGGTGGCGGACAGCGGCGCGGATCAGGGCATCAACTACCGGCAGACCAGCCCGCTGGCCAGCAGCCAGGCGACGGCGTCGTCGGGGTGCGCCACGCAATGGACGGCGCTGTACAACCGGGGGGCGCCGATCTACTCGGGCTACTACGTCGGGGATGATCTGCTGTACCAGTTCGAATTTGCCATCAACGTGGACACCGGTCCGTTCACGGTCAGCTATGGGCTCGGCAAAGCGACGGACGGCACCAGTTGGTCGTGGTACGGAGCCTCGTGGTCCCGGATGGACGGGACCGACAACCGGGTGTGGATTTCCGACCAGAGCGAGCACCGCTTCAGCTCGGCCGGGGATTGGTACTACGCGGGGCGGTTCGTGAACGGCGGATGCACGTATTATGCCGACATCGATTGGGAAGGGACCACGGGCGGGGGGCTTTCGGCGGGGAGCTATTTCACGGTCAGCGCGCTGACGGATCCGACGGTGGGGACGGTGACGGCGACGGCGAGCGCGATCACGCTGAATTGGACGAAATGGAACAGCAAGGAAGTGATGGTGGTGCGCAGCACGGACAGCTCGTTCACCGATCCGACGCCGGGGCAGGCCTATTCGGCCAGCGATACGATCGGCGACGACACCGTCATCTACAACGGCAGCGGCACGAGTTTCGAGGACACTGGCCGTTCGGCGGGCACGACGTATTACTACAAGCTCTACAGCGTTAACAACAGCTACTACTCGTCCGGAGCCTCGACGAGCAAGATCACGATCCCGGCGACGCCGGGAACGATCACGGGTGATGCGACGGTGTGCTCGGGCGCGAGCGGGAAGACTTATACGATCGACGCGGTGACGGGCGCGACGGGCTACACCTGGACGGTGCCCACGGGCGCCTCGATCACGGCGGGCGACGGCACGACTTCGATCACGGTGACCTTCGGCTCCAGCGCCGGCAACGTGACGGTGACGGCCGACAACGGTTCGGGCAGCAGTTCGGCCGCCACCAAGGCCATCACGATCAACACCGTGCCGGCCCAACCGGGGACGATCACGGGCAATTCGACGGTTTGCGCGGGCGCGAGCGGGGAGACCTATTCGATTTCGGCGGTCAGCGGCGCGACGGGCTATACCTGGAGCGTACCCAGCGGCGCTTCCATCACGGCGGGGCAGAACACCACGCAAATCACGGTGACCTTCGGATCGAGCTCCGGAAACATCTCGGTGACGGCCGACAACGGTTGCGGGTCCGGCACGGCGCGGACCTTGGCCGTCACCGTCAATTCGACGCCCTCCGCGCCGACGGTCTCGGCGGAAACCAGCGTGACTTCGTCCGGCTTCACCGCCAACTGGCAATCCGTCTCCGGCGCCACCGAATACCGGCTGGACGTGAGTTCGACCGCTTTTGGCGGCGGCGCGGGGAATATCATCACGACCGAAACGATGGGCACCTATGATGTCAATGGCGACGCAATTGCGACCCATGAAAGCAACGACCGTTTCGTCAATACGGCTCTGACCATGAGCGGCACGGGCGACATGCGAGACACGTCGGTTTCGAGCGGGTATACAGGTGCATCAGGCGTTGATAACGTTATGCTCAACAGCGCCGCAGAATACTTCATCATTTCAGGGATTGATTCGACGGGCTATTCGAACATGGAGATTTCTTTCGGCATTCGCAAGAACACCAACGCCGAAGATGGAAGCACGATGGCGGTCGAGGCCAGCACGAACGGAACCGATTGGGTTTCGTGCAGTTCGCTTTCTTTGCCGACGGGTGAAAATGGTTGGTATTATCGAACTCTCGATGTGCCCGACAGCATGGCGGGCGCGAATCTCCGCATCCGGTTCACTTCTTCTTCCACGGTTGAGTTCCGCATAGACGACGTCTCTCTGACCGGAGATCAGGACTCCGCGACCTATGTTTCCGGCTACGAGGATCTGGACGTGGACAACGTGCTGACCTACCCGGTGACGGGCTTGAGCGCGGCCACGCTGTATTACTGGCGGGTGCGGGCGGTGAACGCGTGCGGGACGAGCGCGAATTCAAGCGTCTCGAACGTGACGACGACGGCCTCGACGCCGAGCGTGGCGCTGGCGGACAACGGCACGCAGGTGGCGGCGGCGAACGTGGCGGCGGGGACGACGGGGCATATCCTGCATAAATTCAGCTTGGCGGCCACCGTGGCCAACGCGACGCTGACGGCGGTGGATTTCACGACGGCGGGAACGTATTCGGCGAGCGACCTGGACAACTTCAAGGTGTGGTATTCCGCGGACAATTCGCTGGCGACGACGGGCGACAACGTGCAGCTCGGCAGCGACATCACCGCCAGTCTGGGCCCGGGCAGCCATGGCGTCTCCGGGCTGAGCCAGGTGATCAATTCCGGCAGCACGGGCTATATCTTCATCACGGCGGACATCGACGCGGCGGCGGCGGCGGGCAAGACGGTCTACGTCAGCCCGGCGATCGACACGGACGACGTGACCTTCGCGTCGGCCAGCAAGAGCGGTTCGACGACGGCGGGCGGGGCGCAGACGATCACCTCGGCGGTGACGATCGGCCTGCACGCCAATTCGCCGGCGGCGGGCAACATCGCCGCCGGGACGGCCAACGCGGTGCTGTTCGGGTTCACGCTGACGCCGACGACGGGCAGCTTCGACTTCACGGGGCTGGTGGTGGATATCGCCGGCACGGCGACTTCTGGCGACCTGAGCAACTTCGAGATCGTCTACGACGCAGACGGCAACGGGGCGGTCAACGGTGCCGAAACCGCGGTGTCGGACACCAAGGCCATCGGCGCGACGATCACGTTCGTGATGAGCGGCCAGACGGGCATCAGCGCGGCGCGCAACTACCTGCTGATCGCCGACGTGGCGGCCTCGCCGACGGCGGGCCGCACGATCACGGCCAGCCTCGACACGGGCGACGTGACGATGACGGGAACGGGAACCGGCGATGCGGACGGCGCGCAGCAGACGATCATCACGCTGCCCACGCTGACGTCGCCGACGGTGCCGACCGCCACGATCGACCGGTACCAGGCGGTTCTCGGGGCAAACGTAACCAGCCTGGGCGGGACGACGATTTCGGCGCGCGGCACGGTCTGGGGCACGTCGGCCAATCCGACGGGCAATGCCTTGGCGGAAGGCGACACGACCACCGGCGCCTACTCGCACCTGCGCGACAGCCTGAGCGCGGGCACACTGTACTACTACCGCGGCTACGCGGTGAACTCGGTGGGTACGGCCTATTCCGCGGACGGCACGTTCTACACGGAGCCGAACCAATCCAGCACCGTGGACTTCGCGAACGTGGGCGCGACCACCATGCGGATCACGTGGGTCAACGGCGGTTCCTCGGACGGTTCGATCGTGGTGGTGCGGGCCGGCGATTCCTCGATCGCCGATCCGACGGACGGCACCGAGCATTCGGCCAGCGCGACCTTCGGCAGCGGCGCGAACCTGGGCAGCGGGAGCTACGTGGTGTACCGCGGCAGCGGGACGCAGGTGGACGTCACGGGATTAACGGCCGGCACGACCTACTACGTGGAGATTTTCGCTTACGCGGGGTCCGGCACGGGCGATACCGCCAACAGCGGCATCAACTATCAGCAGGGCGGCCCGGCCACCGGCAGCCGCAGCACGCTGGCGGCGGAGCCGGCGACGCACGCGTCGAGCCTGTCGTTCAGCAACGTCGGGGCCTATGCGATGGATTTGAGCTGGACGAGCGGCAACGGCGCGAGCCGGATCGTGGTGGTGCGGGCCGGTTCCGCCGTGAACTGGACGCCGGCGGACGGCACGGCGCCGACGGGCGTCAGCGCGGTCTTCTCCGGCGCGGCGGACCAGGGCAGCGGCAACAAGATCTGCTACAGCGACACCGGCAGCAGCTTCACGCTAAGCGGCCTGGACCCGGAAACCACCTATTACGTGAAGATCTTCGAATACAACGGGTCGGGCACCGCAGTGAACTATTATACCGGCGGGACGCCGCTCGCCGGCAGCCAGGCGACGACCGCCGCCGCCTGCGTGCCGGACCAGGTGGTCCTGCGCCAGACGAACACCTGCTACTTCACGTGGGGCGACGGCGGAGGCTTCTTCAACAACGGCACGGCGGAACTCGGCATGTGGGCCAACACCGGCAGCGAAAACGCGGCGGCCTGGCGCCTGTTCAAGACCAGCGGCACGGCGGCCACCAACTCGGCTGACGACCTGCGCGCGCTGCAGCCCGGCGACCGGTTCCGCATCCAGGTCTACGGCACCGCGCCTCCCGGCGTGCTGGGCGTGTCGCTCAACGACGGCGCGGCGAGCAACTCGTGGGTCAACCGGACCAACAACACCCGCGGCTACGTCCAAGTGACCGGCGGCACGGGCAACGACCTGTTCGTGACCTACGGCAGCGGCGGCGGCAGCACGGCGAGCTGGCCGACGCGCCCGAACAGCTCCGACGCCACGATGGAGTTCCATATCCTGTCGAGCCGCGAATTCACGGCCAACATCGTGGGCCAGACGCCCAAGTACGACCTGGCGATGATCGGCAGCCCCGGCGATGACGACCGCATCGACGGCTACGCGATCTACCTGAACAACGACGCCGGCAACGTCTACTGGAAGCAGGAGACGACGATCACGAACCTGGGCTACGTGGAGTTCGGGGCGGACAACGGGACGCGGTCGATCGCCGGCAAGATCACCGACGGCACGGATCCGCACTGCACGGAAGTGGCGAGTCCCAACTACCTGAAGAAGTCGGGATCCGGCACGGTCACTCTGGCCAACGCCAACAACACCTACAGCCTGTACACGGACATCGCGGGCGGCACGCTGAGCATCGCGGCGGACGGCGCGCTGGGCGCGGCGCCGGCGACGGAATCGCCATACCATCTGCGGTTTTCGGGGGAGGGGGCGGCGCTGGTGGCGTCGGACACCTTCACGATGAGCGCGAACCGCGGCATCGTGCTGTCGAACTGGCCCTATCTGGCGGTGGCGGACAGCGAAGTCTTGACCTACAACGGCGTCATCACCGACGGGGCCGGCAGCTACCAGATCGTGAAGAACCAGGGCGGCGAACTGGTCCTGGGCGGAAACAACGCGTACGACGGCAACACCTATATCGATGCCGGCACGCTGACGCTGACCCACGCGAACGCGGCGGGCACGGGCGGCATCTACGTCGGCCAGGATTCGGGCAGCCTGGCGGCGACGCTGAAGCTTGGCTTGGCCACCACCTTCGCCAACAACCTGACGATCCGGACGGAGAGCTCGGGCATCAAGTACCTGTCGGCCCCGGAAACGGCGACGCTGAGCGGGACCCTGGCGATCAGCGAGACGGACGACGACCGGTTCACGATCGACGTCGCCAGCGACAAGACGCTGACGCTGAGCGGAATCGTAAGCGGCGACAGCGACGGCGGAAAGATCACGAAGACGGGGGCGGGCACGGTGGTCTTCTCGAACGCCGGCAACACGCACGACAAGAAGGTGCAGATCAACGTGGGCACGGTGGCGATTTCGGCCTCGCGCAACCTTGGCGCGGATCCGGCCGGCGCCTACACGAACAAGGTCACGCTCAACGGCGGCACGCTGGCGGCGACCGAAAGCTTCACGCTCCACGCCAACGTCGGACTCAACCTGCTGGGGAACAACGGGTTCCTCGACGTGGCCGACACCAAGACGCTGACCTACGGCGGGACGATTGCCGGCGCGGGCGGCCTGGGCAAGACCGGCGCAGGCACCTTGCTGCTGACGGGCGCCAACACGTTCAGCGGCAAGCTGACCAACAGCGCCGGCACGGTGCAGATCGGCAACAACGGCACGGCCGGCTCGATCACGGCGGACATCGTGAACAACGCGGCGCTGATCTGGCACCGGTCCGACGACGTGACCTATGCCGGCGCGCTCAGCGGCTCGGGCACGCTGACGAAGAACGGGAACGGCACGCTAACGCTCTCCGGGACGAGCACGATGAGCGGCGACACGACGGTGAGCGCGGGCACCCTGCTGGTGAGCGGGTCGCTGGCGAATTCAGACGTGACGGCGGCCTCCGGGGCCACCGTGATGGGCGACGGGCCGATTGGCGATCTGGTCATCGGCGGGACGGTGGACCCGGGCAACAGCGCCGCCGCGTGCGCCACGCTGGCGGCGGAAGCGGTCACGCTGCAGGCCGGCGGAGCGATGCGCGTGGACATGGACGACGTGGACGGCGCGGCCGGCACGGACTGGGACCTGATCGACGCCGACGGCACCATTACCGTCAACGGCACGGGCACGTTCACGATTTACCTCTACGGTTCCAGCACGGGCTTCGATTCGACCAAGTCCTATGAATGGACGATCGTGGACGGCACGGTCAGCGGATTCGACGCGGGGAGTTTTGCGGTGGATTCCAGCAACTTCGCCCACGACCTGGGCGGCGGCTCGTTCAGCATCGACGAAGGCAGCCTGACGCTGAAATTCACGCCGCGCACGCCGGACGCGCCGACGGCCCTGACCGCCACGGCGGATGGCGCGGACACGATCGAGTTGACCTTCACGCGGAACAGCAGCAACGATCCGGTGGTGATCGTGTTCGACATGGACGGCTCCTTCACCGATCCGTCGGGCACGGTTCCGGCGGCGGGCAATCCCTTCGCGGGCGGCACGGTGGTCTACGCCGGCGGCACGTCGCCGCAGGACCACACGGGCCTGGACGCCTGCGACACCTACTACTACAAGGCGTGGAGCTACAACGGCACCAACTTCTCCAGCAGCGGCGCGACGGACGACGCGGCGACCGACGGGCCGGACGCCCCGGCTTCCGTCTGGGCCAGCGTCACGAACAACACCGACTTCACCGCGGCCTGGGCCGCCGCCGACGGCGCCACCCGCTACTGGATCGACGTCAGCGAGTACGCGGACTTCGAAACCGCGGGCGGCGGGGGCAGCCCGACCACGCTGCTGACCGAGACATTCGAAACCGACGGGCAGGGTTCCCGCTACGACTCCGACACGGAATTGAGCGATGCGGGGTACGATTATTACGGGCGCATGAGCGCTTCCGACGTGGGGGCCAACGTCGAATTGGCCGGGGGCCAAGGAGACTACTGGTGGGGCGGGCAGGACCAGGAGGGCGACGGCGGAGCCGACCCGGCGACCATCACGTTCCGCAGCCTGGACATCACCGGATACACGAATCTCACGCTGCTGGCTCTTTGGGCGGAAGACGACGATGGGTCCAACCAGGATTGGGACGGCGTCAACTACGTGCACGTGCAGTACCGCATCGATGAAGGCTCCTGGACCGATCTGCTCTGGTTCGAGTCGGATTTGGAAACGAATGGCGAACCGCTGGAAGACACGGACTTCAACGGCACGGGCGACGGCCGGGCGCTGACGGACACGTTCCAGGAGTGGACCAATTCCATCACCGGGACGGGCACGGGGCTGCAGATCCGCGTTATTTCCGACCTCGACGACGGCGACGAGGATTATGCGATGGACAACCTCCGCATCACGGGCCAGGGCGCCGGGGCCGCGGAGCCGTCCTTCGTGGCGGGCTACTCGAACTTGCTGGTATCGTCGGGGACGAGCGCGTCGGTGACGGGGTTGACCGAGAGCACGACCTACTACTTCCGCATCCGGGCGGACGGGGTGGACGGATGCGCCAGCGACAACTCGCCGACGGGCAGCGTCGAGACCACGAGTTCCCTGCCGGGCCAGCCGGGCAATCTGGCGGCGTCCGACGGCACGAGCACGGCCCACGTGGCGCTGACCTGGGACGACGTCGCCACCGAGACCGGCTACCTGATCCTGCGCAGCACCTCGACCGCCACCAACACCGCGGCGGTCATCTGGACGAACTCGGTGAATGTCACGAACCACAACGACACCACGGCCACGCCGGGCCAGCCGTACTGGTACTGGGTGCAGCCCACCAACGCCTCCGGCTTCGGGCCCTTCAGCACCAGCAACGACGGCTACCGGGCGCTGGCGGCGCCGACCGGCGTCGACGCGACGGATGGCACCTCGACCGAGAACGTGACCATCACCTGGACCGGGTCGACGGGCGCAACGGGACACCATGTCTTCCGCGACACGGATTCCGATCCGGCCGGCGCGACCAGCCTGGGGGCGCAGACCAGCGGCCATGAAGACGCGTCCGCGCAGCCGGGCACGCTCTACTGGTACTGGGTGATGGCGACCAACAGCGCCAGCGGCAGCACCAGCGCCTGGAGCACCGCCGCCACCGGGTTCCGGAACCTGGCGACGGTCGCGGGCGTCGCGGCCACCACCAACCGTTCCGACGGCATCGTGGTGTCGTGGACCGACATCACCGGCGAGACGGGCTATACCCTCTGGCGGCACACCAGCGATGCCTCGGGCGCGGCGGTGATGGTTGCCACGGTGGCGGCGGGCGAAACCGCGGTGACCAACCTGCCGCCGGCCCATTCGACCGACTACTTCTACTGGGTGCGCGGCACCAACAGCACCAGCGGCAGCCAGAGCGCCTTCCAGGCCGCCGGCACGCTGGGCCGCCAGACGGATCCCAACCTGCCGGTGGTGACGACCGCCGAGATCAGCGGCATCACGCCGGGTGCGGCCAACGGCGGGGGCGAGGTCACCGACGGCGGCAGTTCGGCCGTGAGCGAGCGCGGCGTGTGCTGGAGCACCAGTCCGGATCCCACCACGGCGGACAGCCACCAGGCGGCCGCCACCGGCGGGACCGGGTCGTTCACCAACTACCTCTCCCCGCTGATTGCCGGCGCGACCTACTACGTGCGGGCCTACGCCGTCAACGATTCCGGGACCGCGTACGGCGCCCAGCGCTCTTTCGAGACCCTCTGCTTCACCAACGATCCCTCCGGACTTTACGTCAATCCGACGAACTTCACGGAATTCACCGCCAACTGGGCGAGCGTGCCGGGGGCGGCCACCTACCGGATCGACGTGAGCACCAGCAGCAATTTCACCGGCAGCGGGCTGGCGGACGACTTCACGGACGGCAATTTCAGCAGCAGCCTGGCCTGGTCGGGCGACACCTCCGCCTACCTGATCATCACGGACGCGACCCTGCCGAACGGCAGCGCCGCGACGGACAGCTCGTTCCTGGGCGTGGACGGCACCAACGCCTATTCCTGCTTGACGACGCCGTCCACGGAAACCAGCGAGTGGACGTTCTCGCTCGGGAGCACCGACTTCGAACCTTCTGCCCCCAACTACTTCGGCGTCGTGCTGATGTCAGACGCGCCCATTACCGGGGACATTTCGACAAACGACTTCCACGGGTATTTCCTGAAGATCGGCGTGAATGGCGGCACCGATTACATCGAGTTATGGCGGAGCACAGGATTGGGCAGCGAGAAAGTCGGCGATTTCAGCGCGGCAGGCAATTTCGGGGGCAACGCGCTGCGGAACGGCTTGAATCTCCGCGTGACGCGCAACGCCAGCGGCGAATTCACGCTGTACTACGCGACCGGGTTCACCTACGCCGCGGAACCGACCAACAACGGCGGCACGCTGACGAACGCGGTCTACGACACCTCGGCGTACTTCGGCATCTACGGGCGGTTCGCGAACAACGGCACCACGCGGCGGATCTACTTTGACAACTTCGCGGCCGGCAGCGGCGGGGGCGGGGAGTATGTGTCCGGCTACGCGGACCGGCAGGTGACGGGTGGGGCGAGCGTGACGGTGACGGGCCTGGTGGAAGACACGACGTACTACTACCGGGTGCGGGCGGAGTCTCCGGACTGCACCAGCGGCAATTCGCCGACCGGGACGGTGACGACACGGATCAGCACGCTGCTGCCGCCGCCGGCCTTCAGCGCGACCGCGGCGGCGGCGGACCAGATCGACCTGGCGTTCACCACCAACGCGGCGGGCAACAACATCGTGATCGTGTTCAACGCGACGGGCGTGTTCGACTCGCCCTCAGGCGATCCGCCGGCGGTCGGCAACTCGTTCGCGGGCGGCACGCTGCTCTACAACGGGACGGGCACGAGCTACGAGCACACCGGCCGGTCATCCTGCTCGACCTACTACTACCGGGCCTGGTCGTACCTGGCGGCCGGCTCGATGTGGTCGACGGCCCTCAGCGACAGCGACACCACCCTGGCGCCGACCGCGCCGGCCTCGGTCTGGGCCAGTCTGACGAACTACTATGACTTTACGGCGGCCTGGAGCGCGGCGACCGGCGCCGCGGGCTACCGGCTGGATGTCAGCGAAAACGGCGAATTCAGCGGCGGAGCGGGCACGCAGATCGAAGCCACCCTCGTGACCTTTGAATTCGCGGGCTACGCGGGCGACGAAGCCCAGGGCACGGCCACGGTGGTGGCGGCCCAGATGCAGTCGCCAGTGACGATCTCCCGCGGGGCGGGGCTGACAGCGTCGGTAAACGGAAACCGCTTCAACGCACAGGGATGGGACGGAACGGCCAATGCCGCGGCGGCGATGACGGCCAACAACTACTTCCAATGGACCATCACGCCGCAGGCCGGCTACACCATCTCCATCACCAACATCGTGCTGCGGCTGGAGCGGTCGAGCACCGGGGCTTCGAATGTGGCCTTGCGGGCCAGCCACGACGCCTATGCCGAAGATCTGGCGGTGAAATACGGCCTCGGCCAAACCGGGAATACTATATCTACTAATATGGCGTGGGTGGCAGGCCTGCAGAATGTGAGCGGGGCACTGACGTTCCGGCTGATGGGGTGGCCGGGGGCGGGTACGGGCTCGATGGGCTTCGAAGGTTCGGGCGACGACATCGTGATCCAAGGCACCTATGCCGCTTCGGGCGGGGCGCCGGCCTTCGTGCCCGGCTATTCGAACCTGTACGTGGCGGGCACCAGCGCCTCGGTGACCGGCCTGCTGGAAGGCACGGAGTATTTCTTCCGGGTCCGGACGGAAGGCACCGGCGGCTGCACCGAAGGCGGTTCGCCGACCGGGTCGGTCACGACCCTGAGCGGCTCGCCGGCGGTGCCGAGCGGCCTGCAGGCCTCCGACGGCGCCAGCACGGCCCACGTGGCGCTGACCTGGAACGATTCGGACATCGAGACCGGCTTCACGGTCTGGCGGCACACCGCCAATGCGCCGGCCAGCGCGACGGCGATCGGTTCGACGGCGGCCAACGAAACGAGCTACAACGACTCGACCGCCACGCCGGGCCTGCTCTATTACTACTGGATCAGCGCGACGAACGAGATCGGTTCCAGCGCCAAGGGCGCCACCGATTCCGGCTACCGGCGGCTGTCGCCGCCGGCCAACGTGCAGGCGGCCGACGGCGCCAGCAGCAACCATGTGGCAATCACCTGGGATGAGGCGGACGGCGCGACCTCCTACAACCTGTGGCGCGACACGGATTCCGATCCGGCCGGGGCAGCGAACATGGGCGTCCAGAGCAGCGGCTACGAAGACACCGGGGCCAATCCCGGCCAGCAGTACTGGTACTGGGTGGTCGCGGAGGCCAATACCAGCCTCAGCACCAGCGACTGGAGCACGGCCAACGGCGGCTACCGGCTGCTGACGACGGTGCCGGGCGTGACCGCCTCCTACGACACCTACAACGACAAGGTCGTGGTGCAGTGGACGGACATCCTCGGCGAGACCGGCTACGGTATCTGGCGCCACGACGCCAACAATTCCGCCGGCGCCGCCTGCATCGGCTCCGTGGCGGCGGGCGTGACCAGCAACAACGACACCACGGCCACGGCCGGCGTGGAATACTTCTACTGGGTGAGGGCGACCAACGACACCAGTGCGAGCATGAGCCCCTTCCAGGACAACGGGACGGTCGGGCGCCGGCTGGATCCCAACCTGCCGGTCGTGACCACCACCGACCCCGGCAGCGTCACGCCCGGCAGCGCCAGCGGCGGCGGCAACGTGACCGACCAGGGCGCCACCCCCGTGACCGAGCGCGGCGTGGTTTGGAGCACGAACCAGAGCCCGACCACGGCCGACAGCAAGGACACGGCTGACGCGGGCGGGCCGGGCGCCTTCACCAACTTCCTGGCCGGCCTGGTCGCCAACCAGACCTACTACGTGCGCGCCTACGCCATCAACGATTCAGGCACGGTCTACGGCTCGCAGAAGAGCTTCCAGACGCCGTGCTTCACCAGCGCGCCGGAAGGACTCCACGCCAGCGTGACCAACGGCCTCGACTTCACCGCGGCCTGGACCGCGCTCCCCGGCGCGGCCAGCTACGCCCTCGACGTCAGCCTCTACTCGGGCTTCATGGAGATCGGCAGCATCCTGACCAACGTCGCAGAGAACTTCGCCGGCTTCACGGTGCTGAACGGCTCATCGGACCGGAGCAGCACCCTCAACAACTATCTGGTCTACACGGGCTGGACGGGCCTGGCGGTCTACGAGAACCAGGGCGAGGCCAAGCTCGGTTCCTCCAGCGTGCGCGGCTACCTGACCACGCCGACGCTGGACCTTTCCGGCAACGGCGGCCAGGCGGTCTTCACCTTCGACTCGCGGCGGTGGACCGGCGACAACACCGTGCTCCAGGTCCTCGTGGCTCCCGACGGCGCGAACTTCGTCCAGTCCGGCGTCATCACCCTGACGGACGCGATGACGACCTACACCAACCTCATCACCAACGGCACAGCCACGACCAAGGTCCGGCTCTACGGGTCGGGCACGACCCCCGAGCGTTTCTACCTCGACAACTGGCTGATCACCCAGGGCACTGGCGAGCCGTCCTACGTGCCCGGTTACTCGAACCGGACGGTCGCCGGCACGAGCGCAAGCGTGACCAACCTGACCACCAACACGGTGTACTACTTCCGTCTGCGGGCAGAGGGCGCGGACGGCTGCACCAGCGCCGATACGGCCACGGAGACGGTCACTACGCGCGACCTTTCGCCGCTGGGGCCCTCCGGCCTCGAGGCTTCCGACGGCACCTTCGCCGACCGGATCCGGCTGTCCTGGCTCGATGGAGACCTGGAGACCAGCTACGTCATCTACCGCAACACCAACGACGCGACCTTCGAAGAATCGTTCCCGATCTGGACGAACACCCTGGCGGGCGGGACGATGCTGGACGAGGATTTCACCGACTTCGCCGACTGGACGAACGGGGGCACGGCCAGCGATTCCGATCCCACCCATTATGGCCTCGCCAGCCCCTGCCGCGCCCTGGGCTCTAACGACACGCTCACGTCGCCGTACGTCAACTATCCCACGCAACTGACGTTCTATGTTGATTCCACCGCGGGCGCCAGCGGCACGCTGACGACGAACTACTACAGCCTGGACGCCGGCGCCAGCTGGTTGCCGCTCAGCACGTTTGCCGTCAGCTCGGCGGGGACCACGGTGACCAACGACCTGACCTCCGCGCCGGACCTCTCGGGTGCCACGAACGTGCTGTTCCGGTTCGTGTCGGCCTTCAACACCTGGTATCTGGACGACGTGCAGGTGCGGGGCGGCAGCCTGACGAACTACGACGACCTGGCGGTCACGCCGGGGCGGGGCTACTGGTACTGGGTGGTGGCCTCGAACTCGTACGGCGGCAATCCCAGCGCCGACGACCGCGGCTACGCCGCGATGGCGGCCGTGACCAACGTGACGGCCAGCGACGGCGCCCACCTCGACCGGGTCGCGATCTCCTGGAACGACCTGGACGGCGGCGAGACCGGCTATTCCCTCTGGCGCGCCGAGACCAACGACACCGGCGCAGCGGCCTGCGTCGGCAGCGCCGGGGAAGAGGAGATCGGCTACAACGATCTGACCGCAGTGCCGGGCCAGCAGTACTGGTTCTGGGTGCGGGCGACCAACGAGACCAGCGAAGGCCTGGGGGCGTGGGGCACCCCCGACCCCGGCTACCGCAAGCTGGCGGTGGTCCAGGACGTCGCCGCCACCTCGAACACCTTCGACTCGATGATCCAGGTGACCTGGACCGACAGCGAAGGCGACACCGGCTACTCCATCTGGCGGCACACCGCCGACAACTCCGGTGCCGCCATCTGGGTGGCAACCGTGGCGGCCGGCGCGACGAACTACGACGACACCAGCGCGGGCCCCAGCACCTCCTTCTGGTACTGGGTGCGGGCGACCAACGAGACCAGCGGCAGCCAGAGCGACTTCCCCGCCGCGGGCGCCTACGGCCGGCGCGCGATGGTGCCGCCGACCGTCGGCACCCTGCCCATCAGCAACAACATCGCGGGTTCCGCCCTGAGCGGCGGCAACATCACCGACGCCGGCGGTTCGGCCGTGACCAACCGCGGCGTGGTGTGGAGCACGAACAACCCGCCGACCCTGGCCGACAGCCTGACCAGCGACGGGGCCGGCACCGGCATCTTCGGCAGCACGATCGCGCCGACCATCGGCGGCCGGACCTACTACGTGCGGGCCTACGCCCAGAACGCCGAACGCACCGCCTACGGCGACGTGGTGTCGTTCATCGGCGAATGCTTCTCGGAGCTGCCGCAGAGCCTGCCCGCGACCAACGTCCTGGCGGCCAGCTTCTACGCGAACTGGACCACGGTGACCGGCGCGGAATACCGCGTGGATGTCAGCACGAACCTGACTTTCCTGGGCGACTACGACGCCAACACCAACGTCTACCACAACGGCATCCAGGGCGAGGGCACCGGCGGCACCTGGACGGAGACCAACCTCACCTATGCGGCGGGCTACCTGGCGCTGCGCACCAACACCGCCGCCCTCATCACCCCGGCCATGGATTTCAATGCCGGCACCGCGGAGGCGCTGCTGTTCGATTCCCGCATCGCCGGCGGTGGCGGCGGCGGCGACTTCCGCAATCGCATCACGATCTCGCTCTCCACCAACAACGGCGCGACCTGGACGAACCTCGGGACCCGCACGCCGCTGAACACCACCATGACCGCCATGACGCCGTTCGACCTCAGTTCCTACAACGGCAGCCAGGTGCTGGTGAAGTTCGAGACGCTGTCCTCGTCGGGCGGCTACGGCGCAGGCGTCGACAACGTGATGGTCACCAACATCCTGGATCCGCGCGGCGTGTTCATCCCGGGCTATTCGAACCGGGCGACCACCACCAACACCCTGGCGGTGACCAACCTCGAGCCGGAAGCCGTCTACTACTACCGCGTGCGCGCCTACGGCGACGAGACCTGCATCAGCGGGAATTCGGCCACCCAGACGGTCCAGACCCTGGCCTACATGTCCGTCTGGGACGGGCAGGGCGGCAGCGACCGCAACTGGGACACGGTGACCAACTGGGTGGACAACGAGCTGCCGCGCACCAACGCCTTTGTCTACTTCTACAATGCCATCAACGGCTCCAACATCAACCTCAACGGCGACCGGATCGTTCGCGGCCTGCGCTACACCGACAACGCTTCGCAGCCGGTCAACATCCGCTATAACATCCTGACGATCCACGGCGGCGGCATCTGGATCGGCACCAATTCGACCGGAGCCCATGCCATCCGCTCCGACGTGGTGCTGGCGGGGGCCCAGGGCTGGACCAACGCCTCCGCGGCCGACGTGACGATCCACGGCCAGATCTCCGGACCGGGCGCGGTGACCAAGGGCGGCCCCGGCCGCATGGTCCTGATGCACGACGACAGTTCCTACAACGGCACAATGACCGTCCTGGGCGGCGCCCTGCAGATCCGCGGCACGAACGCGCTGGGCTCCACCAGCGCGGGCACCGTGGTGGCCGACGGCGCGGCGCTGGAACTGCACGGCGGCGGCAACGCGGTGGACTTCGCGGCCGAACCGCTGACCCTCAGCGGCCTGGGTGTTGCCGGCGGCGGCGCCCTGCGTTTCGTGCAGAACAACGTGGACTACAAGGGCGCCATCACCCTCGCCGCCGACGCGCGGATCCAGGTCGTCACCAATTCGCCGGTGGCCAGCGGCAGCATCGCCCTCGGCGCGAACACGCTATACGTGGACGTGCCGGTGGACGCCACCGAACTGCGCCTGGGCGGCAGTCTGTCCGGCACCCGGACCGACGGCGACGGGGCCTTCGTCAAGGATGGCGCCAGCCGCCTGATCCTCTCCGGCATCAATTCCGGTCTGACCGGCGTGTTCAACTTCCGCGCGGGCGAAGTCCGCATTGCCAGCGCTACGGCCCTGGGCAACACCGGCCTGCTGGTCTTCGGCAACAACACTCTCCTCAAGGCGAACAGCGCCGCGGACTACGCGATTTCCCGGCCCGTCCGGTTCGACGGCAACGTGGCCCTGGGCGAAGCGGCCACCCGCACCGGCACGCTGACCTTCGAGCAGGACCTCGACCTTAACGGCGCGATGCGGACCCTGTGGGTCAGCAACCCGGTCACGAAATGGGTCGAGTTCAAGGGTGCGGTGACCAACGGCGGCCTGACGAAGTCCGGCCCGGGCCTGCTCATCCTGAGCGGAACCAATACCTACGCCGGCGGCACCACGGTCAGCGCCGGCACCCTGCAGGGCGACACGGACAGCCTGCCGGGGAACATCCTCAACAACGCCACGGTCACCTTCCACCAGGAGGCCGACGGGACCTATGCCGGGGTCATGAGCGGCAACGGCTCGCTGATGAAGGACGGCGCCAGCGCCCTGACCCTCAGCGGCTCGAACACCTACAGCGGCATCACCATGATCAACGAAGGCGTGCTGTGGATGACGGGCTACGCCGGCCACTCGGCCTTCTACGTCAGTTCGGAATCGGCGCTGCTGGGCGCGGGCACCGTGGGCGACCTGACCATCGACGGCACCGTCCATCCGGGGGCCGCCAGCAACGCCGTCGGCACCCTAACCGCCTCGAACGTCTACCTGTCCGCCAACGGCGCGCTGCGCATCGACCTCACCCAGTGCACCGGCACGCCCGGCACGGACTGGGACCTGCTCGTGGCCGCCGGCAGCCTCACGGCGGAGGCGACAGAACTGACGCCCTTCACCGTGGAGGTGGCCGGCAATCCGGCGGGCTTCAGTTCCACGAACACCTGGTCGTGGAAGATCGTGGACGGCGACGCGGCGGAGATCAACGGATTCGCGCGCAACAAGTTCGTGACAGACGCCTCCGGCTTCGTCCCCGCCCTCAACGGCGGCGGGTTCGTCGTGACGGAAATCAACGGCGACCTGTACCTGGAATTCCTGGTGCCGGGCATTTCCGTGCTGGGCGCCGGCGACACGCCCATTGCCAACGGCGACGCCACGCCGGCGACCGCGGACGGGACGGACTTCGGGAACGTCTCGGTCGGCAGCGCCGGGGTCCAGGTCTTCTCGGTGACTAACACGGGCGGCACCGAGCTGACGCTGGGCGAGGTGGCCATCGGCGGCGCCGATCCCGGCGATTTCATCGTGGCCGACACCAATGAATTGACGGTGGCGGCCGGCGAGGTGACCACCTTCACGATCGCCTATTCCCCGGCCGACCTGGGCGCTTCCGCCGCCACGGTCTACCTGACCAACAGCATCGCCGCCAGTTCGCCCTACACCTTTGCGCTGGCCGGCAACGGCCTCATTGCCGCCCCGACCAACCTGATCGTGCACAACGACGGCTACGAGATGATCCGGCTGTACTGGAACAAGGCGGCGGCATTCGACGTCATGATCGTGCACCGCTCCGGCGCGGCGCCGACCGATCCGGTCCAGGACACGGGGTATGCCGTGGGCGGCGCCTGCGGCGGCGGCACGGTCATCTATAAGGGCTCCGCGGAGGAACTGGAGCACATTGTGCCGGCCAACACCACCAATTACTACGCGATCTATTCCTTCTCCGGCGCCAACGAGTACTCCACCGGCGCACGCGGCTACGACATTACGGAGCCGTTCGAGGCCGCCATCTCCTATGATCCGTTCTCCTACACCAACGGCGTGGAGCTGTCGGGCCGCAGCGGGGGCGTGGGCTGGAACAATGCCTGGAGCCTCGCAGCGGGCACGGAGGCGGTGACGGTGGGGCACTACAGCCTGCTGCCGGCGCAGGGCTTCGGCACGGAGCAGGGCAACCACGTCGTTAGCCCCGACCTGTCGTCCGGCATGCAGGTCCGGGCCAGTCGGAACCTGGCCTCGACGATCTCGGGCACCAATCTCTATGTAGGCTGGGTCATGAACGTGCCGTCCACAGGGGCCAGCCGCTTCGCCGGGATTGAAATGTTCGGCGGCACCGGGGGCACCACGACGCTGTTCCGGGCCGGCTTGAATGCGGGCGCGGCAAACGCCTCGGTGCAGCTGCTCGGGGGGCCCGGGGCCACCAGCAGCGTTCCCATCGTGGCGGGCCAGGACTACACGTTCATCGCGAAATACGTGCGGACCACCAAGACCCTGCATCTGCTGGCTTACACCACCAACGACATCATCTCGCCCGAGCGGGACAACGAGCCCGCCACGTGGCATGTGTCGGTGAGCAACTCCATCAACATGGCGTCGAACTTCTACGGCATCCGCCTGGTCGCCTCCAACGGCACGGCCACGGCCGGCGCCGTGAAGTGGGATGAAATTCGCGTGGCCCGGAACTGGACCAACCTGTTCTCCGAGGCGCGCGCGCCGATCTGGAAGGGCACCACGGGGTTCCTGGCCAACCAGTGGATCAATCCGTACAACTGGGTGGGCAACCGGCTGCCCTACCAGACCAACGACACCTGCGTGTTCTACCGCACCTTCCCGTACACCGGCACGATCGAGGTGATCCACCTGGGCAGCCTCTACAACTACAAGGGCCTGAAGTTCAACGAGAACGCCGACATCGACGTGAACATCAAGCCCATCGACTACAACCTGTGGATCATCCGGGCGACGAACGGGCTGGGGCTCTTCCAGAACGGCCTCGAAATCATGGAAGAGTCCGGCGGCACCCACCGCCTGGGCAACATCACCGTGCGGGCCAACCAGGTCTGGACCAACGCTTCCCCGAACGTCTTCACGCTCTACGGCTACATCAAGGGCGCCTATCACGTCGAAAAGGGCGGCGTGGGCCGGATCCACATCGAAGGCAATGAAGAGAGCAAGTTATACTGGTCCGGCAACCTGACCGTGAACAACGGGCCGTTCAGCATCGGCGCGCGCCGCTCGCTGGGAACCAACACCGGCTACACCGCGGTCCTCGACGGCGGCGCCCTGGAGCTGCGCCCGACCTCAGCGACCACGTATTTCAACGAACCGCTGCGGCTGGCCGGCATGGGCGTGTCCAACGCCGGCGCCTTCCGCAACGTCCAGTACAACAACATTTGGCCGGGGGTGATCACGCTGACCGATGCCGCGCGGATCAATGCCGATGCGGGCACCGTGCTGACCCTGACCGCCGGGATCAACGGCACCAATGCCCAGCACCATCTCTTCCTGGGCGGCGCCGGCGGCCTGGTCATCACCAACACCGGGATCGGAACCAATGTGTTCGATCTCGTGAAGGACGGCACGGGCACGGCCGCCTTGTACCGGGCCTCCGCCCATATCGGCAGCACCCTGGTCAGCAACGGCACCCTGCGCCTGGCCGTGACCAGCGCTGTGCCCGCGCAGACCGCCGTCGAGGTGACTTCCGGCGCGACGCTCGACATGACCGACCGGTTCCAGGCCATCGGCTCGCTGGCGGGCGGCGGGGCCGTCCTGCTCGGCAACGCCCGCCTGGTCGCGGGCGGCAACAACGGCTACACGGTTTACAGCGGCGCCATGAGCGGCACGGGCGGCCTGGACAAGCGCGGCACCGGCACCATGACCATCTCCGGCACCAACATCTACAGCGGCACGACCACCATCAGCAACGGCATCCTGCTGGTTTCCGGCACCTCGCCCTATTCCGACCATGCGGTCTATGTCAACGGCGTCCTGATGGGCGACGGCCCGATCGGCAACCTCACCGTCAGCGGCCTAGTGGATCCGGGCAACAGCCAGGCCACGGCCGCCACGCTCGAAAGCGGCGCGGTCCAGCTGAACGACGGCGGCGCCCTGCGGGTGGATATGACCGCCGTGGAGGGCACTGCGGGAACGGATTGGGACCTGATCGAGTCCTATGCCGGCATCACCTCGCTGGCCAGCGGCACCTTCACCATCCTGGCGACCGGCGATCCGGCCGGGTTCGATCCCGCCAACAACTACTCCTGGAAGATCATGAGCGGCATCGCGCCGGTCAGCGGCTTCAACGCCAACCGGTTCGTCGTGGATTCCTCCGGCTTTATGCCCAGCCTGGCCGGCGGCCAGTTCGGCGTCACCGCGGTCGGCAACGACTTGTATCTGACCTTCACCACGGGCGCCGGCATTCCGATCTGGGACGGCGGCGGCGCGGATGCCCTGTGGGACACCGCGGCCAACTGGGAGGGGGACATTGTCCCGGCCGCGGAGGTCACGCACATCTTCTACACCGGCCTGGATTCCGGCGCGACCCTCCAGCTGAACGGCAACCGGTCGGTCGGCGGCATCCGGTTCAACGACGACGCGGACACGCCGCTGATGTTCACCGGCAACCGCCTGACCATCGGGGCCAACGGCCTCGGGGTCCATGCCGACGCGCTCGGCGAGCATGTTCTGGCCTGCATGGTGCAGCTGGGCGCGGCCCAGACCTGGACCAACGCGTCCGAGGCGGTCTTCACCGTCTCCGGCCTGATCCAGGGCGCGAATCCTCTGCACAAGAACGGCCTCGGCAAGATGGTCTTCTCCGCCAACAACACCTTCAGCGGCGGCCTCTTCCTCGACCAGGGCGGCATCCAGCTCAATTCCAGCACGAATTCGATGGGCGCGGGGACGGTGATGGTCGGTACCAACGCCACCTTGGAACTCAACGGTGCCTTCAACTGGCGGCCGGTGGGGCTGGAACTCTACGGCTTAGGCACCAACGGTGCCGGCGCCCTGCGGCAGGTCTCCTCCGGTCTCGGCCAGTGGCGCGGCGACATCACCCTCGGGGCGGATTCGCGGATCGCCATCCCGATCGGCACCTTCGCCACCCACGGCAACCTGGCGGCCGGAACGTCCACGCTGTACATCACCAACGACGGCGCCTTCACGATGGAGGCCGGCCAGCTGACCGGCACCAAGACCGATGGCGATGGCGCGCTCCACAAGAGTGGCACCGGCAATCTGTTCCTGCGCGCGGGCCCGCTGGCCGGCAGCATTGTGGTCGAGCAAGGCGCCCTGCGCCTGGTTGAGGACCTGACCGACAGCGACGGCGTCCTGACGCTGCGGAACGGCGCCAGCCTGACCTCCAGCAACACCGCAGCCCGGACCGTGGCCAAGCCAGTCGCGGTTGAGGGCGCCGTGACCCTGGGCTACCAGGGCGTCTACGGCGGAGCCCTGACGCTGGGCGACGCCCTGGACCTGTCTGGCGGCATGCCGACGCTTTACATCAGCAACGCCGTCACCGTTTCCGGCGCCGTAGCCAACGGCGGCTTCACCAAGATGGGCGTGGCCACGATGACGGTCGCCGCGGCGAACAGCTACGTGGGCGACACGACCGTGGGCGAGGGGGTCCTGGTGGTCAGCGGCTCCTCGACCGGTTCCGCCCACACGGTCGCCGCCGCCGGCACCCTGCGCGGCGCCGGCACGGTCGCCGGGCTGGCTATTTCCGGCACCGTGGATCCCGCCAACGCGGCCGGCGATGCGGGCACGCTCAACGTGGCGGCCGTCACGCTGAACAACGGCGGCGTCCTGCGGATCGACATGCCCCGGGCCACCAACACCGCCGGCGCGGACTGGGACCTGCTGACCGTTGCCGGCGACATCGCCGTGCCCGGCTCCGGCTCGTTCATCCTCCAGCTCGCCGGCGCCGGGGAGGGCTTCAATCCCGGCATCAATCAGGCTTGGAAGATCATGGACGGTGCCTCGGTCACCGGCTTCGACGCCAACCGGTTCTCGGTGGATGCCGACCTCTTCACGCCCGCGATCTATGAAGGCACGTTCGGCGTCAGCAACGATATCGCGGGCGGCGACATCTACCTGACCTTCCGGCCGTCGGTGCAGGACGGCGGCTACTTCAACGTGTTGCCGGCCGGGCCGACCTCCATGGAGATGGAGTTCGACCTGAACGGCGCGGCGCAGAACGTGGTCATCGTCTACAACCAGACCGGCGTCTTCACCGCGCCGACGGGCACGCCGGTCGCGGGCGAAGCCCTCGCGGGCGGCACCGTGGCCTATGTCGGCGGCGAATCGCCCCAGACCCTGACCGGCCTGGTAAGCTGCACGCAGTACTACTTCACGATGTTCTCCTACTACGACGGCCGGTACTCGGGCGGCATGACGGACGACGACTGGACCGACGGGCCGCCGGCCCCGGTGGTGCTGCCGGCCGAAAACATCACCACCAAAACCTTCGAAGCGCGTTGGGAGCCTTCCGAAGGCGCGACCAGTTACCGGCTGGATGTCAGCCTCAACCCGTTCTTCACCGGCGGCTCGGCCGGGGCGCTGGAAGCCTTCCTGTTCCAGGGCTTCGAGGGCACTGCGGGCGACAACTGGACCCTCATCAGCGGCAACAACTATGTCACGAACGCGAACCCCGCGACGGATTCGCCGTCCGCCGGCCGCATTCTGAGCGGCAGCTATTCATGGCAGCGGCGCGCCGGGGCGGCCACCCTCCAGCTGGCGAATTCGTCCATCGAGGGCTACACCACCCGGACCGTGGAGGTGCGCGTGGCCAGCATCTCGACCAACGGCACCAACGGCGCCGATGCCCCCGACCGGGTCAGCATCTTCGTGGCGCTGGACGGCGCGGCCTTCGCCGCCACCCCGGACATCGTGATCGGCGGCAATTCCAGCGGCAGCGGCAACGCGCGCTGGGGCTACAACGCCAACCTCGTCGTCGCCACCACCGCCGGCGCGCCGGTCTCGGTTTCCGCGCCGTACGCCGCCTCCCTGAACGTCACCAACTACGCCACCGCCCGCATCACCCTCCCGAACAACGCTTCGACGCTGGCCCTCAAGATCGTCGTCTCCAACAACGCGGCCTCCGAAGTGTGGGCCCTGGACGACCTCCGCGTCGTCGGCGCCAGCATCGGGTCGAGCTTCGTGGCGGGCTACGAGGACCTGGTCGTTGCCGGCACCAGCCAGGTCGTGACCAACCTCGAGGTGGACACGACCTACTACTACCGCGTGCGCGCCGTGAGCGACGGCGACTGCGTCCGGGCCAACTCGGACACCGAGCCGGTCATCACCACGATCGAGGTGCCCGACACGCCGCTGGGGATGGAGGCCTCCGACGGCACCAGCACCAACCATGTGCGGATCGACTGGACCGACGTGCTGACGGAGACCGGCTACGTGGTCCGCCGCTGGACCGCGGACGACTTCGGCAGCTCGGAGGCCATCGGCACGACGAGCATGGGCATCACCAACCTGCTCGACACCACTGCCGTGCCCGGCCAGCAGTACTACTACTGGATTGTCGCCACCAACCGCAACGGCGCCGGCGTTCAGACCGCCGCCGACACCGGCTACCGCCGGCTGGCCACCGTGACCGGCGTGGCGGCCACCGACGGCGACTACACCAACCAGGTGACCGTGACCTGGAACGACGTGACCGGCGAGACCGGCTTCGACATTTGGCGCTTCCTCCAGTACAACTCCAATGCCTTTGCGGAGTGCATCGGCACCGTCGCCAACGACGTGCTGACCTTCGATGACACCACCGCCATCCCCGGCTGGTCCTACTACTACTGGGTGCTGGCCACCAACGACACCAGCGACAGCGTCGGCGCCTGGGGTGTGCCGGACATCGGCTACCGCACCCCGATCGAGGAGCCGACGGTCATCATGCTGATGCAGGAAGGGCGGGAAATGGTGCGCGCGATCATCGCCCCGAATGCCGCCAACGACGACATTCTCGTGCTGCACGACATCAGCGGCCCCATCATGACGCACCCGGGGCCCTTTACGAACTACAGCATCGGCTATACGGTCGGGCCTGCCCGCGTGGTCTACAAGGGTTCGGCCACCAATTTCCGCGAGCATGTGGTTCTGGCGGACACCACCAACCACTACCGGATCTACAGCATCCAGCCGACCAATCCGTACTACTCGGAAGGCTGGTGCCGGGACACGCCCATCATCACGATGCCCTATCCGGAAAAGATCTACTCCGAAACCTTCTCCTACACGAACGTGACGCTGAACACGGACAGCTTCACGAACAAGCACGGCGGCGCCGAATGGACCGCGCCCTGGAGCCTGACCAACACCGGCTCCGGCTACGCGTGGCAGGTGCAGACCAACGGCGAGCCCGGCACGCCGGCGTTCACCATCTCGCAGTCGAACTATCCGACCGTGGTCGGCAACCGCGCCGTGCTGCTCGCCGGCGAGGATCCGGGCAGCGCCTTCGCCCGCCGGACTATCACCGCCACCAACTCCGGCACGATCTTCGTCGGCGCCGTCGTGGCCTACAAATACCACGGCACCGGCAAGTACATGACCATCGGCCTGATGAACGGCGACGCCACCGAGCTGGAATTCGGCAAGGTTTATGGCGCCAACAACACGTTCAGTATCCGGATCGACGGCACCAACGCCGGCAGTTCCTACGCCATGAACGGGTGGGGTGAAGCGCCCGAATACACCAACAACTGGTACTGGATGGTGATCAAGTACGACTTCGGGGTGGGGGGCGGAACGGCCTATGCCAAGTGCTATCACCGGGGCGAGGGCATCCCGTACCAGGCGCCCACCGTGTGGGATGCGGAGTGGTCCGGCGTCGGCCTGTCGCAGATCACGGCCATCGAACTCAAGGCCGGCAGCGATTCCGGCACGGTCGGCGGGGCCATCTGGGACGAAATCCGCGTGTCGTCCATCTGGCCCGAGCTGATCGGCCAGCCCGGCCTGATTCCGAGTCCGACGCTTCTGGAGTTCGGCGAGGTCGAATCCACGCTGTCGAGCAACATCACCCTGTGGATCGCCAACAAGGGCGGCGACAACGTGCCGCTGTATATCACCAACGACCCGGCGATCACCCTGACGGGGGCGGACGCGCCGTTCTTCTCGATCAGCACCAACCGGTTCGAGGACATCTTCTTCTTCAACACGAGCAACAACCTGGTGGTCACCTTCTGGCCGACGAACTTCGGCACCGTCGCGTACACCGACGCCTGGCTGATGGTGGAGAACAACTCGGGCGTGAATCCGTATCCGATCCAGCTCACCGGCACCGGCGTGCCAACCGTGTCCACGAATCCGCCCATGGTCTCCAACTACTTCGTCGGCGATAGCCGGTGGGTCACCGACGCCATGGTCACCTCCGGCGCGTTCGCCGTCACGGCCGAGGTCTACCACATCCGCGGCATCAAGGCGGCCACCTACGACCTTGTCAACGGCGACGGCGGCCTGATCCTGACCAACCAGGCCTTCGACAGCTGGTCCACCGGCGACGGCATGAGCTATGTTCTGTCGGACGCGGTCCATCCGGGCGCCTGGCCGGCCACGCCTTCCCCGAACTACCTGCTGCGGGTCACGCTGACCGCCTCCAACAACCTGGTGGCGACCAATACGCTGTACACCGCCGATGGCGTCATCACTGCCGGGGACCTGTTCTTCTCCGAGTACGTCTCCGGAACCAGCTACAACAAGGCCCTGGAGGTCTTCAACGGCACCGGCGTGCCCGTAGAACTCAGCGAATACGGCATCCTGTTCAAGATGAACAACGAGAACATCTGGAACAGTGACTACGAGCCGTTCCCCACCCAGACGCTGGCCCCCGGCGCCACCTTCGTGGTGGTCCATCCGAGCGCGGAGGCCTCCCTGCTGGCCAAGGCGAACTACACCAACGCCGACATCTGCGTCTTCAACGGCAACGACTCCATCTTCCTGTTCAAGGGCATGAGCGAGGAGACTCCGGTCGATTCCATCGGCGCCAGCCCCAGCGGCGGCTACTTCGCCGAAAACACCACCCTGCGCCGCCTGTCCTCCGTGAACAGCCCGCAGCCGGTCTACAACAGCCTCGAGTGGACCAACCTGGCCGCGATCTCCTACGACAACCTGGGCGAGCACGAAATGGACGGCGCCCGCGGCCTGCCGATGTACTTCACCGTGGACGACGACGATGCCGAAGGCCCGGAACTGGCCAATATCCTGGTCAACAGCATCGCCCCCTCTGAGTTCTATCCCGGTCCCGACATCACTTACGCGGACATCCCGTCCGAGGGCCTGGCCATTGCCTGGAACGTCCAGGACTACGACAGCGGCCTGTTCGCCGCCAGCAACCGCTACATCCTGCGCACCGGCGACACGGTGTTCGCCTCCGGTTACCTGCCGGTCGGCGCCTACGTCAACGGCGACGGCCTGGACGCGGCGCTGTCGCTCTCCACCAACGTGCCGAAGTCCGCGCTGGTTTCCGGGGTCTGCACGCTCAACCTCGTCGGCCATGACTACGATCCGGAGTGGGACGGCGACAGCCTGGCCGTCTCGAACCAGGTCTTCTTCCGCATCCTCGCCCCGCTGATCGGCGTGGCCCCGGCGTCCCTGGACTTCGGCGAAGTGGTCAAGGACGCAATCTCCAACCTGACCGTCACGGTGACCAACTCCGGCAACGACGAGCTGAACATCACCAACATCGCCTTCACCGGCACCGGCTACGCCTCCTTCCTGGCCGATTACAACAGCCTGACCGTCCAGCCCGGCGAGTCCGCCGACATCACGGTTTCCTTCGAGCCGTCCGGCGGCGGGACCTTCGACTGGACCATGACGTTCTACAACGACTCGGCCAACAACCCGACCGCCACCGTTGCCCTGGCCGGCAGCTGCGACGACCCGGAGACCATGCCGCCGGAACTGACCGGCTATACCATTCAGGACGAGCGCCTGGTCGACAACGAGGTGACCGACCATGCCGCGGCCAACGGCCAGATCGCGGCGACCTTCCTCCTCTACCAGTGGAGCGGCATGCGGTCCGCCGGCGCCAGCTTCGACCTGATCTATCCGGACGGCACCCTGGCCGTCGAGAACGTGCCGCTGACGATCACCGGCTCCATCACCAACAACAACAAAGTCCAGTATGTCTTCCGCGGCTATCCGCCGGCCTTCTACCCGGCCACGCTCGGCGTCTACACCGCCCGCGTCACCGCCGTCAGTTCCAACGGCATTGAAATGACCGACATGGTCGACTTCATCACGTATGGCGTGGACCACACCTATGCGCTGCACGACGACTTCAACCGGGCGAATGGCACCGATCTGGGCAACGGCTGGAGCCAGCTGGGCAACGGCAGCACTCTGATCACCAACCAGATGCTGCGCGTGGCCGGTGCCGGCTCTTCCGGCCGGACCTGGGCCTGGAACACGCTGACCAATACCGGCCTCTTCAAGACCACCCTCAACCAGAACAGCGATGTCGTGCGCTGGGTGCTCAACCTGCGGCAGTCCCGCGCCGATCCCAGCGGGCTCTCCTCCGGCAACTACGGCATGGCCGTGGTCCTGGCCGGCTCCGCTTCCGACGTGACCACCGGGACGGGCTATGCCCTCGTGCGCGGCAACAGCAGCAACCCCGATCCGCTCCGCCTGGTGCGTTACAGCAACGGCGTGAGCAATTCCACGGACATCATCTCGCTGGGCGACGGCTACAACACCCGTTATTACGCGGTGATGGTCGAGTACAATCCCACGAACTACACCTGGACCCTGTACACGGCCACCTCCGTTTCGGACTTCCCGGATGTGGACACCGCCATCTACACCCAGGCCGGCGCGCCGGTTTCGAACACCACGTATGTCGGCACCGCGCTGCCCTATGTCGCCGCCTTCTGGGCCCATGCCACCGGCACCGACGTCGGCCTGCAGGTCGATAACTTCCGGGCCTCGGTCGGCGCGGCCGGTGCGGCCATCCTGAATCCGATGACCTTCACCGTGATCGACGAGGACGAGGATGCGCCCGCACACAGCGCCTTCAACGTGGATGGCACCTCGTTCTCCACGAACGAAATCCTCGCCGGCCTGACCGTGACCGGCCTGGTGCAGGACGCCCTGAGCGGCCTCTATTCCGCCAGCAACGCCTGGACCCTGCTCAGCAACGACACCGTCATCGCCAGCGGCGCCATGACGATGGACCCGGTGGCGGACGGCAGCGGCCTTGACGAGGCGGCGGCCCTCTCCGCCACCATCCCGTACATCTATCTCGATGCACCCAACCAGGAATTCGTCTTCCGCATCGAGAGCACCGACTACGACGTGGACCGGCCGGACGATTGGTTGCGCACGACCAACGAATACTCGTTCTATGTCACGGCCTACATCCCGGTGCCCAGCGAATTCAGCGCCACGGCGGACGGGCCCGAAATGGTGGTGATGCACTGGAATCCGAACGAGGCGCCGGGCGTGGTCCTGCTGTGGGCCACCAACCAGGCGGTCGCGGCCAGCACCCTGAGTCCGGGCGCGAGCTATGTGGTCAACCAGGCCGTCAGCAATGCCCGGGTGGCCTATGTCGGCGCGGCGACCAACTTCGAAATGACCGTGCCGCCCGGTTCGACCAATTACTACCGCCTGTTCGGCGCGGGCGGGACCACCTATTCCGCCACGTACCGGGCGCCGCCTTCGTCGGTTCGGACGCTGCGGTACGAGAACACCGAGATCGTCGACCAGACCGCCTACACCAACAACGCCACCCTGGAGGTCCAGGGCAGCCTGGCCACCGGCCAGGGCTGGAGCGGCGCCTGGACGGGCGACGTCGGCAAGATCTACCTGACCGACACGAACCTGATCTGGGAAACCAACGGTTTCCCGCAGCCCCACGCCAACAAGATGTTCTATCACGACACCAGCTCGTTCACGGAAGACCACGCGCACATCGTCCGCAAGCTGGCCCTCCCGCGCGGCGGCTCCACCAAGACCTTCGTAGCCTTCCAGATGAACTACCTCTACCAGGGCACGGACAAGTACGTCGGCGTCTCCCTGATGAGCGATGCGAACGCCGGCACCGAAGAGCTCTTCTTCGGCAAGGTCGCCAGCGAGGTCGACTTCGCCGGCATCCACGATCCGGACGGCGGCGGCCAGACCACCGCCTCCGCGTACCACCTCAACGACGGGCATTTCGAAGACTACGTGGTGGTCGGCGAGTGGAGCCCGGCCGAGAAGACCGCGCGCCTGTGGGCCTATCACTGGTCCGAGGAAATCCCGGAAATCTATCCGAGCAACACGCCCCTGGCGGAATACCACAACGAATCGGCCAGCATCGGGACCATCACCGGCATCCGGTTCGGAGCCGGCAGCGGCGCCACCGACGGCTCCTGGAGCAACGAGCTGGGGCATGTGTATTTCGACGAGGTGCGGTTGGCCGGCACGTGGGAGGACCTCTTCAATTTCGCCATGCCGGCGGTCTACGACTACGATGCCGGCGTCCAGGTCGTCCAGACCAACTGGGTGTCCGACGGGCAGCTCTCGATCGCGGAACCCACCAACCAGTACCACGTGGGCTTCGCGTTCTACCACCGCACGGGCATCGACAGCGCGTCCTTCGACCTGCTGGACGTGACGACGAACGAGCCGTTGTATACAAACATCAGCCTGTCCTACTCCAACACGCTGGCCAATGGGTGGTCGGTCTACACCAACACCGTCACCAACCGGGTGGACATCGACAAGGTCTTCCTGGGGGCCTATACCTCGCGCGTTTATGTGAAATCCGTCAGCGGGCGCGAAACCAACACGATCCTGCTCTCCGAAACCGGCGGGGCCAGCGACCTGTTCTTCGGCGAGTTCGGCGAAGGGGACGGCACGGACAAGTACGTCGAACTCTACAACGGCACCGGCAGCGATGTTGACCTGAGCCAGTTCTGGCTCGGCAGCCAGACGGTGACGGACAATAAATTTGTCACCTGGAACCTGTGCCGGCTCTCGCCCTCGAACTACTGGATGCCGTCGGGCACGACCCTGGCCATCCTCAATGGCGGCAAATACGGCATTCCCGGCTCGGGCAACAACGCGGTCCGGGAGGAGCTCGTCACCGCGCTGACCGGGCAGGGGCGGGCCTACATCCTCAGCAGCAACGATGTCCTGCAAGTCAGCGGCGACGATCCGGTGGTGCTATTCCACCTGGACAACACCAATGAATGGATCGACATGTGCGGCTATGCCGATGCCGAACAGCCCAATCTCTACATCATGCGCCGCACGGCGGACGCCGAGGTGCCCTGGTCCTATCCGCAGATGATCAATACCAACCAGTGGGACTACCGCGACTGGAGCAGCTCGGACGACCTGACCAATGATTTCGAGGACTTCCTCACCACGGCCGGGGTGTATGACCGCGAGGTCGGTCTGGGCGGTTACATCCGGTTCCTGGTGTACGACGACGACACGAACCCGCCGACGGCCGGCACCAACACCGTGCTGGAAACCGTGGCCGGCGGGGTAACGAACGAGATCTTCAAGGCCTCCGGCGAGCACGAGGTGGTCTTCACCGCCTGGAGCTTCACGAATCGCACGACGGTCGAGGCGTGCGCGGCGCCGTGGCCGCGCAGCCTGCTCACCAACGCCGCGATCACCTGGACCCCGACCTACACCAATCAGCTGGTTAACACCAACAGCAACACGGGCGCGAACGTCAACGACGTGTTCGACGGCTACGACCAGTACGCCCCCGGCGAACTCTACATGCGCGACATCGGCAGCACCCTCTTCAACTTCGGCGTGACCAACGTGCCGTGGATCCAGTTCGAGCTGCCGCTGATCGCCGCCGAAGACATCACCTTCTCCTGGGCGGAGCAGGGCGGCACCTACAGCTTCACCAATGTGTCGGTCCAATGGTCGCTCACCGGCGAGGCGGGCTCCTTCCAGCCCAGCGCGGCCTGGCCGGACTACACCATGACCGACAGCACCACTTGGCGGCCGCGCGTCATCCCGCTGACGGGCGTCATCCCCGCCGCCGCTTCCAAGGTCTACTTGCGGCTCGTCCTGGGGCCCGGCCACGGCGGCACCGCCGGTCAAACCACGGGCTCCTTCCGCATGGACAACATCCAGGTCATCGGCCGGCCGGAGGAATACGAGGTGACCGACGGCGCGATCGCCGCCGCCGGCTACGAATTCCAGGTCCGGGGCAACGTGTACGACGCCGACAGCGGCGTCGCCAGCAACGCCATGCGGATGGGGGCCCGGACCGGCGCCTTCGTTTCGGAATCCGGCGACGGCCGCAGCGAGGATTCCACCACCACGTGGGAGATCGGATCCTTTACCAAGTCCGAACTGACCGACATGGTGCTGGCCTCCGAACTCGGTTCGGGCTTGACCCTGGACGTCGAGGCGTGGGACGCCGACGCCGACCGCAGCGAAGCCGACGACGGCCTGGCGTTTGCGGGCAGCCTCGGACGCATGCGCGTGGTGGACGACGACAGCGACCGGCCGCGCCTGACCCTGGCGGCCCTGAAGCCGCGCGGCGGCATCCTGGCCCAGTGGCTGCCTCCCACCACCAACTCGCTCCTGCCGACCCGGCAGGACGGCAGCGTCAGCATCAGCGCGATCATGTGCGCGACCACCAGCGGGGCGGTCACCAGTCCGAAGTTCGTGGATGGGCCCGGCGGCGCGCCGCCGTACGCCTTGCGCCAGCAGGGCTGGAGCTACAACTCCAAGTACTGGCACGCGGAACTGGTGCCCGAGACCGACATGGCCATCACCAACATCAGCTTCCAGAACCGGATCTACAAGGATACCGGACCGCATTACTTCATTATCCAGCACTACGTGGACAATGTGCTGCAGCCCGCCACGGTGGTCACCGGCCGCTTCACCACGGGCGCCATCAATACGAACACCTGGTATGCTTCGAGCCTGAGCTGGCCAACCAACGCCGCCCTGGAGCTGCAGGCCGGGAAGGAAAACCAGATCCGCATCCATGGCTGCTTCGATGTCACCAACCGGAACTACAACCTCAACTACTGGGGCATCTACAACCTGACCTTCTGGCAGGTGGCCATCGACACCACCAACATCACCGAGGTGTCCGACGCCGAGTTCGCCAGCGGTTCGTTCAAGATTCAGGGCAGCACCTGGGACGAGGGCAGCGGCATCTTCAGCCCGACCAGCGCCGAGGACACCAATCGGCCGTCGTTCTCGCTCTACCTGCCCACGGGCGCGCCCTTCGTGACCAATCTGGCGCTGGCCTTCACCAACAGCGCCGTCACCAATCCGCCGGTGGCCGACGGCGGGATCACGACCGAGGCCGAAGGCGGCTTCGTCAACGACCTGCCCAAACCGGCCTATACCAACCTGGTCATGGGCGAGTACACCGGCGCGGTCCGGGTCGTGGACTTTGACGACGACCGGACGGAAGACAGCTTGATCATGGGCGGCGACATCGCCCTGTACGTGGTGGACAACGACAACGGCGCGCCGACTTCAGTCGGCACCGTGCGGATCAATGGCACGCCCGCCACGAACGTGCCGAGCCGCTATGACGCCGACTGGGCCAACACCCCCGAATTCCTGGTCACTTTCGACTCCCCGGCGGTCGACCAGGATCCGGGCGCGGCCTTCTCCGCCAAGCAGCGCATCCTGACGGGCATCGGCGAATACCGCGTCGCCACCACCGACCCTGGAGCGAATCCGACCAACCGCGGCGCGGCGGGCACGCCGTATCCGGCGGCCGTGACCAACGGAGCCCTGGCCAACTACGGGTTCGAAATGGTCGACACCGGCTGGACCCTGGCCAGCAACAGCACTTACTATGCCCTGTCCGTCAACACCAATTACGTCAAGGAAGGCTTCTACAGCCTCCGCCAGACCGACTTTGGCCGAGCGTATCAGCAGATCGAATTCGAAAACACCAACGCCACCATTCCGAAGGTGGGGGTAACGGGCTGGTACCGGTCCGACAGCACCGGCGGAGCGACTTTCCGGATCGAGGCGTTCGCGGCCGACAACTTGACCAATGCCGTGGCCACCTCCAACCTCGTGCTGCCGACGGCCAGCACCTGGACGCAGTTCGAGATCGACCCGGCAGTCGAGGTGGGCGACGGCACCGTGGCAGTGCTGCGGATCTCCCTGCTCGACGGCGGCGGCAACACGACCTACTGGGACGACATCCGCCTGAGCGTGGATGTCGGCAACAACCGGCCGGCGATCCGGTTCGTGGCCACCGCGGCCAGTCAGGGACTGACAACGACCAACTACCTGTTTGCCGTGGACGCCGACAACAACCGCGCCGGGGACCGCCTGGGAGGCGAGGCCAAGCCGTTCGTGCTGGCCTATGATGTCACCCCGCCGACGCCGGTCAACATGCTCGGCTTCACCGCGGGTGCCAGTTCGGACTCGGTCGATGATCCCACCACCCAGTTCGACCTGCTGTGGTACACCGACAGTGTCGGGCCGGACGATCCGGGACACGCCAACCACCCGACCAAGCTGACCAGCGATCGCGACCTGCTCTCGCCGTGGCAGACCTACAAGATCTACTACGGGACCTTCAATCCCATGCAGATCCCGCCGGGCGACGAGCCGAGCAACACCAACACCGGCTTCATCTACACGAACTTCATCGCCACCGGCGCCTACCGGGCGTGGTCCAACATCACCGCGTCTTCGCGCATCGCGGATCCGTCCGCGCCGTTGACCAATTATCCGGGCCTGGCCACCATCGGCACGGGCATCAAGAGCAACCGCCTCTATGACCTGGATTTCGACCAGGATTACGTCATCGTGGTGGTCGGCGTCGATCGGGCGGGCAATGAAGGGCCGGTGGGCGCCGCCAGCTGGGCGACCAACAACACCATCAAATTCTCCCTGATCCGCGGCTGGACCCTGCCGAAGGCCGAGGCCCAGGCGGCCTTCCCGAACTCCCCGACGCTGACCAACGCGTACGTGGAAGTTGCTTCCGCCTTTGCGTGGACGGCCGGCAAGACCAATGCCCAGGGCGGCCTCGAGGTCACCCGCGACTACGATTTGCTCTACTGGGATTCCATGAACTTCCGGGAAAGCAGCAACAACAACTGGCAGTGCCTGTCCACGGTCCGGTCCAACTGGTTCGCGGACGACGGCGGCATGCTCCGGGCCCGCGAAGCGCCGCTGCGCTTCTACCGCGCTTCGTACAAGGACCGCTGGAAATCGCTCCGCGTGGAAGGGACCAACGTGATGGTCCAGCGGCCGATGGGCAGCGAGGAAGTGTATGCGGTCCACAATGTGATCCTGTCGGGCGGCCAGAACTTCCTGGCCCTGCAGGGCTTGCCCCATACCAATACCTTCCGCGGCGTGTTCGGCGGGCTGGAGACCTTCCCGGGCGGCGGCAGCGTCTCGCCGGCGTCGGGATCGACGCTGATCGAGTTCTACAGTCCGGGCACCAACGCCCCGATCAGCGATGTCTACTTCCTGAACAACGTCGGCGAGTGGCGCTCGACCAACGGCGTCAACGTCACCAGCAACCAGATGGCCTCCGGCTTCTTCAACCGCGGCTTCTCCATCCATCTGCCGGATCCGCTGCCGAGCGAGTTCCAGACCACCACGGCATGGGATTACAACCAGAGCACCAACGGGGTCGAGGTGCCGGCCATGGTCTGGGCGTCCATCGGCCAGGTGCCGACCAACGGCTTCAGTCAGGTCATCACGACCGGGGCCCGCACCAGCCGCAACTACGTCGCCGTTTACAACCTGGTGGCCTTCCGCCTGCCGGTCTGGGTCAATCCCAAGGACATGAATCTGGTGGAATCCGGTTTCGTGCCGGGGCCGGAAGGCATGGGCGATGAGCTCTACACGATCGATACCCGCCTGAAGGATTCCCTCACGGACAATACGATCTTCTGCGACACCAACGGCGTTTGGAAGTTCCGCGGCGGCGCGCCGACCGATAAGTTCTACTTCGCGCCGAATGACATCATCGTCATCGTCTCGCGAAACAAGCCGGATCCCGAGAAGGAGAATCCGAGCGGCTCCGGCAACTGGACCTGGACCTACGAGCCCACCACCTTTTACACGCTGCCCACCCGGTGGATGGGCTGGACCGACGCGCCGACCCTTCCCGAACCGGCGCCGGAGCCCACGGCGCATGCCACCGACATGGTGTTCATGAATGTGACGACCAACCTGATGACGGTGGGCTGGACCTCCGGAAACGGCGCGCGGCGCATCGTGGTGGTCAAGCAGGGAACCAGCACGACCTGGACCCCCGTGGACGGCATTGCGCCCTCGGGTGTCTCGGCCAATTTCACGGCCGCCGCGGGCCATGGCGATGGCAACAAGATCTGCTTCGACGGCACTGAAAACTCGTTCACCCTGACCGGGCTGGTTCCCGGCCAGTATTACGCCTTCAAGGTCTTCGAATACAACGGCACGGGCATGTCGGTGAACTATTACACCGACGGGGCGCCCTTGGCCGGGATTCACCAGGCCGAATGATCCGCCGGCCCGGCCGGATCCGCCGCCGGTATTGAGCGGGAAAGCTATTCCGCCAGCCAGCGGGGATCGAGGGTGGCGGCAAACGCGGCCGAAACGACGGCCTCGATGAGCAGATGCTTGCCGCGGGCGGTCTGGGTCAAGACCTTCCCGTTGGCATGCAGGGCCGCCAGGGGCCGGCCTTCGTCGGCGGGGATCTTCAAGCGGAGGTGGCGGACCCGTTCGCGCAGGAGGTCGGCAATGGCCTGGCAAAGGGCATCGGTGCCCGCGCCCGTGGCGGCGGATATGGAAACCGCATGCCGGAAACGCTCGGCCAGCCGGGCGGCCTGGCGGCGCCCGGCCTCAATATCGGTTTTGTTGAGGACGGCCAGCAGCGGCTTGTCCCGGGCGCCCAATTCCCGCAGAACGGCCTCAACGGCCTGGATCTGCTCGTCGACCTGGGGATGGGAAGCGTCGATGACGTGCACTAGCAGGTCCGCTTCGCTGACTTCCTCCAGCGTGGCCTTGAACGACTCTACGAGATGGTGGGGCAGCTTGCGGATGAAGCCGACGGTGTCAGTCAACAGACACAACTGGTGGTTGGGGAGGCGCAACTGCCGGGTGGTGGGATCCAGCGTGGCAAACAACTGGTCGTCGGCCAGGACCCCGGCATGGGTCAGGCGGTTGAGCAGCGTGGATTTTCCGGCATTGGTGTAGCCGACCAGCGTCAGCAAGGACCAGCCATGCCGGCGGCGGCCGCGCCGGAGTTCGGCACGGCGCTGGCGGACGTGCTGGATCTGGCCCTGGATGCGGTGAATGCGCTGCTCGATCCGCCGCCGGTCCAGTTCCAGCTGCTTTTCACCCGGGCCCTTGAGGCCGATGCCCCCTTTTTGCCGCTCCAAATGCGTCCACAAGCCGCGCAGGCGCGGCAACAGGTACTGCAGCTGGGCGAGTTCGATCTGCAGGCCGCCTTCGAGCGTCAGGGCCCGCTGGGCAAAAATGTCCAGGATGAGCTGGGTGCGGTCGACCACCCGGAGACCGAAGAGTTCTTCGAGGTTGTGGCCCTGGGCCGGGGTGAGGTCCTCGTCGAAAATGACCAGGGAAGCGCCGGCCGCCCGCAGCTCGCCGGCGATCTGCTCGGCCTTGCCCCGGCCGATGAACGTGGCGGGATGAATGGTCCGGAGACGGCACAGGGTCTTGCCCGCGATGCCGGCCCGGGCGGTTTCGGCCAGGGCCTGCAGTTCCGTCAGGGAATGCTCGGTATCGGCCAAGGGCCGTTCCCCCCAGTTGGCGGCCACCAGCCAGGCCCGGTCCGGGCTTGCGGATGTCAGAGAGGAGAGGGGCGGCATAGGCGGGTAGATGGAGAACGGTTCATCAGGGATTGTCGGCCTGTTCCGGCCCGGGGGTTATCGCGCGGCCCAGGGCCTGGAAATCGGCCTCCGAGAAATACCAGCGATCGCGAAGGGGGTTCTGCCAGCCGGGGGCGTCTGGGCGGCACAGCATGGCGAGGTACTCGTGGAATCCGGCGGGCCCCAGTTTCCGGCGGATGGCGCTGACCAGGGCTTCCGCCTGCCAGTAGAAGGCCGCGGAGGCCTCCGCGGATGGCGGGTAGCTGCTGAATGCGGTCAATTCTTCCAGCGTTGAAAAGTGTTGTGCCAGTCCGGGGGGTTGCGGACGGGCCAGCGTTTGTTTATGCACACGGGCGCTAGTTTCGGCGGCGGCGGTGGCCGCCAGCTGGGCGAGGCCCTCGTCCAGCCACAGGGGGGGGCGCGCCGGATGCTTTTGCTGCACCAGCCAGTGGGATAATTCATGGGCGAGGCGAAACGTCAGTTTGAGCGGATCCTCGTCGGGATACAGGCGGATTTCCTCGCCCCTCTGGCTGGCGGCCGGTTCCGGGCGGAAGCGGGCCCGGAGCCGGGCGCGAAAGGACGACGGCGGCTGCAGGCGCAGGACCAGCTGAACCTGCCCGGCGGGCAGACCGACATGGTCCAGGGCGGCGTTCATTGCCATGGGCAGGACGGTCAGCACCCGCGGCGGGATGTCGGCCTGTGGCGAGATGATCTGGCACGCGATCTGGCCTCCGGCCAGATCCAGCCGGACGGCATGGGATTCCGCCTTTCGGGCGCAGGCGGCCATCTGGATTCCGAGCAGCAGGGCCAAACCGGCGGGCAGGAGTCCGGAGGGTTTGCAGATGCGGCTGCGCATGAGGGCACTATAGGCCGAAAAGCCCATGCCGATCAATAAAATCGCATGGACAAGGGCCCGGGCCTGGGGTAGAAACGGATCCAGCTGGATGCGGGAGTAATTCAGCGGTAGAATGTCAGCTTCCCAAGCTGAACGTCGCGGGTTCGATCCCCGTCTCCCGCTCACCCCTTTTCAAGGCCAATCTCTTGTCACGGGCGGCCTGAACGGGAGGGAGGACCGATGCAAACGGTATTACCGGCGGAATTCAAGCGCGGGCAAGTGCTGCTTCTGGATGGCCACCCCCATGTCATCGAGGAACTGCGCACCTCGGGCACGGCCAAGACCAAGCACAAGCTGCATGCCCAGGTCCGCAATCTGCACAGCGGCCATGTGTTCGAGCGCGTGTTCCCGGACAACGAGCGGGTGCCGACGACCGAATTGGAGTACCGGCGTGTCAGCTACAGCTACACCCAAGGCGCCCGGTTCACGTTCCTGGACGCCGAGACGTTTGAAGAACTGCCGTTGACCGGCGAGCAGCTCGGCGACCGCCGCCATTTCCTGAAGGAGAACGAGGAATACCGCGCCCTGTTTCTCGAGGGGCGGCTCCTGGACATCCAGTTGCCTGACGTCATGCCGTTGAAGGTGGCGGAGACCGCGCCGGCGCAGCACGGGGGCGGGGATTCCACGTGGAAGCCGGCGCAGATGGAGGGCGGGTTGACCGTCATGGTGCCGCTGTTCATCGGCCCCGGCGACGCCCTCCTGGTCGACACGAAAACGCACAAGTACGCGGGCAAGGCGGGGTGACCACCGCGCCTGCGGCCGCGGCAAGGGACCGGGATTCTTATAACTCGATTGCCTGGCCGGTGCGGACAAAGACCAGCGTGCAGGCAATTTGCCCGGGGGGCAGGGTGAAAAGGCTGGCCACCGCCCGGCGATAGTCCTCCATTTGGAACCGGTGGCGTTCGGGATCGGGAACCTGGTCCGTCTTGAAATCGACGATCCGGGCCTGGACCGGGCGGCCGGCGGCATCCTGTACCAGATGGAGCCGGTCGATTTTTCCGGACAGCCATTGGCCGTCCAGCAGGGCTTCGAAAGCCTGCTCGCGATACAGTTCGGCCGGGCCGTCTGCCGGCCGTTCGAACAGACGGTGGACCGCGGGCACGGCCAGGGCGGCGGCCACCAGGTGGAGGTCCGGATCACCGGCACCGGGGAAGGCGGGGATCGCGCCGGGCGCCAGCCATTCGATTTGTTCGAAAAGGGCATGAATCCGGGTGCCGAGTTCGCGGGCCGCCGCGCCCTCCGGGCGGAAAAAACGGCCGAAGTATCCTTCGCCCCCGTGCTCCCGCGAAGCCATGCGGGACTCCACCGGGCGGATATGGGGGGCGTGGGGCAGGGTTTGGAAATCGGGTCCGACGCAGGGGGGGCGATCGGGCTCAGTGTCCGGGGATGGCCGCCACCAGGCAGGGTTGCCGGCCTGGTAGACAGGCTGTTCCGGATCCGGCCGGCCGCCAGGAGCCAGGGTGTTTTGCACGACCGTATCCAGCCGCAGCGTCTTGGAGTGAGGGGCTGGGGCAGTGGTGAGTATATGCAGGGCGCGCTTGGCGCGGGTCATGGCGACATAAAGCAGGCGGAGTTCCTCCAGGGCCTTGCGGCGGCGGTCGGCGGCCTGCTGGGCGGCCAGCGGCGGTTCGGCCGCAACGATTTTTGCGGCCGGCGCGGCCAAGATCCACTCGACCGGGGGCAGGGGGGCCGGGATATCCTGCTCGTGGACCAGGAGGGGATTCTGGGCGCCGGCGCCGATGCCGCGCCCGCCCAGCGCGGGCAGAATGACGACATCGAATTCAAGGCCCTTGGCCTTGTGCATGGTGAGAATCTGGATGTGGGAGCCGGTTTGGTTGGCCGGCACCTCCTGGGCCTGGACGAAGGCGCAGAAGCGTAGGGCGGTCGGACCGGGCTGGCGGTCGAATTCCGCGGCCAGGGCGGTCAGCAGTTCCAGGCGGTTCCGCTCGTAGGGGGCGGCGGCCAGATCCAGCCGCGCGGCGATTCGGGCGCAGAAACCCGCGTAGCCCTGCGCGCGGATCAGGCGTCCCCAGGCGAAAAGCTCATCCGGCCCGAGCGGAATCGCGCCGGCCAGCGGCGACATTTCCACATGCCGGAGGGCGAACTGGTCGCCGGGATGCTCAACCAGCTTGGCCAGCGACAGGATCGCCGGCAGGAGCGCGTTGTCCAGCAACGGTGAATTGCCGGCCCAGATGGCGCGGATGTTGCGCGAAGCCAGTTCCGCCAACAGGTCCAGGCCCTCCTGGTTGCCGCGGACGAGGCAGGCAACGGACAGGCGGTTGAATTCCGGAACGGTTTGCTGCAGTTCCTGAACCAGCCGGGCGGCCCGCACCAGGGCCGTGGGCTCGTCCTCCTCCGAACCGTTGCGCGGAAGGATGTGGACCGTGACCTGACCCGACAGGTCCCGATTGCGGTCGGCGGCCGCGTGCGGCTGCCATTCGGCATTCCAACGGGCGGCGATTTCCGGCCAGTCGGCGGCCAGGGTTTCTCCGGGGGGCAGGGGCATGTCGGCGAGCCGGCCGAAGACGGTGTTAACGGCTTCCAGGACAACGGGGCTGGAGCGCCAGGAATGGACGAGGGGCGGCAACTCCTCGATGGCGGCCGGGCGGCCCGGCCGGTTGTATTTGTTCAGGATGCGGCGGAACAGGCGCGGGTCGCCGCTGCGCCATTCATAGATGGCCTGCTTGATGTCGCCCACGTAGAAGACGGTCCGGTCGGCATCCGGATTCTGCAGAATCTCGTCGATCAGGTTTTCAATGACCGCCCATTGAACGAGGGAGGTGTCCTGGAATTCATCGAACAGCCAGTGCCGGAAACGGGCGTCCAGCCGGCCGTCCATTTGGAGGCGCAGGTGGGCGGGAACCCGTCCGGAGGAAGGTGCCAGCAACTGGGAGATGTCGTTGAAGGCGAGCAGGCCGGTGCGGGCGATGTGGGCGCGGTGCTGGAGGGCATAGGCGCTGAGCAGGCGGTGCAGGCCTCGGGTGCGGACGATCTGGCGAAGCAAGGTGGAATGGCGGATGTAGGAAAATGCGGCGGCCAGGGTCCGGCGGATTTCCGGCCGCAGATTGTACTCCTTGCGGTTGAAGGAGATGGATGATTCGGTTTCGCCGGGACGGGCCAGGGCGGCATACAGCCGTTCCGCCAAGGCACTGTCCGGGACGAACTCCTCACCGCCCTGGACGCCGGCGAGGTTCTCCCTGATTTTTTCCCAGGCTTTTTGTTCCGATGCCGTCCGCAAGGCTTTGGCCTGGGCGGCAAGCGCGGCAAACACCGCCGGCCAATCAGGAGCCGCCGGGGGCTGAAGCAGGGCAGCGCCATGCTCCCAGATCAGAGCCGGGTTGCCCCAGGCCGACGGCTCCGGCGCGCGCTGGAAAAGCGCAAATTGATCCACCACGAGGCGGGCCAGGGAAAGATAGATGCTCTTCTTTTCCTCCCCATAGGTGGCGAGTTTGAAGGATTCCATCAGTTCGCGCTGCTCGGTGGCGGACATTGCGGCGTGGTCCAGCAGCGATTGCAGGACGGGATTGTCGGCGGGATCTTTCAGATCGGCGGCAATGGCGAGGTCGGTGCCGATGCCGTATTCGAGCCGGAACTGGCGCAGGATCTGCAGGAAAAAGGAGTCCAGGGTGCCGATGCGCAGACCCGGCAGGTTCCGGGCCAGGGCGCGCAATGCGCGGCGCGCGGCGTCGCGGCTGGCAAAACCGGGCAGGTGGCCGTCCGCCAGTTGCCGGTTCAGGGTCTTGAAATTCTGATCCGAAGCGGCGGCCCGGGCCAGGCGGGTGAGGATGCGGGCCAGGATTTCGCCGGCGGCCTTGCGGGTGAAGGTCAGGGCGACGATGGAGGCGGGCTCGGCGCCGGAGGCCAGCAGGGCGAGATAGCGGCTGCTCAGCGCAAAGGTCTTGCCCGTGCCGGCGGAAGCGGCCAAGGCGGCATTGCGGATGGGAGACGCGGCGCTCACCGGGAGGTCTCCCCCGGGGTGATCAGGCCGGTTCCGCCGCTGAACAGCAGTGCGAAATCATCCCGGTCCGGCGCCAGGTCCGCCGGAGGCCAGAAGCGCCGGGCCTGGATGTCGGCGGCGATCTGGCGCGCCGTGTCGAGGGCCGCCGGGTAGAGGTCCGCGCCATTTTTGTCCTGAAACGTGAATTCGGCGATCCGGGTTTCCTGGACAGCCTTGGGCAGGTTGAAATAGCCCGCGGAGACGAGAGCCCGGGGATGGAGTTGTTCGTAAATGTAGCGGTAGAGGGGCAGTTGCAGGTCGAGCCATTGCCGGTTGCGGGGCTGGTAGTGGGCCTGGGCGGGTTCCAGGCCGGCTTCGGAGGTCTTGTAGTCGAGGATGCGGATGCGCCCGTTTTCCAGGTGGCGTTCGACGCGGTCGAACCGGGCGCGCAGCAGTACGGGGCCGGCGCCCGCCGGGACGTTCAATTCGGCCTCGTACTTGTGTTCGGCGGCGATGATGCGCCAGCCCGCCCGGACCGCGGCGGCCTGGACGCCGGCCGCGGCGGCGAGGCGCTGGCGCAGGGAATCGAGTTGCACCCGCACCGCCAGGGGCGGGTGGCGGCCATGCCGGGCGGCGGCCAGCCGGGCGAGTTCTGTCAGCAGCAGATTCCGGATTTCCTCTTCGCACTCCAGGGCGGGATGCTGCCGGAGAATGCTGAGCACGTCATGGGCAAGGGTGCCGTAGCCGAGCGGATCGATCTCGCGGCCGCCGTCATCTTCGGCGGCCATGCCCAGGATGCGGGCCAGATAGAAACGGAAAGGACACGCCAAATACGCCCGGAAGTCGGAAACCGCCAGGGACGCGAGGGGGCTGAATTGCCGGAGCGGCGGCGGCACGAGATTCAAGCGGGGCTGAACGGGCGGGCCCGGCTCTGCGCCCAGGGCGGGGCGGTCGAACAGCCGGGCGATGCGTTCCGGAAGGTCCGCATCCGGACAGGCCAGCAGGAGGCGGGAGGGCAGCTGGGGCTCCTGGCTGGCGGACCGGCGGCTGAAAAGGAAACGCACGCCGCCGGCCGGCCGGGAAGCAAGCAGCGCGCGGGCCAGGAACAGATCCCGGGCCAAGGCCTCGCGATTGCCGGGAATGCCGGCGCGGACACGCAGGGAGTCGGGCAGGAAGGCATCGCCGATCCGGGTTTCGGGGACGATTCCTTCGCGCATGTCGGCCAAGAGCAGGGCCGGCGCGGTTTCCCATTGTACTTCAAGCCAACCGACGGTTTCCCGGGTATCGGCCGGACCGGGGCGGGGAAACACCTGATCGCGGCCGATGGCGGTCCGCAGCAGTTCACGGTCGTCTTCGGGAGCCAGTTCCAGGCGGCGGCCGGCTTCGGCGGCGGCGCGGACCAGCGCAGACAGCGCCTGGACGGCATCGGCGAAAACCGGATCGGTCGGGGCGACGCCCGGCGGGCGGCAATCGTAGAGTTCGGCAAGGAAATCCGGCAGTGGGACGTCGAACCTGGCGGCAAGGGTTTCCAGCGCGCGGGCCAGGCCGGGGGTATTCGGATCCCGGGCGGCAAAACGGCGCAAGTCCTCGAAATCCGCGGGCAGATGGGCCCGGTGACACTGGTCCAACTGGGAAAGAAGGTCCTGCGAGTCTCCGCCGCCGGCTTGATGAACCAGCCAGTCCTGGACATCGGGATGGCGGAGGAAGGCCGCGGTTTCGGCATAGCGCCGGGTCCGGTGGAGGGCCAGCCAATCGAGCAGCAGGCGGCCCGGGGAGGTGGCAGCGAGCGTAATGCCATTGGGAAGGAACAGGGACTGGCCTGCGGCTTGCAGGCGGCGGACCAGCGCGCGGGCATTTGCCGGATCGGGGGTGCACAGGGACAGGGCCCGGTCATGGCGCATGGCCTCGCACAGCAATCCGGCCAGCGCCCGAGTTTCGTCCGGGGCCTGTTCGAAGACATGGATTTGGGCCTCGGTCAAGGGCAGGGGCTCGTTCTCCCACCGTTCGGGCTGCGGGCGGCCCCAGTCGTCGAACCGGGCGGTTTCGGCAGGCGGAGCGAGGATGTGCAGATGAACATCGCAACGCGCGCCCAGGGTTTGCAGGGTGCGGGCGGTCAGCGCGGCAAGATCGGGGACAAAGAGCACTTCCACCCGCTCCGGGACCGGACCGGCCGGCGATTGTCCGGCCACCGTCCGGCGCGCGGCCAGGGGGTCCTGCAGGCCGAGGCGGCGCAACTCCTGATGCAATCCGCGTTCGAGCAGGACCAGGTCGGACCAGCGCCCGCGTTCTTCGTCGGGAACTGCGGGCAATAGATCGGCCAGGGACCGGTCCGCTTCCGCCAGCTGCCGGCGGACATCCTCGATCTGGGCGGCGATGCCGAGGGCAAAGGCAAAGGACCATTCAGGACCGGGGGCGGGCAGCAGGAACCGGAGGGCATTCCGCCGGGCCAGGTCCAGCAGGCGGCGGGCCAGCAGGGCGAGCACGACGGCATCCGGCGCGGCATCCGGAGGCAAGGACAACAGATGTTCGGGGGTGACAATGGGGCCGGAGAGCACCGCCGTGCCCCGGGCGGCGGCGATCCGGGCGAGTTCGGCGCGCAGGCGCCGGCCCGCATGGCGGGTGGGGATGACGATCAGGGAGTTCCGGAGATCCAAGGGGCCGCGGCCGCCGTTGCCGATCCAATCCCGGCACAGGATCGAAACCGCCGCCGGCAGGCACGGCCGGTTCCAATCCTGAAAGTGCCGGGTGATCGCCACAACGTCCAAGGATGGCGAATCCCGCCGAATGAAGTCAACGGAAATGGATGCGGCCGGGACCGGCCGTCAGAGTCCGCCCGGCCGGCCGAGCGACAGCATCTTCAGGCCGGGGGCCGCGGGAGGCGTCAGGATGACGGTATTGTTGGAGAAGCTGTAATAGGCCGAGGAAAGGGGCGCCCAGTTCCAGGCGCCGTTGACCACCGCGTCCGCGATCCAGATGTTGCCATCGATGCCGGACACGCTGTCGACGGTGGCCAGGAACCGGCCGGTCTCGGTGGTGAAGGACTGGGTGTCGCGGCGCGTCGAGGCGGCGCGGGTGACGGCGATATCGGCCGAATAGGTCAACACGGGCCGGGGGGCGCCGGTGACGGAGAGCCCGCCGATGAAAAACTTGTGGTCGTCTCCGGTGCCGGCATTCCAGTTCCAGAAGCGGAGGTAGGCGACGGCGTATTCCGAGGCGTCGCCGAAGGTGCCCTCGAAGGCCTGTCCGTTGATGGTCAACCGGTAGTCCAGGGTGGACAGCATTTCAAAGGTGCACATGCGGGGTTCGCTGTCGCTCCAGGGAATGCCGGTGTTGCGGACGGAGGTGTCATTGACGACGAAGTTGGTGGTGCCGCCCTCGAAGAAGGTTTCCGCCAGGCGCTGGTCAAAACGGTTATGGAACGCCACGCCCACCGAGCCCGGACTGTCAATGCCGCCGTTTTCGAACAGGAAGGAAACCTTGTCGCCGGGCTGCAGGGCCGCGGCGAACGGGCGGACGGCCTGGATGAACCCGCCGCCGCTGGCCTGCAGGGCCCAGGCATAGGAATCGGAAGCAAAGCTGCAGAAGGGATTGGAAACCGCGAGGGAGGCGGTGGCGCCGCTGCTGATGCGCCACGGATTGAAATTCGTGCCCCCGTTCTGGCCGTCGGACCAGGTCTGTCCGAAGGTGTAGGTGGAATTCGTTGGCGAATCCGCGGCGCCATGGTTGGGATTAACGGCGGAGTTGGTGCCGGCGACGCGGATCAAGTTGACGCCTTCGGCCAGGGGCACCGCGGCGATGTTCCAGTTGCTGGCGTAGGCAATGGCGCCGGCCGTGCCGTTGAGGGTGTTGGTCCAGGACAGCCGGCCGGTCAGCCGGCCGGCCCGGCCGTGCAGCGCCGTCGTGGCGATGGCATTGGACACCGTGGTGGCCGGGGCGGGATTCGTGATGGCAAGGTAGGGCTGTTCGGAGCTGACGCAACCGCTGACCAAAGTCTGCCAGTTCTGGCCGCCGTGGTTGTCCCAGCGGTTGCTGGAGTCGAAGAAGGCGAAATCCACCTGCCAGGTGTCGTCCGGGATGGTGTAGGTGGCGGTCCACAGGTCCCCGCCGGTGTTGTTCATGGCCTGGTCGGCGACATTCTTCCAATCGTTGCGGCCGATGTGGAGATAGATCTGGGTGGCGCCCATGAGGGGGCCGCCGTTGGCCTCGTAGGCGATCTGCAGCGGGACGCAGCCCTGCGGCGCCGGCGGGGAGTGCGTGACCTCCGCCGGCAGATCGCCGCAGCTGGCGACTTCCAGCCGCCAATCCGCGCCGCCGTGGTTATCCCAGAGCGTGCCGCCATCGGTGAAGGAAACATTCAGTTCGTAGGTGTCCTCGGGGATCGGATAGGTCAGGGTCCAATTCTCGCCGGCGGCCGTCATCGGCAGGTTGGTGGCGGATTGCCACTCATTGCGGCCGATGTGGGCCAGGACGGTCTCGGCGGCGGCGAGCGGGCCATCGGCTGGCGTGTAGGTGAGGGTCACAAGGGTTCCGCATCCGGACGGCGCGTCCGGGGCGAAAGTCAGGGAAGAATCCTCGGGCAGCCGCGATTTCGAATAGATCTGCAACGAATAGGCGCCGAGATCCAGCGCGGCGCTGGCGCCGGCGACCAGGGAATCCCCCATGGCCGGACCGACGCCGCCGAAGGACGCGTCGTAGTTGGTGGAATCGGAATTGTAGAGGCAATACCACGTTCCCGGGGAAGGGAACGCCATGGAATAGCCGTTGGAGACCGTGGCCGAGCAGTTGAGGACGACCACGATGTCATCGGTCTGGCCGCCGTTCTTCCAGCGGACCAGGCCCACCACCTTGGCGGCGTTGTTCACGTGGTGGACATTGACGTTGCCGGGCTCCTTGAGGCCGGCCGTGACACCGTACGCGTCGCGGCGCAAGTGGATGAGGTCGGCGTAGGCCCGGACGATGCCGGCGTTCTGGTTGGTGAGGGACCAGCGGAGATGCTGGTTGTTGGAGAACGTGTACCACTCATGCATTTCCGAGCCGTTGAAGATCATCGGGATGCCCGGCGAAACCAGCACGATGGTGTTGGCCAGCAGGGCGCGTTTCTTGGCCCAGTAGCCTTCGGGGCTGCCGGAGTCGATGTCGTAGGGCAGGCGGTGCTTGTGGTTGAGTTCGCCGCAGGTGTCGTGGCTTTCCACATAGACGACGCGGTTGAAGCCGCCGTTGCCGAGGTGGTAGGCCAGGGTGTCCATGTTGCGATCGGAATCGTTCTGCGCGGTGGCCAGCCAGCGGATGTCGCTCAGGAAGCCGTGGTCCCACTGCGCCTCGAAACCGACATCGGAGTCGAAGGCATGGTCTTCCGCGATGCGGTAGGCGTTGGGAAAATCGTCGATCATCATCTGGTTGATGGTCCCGAGCATGTAGCTGCCGGTCTCGTTCCAGGTGCCGCTGGCGTGGCGGATGTTGTAGACGGAATCCCAGCGGAAGCCGTCGACGCGATACTCTTCGAGGAACATGCGGATCTGGTCCTGGACATAGCTGCGGACTTCGGAGCGCCCGTAGTCGGGGCGGGTGGAACCCCAGTCGGTGTGGGCCTTCCAATCATTATAGAAATAGATGCCGCCGAGGCCGTTTTGAGACCAGCCGTCGAACTGCCACAGGCCGTCGCCCATGTCATTGGGCCCGTAATGGTTGTGGACCACGTCGACGATCACGGCAAGGCCGTTTTCGTGGCAGGTCTTGACGAAGCGCTTGAGGCCGTCGGGCCCGCCGAAGGAGGATTCAATGGCGTAGGGATCGGAGGGATTGTAGCCCCAGGAACGGTCGCCGGGGAATTCATTGACCGGCATGAGTTTTACCGCGGAGATGCCCAAGGACTTCAGATGGGGGATCTTCTCGATGCACTCATCGAAGGTGGACGGCAGCCAGTCTTCGGCGTTATAGGTGCCGACATGCATCTGGTAGATGACGAGATCGTTCCGCCAGATGGGATTGAAGTTGGTGGCGGAGCCCCATTGGAATGCGGCGGGATCGTAGACGATGGAATTGCCGGCGGAGTTGACCACGCGCCGGCCGCGGGGATCCTTCTTGAAGGCGCCGTTGACGGAGAACTTGTATTCGTCGCCGGCTTTGGCGCGGGGCACGTCGACGGACCACGTGTCCGCGCCCGGATCCCGGGTCATGGCCGTGGTGCCCCAGCCGTTGAAGCCCCCGCGGACACTGACGGAAGAGGCGTTGGGCGCCCAGGTGCGGAACAGCACCCCGGTGCCGTTGGCATCGGCATAAGGCACCGCCCCCATTCCGCTGCGGGAAGACTGCGCCTGGACGGTGATGTCCAGCACGGCAAGCAGCATCCACCCCCGAATGAACCAACGGAAAAACATGGAAAGTAAATTACGGCTAAAACGGTTTAACGGCAACCGGAATCGGCGGGGCCGGCCGAAATCGGGAATTGATCGGAGGAGATGGGCGGGATAGAGTGCGCGGTTAACAGGATTTGAGGTGTATCCATGGCGTATCCGCATGCCGAAATCGAAGCCAAGTGGCAAGAGTACTGGGAACGAAACAAGACCTTTCGCACCCCCGAGGAACCGGACCGATCCCGGCCGAAGTACTATGTATTGGACATGTTCCCGTACCCGAGCGGCCAGGGGCTGCATGTCGGCCACCCGGAGGGATATACAGCAACGGATATCCAGGCGCGCTACAAGCGGATGAAGGGTTTCAACGTTCTGCACCCGATGGGCTGGGATTCATTCGGCCTGCCCACGGAGCAGTACGCGATCAAGACCGGCCGGCATCCGCGCGAGATCACCCGGGAAAATGTCAATACCTTCCGGCGCCAGCTCAAGATGCTGGGCTTTGCCTACGACTGGGACCGCGAGATCGCGACGACGGACGAGGACTACGTGCGGTGGACGCAGTGGATCTTTTTGCAGCTCTTCAAACGCGGGCTGGCCTACGAGAGCGAAGTGCCCGTGAACTGGAGTCCGGACCTGTGCGCGGTGCTGGCGAACGAAGAAGTCGAGGAGTGGCGCGCGAAGGGCTTTTCGGTGGAGCGGCGCTCGATGCGCCAATGGGTGCTCAAGATCACGGAATACGCCGAGCGGCTGCTGGCCGACCTCGACGGGCTGGACTGGCCGGAGAGCACCAAGTCCATGCAAAGGAATTGGATCGGCAAGAGCGAAGGTGCCGAAGTGGATTTCGCCATCGGTGGTGAGACGATCCGCGTGTTCACGACGCGGCCGGACACGCTGTTTGGCGCGACCTACATGGTGCTGGCGCCCGAGCATCCGCTGGTGGCGAAAATCACCGCGCCGGACCAGGCCGAGGCGGTCGCGGCCTACCGCGTGGCGGCGGCCGGGAAGAGCGACCTTGAGCGCACGGAACTGGCGAAGGAGAAAACCGGGGTCTTTACAGGCGCCTTTGCGGTGAATCCGGTCAACGGCCGGAAAATTCCGGTCTGGGTGGCGGACTACGTGCTCTGGGGCTACGGGACCGGCGCGATCATGGCCGTGCCCGCACACGACACGCGTGATTTCGAATTTGCCACGAAATTCGGGCTGCCGATTGTGCAGGTGGTGCAGCCGCCCGCCGGGGTGGACTGGCGCGGCTACGTGGACGACGGCGTGGCGGTGAATTCGGGCGAATACGACGGGTTGCCGACGGCGGAATTCAAAAAGCGGATCACGGCCTGGCTGGAGCAGACGGGGAAAGGGCAGGGCAAGACGAACTATAAGCTGCGCGATTGGCTCTTCAGCCGCCAGCGGTACTGGGGGGAACCGTTCCCGCTGCTGCATTGCGGGAAGTGCGGCGTGGTGCCCGTGCCTGAAGACCAGCTGCCCGTGCGGCTGCCCGAGATGCAGGACTTTCGCCCGACGGCCGACGGCCAACCGCCGCTGGCGCGCGCGGCCGAATGGCTCCAGACCCCCTGTCCGAAATGCGGCGGGCCGGCGCGGCGCGAGACGAACACCATGCCGCAGTGGGCCGGCTCGTGCTGGTACTACCTGCGTTACATCGATCCCCAAAACACAAAGGCCCTGGTTGACCCGGCCCTGGAAAAATATTGGATGCCGGTGGACCTGTATGTCGGCGGCGCCGAGCACGCCGTGCTACACCTGCTCTACGCCCGGTTCTGGCACAAGGTGCTCTTCGACTGCGGCGTGGTTTCGACTTCCGAACCCGCGCAGCGACTGGTGCACCAAGGCATCATCCTCGGCGAGCTGGAATACGTGGCCTACCGCGACGCGGCCGGGGCTTGGGTCTCCGCGGAGCGGGTGGACGAAAACGGGTGCAATCGGGACACCGGCGAAAAATACGCGGCGGTGAAAGTGCCGGAGACCGACCTGCAGAAGCAGGGGGACGGATTCGTGTTGAAAAGCCACCCGGCGGTGCAGGTTTCCGCGCGCGCCTACAAGATGAGCAAGAGCCGCGGCAACGTGATCAACCCCGACGAAATCGTCAAGGAACACGGTGCGGATTCCCTGCGGCTGTATGAAATGTTCATGGGCCCGCTGACGCAAATGAAGCCGTGGAGCATGAAGGGGGTGGAGGGGGTCTCGCGCTTCCTGAGCCGCGTTTACCGGTTGGTGGCGGACGACGAGACCGGGGCGCCGTCGCTGAAGCTCGGCGACGCGGAACCAACGAAGGCGCAGCTGCGCGCGTTGCACGCGGCGATCCGCAAGGTCAGCCATGATATCGAAGGCATGGAGTACAACACGGCCATTTCCGCCATGATGATCTTCGTGAACGAGGCGCAGGCGTGGGAACAGGTGCCGCGGTCCTTGCTGTCAACGTTCCTGCTGCTGCTGGCCCCGTTCGCGCCGCACCTGGCGGAGGAACTGTGGCAGCGGCTCGGGCATGCGGACACGATCGCGCACGAGCCGTGGCCGGCGTGGAACGAGGAATACCTGAGGGAGGACGAAATCGACATTCCCGTGCAGGTCAACGGCAAGCTGCGCGGACGCATCCGTGTGCCGGCCGAGGCCGACGAAGCGGCCGTGGTGGCTGCCGTCCTGGCCTGCGCGGAGGTCCAGCCGTTCTTCGCGGGCAAGATGATCAAGAAGAAGATCTACGTTCCGAAGCGCATGGTGAACCTGGTGGTGGGCTGAGGCACGGGGCCGGAACGGAGGCGCGGGCATGAGCGACATCTCAAAGGCGTTGCAAGGGAGGCTGAGCGGTAAGGCGCACATCAAGGAGCAAGCCGAACGCCAACTGGACCTGTTCTCGTCGCTGGCCGACCGCGGGGCCTCCGCGCCCAAGGTCGTGCCGCCCCGGCCGGAGCCGGAAATGGTCTTGCCGCCCAGCGGTTCACCGCCGGACGTGGCCGCCGATGTACGCGCGGCGCTGTCCGAATCCAGCCCCGCCCATCTGGGCGAGGCGAGACAGGCGAATGAAGCGGTGCGGCCGCCCCTGGTCACCGGCATCTATCGCCGTCCGGTCCGGCCGCCGGCGGCGCCGCCGCTGCCCCGCCCGCCCGCCGCCGCCCCGCGCCCGCGGTTTTCCCCCGTCCGCTGGTTGCGGGTCTGGTTTGCCGGCGTGGAATTGAACCGGCGGCTGGTGGCGCTGGTCGTGGTGCTGATCGTGCTGGTGGCCCTGGTTGCTTTCTGGTCCGCCTGCCCCCGCAAGGCGCCGGCACCGAAAACGACACTCGATTTCCGGGATACAGCCGCTCCGGCAACCGCTCCGGGGTCCGAGACGCCGCCGGTTCAACCGCCGGCCGCAGCCCCCGCTGCGGTTGCCCCGGTACTGCCGGCGGCGGAAGCCGCGCCAGCCCGCCCGGCGGATGAATGGAAGATCCCCGGCACGACCGCCACCCGATCCGGCAACTCCATCCGGATCGTCTTTACGGATCCGGTTTTTGTCTCCGCCGACAACATTTCCGTCGAAGGCTGGGCCGCCTTGAAGGCCGTGGCGGCCAGACTGGTCGGGCTGAAATCCGGCGCGCGGGTACTGGTCACCGGATATACGGACGATGTGCCCTTGAGCAAGCCCACGGACGAATTCAAGAACAACGCCGAGCTGGCGGCCGCCCGCGCGCGGGTGGCGCTGGAACACCTGGCCCAGTTCGCCCGCGCCAACAAGGGCATTTCCTACGAAGCCATCGCGGGCGATCCCGCCCGGGCGCCGTATCCCAACGATTCCACGCAGAACCGGCGCCTGAACCGGACCGTCACCGTGCAGGTGGACCTGGCGCCCTGAGGGGGGCTGCGATCCGGAGAGAGTCCATGGCCGGCGAATACGTTTTCAACCTGACCCACCTGTCCAAGCAGTACGACCACCAGACCGTGCTGGACGACATCACGCTGGCGTTCTTCTTCGGGGCGAAGATCGGGGTGATCGGCGGCAACGGGGCCGGCAAGTCGTCGCTGCTGAAAATCATCGCCGGCCTGGACAAGGAGTTCCACGGCGAGTGTCTCGTGGCCCCCGGCGTGCGGGTCGGCTTCCTGCCGCAGGAACCGCATTTGGACGAAACAAAAGACGTGGCCGGCAACGTGGCCGCCGGCGCGGCCGCCGCGCAGGCGATCCTGGACCGCTACGACGAACTGTGCGGCCGGCTCGGCGCGGCGCTCTCCGCCGCGGAATCCGAGAAGCTCAACAACGAGCTGGGCCGGCTGCAGGACCTGATCGACTCGCGCGACCTGTGGAGCCTGGACAGCCAGATCGAGCGGGCGATGGAGGCCCTGCGCCTGCCGCCCGGCGACGCCGACGTGCGCAAGCTCTCCGGCGGCGAGAAGCGCCGCGTGGCCCTGTGCCGGCTGTTGCTGTCCAATCCCGACGCGCTGTTGCTCGACGAACCGACCAACCACCTCGACGCCGAGTCGGTGGCCTGGCTGGAGGAGTACCTGAAGAAGTTCAGCGGCACGCTGGTGGTGGTGACGCACGACCGCTATTTCCTGAACAACGTGACGGAGTGGATCCTGGAGATGGACGCCGGGCGGGGCTATCCGTACAAGGGCAACTACGAGCAGTGGCTCGAGACCAAGCAAGCCATGGCCGCGGCGCAGAGCAAGCAGACCGCGGCGCGCCAGAAGATGCTCCAGCGCGAGCTGGAATGGATCCGGCTGAACCCCTCGGGGCGCCAGTCGAAGAGCAAGGCGCGCCTGGCGCGGTACGAGGAGCTGGCGGCGCAGCCGGTGGACACCCGCGAAGACACGCTGGAGATCCAGATCCCGGCCGGCAAGCGGCTGGGGGACCTGGTGGTACGGGCGCAGGACCTGCGCAAGGTCTACGGCCACCGCCTGATCATGGATCAGGTGAACTTCAACCTGCCGCGCGGCGGCATCGTGGGCGTGATCGGCCCTAACGGCGCCGGCAAGACCACCCTGCTGCGCATGATCGTGGGCCAGGAACAGCCCGACGGCGGGACGCTGACGGTTGGCGAAACGGTGGAGCTGTCCTACGTGGACCAGTTCCGCGACGCGCTCGATGCCGCCAAGACCGTCTACGAGGAGATCACGGGCGGGCAGGAGACGCGGGACCTGGGCGGGAAGCCGATGAACGGCCGGGCCTACTGCACGCGCTTCAACTTCCGCGGCACGGACCAGCAGAAGAAGGTCGGCGCGCTGTCCGGCGGGGAGCGCAACCGCGTACACCTGGCCAAGCTGCTGCGGCGCGGCGGCAACCTCCTGCTGCTCGACGAGCCGACAAACGACCTGGATGTGACCACCCTGCGCGCGCTGGAGGAGGGTATCCAGTCGTTCGGCGGCTGCGCGGTGGTGGTGAGCCACGACCGCTGGTTCCTCGACCGCATCGCCACCCACATCCTGGCCTTCGAAGACGACGGCACCGTGACCTGGTTCGAGGGGAATTTCGAGGGCTACCACGAGCAGCGCCGCCGCCTGCTGGGCGAGGCCGCCGACCAGCCCAAACGCATCCGCTTCCGGCCGATCTGACCATGCCGTGCTCCGGGACATTCCAGCGAATCGGTTTTGCCGCGCTGGCGGTTCTGCTGGCAGGCAGGGCGCAGGGGCAAATTGTCGGCGGGGACAATGTGGCGGGACAGCCCGGCCGGGCGGCCATCACCAGCGCCGACCGGCGCTTCCTGGTTTCCGGCATGACTTCCGCGGAAAACATGGTACTGGCGGGCCAGTTGGCCGAACTGGCCGGCCGGATCGAGGAAATGACCGGCATGCCGGTGCCGATGCGCCGAGACCAGATTCTGGGGGTCATGATCCAGAGCCCTTCCGCTCCGGAACGGCAGGTCCTCAAGATGCAAGGCTGGGACGATGGCCGGTTCTACCAGCGGCTGGTCGTGCCGGGCGGCTCCCGTCTGGACGGCGAGGACTTGATGGAGGGCGCCTGCTGGCTGTTGCTCAACCGCTATGCCGCCGAATACACCCCGCCTGCCCAACGCAGTGGCATAGGGGCGACCGTGCCCGACTGGATTTCCGCGGGCGTGGCCCAGAACACGCAGACCGGCCTGGAATCCCGGAATCGGGATTGGATTGCCCGGGAACTGGCCGAGGGGCGCCTGCTGCCCCTGGCGCAGGTGATCAAGCAGGAAATCCTGCCTCCCGGGCGCTGGCGTGAGAAGGCCTATGCCGCCGCCGCCGTGGAATTCCTGTTTCCCGCCGGCGACCTGAACACCTGGGCGGCCCTGTTCAAGGCCGTGGGCACGCGCCGGGCCGCCGATGCCGCCTGGCTGCGCCGGAACTCCCCGGCCTTGCGTGACCGCAATCCGGAAGCGGCCTGGCGCGCCGAACTGGAGCAACGGGCGCGCGCCCGCACGGTGGAGGCCTGGAGCGACCGCGGCCTGCAACTCGAGGAAGAACTGCTGCAGATGCTGAATTTCCGCCCCCGGGAACTGGCCCCGGACATTCCCGCCGAAATCCCAGAAGAACTGTTCGCCAGCGATCTCATCGAATACCGGGGACAATCCTGGGCCCCGGCCGTGGCGGCGGCCCTCTCCCTGCGGGTCCAGAGCCTGAAACTGGGCGCGCCGCCGCTCTTGCAGAACGTCCTGGCGGATTACGCGGCGTTTTTCGGTCAGCTGGCCCATCCGCCGGCCCCGAAGGCCGCCTGGTGGCGGCGCAACCGGGCGCAAGCGGAACGGGGCGCGCCGCCGGACGATGCCACCTGGCAGGTCGCGCTGAACCAACTCTGGCGGCGCGCCGAACAGGCGCATCAAGGCTTCCTGGAGCAACACCAGACCCGGAAGCGCTATGTGGATTCCTTCGACCGGCCGGTTGCCGGCGAATTCGAGGAGCCGGCCGAAACCGTCGACCTGCCCCGCACCCCGATCCAGCAATACCTCGACCAGGTGGAGGAACGGATGGGCCCGCAACCGTTTTAATCCGCAGATTTCAGTCCGGAAATCCGAAAGCCCTTTTCACTACGAAATACACGAATTGCGCGAAACAAGATCCGGCCAGACGTATTTCCCCTTTTCGTGCATTTCGCGTGTTTCGTAGTTTCAGTTTATTTCTCCTTGATCATGACCAGGGCCATTTTGAACGGTTGGGCGGCGTGAAGGGCGTGAGGGCGGTTGGCGGGCATGATCACCATGTCGCCGGCCTTGGCCTGCAGGGGCTTGCCATCAATGGTGATCTCGGCCGCGCCTTCGAGAATCCAGACCATGGCGTCATAGGGGGCCGAATGGGTGCTGAGCCCCTGGCCCTGGTCGAACGCGAACACGGTCACCGTGCCCGCCGGCTTGGAAATCAGCGTGCGGCTGACAACGGATCCGGGCTGGACCTCGACCAGCCCGGCCATGGGAAGGGTCTGGGACATGAGATTGCCGCTGGCGGTGCTTTGAGGGGTTGCCGTCATACTTGCTCCTGGTTGAATGGGAAGCATTCTACTGCGAAAAAACGGATTTTCAAAAAATCTCGCACCGGGACGAGGTTTTGCTAGCGTGGGGGCCATGAAACGAAGTATCCAGGCGGCGGTTCTGGCGGCGTTGGTGCTGGCGGGGGCCGGCGCGTTCGGCCAGGATGGGAAAACCGAGACGGACCGGTTCCGCGAAAGCCTGTCCCGGCAGGGGGCCGTCACCGATGAGGCGGGGGTGTTTACGCCGGAGCAGAAAACGGCGCTGGAAGAGCGCCTTGTGGCCTTCCAAAAGGAAAAAGGATCGGCGCTGGTGGTGGTGGCCTTGAAGAGCCTGCGCGGGGGCGAGGTTGATGATTTCGCCAACAAGCTCTTCCAGCAATGGGGGATCGGTGAAAAGGGCAAGGACAACGGCGTGCTGCTGCTGGCGGCCATCGAGGACCGCAAGGTGCGCATCGAGCCCGGCTACGGGTTTGAAGGCGCGTTGCCCGACGCCAAATGCGGCCGGATCCTGGACGAGCACGTCATTCCGCGCTTCAAGGAGGGCAACTATGCCCAGGGACTTAGCGACGGCGCGGATATCCTGCTGAAGGTGATGGGCGGCGAAGAACTGCCGGCGGAAGCGGCGCAAGAAGGCAGTGCGCTGGCCGGCATCGTGTTCCTCGTCATTTTCGCGGTCATTTTCATCCTGATCGTGCGCGCGGCGATCCGAGGCGGCAAGGGCGGCGGGCGGCACGGCGGAAGCCGCCGCGGCAGCTGGAGCAGCGGTGGCAGCTCCGGCGGCTGGAGCAGCGGCGGCGGGGGGGGCGGATTCGGCGGATTCGGCGGCGGGAGTTCGGGCGGGGGCGGGGCCAGCCGCGGCTGGTGATTTCAAAACAAGAACACGGAAGGAGCAGAGCATGAAGGGTTGTTTGGTGGCGGGCGGATTGGTGGCGATCGTGGCCGTGGTGATCGGCCTCGCGCTGATGGGCATGTACAACGGGATCGTGGCCAAGGATGAGGCCTGTAACAAGGCCTGGGGCAATGTGGAGTCGGTGCTGCAACGGCGGTTCGACCTGATCCCCAATCTGGTCAACACGGTCAAGGGCTATGCCGCGCATGAAAAGGGGATCCTCGAGGAGGTGACCCGCCTGCGCAGCCAGTGGGGCGAAGCGAAGACTCCCGAGCAGAAGGCCGGCGTGGCCTCCATGCTGGAGGGCGCGCTGGGGCGCCTGATGGTCGTGGTGGAGAATTATCCGGAGCTGAAGGCCAACCAGAACTTCATCGCCCTGCAGGACGAACTGGCGGGGACCGAGAACCGGATCAACGTCGAGCGCCAGCGGTACAACGAAACCGTGCAGGCCTACAACACGACCGTCCGGCAGATGCCGACGGCTCTGCTGGCCCGCCTGGCCGGATTCCAGCCCCGCGCGCCGTTCGAGGCCGCGCAGGGCGCCGAAACCGCCCCGACGGTTCAGTTCTGATTTCCCGGCGGACTCCCCCCCCCGGGCCGTTGCCGAACGGTCCGGGGGTTTTTGCTCGCATGGGTGCCGGCCGGATGCTAGCGTGAAGCTGGACAAGAAACCGGGCCGAGTGGCCGCAGATAAGTTGAGAAAGGACGGATGCCATGGGAACCAAGGGAATCGCGATCGTCGACATGAACGTCGGCAAGCTCATTGAAGTTTTGAACAAGGCTTTTTCCGACGAATGGCTGGCCTACTACCAGTACTGGGTCGGCGCCAAGGTGGTGAAGGGGCCGATGAAGGAGGCCGTCATTGCGGAGCTGGTCCAGCATGCGGCGGACGAACTCCGGCATGCGGACATGCTGGCGGGCCGCATCATCCAGCTCGGCGGCACGCCGGTGACGGAGCCGAAGGACTGGTACAAGCTGAGCAACTGCGGCTATGACGCGCCGAAGAACCCCTTCGTCAAGAACGTCCTGGCCCAGAACATCAAGGGCGAACAGTGCGCCATCATGACCTACAAGAAGCTGCTGAAGCTGACGGAAGGCAAGGATCCGGTGACGTATAACATCGTTCTGCAGATCCTGCAGGACGAAGTGGAGCACGAAGAGGACCTGCAGGCGGAGATGGAGGACCTGCAGACGCTGCTGAAGACCGGCCGGATGCGGTAGCGGTCGCGGCGCGAGTCCGGGGACGGTTCATTCCCGGGGCGCGGCCGGCGCCGGCTCCGGCGGCGCCAGCTGGTTGAGCAGCAGCGAGAGGATCGCCCCCAGTCCGAAAAGGAGCAGGCAGGCCAGGCCCGGCCGGCCGCCGGGCCAGCCGGGATAGACCAGCCAGAGGGAACCCGTGACCAGGCCGAGGACGCCGCGCGTGGCGGGTCCTTCCGCCCGGCGGAACAGCCAGTCGGCGGCGCGGGCGAACAGGAAAATGGCCATGCCGGCGCCGAGAACGACCGGCAGCACCACGCCGGGATCCAGTCCGGCCACGCCCGCGAGCAGCGGTTGGTAGACGCCGAAATAGATCAGGAGGAAGGCCACGCTGGCGCCGGGAATGATGCTGCCTAGCCCGATGCCGGCCCCGGCCAGCAGCCAGATTCCCCAATGGCCGGCCAGGGATTCACCGCGCGGAACCAGCCGGTTTTGCAGGGCCGCCAGTCCGAGGCAGGCCAGGAACAGCACGGCAAACGCCAGCCAGTCCCAGGGGCTTTTCCGGGCGCGGCGGGCGTGGCGGAACAGTTCCGGCAGGGCCCCGGCCATGAAGCCCATGAACAGGTATAGGGTGGCCGTTTCGTGGCGCGTAAAAACGGTGGCCAGCACCCGGCTGCCGACCAGAACGCCGGCCCCGGCCGCCAGAAAGAATGGGCCGAAGCGGGCCAGGTGGCTGCGCCAACGATGGAAGGGCCGGGCGAGGGCTGCGGTCAACGGCCGGTAAAGGCCGAAGAGCACCAGCAGCGTGCTGCCGCAGAGTCCGGGCAGGAGCCCGGCGACTCCGACCAGGAAGCCGCGGAACAACTGGAGCAGGAGGCGCACAACGGTTCAGACCGCGCCGCCGCCGGGCAGGTCGTGGATGACCGTGTCGTGGCGCATGCTGTCGGCCTGGTACGGATAATCCAGAGTGTAGTGGAGGCCGCGGCTTTCCCGGCGGAGCATGGCGGAGCGGATGACCAGCTCAGCCACGGCGGCGATGTTGCGCAATTCCAGCAGGTCGGCGGTGACGAGATAATCGCGGTAGTAGGCGCGGATCTCCCGCCGCAGGGTGGCGATGCGCCGCAGGGCGCGTGCGAGGCGGCGGTTCGTGCGCACGATGCCGACGTAGTCCCACATGACCGTGCGGACCTCGTCCCAGTTGTGGGTCACGACGACCGCTTCGTCGGAGGGGACGGCATCGCCGGTTTTCCAGGATGGAATCCGGATCTTCCGCGCCTTGGGGCGGGGGGATTCGAGGATGTCGCGCGCGGCGGCATGGCCGCAGACCAGGGCTTCCAGCAGGGAATTGCTGGCGAGGCGGTTGGCGCCGTGCAGGCCGGTGCAGGCGACTTCGCCGGCGGCGTGGAGGCCGGCCATCCCGGTGCGGCCGCGCATGTCGGCGGCGACCCCGCCGCAGAAATAATGCTCGGCGGGCACGACGGGGATGGGCTGGCGCGCCATGTCGAACCCGAACTTCTTGCACGTGGCATAGATGTTCGGGAACCGGCGCTTGAGGAACGCTTCGCTCTTGTGGGTGATGTCGAGATAGGCGCAGACATCTCCGCGGGTTTTCATTTCGTGGTCGATGGCGCGGGCGACGATGTCGCGCGGGGCGAGTTCGGCGCGCGGATCATAGCGCTTCATGAACGGCTTGCCGGCGCCGTTGAGCAAGCGCGCGCCTTCGCCCCGGACAGCTTCGCTGATGAGGAAGGACTTGGCTTCGGGATGGTACAGGCAGGTGGGGTGGAACTGCACGAACTCCATGTTCCGGATTTCCAGGCCGGCGCGCCAGGCCATGGCCAGGCCGTCGCCGGTGGCGATGTCGGGATTGCTGGTGTAGAGATAGACCTTGCCGGCGCCGCCGGTGGCCAGCACGGTGTGGGGAGCACGGACGGCGAGGATTTCGCGGGTCCGCCGGTCGAGGAAGTAGGCGCCGATGCAGGCGTCGTCGCCGGGGACCTTCAGCCAGCCGGTGGTGATGAGATCGATCGCCATGTGGTTTTCGAGGATCCGCACGGACGCCTGCCGGCGGATGCGCCGGGCCAGCACGCGGATGATTTCGGCCCCGGTGATGTCCCCGCTGTGGAGGATGCGGCGGACGGAGTGACCGCCTTCGCGGCCCAGGTCGTATTCGGCGTCCGCTTCGCGCGGATGGTGCGGCTTGCGTTCGAACCGCACGCCCCACTTTTCCAGGGCGGCGATGCGTTCCGCCCCGGCTGCGATGATCTCCAGGGCGACGCCGGGATTGGTCAGCCCGGCCCCGGCACCCAAAGTATCCTGCACATGGGCGGCGATGGTGTCTTCCCGGGCGATGGGCACGGCGATGCCCCCTTGCGCATAGGAGGAGTTGCTCTCGGCGAGGTCCCGCTTCGCACAGAGGATCACCTGGCCGTGGGGCGCCAGTTCGAGAGCGGCGGAGAGGCCGGCCAGGCCGCCGCCGATGACCAGAAAATCGCAATCGAGCGTTTTCATGCCTCGACCGTAGCAAAGCGCGCCGGCCGGGGCAAGGACGGGGCCGGGCGGCGCCGGTTTTCCATGGGGTGGAAAACTTTTTTCCATAGTGTGGAAAACCGCGAAAAACTTTTTCCATTGCGTGGAAAATCCGGCTAGGATGGAACGCATGCGGAAGGCGCTGGCATTTTCCTTCGGCGTGCTGGGGCTGACGGCGGTGGTGGTGCAGGTGCTGCTGCTGCGCGAGTTGCTGGTGGCCTTCACCGGCAACGAATTTTTCATGGGCTGGACGCTGGGCGCCTGGCTGTTTTGGGTGGCGCTGGGGGCGCTGCTAGCGGGCCAGTGGGGAGGGGCAACATGGCCGGCCATCCGGCTGCTGGTGGCCTGTCATCTCGCGACGGCGCTACTGCCGCCGGCGGCGCTGGTGTTCATCCGCGCCGGCCGCGCGCTGACGGGCACGGTGCCGGGCGGCGTGCCGGACCTGCTGCCGGCGCTGGGATTTGCGCTGGCCGCTCCGGCGTCCCTCTGTCTGGTACTCGGGGCGCAGTTCGTTTGGGGCCTCCGCGCCTGGAGCACGGTGGTCGTTCCGGTCGAAGTGCCGGTGATACCCGGCCGCGCCTACGCGCTGGAAACCGCCGGTTTTGTCGTCGGGGGGCTGTTGTTCAGCGTTTTTTTCGCCAAGGCCGATGAATTCCGCGTGACGGGCCTGCTGGGCGGGCTGAATCTTGCGGCCGGCCTCGCGCTGGGGCTGGCATTCCTCGACCGGGCGCGGGCGTGGCGGTGGGCCTGGCGCACGACGGCCGTTCTGCTGGCGGGCCTGGTGATGTGGAGCGGGCCGCTGGGCCGCGCCACGGAAGCCTGGCGCTATCCCGGGCAGGACCTGGTTGAAGCGCGCAATTCGATCCATGGCCATTTGGCCGTCACGAAGGTCGGCCGCCAGGTCAACTTCCACGCCAACGGGCTGCTGCTGGGGACGGAGGACGAGCAACTCGCCAGCGAGCCGCTGGTACACTATCCGCTGCTGTGGCACCCGCAGCCGCGGCGGGTGCTCCTGCTGGGCGGCGGCTTCAACGGCGCGCTGGGGGAGATCCTCAAGCACGCGCCGGATTCCGTGGACTATGTGGAACTGGATCCGGAACTGATCGCGCTGGTGCGAGCGCATGCGGGCCCAGCGCGGCGCGCGGTTCTGGACGATTCGCGGATCCGCACGGTATTCGCCGACGGGCGGTTTTTCCTGCGGTCGCCGCCGGGCAACGGGCCGGCAACGCGGTACGATGTGATTCTGGTCAACCTGCCCGCGCCGGGGACGCTGCTGCTCAACCGGTTCTACAGCCAAGAGTTCTTCCGCGACGCGCGGCGGCGGCTTGCGCCGGGCGGCGTGCTGGCGCTGCGCCTGGCCTTCTCGCCGGACTACCTGGGCCGCGAGCTGGAGGATTTGGGCGCCTCGCTCGCGCGGACGCTGCGCGCGGAATTTGCAACGGTCTCCATCCTGCCCGAGTACGACATCCTCTATCTGGCGGCGGAGGGCGCGGCGCCGGCGGCCGAAGAATTGGTCCGGCGCCATGCGGCGCGGGCGCTGCAGACCGACTTCGTGATTCCGCCGGCCATTCGGGACCGCCTGGCCACCGACCGCATCGGCCAGGTCCAGGCGGCGTTTGCCGCCAACCGCACGGCGCAAATCAACCGGGACGGGCGGCCGATCGCCTGCGTCTACACGCTGGCCTACTGGCTGCGCGCATACCATCCTCGGGCGGCGGCCGTGGCCAGCCGCCTGGCCGCGGCCGGATGGCCATGGGGCGGGGCGGCGGCGGCGCTGACCGTGGCGGCGCTGGCGTTCGCTTGCCGGCGGAATCCGGCGCGGCTCGGGCTCTGGGCCAAGGGCTTCGGCGGTTTCACCCTCCTCGCGTGCGAACTCGTTCTGCTGTCGGCGTTCCAGGTGTATTGCGGCTATCTGTATTACAAGCTCGCGCTGATCCTGGCGGCGCTGATGCTGGGCATGGCGGTGGGCACGGCGCTGGGGACGGGGCGGGCTGCGGGAACCGGATGGCGGACGCTGGCGATTCTGCATGCGCTGGCCGCCGTGTACACGGCAGGACTTATTGGATTCTTGCAATATCTGGCCCGCGCCGGCGGCAGCGCCGCGGGCGGCGAATGGGTGTTCCTGCTGAGGGCCGCGACGATCGGCGGCGTGGCGGGTTTCGAATATCCGGTGGCCAACCGGATCTATTTGAACGGGGGAAACCTGGCGCGCCGCAGTGCCACCGTCTATGCCGTGGATATTGCCGGTTCCGGTCTCGGGGCTTTGCTGATCGGTCTGTGGGCGCTGCCGGTGCTGGGGGCGGAAACCACGCTTGGATTGCTGGCCGCCGTGAATGCGGCGGTCGCGTTCTTCGCGGATAAGGAACCGGTCAAGGCCCGGTAAGGGTGACTCCGAGCATGCACTCGGGTCGGGGCAAAAGCCCCCAGGATTGATCCGGAGAAACCAGCAACCGTGGCCGATGCAGCGGAAAGGTCATCCCCCCTCACAAAAGCAGACGCAAAACGTCGATTTTCGATGATATTATTATGCCGAAAATAACGCATCTCGTTTATATAAAAAGGAATGCATAAATCACAAGCAAGCCGAAGGCGCAGACAAAAAATAATGTTAAGAATATATTATGGTCTTGTGGTTTACTTGAAATCATAATACATTACAAATGAAAACAAAATGCAGATTGAATAAGAATGGTCTGACCAGAACGCAATCTGTGGAAATCGAGGGCCGGCACGACGTGGAAGATTGGGCCTACGATGAAGACGCCACGATCCAGAAGCCGTCGTTGGAGGGGGGAGATTCTTGTTCTCGCTTTGGGATGGCTTGTGTCCGGGGCGGAAGGGGGAATTGTGCAGCCGCTGTATGTTGGCAATGTGGTTCCGGTGCGGGATGCGTTTGGCCAGCTCTTGAAGGGTTCGCCGCAGGTCCAGGACGCGGCCGGCCGCTGCCGGGTGGAGATTCGCACGGCCGCCGACGGCGTGATCCGGCCGCCCGCCACAAACGGCACGGCGCATTCCAGCAATCCGCTGCTGACGACCAACAGCACGAGTGGAATCGGGGCGAATGTGAAGGCGGCGGATGCGGGCCTGTTCTGCATGGCGTTTCCCGTCCGGCCGGTGGCGGGCACGCACCTCTTCGCCCGGGTATACGATGCGCCGACCGTGGCGGCGGCGGCGTTTTACGTGGATTCGGGTGTGCAGGACGTCCCCGCCTACGGGACCTCGCTGACGTTCACGTTCGGTGTGGCCCGGCCCCTGGATCCCGGCGACGCGGACGGGGACGGCCTGAATAATTCCTGGGAGAAGGCGCTGGGCACCGCCGACCGCCCGACGCCTGACTATGACGAAGACGGCATGAGCGACTTGCACGAGATGCTGGCCGGAACGGATCCGACCGATTCCGCGTCGCTGCTCGAGTTCCAGGCCATCCGTTCCGAAGCGGGGTTGATGCTGCCGGCGGAATTCGATCCGCTGGGCCAGTGCCTACGCATCCGCTGGGCGGCGGTGCCGGGCCGGAGCTACCAGCTGGAGTCGGCGTCCAGGCTGGGGCCGGCTCTCGCCGGCGGCGAAACTCCCGGTTTTGCCCCGCTGGGCGAGGTGCTGACCGCCGGCGCCGGGGAATACCTGCTGGACGTGTGGGTGGACATTTCCGGGGGCGAAGACCAGGGCGTGTTCCGCGTGCGGCTGGCGGAGGATGAAACGCCATGACAAGGTTGCGCCCAGGATGGCTCCCGCGGATGCCGGCCATCTGCCTGGCCCTGGCGCTGGGCGCGGGCGGGTGGGGCCCGGCGGCGTGGGCGCAGGTCCGGCCCGTGACGGGCATCATGGCCTACTACGACACGGTCGCCGACACCAACGGAAACTACTCCGTCCGGGGCGGCGGCAGCGGCGATTATCCCACGGGCACAACCTACAACCTGACCTTCAACTCCGGCAGCCAGAACAACCTGGTCATCCGCGGGTTTGAAACCGGCACGAACGTTTACAACTACGTGCAGCTCGCACAGCGGATCAACATCGTACGCGTGGACAATCCCATGATCACCGGGCGGCACAACATCGTGTTCTTCGAAGAGGACTCCGTCGCGGGTACGAACGTGAACCTGCGGCCGTCGCTGGTCGCAACGATGATCAACTCCCTGCGCAGCGACCTGGTGAACCGCGGCGCCGACAACGTGTTCGCCAACCAGGGCGACGGCAACGGCAACAACAACAACATCGAGCGCATCGACTACATCTTCGCCTCGGGCTTCCCGTACTACAACTTTACCGACCAGCGCGGCTTCCTGGTGATGGACCGCGGCGGCAACGACCGCTTCAAGATTGCCGTGATCACCGGCCTGGGCACCAACGGCCTGCCGTCCGCCTTCAGCCGGCCCGTGTCGGTGCTGGACACCGACTGGGGCCCTTCGGGCATCACCCTGGAGACGACGGTGATGCGCGGCTACACGGAGGACGGCGCCGTCCTGCGGCCGTCCGCCCGCACCACCGTCCAGTCGCTGTCCGGCGTCTACCTGAGCTGGGACCAGTTCGACCTGACGACGAACGACATGGTCTACGGGTATGGCCTGGCGGCCAACGACGTTTCCACCAACGGCGCGCACTGGCTGCAGGTGACCAACCCGGCCTATTTCCCCACCAACACCACGGTGGAGTCGGAATTCGGCGGCCTGGACCTGATCAGCGGCGGCGCGATGTTCTTCGACGAGGTGCTCGACGTCGGCGTCGGCGACCGGGTGTGGGACGATCGCAACGGCGACGGCCGGCAGGATGCCGATGAACCGGGGCTGTCCAACGTGCTGGTGCACATCTACACGAGCGACGAAGTGCTGGCGGCGACGGCGCGGTCCGATGCGGACGGCTACTACTTCGCGCAGGGCATGGGCCCCGGCACTTACCATGTGCAGTTCTTTGCCCCGGCCGGCTATCAGTTCAGCCCGCAGTATGCCAGCGCCGATCCGGGCATCGACAGCGATCCCGATGCGCTCAGCGGAGTGACCGAGGGCATTCCCCTCGGTTCAGGCGCAACCAACCTCTACGTGGATGCCGGCCTGTTCCTGACGCCCGGCGACCTGCGGCTGGACAAGACGGTCACGCCGACGAATGTCAACGTGGGCGACGAGATCATATTCACCCTGGCGGTCACCAACGCCGGTACGCCGGCGGTGAACCTGATCCAGGTCCGCGATCTGCTGCCGGCCGCCTTCGTCCATGCGGGCCATGGCGCGAGCGCGGGCACGTTCGATCCGGGCGCCGGCCTGTGGGATCTCGGCCCGCTGGCGCCAGGCGCCGCCGCCACACTGGTGATTACCGGCACGGTCAACTGGGGCGCCGGCGGCAGCGTCGTGACGAACACGGCCCGCATCGAGCGCATGGATCGGCCCGACACCAACACGGCCGACAACGCAGCGGCGGCGGTCTTCACTGTTCAGGCGGCGGACCTGGCGGTTGCCAAGACGGCGGACCGCGCAGAGATGGGGGAAGGCGACCCGGTGGTGTTCACCGTCGCCGTGGCCAACGTCGGCCCCTATGACGTCAGCGGCCTGGAAATCGACGACCGCCTGCCGGCCGGCCTGGCATTCGACTCCGCCGCCGCCAGTGTGGGTTCTTACGATGCCGGGACCGGGGTATGGTCGATCGGCGTGCTGACCAACGGCGGGGCGGCCACCCTCGAAATCACGGCCACCGCGGTGATCGGAGCGGGGGGGCTGATCCTGACCAACACGGCCGCCGTGGGCGCGGCCAGTCATGAGGATCCCGAGCTGGCGAACAACAGCGCGGCCGCCGTCGTGACGATCTACGGCGCGGACCTGGCCCTGGCCAAGACGGTGGCACCGCCGGCGGCGGTGGAAGGGCAGACCGTGGAATACACCCTGACGGTGGTGAATCCAGGACCGTCGGAGGCCACCGGCATCATGGTATCCGAACCGCTCACCAACGGCCTGGTTTATGCGGCCCACGCGGCGTCGCAGGGGACCTACAGCAGCGGCACGGGCCTGTGGACGGTGGGGTCGCTGGGCGTCCAGTCCGCGGCCACCTTGCGCATCACCGCCACGGTGGGGGGCGGAACCCTGGACACGGTCATCACCAACCGCGCCCGGATCGTGGCCAACGACCTGCCCGATCCCGACGCGGACAACGACGAAGCGACGGCCGAATTATCCATCAGTTCCCTCGTCCTGACCAAGGCGTCGGACGTGGACGTGACGGTTCACCCGGGCGACACGATCACCTATACCGTCGCGGCCAGCAATGCGGGCGGCGCGGCGCATGCCAACGTGACCTTGTACGATCTGGTGCCGGCCGGCGCCACGTTCGTTCCGGGGAGCCTGGCGGTTTCGTGCGAGCCAGCCGATTCCACCACGGTTGTCTACACCGCATCCGGCAGTTTTGAAGTCCCGCCCGGCGTGACCAGCGTGGTTGTAGACGCCTGGGGCGGCGGCGGCGGCGGCGGCCGCGCCCGCGGCAATCCCGCGACCGGCGGCGGCGGCGCCGGCGGTTCCTATGCCCGCAAGACGGTGGCGGTTGTGCCGCTACAGAGCTATGCCGTTACGGTGGGCGCGGGCGGCATCGGCGGCAACGGCACGGGCATCGACACCCAGCACGGCCGGAGCGGCAATCCCAGCTGGTTTGGCTCCACCAACACCGTGTTCGCCCAGGGGGGCGCGCGCGGATTGAGCGACGGAAACATCAGTTATTACAACGGCGCGGCGGGTGCCGGCGCGGCGGCGCTGTGCGTGGGTGATGTCGTGTATCGGGGCGGCCATGGCGGCTTTGGCCGCTACCATTCGGGCAGCGCGTATTATTCCGGCGCCGGCGGCGGCGGCGCCGGCACCTCGGGCACCGGCGGCGACGCCCTGACCAATGGAGTGCGCGGGGCCGGGACCGCGCTCTATGGCGGCAATGGCGCGGCGGGCGTCACCAACAACCGTTCGGGTAACGCCGGAACCGAGTATGGCGGCGGCGGTTCCGGCGGCAAGGCCAACACCAGCACGGATCGTAACGGCGGCTCCGGGGCGGATGGCCTGGTGCGGATCACCTACGTTGCGGGGGGGGCAAGCGCTGATCCGCCCGATCTCGCGTCGGACTGGACCCTCGCCCCCGGTCAGCGCCTCGTCGCCACGTTCCAAGTCCTGGTCGACGATCCGCTCGAACTGCTCGCCCTCACCAACACCGCCACGGCCAGCAGCGACCGGCAACCGGTGCCGGTCTCCGCCACGGTGGTGGACCGGGTGATCCACACCGATCTGGCGGTCGGCAAGCAGGCGAGCGTTTCCGTCCTGGAGGAAGGGGCGGGGCTGCAATTCACGGTGACGGTGACCAACGGCAGCCTGCTGGACGCGGCGACCGGCGTGGAAATCCTCGATGCGCTGCCGGCCGGCTTCGACTTCGGCTCGGCCACCCCGAGCCAGGGCGACTACGATTCCGGCACCGGAGTCTGGGGCGTGGGTACGTTGGCGCCCAACGCCGGCGCCACTCTGGTGATCGACGCGACGGCGGCCGCGGGCGCCGGCGGATTCCGCTGGACGAACACCGCTACCGTGGCCGCCTGCGACCAGTTGGATCCCGTCGCCGGAAACGACAGCGCCCAGGCCGTGGTGCTGGTCGCCGGCGCCGACCTGGCGCTGACCAAGACCGTCGACAATCCCACTCCGAACGAAACCTCGCAGGTTACCTACACCCTCCGGCTGACCAATGCGGGGCCGGCGGACGTCGCTGGAATCGAGGTTGCCGAACCGCTGACCGCCGGTCTCGCATACGTAGCCGGCACAGCGTCGCAAGGGGTCTACAACGACGCGACCGGGATCTGGAGCGTGGGCGCGCTGGCGGTCGGCGAAGACGCCGTGTTGACGCTCACCGTCGCAATCGAAGTCGGCACGTTAGGGACCACTCTCACCAACGCCAGCCGCATTGCGGCGGCGGACCTGCCCGATCCGGTGGCCGGCAACAATCAGGCCGCGGCGACCGTTCAGGTCAGCGGCTTGCGGGTGGTCAAGACTTCCGACGTGGGGGCCTACGCCACGCCGGGGGACACCGTGGTCTACACCATCGCAGTCACCAACGTCAGCAGTATCGCCCACACCGGCATCGCGGTGGAGGATGTACTGGCCGCAGGCACGGTCTACGTGCCCGGGAGCACCTGGATCGAAGGTCCGGGAACCAATGCCCTGGCCGGCGCCGAACCGCCCTGGCTGGTCACCAACCGCACCCTGGCGGCCGGCGAGGCGTTCACGCTCACCTTCGAGGCCGTGGTTGTCAATCCCGGTTCGGTGACACAGCTGCTCAACACCGCCGCGGTGATGTGCAACCAGCAGCCGGAGCCGGTGATCGCCCAGGTGGCGGATGCGGTGCGCCACACCGACTTGCGCCTGTCCAAGGCCGCGGATGACGTCCGGCCGGACGAGGGCGATCCGGTGACTTACACCCTTGTGCTCACCAATGCCGGCCCGAACGATGCCGCCAGCCTCTATGTATCCGAGCCGCTGACCAACGGACTGAATTACGTCTCCCATGTGGCGGGGCAAGGAACCTACGACCGCACGACGGGGGTCTGGGCCGTGGGCGCTCTAGCCGTGGGCGCCACGGCGCAATTGGAAATCAGCGCAACCGTTGCGGCCGGCACCGCGGGGACCGTCCTGACGAACCGGTCCTGGATTTCCGGTGCCAACATGGCGGACCTGCTGACGGCGGACAACACCGCCGTCGCCACAGTGTCCGTGGTCAGCGTGGATATCGGTCTGAGTAAATCCGCCAATCCGGCGGCGCCCGCCGAGAACGGCCTGGTGGTCTTCACCGTGACGGCGACCAACTTCGGGCCCGATGCCGCCACGGGGGTGGCGGTGACCGACCTGCTGCCGGCGGGCCTGGATTATCTCGCCTCCGAAGCCGGACCGGGCGCCTATGACAGCGGCCGCGGCGTCTGGACCGTCGGGGCCTTGGCGCCGCTGCAGAGCGCAACACTCCTCCTCACCGCGGTCGTGCAGACCAACACGGCGGGCATGTCCCTCACCAACACGGCGACCGTCACCGCCGTGGACCAGGTGGACATCGCGGCCGGCAACGATTCGGCCCAGGCCGTGGTGGTGCCCGGCGAGTCCATGCTCGACCTGGTCAAGACGGCGGAACCGGCAGGCCCGGTCTGGGCGGGCGATGTGATCACCTACACCCTGGCGGTGACCAACCGCAGCGGCATGACCCAATCCAATGTTGTTGTGTCCGATCCGCTGCCCGCTGGCGCCGTCTACGTGGCCGCCAGCTGCCGGCTGAACGCGCCGTTCACCGTCGACGAGACCTTCGGCGACCAGTTCAGCCGCCGGGTGTATTCCAACAATGACGGCACCGAAATCTGGGCCGGAGACTGGATCGAGGGCGAAGACAATGGGCCGACCGCCGGGTCCATCCAGATCCAGTTCGACAACGGCGTCGATGAAACCTACACGCTGCGTTTCTCGGGTGGCGGCCAGAACATCCGCCGCAGCGCGGACCTGTCGGCCTATACCGGGGCGGTGCTGGAATTCGACTACCAGCGCATCGGCCTGGAGGCGGGGGAATACGTCGCGATCCAGATCGCCACCAACGGGGCTTCGGGCTGGACCGAACTGGCCCGGTTCCAGGGGGCCGCCACCGATGCGGACTACATCCATTACCGTACGAACATCACGGCCTACATCTCCCCGCTGACCGCCATCCGGTTTGTCAGCCCCACGGGCATGGACAGCACCGACATCCTCTGGGTGGATGACATTCTCATCACGGGGGCGCGGCGGGTGAACCTGGAGGTTGCCGGCGGCAGTCCCCCGGTCCTGGCCGCCGACCAGGTGCTGGAGGCGGGGGAGGCGATGACGCTCCAATTCCAGGTCTGGGTGGCCAATCCGGCCCTGGTCACTCAGATCGTCAACCAGGCCTCGTTGACCAGCACCCTGATGCCCGACCCGCAGATCGACACCGTCGTCACGCCGGTGGAGGCCTGCTTCACCATTGTGCCGACGGGTCTGCATGCGGATCCGACCAATGCTTTCTCTTTCGGGGCCCGGTGGGCGGAGGTGGACGGCTGTTTCGGCTACCGGCTCGACGTGGCGACCGATCCCGCCTTTGGCCCGGCGGATTACGTGGCGGGCTATTCCAACCGCGCGGTTCCCGGCGATTCCACGTCCGTCACGGGCCTGACCCACGACACCCTCTACTATTTCCGCGTGCGCGCGGAGTGGGACGAGTTCTGCACCAGCGCCGATTCCGACCCCGCGGCGGTCACAACCCTGGGGCTGCCGGTGATCAGCGTGACGCCCGAGTTGCTGGACTTCGGCGTGGTGGACATCGCGGACACCTCCAACCTGGTTTTGTCCGTCACCAACAGCGGCACGGAAACGCTGACCATTTCCGCCATCGAGTTCACCGGCATCAACGCCGCCTTTTTCGCCGTGACGCCGTCCAACGCGTTCCTTCCCGCCGGGAGCAGTCTCGAACTGACGGTGATCTACGATCCGGAGGAGGGCGGCAACGACGACGTGCTCCTGGTGATCTACAACGACGCGCCCGACCGGCCCGAGGTGGAGGTGACCATCCTGGGCGAGTGCTTCGATCCCGCCATGCAATCCCCCGAGCTGCTGGCCTACCACGTGACGGATGCCGCCGGGCTGACCAACGAGGTCACGGACCGTTCGCTGGGCAGCCGGAAAGCCACATTCCGGGTCACGGCCTATCATTTCAGCGGCATGAACCCGGAAGGGGCCTTCTTTGACCTGATCAATCCGGACGGCACGCTGGCCTTCACCAATGCCCCGTTCACGGCGGTGGAGCCGGAGGAGTTGGGCGGCCGCGCCTGCCAGCGGTTCTCCGCCCCCATCCCGAATTTCTTCCCGGCGGCCCTGGGCATCTATACCGCGCGCGTGACCATGGCCAGTTCCAACGGCATGTGGCTGCACGCGGAAGACCAGTACACCTCCGTGGCCGCCGGCACGGCCGTGGCCACCATCTGGGACAATTTCAGCCGGGTCGACGTGGCCGACTCCATTGGGCTGGGCTGGGTATCCCGCGTCACGGGTCCGGTGCCGGGGAACATCCAGATCCGCAACCGCGTTCTGCAGCTCTACGGCGCCGGCGGCACCGGGGGCGACATCGGGCGGGTGTCCGTCGTGCGCGACCAGTCCTCCCGCTACGATCCCGTGCTGACCAACAACGTCGGCACGCTGACCTGGGCGTTCAATTTCTTCTCGGTCCAGAGCGAGCGGACCGGTTTCGCCCCCGGGGCCTACGGCGCGGCATTCGTGCTGGGATCGGACAACGGAGACTGGGTCGGCGGCGCCGGCAACGGCTATGCCGTGCGCATTTGCAGCAACCAGGTGGCCCTGGCGGCCTTCACCGGCGGTCTGGACCTCGACACGGACCTGATCCTGCTGGGGAATCCCGCCAGCCTGGCTTCGCCCACCTCGTCACTCTCGGTGGTGGTGGAACTGGAGGCCGCCACTGGTGTCTGGAGCCTGTATGTGCGCGAACTGCCCGGCTCGGGTCTTGCAGCCTTCGTGAATCCCTTCCTCGGCATGGCCAGCCAGCCGGCGGCGCGCGCCACCAACACCCTGCATCTGCACCGCGCGCTGCCTTATGGCGGGTGCTACTGGAACCACGGCAACGCGCCGGCCGGTACCAACTCCGCCGCGTTCTTTGACGACTTCTATGCGCCCTATGTGCTCCAGATCAGCGAACCCATGAGCTTCTATGCGATCGACAACGACATCATGATGCCGACGGCCCTGGGAGCGGTATGCGTGAACGAGGAACCCGTGCCCGAGGAGGTACCTGACCGCTATAACGTGGTCTGGACCAACGCCCCGGAATTCATCGTGACCTTCGACGTGCTGGCCAGCGACCAGGATCCCGGCTATTCCATCCCGTATGTCCAGCGGGACGTGCAGGGGATCGGCGAGTACCGGGTGTCGGCCGATCCGGTCAACCTGCTGAGCGCCTCCAACCGGGCCATGCGCGGATATCCGTTCCCGGTGGTCACCACCAACGGCGCCCTTGCCAATTACGGTTTCGAAATGCTTTCCCAAGGCGGGGACTGGCAGACCAACCTCCTGTGCACCTACCAGACCGTCGCGGCCGATCCGGCGCTGGTGTTCGAGGGCACCAACAGCCTGCGGCAGGCTCCGGGCGGGCAGGCCTGGCAGATCTTCGAGTTCCGGAACGAAGCGGAGATCGTCCCGCAGGTTGACATGACCGGTTGGTACCGGGGCGGCGCGGCCGAGGCGCGGATCGCCGGCTTCACCGCCGCGGATGCCACCAATCCCGTTGCCACCGTGGTCCAGCCCCTCGCCGCGGCCGCCGACTGGACGTCCTTCACGGTTCCAAAGCAGATTCTGGGCGATGCCACCGTCGAAAAGCTCCAGGTGACCCTGGCGGCCACGGGCGGGGAGCCCACCTACTGGGACAGCCTGCGCTTCGCGGCCGACATCGGGACCAACCGCCCGTCCATGCGCTTCCGGGCCGGGCCCGAGAGCCAGGGACTGGTGCCCCAGTACATCTACGCCGTGGATGCGGACTACAACCGCGGCGGCGACCGCCTCGCCGGGCTGACCAAGTTTTTCTATATTCCGTTCGACATGACGCCGCCCACGCCGGTGCCCATGCCCGCCGGCGGCAACGGCGCCACCACCGAAACGGTGGACGATCCCACCACGCAGTTTGATGTGCACTGGAGCAACTTCGGGGTGGGGCCTGACGATCCCGCCGATCCGGTTCATCCGACCAAGCAGGCCGGCGACATTGACCTCATGTCAAAATGGCATGAATACCGGGTCTTCTACGGCATCTATGATCCCGGGCAGGTGCCCGTGAACGACGATCCCTATTCCACCAATAGCTATATCTACAAGACGTTCATCCAGACCGGCGCCTACCGGAATTGGGCCCACGTGCAGCCGGCCACGGCTATCGAGGATCCCTCCGCGCCGGGCTTCCAGCCGGACTACCTGGCGCTGACCAACCAGGACACGACCGCCATCCGCCTCTACGACCTGGAGTACGACCGCGACTACGTGGTGGTGGTCGCCGCCGTGGACGCGGCAGGCAACGTCGGCAACGCCGGCGTGACCAGCTGGGCCACCAACAACACCATCCGGTTCGCGCTCATCCGGGGCTCCCGGATCGGCAAGCCGGAGGCTCTGGCCGCCTTCCCCAACGCTCCGCTCCACAACACCAATGCGCCGAACGCCGCCGCGCTGTACTGGATCGCCTCCGGGCCGACCAACGAGCAGGGCGAGTACACGACCGTGTCCAAGGACTACGACCTGATCACCTGGGATGCGGCCGGCTTCCAGGAGAGCAGCAACAACCAATGGCAGCTCGTCGACACGGTGCGCTCCAACTGGTTCGTGGACGACGGCGGGCAGATGCAGCCGCGCGGCCAGATGCGGTTCTACCGCGCCTCCTACAAGGACCGCTGGCGCGCAACCAACACCCTCGGTCTGGCGCAGCGGGGCCTGGCCAGCGAAGAGGTCTATGCGCTGCACAACGTGGTCCTGTCCGGCGGCCAGAATTACGTGGCCCTGCACGGGGTGCCCTATGCCCGAACCCTGCAGGGCGTGTTCGGCGGACTGGAGACGTTCCCCGGCGGGGACTCCGCCTTGCCGGCCGCCGGGGCAACGCTCGTGGAATTCTATTCCGCCAGCTCCAATGCCGCGACATGCGACCAGTACTGGCTGGACAGCGACGGCCGGTGGAACCAGATGGGCGGCGGCGATGTCACCACCACCCTGATGGCCGAGGATTTCTTCGACCGCGGCTTTTCCATCACGCTGCCAGACCCACTGCCCACGAACTACGTGGTGACCACGGCGGTGGACCACAACCGGCTGGACGAATTCGGCGAGCCGCTCGCCGTGCCGGCCATGATCTGGTCGCCCATCATGCAGGTGCCGACCAATGGGTTCAGCCAGGTGATCCAGACCGGCAGTCGGAGCGGACGCGTCTCCACGCAGATCTTCAACATCGCGGCGTTTCGCCTGCCGGTACCCGCCCATCCCGGCCAGATGGGCCTGCTCGAGTCCGGCTTCGTGAAGGGCTTCCGCGGCATGAGCGATGAAATCTACACCATGGACACCCGCACCAAGGGCGTGCTCGAAGGCAGCACAATCTATTGCGATCCCGGCGGGACGTGGCTCTTCATGACGGACGATACACCCGTGCCTCCGGATCACTTCAAACCCAATGACATCATTGTCATTGTCTCGCGGAACTGGGTGGGGGACGGGACGTGGACCTGGCACTACCACCCAACCAATTTCTACAGCCTGCCGACCCGCTGGATGGGCAACTGACCGGAGGGGAACTGCGGCCGCGCCGCCCCGTCATTTCCAGACGCCCGGAATAACGACGCCGTCCGGGGCGACGCCGTCCCGGAGCCGGTTGTCCAGCACGTAATAGCCCTTGCGTTCGATGACGACTTGGCCGGTCCGGGGGGAATAGGTGGAATCGCCGGGCGAGCCGGGAATGTTGCCGGTGTAGACATACGGCAGTCCCTCTTCCAGCGCGATTGCGCGCGCGCGCAGCACGGTTTCCACGGGCGTGGGCGGAATGTTCTGCAGCTTGTGCATCGGATGGAAGCGGGAGAAGTGCAGCGGCACGTCGGCGCCGAGGTTCTCCTTGACCCACCGCGCCAGCTGGCGGACCTCCGCCTCGCTGTCGTTTTTGCCCGTGACGAGGAGGTTGACGATTTCCAGCCAGACGCCCTTGCGGCGGATCAGCTTCATCGCCTCGAGGACGGGATCGCGGCTGCCGCCGGTGAGCTCGGTGTAGAACGTGGGGTTGAAGGCCTTGAAATCCACCTTGTAGGCGTCGATGAACGGCAGCAGTTCCTCCAGCGGGCCGGGGCTGATGAAACCCGCGCTGACCACGAGGGTCTTGAGGCCCCTGGCCTTGGCCAGCTTGGCGATGTCGAGCATGTATTCATAGAAGATGGTCGGTTCGGTATAGGTGAAGGCAATGGCCTGCGCGCCGCTGTCGAGCGCCGCGGCCACCACCTCTTCCGGGGTCATGGTGCGGGTCCGGACCTCCCCCGGGAACGCCTGCGAAATTTCCCAGTTCTGGCAGAACAGGCAGCGCAGGTTGCACCCGGGGGTCGCCAGCGAGAAAGCCTGGGCTCCCGGCAGCACGTGGAAGAACGGCTTCTTTTCGATGGGATCGACGTGCATGGCCGCCACCTGGCCGTAGGAGAGGGTGTAGAGCGTGCCGCCGATGTTCTTGCGGACGCGGCAGACGCCGATCTGGCCCTCGGGCAGGCGGCAGGAATTCGGACAGAGCAGGCAATGAACCAGGCCGCCGACGAGGGTTTCGTACCACGCCGCCTCGTGGAGCCCCGCCGGGGTGCCGGGGGGGGCGTCCGGAAGCGGGGCGGCTGTTGCGGTCGCGGGCCGTTCGCGCGCCCAGAGCAGGAGGCTCGCCAGGCCGACGGTGGCGAGCAGGAAGCCGGTTGCCAGCACCTTTTTCACAGCTTCATTATACCATAGAGGAAGAACAGCCCGCCAACCGCCAGCGCGCTGGCCCGCGCCGCCAGCCGGAATTCCGGCATCCGCCCCAGCCCGCCGACGAACAGCAGAGGCACGAGGTAGACCGACGTGGCGCAGAAGAAAACCAGGAAGTAGACGATGCCCTTGGCCGTGCTGTGCAGGGTGAAGACATAGGCCACCGACACCAGGAACGGCGGGCAGATGTGGAGGCCGAGGAGGAACCCCAGGAGGAGGGGGGTGGCTGCGCCGCGGCGCGTGCCGGCGGCGCAGAAGGACCACCGGGGCTGGCGGAATCCGATGGCGTAGAAAACCAGCACCAGCGCCATCAGCATCAGGCCGAGAGTCGTGAGCCGGTCCAGCCATGCAAACTGGAGCCGTTCGCCCAGCCAGCCGATGGCCGTGCCGAAGAGGACATAGCCGGCCAGGCGTCCGAGCAGGAACTGCAGCCAGACCCGCAGCGTGGCCCCCGCCTTGCGTTCCTCGGCCGCGAAAATCGGCAGCAGGAATGGGTAGCACGTCACGCAGCAGAACAGGCCGGTCGAAAAGCCCGCCAGCAAGGGTTCCAGAATGACCTCGCGCCACATCACGCCGTGATTTCCTGACGAAGCCAGCATATGCCGGAACGGGCGGGATTGCCAGTCCGGGGGCGGGTGCCCGCCGGTGCGCGGCCGCTAGGGCGGCAGCTTGACGCCGGTGCGGTAGAAGGCGCCGGGGAGGCTGTTGGTGATGCGCAGGACGACGGCGGCGCCGTTGGTGGCGCCGCGCACGTTCAGGCCCAGCGGCTGCCAGGCGGGGGCGCCGATGAGATTAGTGGCCCGCCAGACGTCATAGACCCGCTGGGTGGAGGTGGGCACGGGGGATGCCAGTTGCATCGTGCCGGAAGTGGCGACGGCGGTTTCGATGAACCGGGTCAGGCCGGAAGTGGCGTTGGTCGGCACCGTGAGGGCGACATACTCCTGGAAGTTGTTCAGCCAGTCGCCATCGGAATTGGCGGACGCCACGGCGGCGGTGAAGGATCCGAAGTAGGCCGTTTCCCACTCGTTGGGCAGGCCATCGCGGTCGCTGTCGCCGCCGGCGTGGGGGGCCAGCTTGAAGGTGTTGGTGGGATAGGTGGTGCGGACGTTGCCCCGGGCATCGCGGGTCGCGATGGCGAAAATGTAGTTGGTGTGCATGTCCTGGAAATCGACCGTGAAATGGACCGTCTGGTTGGCCGGAGTATTCGGCCGGTTGGTGGCGATGGTCTGCAGGACGAGATTGGAATACTTGGCGGGAACGATGGAAATGGTGTGGGTCAGGCTGGTGATATAGGTTAGATTGTCCCAGAAGTCGCGGTAGCGGAAGGTCAGGGAAAGATTGGAGCCGAGATCGTAGAAGTTCGTTCCCGGCGCGGCGCTCAAGGGGTTGTCGGCACGGAAGGAGGCCACGTTGTCGCCGTTGCCTTGCAGGAGGGGCAGGTCGAGGAACTGGAGTTCATCGCGGTTCAGGGCCGCGGTGGTGGTCAAGGGTGCGTGGCCCGTTTGGAGGGCGGAACGAAGCTGGGCAAAAGTGCGCTGGCTGTATACCAGGAAGGGGTGGACCACCGCAACATTGAAGACCTTGTTGCTGCCGCCGATGCTGACCGGGGCTTCGCCGGTCACGCCGAGGGCGGCCATGAGCGCGGGATTGCCATAGCGGGGCGTGCCGTCCACAATGGTGAGCATGACCGTGGGCGGCCGGGCGCGGATCAGGGACATGTAGGGGTCGGCGATGTTGCCGGCGATGACCGCCAGGCCGGCGTTGTAGCCGGGGGCGATCTTGCCGTAACGGCTGTCAAGCCCGGCACATTTGGCGTTGTTGAGCGTGACCATGTCGCACATTTCCCGCGCGGTGAAGGCGTTGGAGAACATGGTGGTGTTCAGTTCCCAGGCGTAGCCGAGTTCCTCGAGGATGTTGAAGCAGCCGCTGGGGGTCCAGTCGGGGGAGAGGCCGATGAGGACGCCGGCCTGCTTAGCGAGGCGGACGTTGGCCGTGCCGGCATAGAGCTTCATGTTGGACATGGGCGACCAGATCAGCTTGGCGCCGGCGGCGGCCATCTGCGTGAAGTCGTTGGAGTTTAGCGCTGCGCCATGGATGATGGCGACGGTCGAGTTGAGCATGCCCCAGTCGCGCCAGGTGGCGAACTGGGCGCGCGCAACGGAATCGGTGCCTTCGCACAGGTGGATCATCGTGGCGTTGATGGCACCGCCGGCGATCTTCGAGAGAAGAGTACTTCGGGTGGTGGCGTTGCTCATTTGCCACGGGAAAATATTGGCGTAAGTCCGCGCGGGGAACTGCTCGACGTTGTACAGGATGACGTCCGGGTGGCTGTGCTCGCGATAGGAGCCGCTCCCCTGAATGGCGATGGCACCGGCCATGAGTTCCAGGCATTCGCCATATTTAGCAACGGTCGAGGTTGTTGACTCACTCACTGCATTGGTGACGCTGTTGCGCTTCGTTTTCCACGCGCTGTACTCGGAATCGTATTCTCCCCACTGGTCGCGGTGGCCGAAGGGGAAGTTGGTGAACATGAGGGTTGGGAACGAGTTATAGGCGGGGTGGTTGTGGACGTCGATGAGGCCGGGGAAGATGATGCCGCCCGTGTCCACATTCGTGATGCCCGCGATGGCCGCGTTGGTGACGGCGAGGATGACGTTGTCGCGCACGTGGACGGTCCAGTTGGTGCGGGGGCCGTTGGGGGTCATGACCAGTCCGCGCAAGGCGTACTCGCGGACGGGGCGGCCGACAAAGTCGTCGTCGAAGCGCGGCTGGACATAGTTGGTGGTGCCCGACTTGAACACGAGGCCCTGGAGGGCGGTGAGCGTGGCGTTGCTGGCCCAGATGTAGCGGTAGGGCGTGCGCGTGCCGACCAGGAAGTTGGAGGAGCCGTCACCTGCCTGCCAGAATACCCGTCCATTGTTGTAGTTGGTGTTCCGGACGGTGATGTTGGTGATGCGGACCAGGACGCCTTCGTAGGACTCATTGGAAATCTGGTTGCCGCGGAGGATCGTCAGCGGCACCGTCTGGTTGGTGGCCGCGACGCGGTAGTTGGCGATGTTGGTGAGTATGGTCATCGTGGCCAGTTCCTGCACGAGACCCCGCAAGCCGACCCGGTCGCCCGGATTGGGGCGGTGAAAGGGATCGCTGACATAGATGCCGCTCCACGGACCGCCGGCGGCATCGGACAGGGCATATCCAAAGGCATCTGCATACGTCGTGATGCCGGTGACCGACACTTGGCTGCCGACATAGGTGGAGGCGCCGTTGGTCGCGCTGTACTGGACGTTGGAAATGGTCAGGGCGGTGGCAGGGAGTGCGAGGACCATGCCGCCCAGCACCAGCAAACCCAACCCGCGCGCAAGGGGCACAGGAGAGACGGCACAGAGGAAACGGCGGGAGGACATGACAACTCGTGTAGTAGGGTTAAAAATATATTAAGCCGCCGATGCGGGTCAAGGCCGCGGCGGCTGCTTGGGGTTAAGCGTTTCCCCTGGCAGAGACGGGAAGGGGGGGACAGTGGTACCCCGGGCGCGGATCGAACGCGCGACCTGCGGTTTAGGAAACCGCCGCTCTGTCCAACTGAGCTACCGGGGCATCAATGACTTACAACGAATTACCCAAAAAGCGTTGACGGTTTGTTGACAAACTTCGCCCCTATGCTCTATGGTTCTTCATGGTGCTAGGAGATGCCACAAATGAGCCGAAAGAAAAAGCTGAAAATGCCCGTGACGCGGGAAAGCGGCATTCCGATACGCTTCCTGCCCCATCGGAAGAAAAAGCCGTGGATGCTGGATGTCTACAAGAATGGGGTCCGCACTCGGACTTGCTTTGCTTCGCAGGAGGAAGCTCAACAAGCCGCAATGCGGGAGGCGGGTAACCTCGTATCGGAGGGGATGCAGGCTCTGGCCCTCTCCCGCGAACAGCGGCGAGACGCAGCGCGGGCTCTCGGGATTCTCAATGGGACGGCAACGCTTGAAGCTGCCGCCGATTTCTTGATGCGGCATTCGGTAGCAGGGGAAGCCGGGAAACCTGTGCGGGATGTCGTGGCTGATTTCCTGCAAGCCAAGCGCGGGGCCAACCGCCGTCCCGGTACGCTGAAAGATTCGGAATCCCGCCTCGGCTGTTTCGTGGCGGCGTTCGGGGATCGCCCACTCGGCACGATTACCTTGCTGGACTTGGAGCGGTGGTTGGCCGGGCTCAAGGTCGGGCCCGTGACCCGCGACCATTACCGGCGGTATGCGGTCAGCCTGTTCAAATACGGCCAACGGCGCGGACTATGCGACCGCAATCCCGCCCTCGGGCTGGCGAAGTCCGGTCGGGATGAGAAGATGCCCGCCATCCTCATGCCGAAGCAGGCGCAAAAGCTCCTCGAAGCTGCTCAAGCCCACGCGCCCGAGATGGTGCCTTACTTTGCCGTGGGACTGTTCGCCGGACTGCGGCCAATGAACGAACTCGGGCGGTTGGACTGGCGGAATATCGACTTCAAGGGAAAGAGCATCATGGTGGACCCGGCGACGGCCAAGCGGCGGCGTTCGCGGTTCGTGAAGATGTCGACCAATCTGAGAGCATGGCTAACCCCATATCGTCAGACCTCGGGGACGGTATTTTATAGCCGCCGCCTGTTTCGTAAGGTGGTTGACAAGGCGGAACTCGCAACCTGGTCCCCGGATGTTATGCGGCACACGTTCGCGTCCTACCATCTCGCCGCGCACGGCGACGCCAACGCAACCGCCTTGCAACTCGGCCATGCCGGGGCTCCGGGCGTTCTATTCGACCATTACCGCGCACTTGCCAAGCCGAAGGATGCCCGGGCCTTCTGGAAGATAAAGCCCAAGGCGGCGCAAGTGATTCAGTTCCCGAAACCCGCAACCGCATAGGAAACGACAATGAACCTTAAAGCCCTGCAACGCGCCGTCGAACTGACCAAAGCAAAACGCGAGATTTTCCGCACTTCAAGCCTAAACCGTTTGCGGGTTGCCGTGCGGACAGTTGGGCGAACGGTTCAAGATGACAAACAAATCCTTAGGCTGCAAAAGGAACTGGATTCCGAAATTGTCGCCCACAAGGCCGCACTCGGAGAATTAGCGGCGTTGAAGGCCCAGCTCAACGACGACCTTTCGAAAATCAAAGCGGATACAAGTCTCATTGTCAAAGATGTGAAGGAGCGGAAGAAGCGACGCGGGATTGTCAGCCGGACAACGCCCCGTGCAACGGCGGATGGCAACTTGTGGGACCGGGGCGCGTTCTTCCGCGCCATGCGAGCCCACATCAAGAAAGGCGAAAAGCAAACAGCCGCTGCCGAGGCCGTCAAGGCGACGGTAAACAAGAAAGACCAGCTTTGCACCCTTGACGCTGAATCACTCGCCCGAGAATATCGCGCATGGGAAAAGAAGCTGAAAGCAAAGCGGACGGATTGACCAACAGATAATCCGCCGAAAGTCGAGGCCCGCAAGCATCAATGTTTGCGGGCTTTTTCGTGTCCCCAAGCGGATGGCAAACGCTTTTCGTTCGCGCAGTGGCTCAAATGTTCTCGTCAGCGCAGATAATCCTAACCACAACCCTGCGTCAGCGCCAACAGGCGCGGAAAGTCGCTGACATGAAAGAGCAAGCTATCAATGAAGCCGTCGAGCGTGGCTTCCTGAATCCCGGACAAGCCGCAAGGTTTTTGTCCATCTCCCGTCGATACCTCGGTCACTTGACCGGAATCGGGATTATTCCCGTCCATCGGCTCGGAACCCGGTGTGTGCGGTACGCCCGCGCCGATCTTGTCAACGCCATGCAATCGTTTCGCCGGGGAAAGTAGCCATGACGCGCAAGACCAACGAAAAGGCCGCGTCCTCTCCCAAGAACGCGGCCAGCACGACCAACGATCTCAACGCTACCACGCCCACGGCGCACGACGCAAGGGCGCGGAAGCCGCTTACACCTGAACAGCGCGGCCGTTTCTGGAACAGCGTGGGCGAGGCAATCGAAGCGGCGCGAGCCGGGATTGGCGGGGGCCGATGAAACTCGAAAGCAAAGCCCTCACGCGGTTCTCTGTATCGTTGCGCCTATGTCCCCATGCGGGCGGCGGGGTTCATTCGTGGGTGATGTCCTGCGCCAACCTCGCGGCAATCGCAGGGGTTTCTCCCGTCGATGCTGAACGGGACATCCTCCAGGCCATGACCCGCCCGCCTTCGCCCTCGACGGAGGTCGGAGCGGCCGTCCGCAAGGCGTATGCCGAACACAAGCCCGGCGAACGCTTCACGCCACGGAGCATCGACCCGGCGAAACCGAAGCCGAAACCGATGACTGCGGCGGCGTTCATCATTCGCGGCGACGGCGCGACGGAGGCCGATTGGTTTGACGCTTCGCCCCTGCGGATTGATTGGGTGCCGGGGCCGCGTGATGCCGCTACCCTCCTGCGCGTCTTATACGGGCCGGGGGATCGGGTGTTCTGCGGCGAGAGATACGGAGGCGCGGAGGGTGTGCGAATGGCGGCGGAATGGATTGCCCGTTTCGACGAAGGCCGTCCCGTGCCTCCACACTTCATTCCGAATCCGCTGACCGGGAAGGCGCACCCTCTGGCCGATGGCAAGCTATCGCGCCGAGGTGATTCCGCCGTGTGTAAATTCCTGTATGCCGTCGCGGAGTTTGACGGGCTATTAAAGCCGGAGCAACTCGCCTTTTGGTGGGGCTTCCGCTCTGCGCCGATTACCGCGCTGATTGATTCGGGCGGGAAGTCCGTCCATGCAATCCTGCGCGTGGGCTGCGAAACCCGCGCCGATTGGGAAAGGGACATCGAGGAGCAACTGTTTCCCCGCGTCCTTGTCCCGCTCGGCTGCGACCCTCAATGCCGCAACGAGGCCCGGCTGTCCCGGCTGCCCGGCCACTACCGTGCCGAAAAACAGGCGTGGCAACGTCTGCTCTACCTCAACCCGGAAGGGAGCCCCCGCCAATGAATCCCGTGAATGAAATGCTGAAAGAGGCCGAAGCCACGCAAGCCGAAACCCCGGAGGCCGCGGACATCGTGCGCCCGTACTCAACGCGAAACTGGGGCGAACTGATAAGGATGACCCTCCCCGCGCTCGTCAATGTGTGGGGTTGGTTCATGCTCGGTGCGCTGGCCGTCATATTCGGACAGGGCGGGCTCGGCAAGTCCCGCGTTGCGCTGAACATCGCCCGCAACCAAGTCCTCGGCCTGCCCTTCGCCGGGTTGCCGACGCACTCCGAACCCCTGAAACATCTTTTCATGGGCTCCGAGAACTCTATCCACCGACTGCAACATGACGCGCTGATGATGTCGCGGGGGCTGACGGCGGAGCAAATCGCCTTGCTGGATTCCAATATCCGTATGGCGACGCTGGAAGGCCCGGAGGATTCCTATATCTCCCTTGCTTCTCCCGTGAACGTCGAACGCTGGCGGCTGACGCTGGAAGAATACCGCCCGGATGTCCTATGGGTGGACCCGTGGGGCGATGTTCTGGACGGGGAGGCCAACTCCGACGAGGACGTAAGGGCTACGCTCTCCACCCTGCGCCGCCTCCTGCGGCGGGTGAACGCGAACGCGCTGACGGTGATTCTGGCTCACTCTCGCACCGGGGCCGTGAACATCCTGCAGGCCGTGGGATACGACGCGGCCAACTTTGGCAAGAACTCGAAAGCCCTCTATTCCTCCGCCCGGTGCGTTTGGAACATGGCTCCCGGCGACGAATCGGAGGCTCCGCCGCTCGTCATGGCCCATGCCAAGACAAACGACAGCCAGAAGGAAAGGCCGTTTGCCATCCGCCTAGACCCGGAAACAATGTGCTACAACCGGGAGGACGGGTTCGACCTGGAGGCGTGGCAAGCCGATCTCTCCGCCCATGCCCGAGGCAAGCGCGGGCCGAAGAAAGGCCCGGCCATGACGGAAGAACAGGCCGTCGAAGCGTTGGGCGGCAAGGTGGGAACCTCCGCCGAAGTCATCCAAATTCTGCGCGACAAGGGAGCAACCCGCGATTGCGCCAAAGACCTTGTGGCCCGGCTGGTGATTGACGGGAAGTGGGAACAATGGCGGGCTCCCGTGAAGAACTCCGCAACCTACGTTGGCCCGCCCGATGCTCTGAAGAAGAAGCGGGCGGAGGTGGCCGCCAAGCTCCAAAAGAAGCTATCGGTGTGATGACTTCCATGATTGCCGGGAATAACGGGGGAAATCATGTTAATCGTGGGATGACTTCCGCCCCCGCTATACGTAGTAAGCGGGGGAGGTCATGCCCACGGGGCCGGGCGGATTCTTAAAGAAGGGGCGGCGGGGGTGCGTGCCTTGTGACCGGGAGCGGGGGAGGTCGTGCGGGCCGTGTGGCGGCGCAACCCGCCCCGCCCAATGGTTTTCTAAACCGTAGAAAACGGTTCCGCACGTCCGCGCCGCCTTGCTTGGTTCTAGGGATTAAATAGGTTTCTCGGTCGCCCGTGGCTCGTCCCGGCAAACCTGCGCTGCGAGTTCTTCTAGGTATTGGAAAGCCCGTTTTCGGGCTCCCCATGCCCCTTTGGGGCGGCCGCGCGGGTTCAAGATCACGCCGGGGAGAAGCTGACCGCGCTCGTTGCGGATCGGCTTGGGTGTCTTGGCGGTATTTTCGTTCATGGCGCTATAATACCACGCCCCTAGTTAAGTACTGGAATTAAATAGTGTTTTGGCATCTCGCAGGGGCCGCGCCTCGCGGCAATCGGGGTAGGTGAAGCGCCGGAGGCGTGAGGGCGGAGGGCGCGCAGCGGGGCCGACCTGGGCGGGCGCGAAAAGGACACGAATCGCGCATGAGGGCTGACGACGACGGGGTGAAGACCTGCAACCCCTCCCGCCGGACCAGCGCAGCGGTCATGCGCGAATGGTGTCCGCGCCCGCGCGGCGAGAGTCGGCGCGTTTGGCGAAGGCCGTAAGAGTAGCGCGAAAGACCGCGCCGTCGCGGCAGTGGTCTGTGCGCGGAACGACGGGCAAGACAAAGGCAAGGCGTCTCTCGACGCAAGGCTGTTGGATCGGCGCGGGGAGCGCCTCCGGAGGATCGCCGCCGTCCTGATCCGTCCGACCGGAGGACCGCGCTTCGCGGCGGCGTAGGCTACAAACATGAATGTAGCCGCCTGCTCCCCCTCCTGCGGTGTCCCCCTTTGATGATGATCATTATCAGGGGGGAAATCACTCCCGGCCGGCTTTGAGGACGGGAGCGCCACAGACGATCCAGCGGGCCTTGGCGCTGGTCGGCGGCGGGAAGAGGGATTTCAAAGGGGGAAACTGAAGGGGGGGAGCAGGGCCGGAGGTCGAGGCGGATGGGACGGCGGGGCTGTTCGCCGCACCGGCGGGGAGCCGGTGGGCTGCGCGAGCGGGGAGCGAGGCCCGCGCCGCCGGGGAGGCGGCGTCTGCGACGGGCGGACTGCGGGGAGCGGGACGGCCGGCGGCCTGTCGCCGGGGAGGCGACGACTACAGGGGACGCGGGGGGCGGAGCCGCCCGGATGCGTTGGCGGTGGTGCGGGCTTTGGGCGTGGTCAATGCTGAAGCGGTGGTATGTGGAGAGGAATGGCGGCGGCGCGTGGATTTTATCGCTCTGGGCAGCGGGCGTGACGGGAGCTAACTCCGCGAGCCGCGCAAGCGGCGAAGCGGCAAAAGACTCATTGCAATGTAGGACGTCACGGGTCAGCGGACCCGACACCTTGTGGCGGGTACGCTGGACCCGCTTGTTCGACTCTTTTTCTTTTCATTATTCTGTAAGTTGCCCAGATTGCCGCCCCCCAAGAAAAGGAGGCGTAGATGATCCATAATTCACGTATAGAACCTTCCGTCATGCCATGGAAAAAGCGCACAGGCGCTTCTACTATTCCACATAGGGTTAGCCCAAATGGGGAACACTCCCATCCCGCATAGTCATAGGCCCAATAGAGATTATCGAATACGGCAATGTTCCAAACTATGTTCAGTATGAAGCCGGAGCAGAGTAACAGGGCGGTAAACAGCCACGATGCCATCAGGGCTTTTATGAACCACGCGCGGCGTATGAATAATAGAGTGATAGAAACAACCGTGCCGATGCCGCCAATAATCAGATGAGTAGGCAGTAGAAATATCAGATAGCACAGCGAAACGCCGATGTAGTCTCTGAATGCCAGTGGTTCCATATGTTATTTCTTATGTCGAACGTCAGGGGTCAGCGGACCCGACACCTTGTGGCGGGTACGCTGGACCCCATTGTTCGACTCATTATGTTGTCTCATTTGAAGGTGCTGATGCTTACGAGGCGTCCATCTGCATCAAATCTCACTGCGACCTGACTCTCAAGGTTCGCATCAATTCCATCTAGTACGAGGCTAAAAAAGTAGGACATATTTTGCTTTTCGAACAGAAAACCGCGCATGTTAGAGCGCGTGTCCTCATATAGGCCGATTATGCCGTGTTTTTGCGCCTCATCTTGAAGATAGACTCTGGCGGTATCGATAGTAGTACCATATGGGAGGTCGCGCTGGATGGTGGCATACCATGTTTTGCCGGCGCGGTATGCCGCGTAATCGATAGCTAGCAGGATTAGCAAGAGGGATCCGATAACCCATGCAGATATTTTTAATTTATTCATGTCTTTAGTCGAACGTTAGGGGTGAGTCTCCAGTGTCCCCGCCGCAGGCGGGGCACTGGTAGACTCCAGCCCGTGGTTAGCTTTTTCTTTTCTTTATATACCTGTGAAGACGCACAAATGGCCAAAACGGGAACAATACAATCCAGAGATACCAATGATGACGGCGGAAGAAGGGCCTTGAGAGTCGTCTTTGCCACTGTTCGGCGACGTCCTCTCGCTCTTTGAATTCTGGCGCTTGTGTCTTGTGGATATGGTGTCCCAGTTCGTGAAACAGTACATCTGCAAGCGCCCAATCCCTGAACAATGGAACTCTGAGCATGTTCAACGGCCACCCTGCGAGTGTGTTGTCCACGAATAGCTCTATCCAAGCCGGTTGATTCTTCCATTCCTGATGGTATTGACCCCGGCATTTCCCAAGTTCGTATGACTTGCCTCTGGCGTAAGCCTTCGATTTACGGACGGGCTTACTTAGATTCTGCGAACTGGTGAGAACGACCGTCTTGAGACCCACCAGGCGTTCTTTAGGAACGGATGAGAGGAGCCGATTGACGACGGCAGCGACTTCAATCGGCGCCGTGTAGTCTTTGTACGCCTCTCGGACAATGATTCCGTGGTCGTTATTCATTTATTGAAGCTAACGTCAGCGTTCACCGGATCGCGCACATGAACAGTAGATGGCGACCGCGACTGGGTGGATTGTACCAAGCGCGTCTAGATGTCGGACCTTGTGCGCGGTACGGTGGAACGCCTTGTTCGGCTGTTTTCTTCATTCTTGGTTATGCGGTTGAGGCGGATAATCGGTATAGGGAAACGTGTAGGAGGGAGCATAAATTCTGGATTTTCCATAGTGTGGAAAACTCTCAATATATATTTCCATACCGTGGAAAACGTGGGGCATGCGCTTGCGTATTTCTTCTATAGGATGATGTCGGTATAGCGCCATCTGTTATTTCTATTTCTTATGCCGAACGTTGAAGTTCACCCTCGCGCCGTTTGCGGCGCGTAGGGGTGGAACGCCTTGTTCAGCAGGTTATATATTTCCCCGTGTGTAAGGAACATGGCACCCGATATTCAGCCATCAGGTTAAGTTTCAGCTAGTCTTTCTCGATTTTAAAATAAGCATTGCAATATGGGCATTTAGTGATGCCATTGTCAGCAATAGATAGCTGACTAAGTGGCATTGTCTTTCCACACTCGGGGCAATCGCAATGTTGCGGAACAGGGTCTCCTGTGGGAGGAGTGAACTGATATTTTATTGGCGGTATGACTTTGGAACTGGGAGATTCATTAGGAGTCAATGAGCCAGTCCCGCGTAGAGAATCTTTCATGGCGCTGGTGTTTTGGGCTGTGTCGATTGCGGCAGATAGGAAATCCCTAATGACGAGGAAAAGAACGGCAAGCCCGAGACAATAAAGGAATGCTTTAGCGCCGTCCGTCAATATGCCTACTCTTATGCTTTTATATTCTGAGATGGATGATATTTTGTCCTTCAGTTTGATTGCTGCGCTAGAAATGGTTTGCTCAACGGCCCATTCGTCAAGGAGATAACGGTTAGCGTAGAAGCGAATTTCCGAGAGATATTCCAAGAACTCGTCCAATATCTCGGCTTGAGAACGATTTTGAGCTGAAATGGGCGCAGAAGATTCCCACTGTGAAGACTTTTGTGCAGACTCAAAAGTTTTCAAATCCTCCTGATAGATTCCAAGAGCTGCGATGATGTTTCTATTTGCCTGAAGACCTGCGCTACGGGCAACTTCAGAGGGGGAGTAATATTGAACTCGATTTTGTAAGAAATCAGAGGCGCTTTTTAGTTCATTTACGGCATTGCGTTCTGTGGCAATGGAGTCGCTGTACAAGCGACCCCAAGATCTTCTTGGGAGTGAAGATATTTTGTCTGGGGCGATTTGTGATAACTTTGTACGCGCAGCACTGCTTAATTTGTCGATGTTTTCATTAAACTGAGACAAATATGCTGATTTCATGGTTGGAATAGCCTTGCTGTATTGTTCAACAATGAACTCAAGATGATAGATTTGATCCCCTTTTATTAATGAGAATTCCGAAATGGGCAGATCACCAAGCGCTGGCAGGGTATAAGAGAACGAAGGGGAAATAGATTGAACGATGGACAATGTGCCTTGCATTTGGCTTACAAGGGCCGCCGTGTCGATCATTACGGGTGTCTCTATTTCAGCATTCAGACTTTTTGTGCCTTGGGATGCGCGATATAAAGAATATATAACCGTGCCAATTCCGCATAGTAACGTAACTATGGCCATGATCATCAGAAGGCCCAAATATAGTCGCGCGAATGGATAACGCTTCATATTACTCCTTAATTAGAAGGCTATTAGCAGCATTTACGTAATTGGAGGCCTGATCAATAATGGCAACACCGTTTCTCAAGTTAGGAGGCATGATAATGCATCTCCCATCCAACATAACTTTCGGGGCATATAGGGAGGGAAGCTCTGTCAGCATTGTAGAATAAATGATGCCGTTCGTTTTCAGCCAAGACCTATCGGCAATTAGTGTGTATTGTAAAAGGGAAGATCGTCCCGCACAAGTAGGGCAAGATTTGTTCCCATGGCATGTTGGGCATACATGGGTGCCCGAACAAATCGGACATTCCCCTGAGCCGTTGCATTCAGGGCAGGTCTGAATATATTGTCCTTTACCTCCGCATATTGAGCAAGGATTTCTGCCGACACCACCGCAATATATACAACGCCCGGTTCCCTTGCATTCCTGGCACATAACTCTGCCGCTACCGTTACAGGAGGAGCAGTGAACGCGGCTTGTAATAATCTTGCCGCTTCCTCGGCACACTGGACAGCGTCGTGCGCCGGGCGTGAGCTGAAAATTTATGGTCCCTTTGCCCAAGCATTTCTGACATTTCTTTGTCTTAACCTTTTCGCCATAACCAGTGCCAAGACAAGTACTGCACTGTTTTTTGCCGAACCCTCTACATGCCGGGCAGCCGCCACTTCCGCCGCAGTGTTGGCAAATGCATGAATTGCATGGCACCATGCGCCTACCCTCGCCCTTGCATGTATGACACGCTCCTCCAGCAGAACAGCGAAGACATACCCCTTCGCCGTGACACAAATTGCATTTCCCATCAGAACAGTCTTTACATAATGAAAATACGAATATATTGCACAATTGTGTCTGCAAGATGGTTTTATTGAAATCATTCTTATGGGCGAGTTCGTCTGCTGTGGCAAAATCACCTTGCGATAAAGCTAATTTGTACTGAGGAATTGCGGCATGTGCATCCGCAATATCTTTTGAGCCATAGAAATCAATTGCCGTTTCTGGCGGCAATTCAGGTTGGCTTGTTGGCGCCTCTGCTCGATGGCATGAAGTGGCAATGCAGAAAGATCCCAATAATAATACTGTAGATAAAAATATGTGCGCATAAGCCTTCACTATTCGAGCACGGCATGCGCAAGCTATCTTTTGCATACCACTATGGGCTGAATCCGGGTGACACCGCCAAAATATGCCGATCATATTCATATTTTCTTCCGCTGAACGTCACGGGTCAGCGGACCCGACACCTTGTGGCGGGTACGCTAATATCCTTTGTCCCCGGTGAATGAGGGGGAGGCGGGGCGGGCGGTTGCGCCC
>CAYMTY010000009.1:0-94978 GCA_964393515.1 uncultured Verrucomicrobiota bacterium
GCGATCTTGAACGCGATTTCCGAACTGTCCACGTCGTGCGAGCTGCCGTCGTAGACCGTCACCATCGTGCCGACCACGGGATAGCCGGCCACCGCGCCGCGCTGCATGCCGTCGACCAGGCCTTTTTCGATCGCCGGCAGGAAGTTGCGCGGGATGCTCGTGCCGACGATGCCGTCCACGAACCATTCCTCGGAACCGGCTTTCATGGGCTCGATGCGCAGGTAGACCTCGCCGTACTGCCCGCGGCCGCCGGACTGCTTCTTGTGCTTGTAGTGGCCTTCGCCCTTGGCCGTCACGGTCTCCTTGTAGGCCACCTTCGGGGTGCTCAGTGTCACCTCGACCTTGCTGCGCGCCTTCATGCGCTCCATCGCCGCGTCGATCTGCACGTCGCCCATCCCGGTGATGATCATCTCGTGGGTTTCCTTGTGGCGCTCGACGTGGATCGTCGGATCGTCGTCCGCCACCCGCGCGATGCCCTGGCCCAGCTTGTCTTCGTCGCCCTGGTTCTTCGGCGTGACCGCGAAGGACACCACCGGGTTCGGGAAAACGATCGGCGCCAGCTTGACCAGCTTGCCCGGGGCGCAGAGCGAGTCGTTGAGCGCAGTGACCTTGAGCTTCGGCAGGGCGACGATGTCGCCGGCCTGCGCCTCGGAGACCGTTTCCTGCTTCTTGCCATTGAGCAGGTAAACCGTGCCCACGTTTTCCTTCTGCTCCTTGGTCGCGTTGAAGATTTCACTCTTCTCCTTGAGCGTGCCGCCCCAGAGGCGGGCCAAGGTCAGCTGCCCGACGAACGGATCGTTGATCGAGCGCCAGACCTGCGCCACTAGCGGCGCGTCCGCCGCTGGATTCACGGCGTTGCCCGCCGCGTCCTTGCCCGGCCGGTCCGCCGGGCTCGGCAACAGCCGCGCCACCCCCGCCAGCAGCTCGTCGAGCCCCAGCGACTGCCGCGCCATCAGCGCGAAAATCGGGATGAACTTCGCCTGCAGCACCGAGGTGCGCAGCCCGCCGGACAGTTCGTCCGCGGTAAGCGCCTCGCCGCCGAGCACCTTCTCGATCAGCGCATCGCTGGACTCCGCCGCGACGTCGGTCAGCTTCGCGCGGATCTCGTCCGCCTGGCCGCCCTGCGCGGACAGGGCGTCCACCACGCCCTTCTTGTCGGCGGTCGGGAACGTCACCACGGCGCAGCGCGCGCCCCAGAGCTCCTGCAGCGCGGCCACCGTGCCGTCGAAATCGGCGTTTTCCTTGTCCAGCCCGGTAATGACCACGGCCCGCGGCAGCCCGAGGGCCTCGCAGCGCTTCCAGGCCCGGACCGTGCCCACCTGCACGCCGGCGGTGGCATCCACCGCGATCAGCGCGGCGTCGGCAACCTGCGTCGCCGCCACCACCTGCCCGTAGAAGTCGGCATAGCCCGGCGTGTCCAGCATGACCAGCCGGAGCGGCTGGCCGCCCTTCGGACGCCAGACGGCATCAAACGGCTTGGCCCAGATCGAAATCTTGCGGTTTTTCTCTTCGTCGGTCCAGTCGGCCGCGCTCGTGCCGTCCCCCGGATTCCCCAACCGGTCGTTCACCCCCAGCTTGTACAGCAGCGCGTCCACCAGCGACGTCTTGCCGCTGCTCGTGTGGCCTACCAGCACGAAATTCCGCACGTCTGCGATCGGGATGTCCTTCATGATTGCTCTTCGCCTTTCTATAGCCCAGTCGTTTGCCGTCGGCCCGGCCTCCGGGAAGCCGGACACGGAATTGCGCACCTTATACAAAAAAGGCCCCCCGCCGCAACCGCGAAATGCCCCCGCGCCCCGGAAAACTGGGGTGGATAACGGGATTTGAACCCGCAACAGCCAGAACCACAATCTGGTGCTCTACCAAGTTGAGCTATATCCACCGTCCGGAAACAGTCCGCGTGTTCTACCCCATCCCGTCCGAAAAAGCAACCCCGCCCGCCGGCCTAGCCTGGATTATTCATCAACTTTGGATGAAATCAGCTTTACGCATGGCCGCTCGCATCCCAATAGGTAGGGCGGGTTGGCCCAACCCGCCGTGGTTTTCCGATCCCGGCGACTTGGGCCAAGTCGCCCTACCGTACGATCTTTTCCACCCTATTTGCGTACATTCGCGTTCAGGAGCGGTTGGAAGCCTGATGAGCGTGGTGGCAGTTGTGTGAATTATTCAGACTAGGGCGAGGGGACCGCCCCGTCCATGGCGTCCAGCAGCGCCCGGGCCTCCACCCCCGGCGGCCGGGGTGGCGGCAGCGTCCCCCAATCCTCCGCTTCCAGCGCCACCAGGAACCGCTGCCCGCCCGCCTCCACGAGTTCCACGTGCAGCCCCCGGATCTGCGGCCCGTCCGTCACCCGCAGCTCCGCCGCGCGGCAATCCAAGTGCGAGATCCGTTCGCCGCGGGAGGTTTCCATGGACATCCACTCCACGTCCAGGCCTGAAACCGCCGCCAGGAGGCGGCCTTCCGCATCCTGCCAGCGCACGGATGCCCCGCGGAGGACCAGCGGCCCCCGGAGCCGGTCCCATTTCGATTCCACTGCTGCCACCTTTTCGACAACGCCGCGCGGCGCAGCGGCGGCCGGCCCCGGCCCCTCCGGCCGCGGCAGCCCGGTCCAGTCGAACAGCTGTTGCGAAAGGGATCCCAGGAACGCGGGCTGCAGGCGGCCCTCCCGGTCCGGCGCAATCGTAAGCGCCAGTCCGTCCACGCGCACCGATTCCAGCCGCGGTTCGCCCCGCGGCCGGAACAGCCGCCAGCGGATGCGCATCCGCCGCGCTTCGATCCCCGCGACCTCCGAAACCCCGATGACATCGCGGATCTGCAGATTGAAGGAGCCGGTCGCGCGGATGCGCCCCACGCGCATCTCCATGCCTGCCAGCCGCGTCAATTCCGCTTCTACCCGTGCGCGGAAGAAGCCGGTGCGGACCAGCAGCTGCGTCGCCCCGTAGACCAGCAACACGGCCAGGGCCAGCTTCCCGGCCAGGCTCCCAAGCCAGCGGGCGCCGGCGGCGGGACGCGCGGCCAACGAACCATTGGGCGCGGAATTCAAGGCCGGATCCATGCCCTCACCGCGCCAGTTCCGCGGCGCGGTTCCGCGCCGCCTGCAGACCCGCCGCCACCGCCTGCGAAAAGCCCTTGGCCTCCATTGCCGCCAGCCCCGCCAACGTCGTGCCGCCCTTGGAGCAGACCCGCTGCCGCAGCTCCGCGGGATTCTCGCCCGTCTGCGCCGCCAGTTCCGCGGCGCCGCGCACGGTCTCCACCGCCATCTTCCGCGCCGTCTCCGGGGCCAGGCCCAGCGCCGTCCCCGCCACCGCCAGCGCCTCCATGAACGCGAACACGTAACCCGGCCCGCTGCCGCTCAGGGCAGTGGCCTCGTTCATCTGCGCCTCCGGCAGCCGCACCACCGCGCCCACCGCGGAAAAAAGCTCCGCCACCAGGTCCAAGTCCGGCGCCGTCGTCTGCGCTCCGCCGCAGATGGCCGATACGCCCCGGCGCGCCAGCGCCGGCAGGTTCGGCATCACCCGTGCCACCCGCGCCGGGACCTGCCGCTCCAGCGCCGCCGTTGGCAGCCCCGCGCAGATCGAAATCAGCAGCTGCTTGCCGGTGAACACGCCCGCCAGCGCCGCCAGCACCTCCGCCGCCTGCTGCGGCTTCACCGCCAGCACCACGACGTCCGCCCCGCGCACCGCCGCCGCGTTGTCGCCGGTCGTGGCAATGCCGTACTTCCGCTCCAGCAGCGCCCGGCGCTCGGGCGCGATGTCCGCCACGACCAGCCCCGTCTCCATCGCCACCCCGCCGGCCAGCAGCCCGCCGAGGATCGCCTCCGCCATGTTGCCGCCGCCCAGGAACGCAATCTTCTCGCTTCTCATGTTTCCTCCGCCTTTCCCGCGGGCCGCGCCCGCGCGCCGAAAATCCCCGTGCCAACCCGCACGAAGGTCGCTCCTTCCGCGATCGCGACCTCCAAATCGTGCGTCATGCCCATCGACAGCTCCGGCAGATCCGCGCCCGTCTCCGCCGCCCGGCGGTCGCGCAGCTCGCGCAGCTTCCGGAAGTACGGCCGCGATTTCTCCGGATCCTCCGCCAGCGGCGGAATCGTCATCAGCCCGCGCACCTGCACATGGCGCAGCCGGCTGGCCAACGCCAGCACTTCCGGCACCGCCTCCGGCGCCAGGCCCGACTTCGACCGTTCGCCCGACACGTTCACCTGCAGCAGCACTTGCAGCGTACGCCCGGCCTCGCCGGCGTGGCGGTCGAGCGCCTCCAGCAGCTTCGCCGAATCCACCGAATGGATCCAGTCGAACAGCCGCACCGCCGCCGCCGCCTTGTTGCTCTGCAGGTGCCCCACCAGGTGCCATTCCAGCCGCCCGGGACACTCCGGGATCTTCGCCGCCGCCTCCTGCACGCGGTTTTCGCCGAACAGCCGCTGGCCGGCGGCCGCCGCCGTCCGCACCGCCTCCGGACCGTAGGTCTTCGACACCGCCACCAGGCGCACCGCCTCCGGCGCGCGGCCCGCGCCCGTGCAGGCCGCCACAATCTGCGCCCGAACGGCCTCCAGGTTTCCGGCGATGTTTTCCATTCCGCCCGCCTAGCCCCCGCCGGCCGCGCGCCGCAGCACCGCCGCCACGTAGGTCTTCGCCTCGGGCGAGAGCGCCATCGCCCCGAAGCGGAATTCCCGGCCTCCGCTCGTCAGCACGATCTCCGGCTGCACCACGTTGTTCACCCGGTACGAGGACGGCTGCAGCGAAACGACCGTGCCCTGTCCGCACTCCATTTCCCGCACCCGCTTCCAGCCCAGCAGGTGGGTGCCCATCTGCACCTTCCCCTTGGACAGCGTCACCGTCGTCCGGCCCAGCAGCACGTTGAGGATGATCGTCACCAGCACGACCGTCCCGATCAGGAACGGCAGCCCGAACAGGCTGAGTTTCGGATCGAACTCGCCCTTCCAGAGCTGCGACCCGTAGATTCCCGCCATCGAGAACCCGGACCAGAAAAGCGTGAACGGCACCAGGAACAGCAGCGATCCACGCTTCGGCCGGCAGGTAATGGTCAATTCGTCCCCGAACCCCCGCTGCAACGACACTCGTTTCGGCGGCCGGGCCATTTCCTCATCGCTCAGGCGCGGCACCGTCGCCGCGGCCAGAAACGGGCCCTGATAGCCGCAGGAACGGCACAACGCCACGTCCTGCGCCACGTTCACGTCGGCCACGGGCAGTTCCTGGCCGCAGTTCGGACAGGTGAACGGCTTCGCCGTCAGCATTTTCTCCATCAGGTTCACCGCCCCTCCTTTCCGGCGGGCTCCAGCCTGCCCCGCCGCGCCATGATCAGTTCCGCCAGGATCGAAACCGCGATCTCCGCCGGCTCGACCCCGCCCATCTGTTTCAGGCCGATCGGTCCGCGGATGCGGGCGATTTCCGCCGGGGCGAACCCGGCCGCGGCCAGCGCCGTTCGCCGGTCTGCCTGGGTGCCGGCGCTGCCCAGCAGGCCGATGTATTTGCATTCCGTCCGCAGCGCCGCCGCCAGCGCGGGCACGTCCAGCTTCGCGTCGTGCGCCACCACGGCCACGTAGCGGTGCGCGTCCAGCCCCGCTGCCGCCAGCCCTTCCTCCGGCCAGGCATGCACCACCCGTTCCGCCGCCGGGAACAGCTCCGCCCGCGCAAAATCCCGCCGCGGGTCCACCAGCGCCACCCGGAACCCCGCCCGCACCGCCATGGCGCACAGCTCCACGGCGATCGGCGATGCCCCCACGATCAGCAGCAGCGGATCGGGCGCCAGGACCTCCGCAAACCACTTTTCCCCGCCCGCCGCGAGCTTCTTCGTCCCGCCACGCACCCACAAGTCCTCCAACGCCGCCGCCAGCTCCGCCGCCGGCAACGCGGCCCCCGGACGCCACAGCGCCTGGTCCGACTCTCCGGCCAGCCGTGTCAGCAGCACCGACCGCGCATCCGGCTTCAACGCGCACACCTCCCGCCACGCCGCAGCCGCCGGGTCATGCCGCCGCAGCCAGACGTCGATCTCGCCGCCACACGACAGCCCCACCTCCAGCGCGGCTGCAAACGCCGCCCCATAGTGCACCATCTTCGGGGCGCCGCCCGTCCGCAGCAGTCCGAGCAGGTGTTCGCGCAGGTCGCTCTCCACGCAGCCCATCGAAACCGCCCCCGCCAGCTCCCCCTTTTCATTCACGGCCAGCCGCGCCCCGGGCTGCCGCGGCGAGGAATGCTGCGCGCCAACCAGGATTGCCTCTGCGCTCGCCAGCCCCGCCGCATCCCAGGCCCGGAGCGTCTGGAGTACCTCTTTCATGCCGCGCATGATACCGCGCCCCCGCCCCGTCCATAAAGTCCAATTCCATGGATGCCCGGTTCATGACCACGCCCTTTTGACCCGCCCTTTTCCTGCGCTCATGAGTTCTGAATAATCTTTTCTGATCCCGCCGGTTCCACTACGGTTCCGCCCATGAGCCTCCGCATCCTGCATTTCAGCGACATCCACCTCCCGTTCCCGCCCGGCTCCTTCCGCACCCCCGAAATCCTCCATCCCAAGCGCCTGGTCGCCCTCGTCAACTTCTACCTCCGCCGCGGCTCCAAGTACGCCGACGCCGCCCAAAAGCTCCAAGGCCTCAACGAATTCCTCCGCCGCGAACCCGTAGACTACATCCTCTACACCGGCGACGCGCTCAACTTCGGCCTCGAGCGCGAATTCTGGGACGCCGCGCCGCGCCTGGCCGAAACGCTTGCGCTCGCCCGCCGCGGCGCCCTGGCCGTCCCCGGCAACCACGACCTCTACACCGGCTCCTCTCTCGTCCACCACCGCAAGTACTTCGCCCCCCTCGTCCGCTCCGACCTCCCCGAGGCCGCCACCCCCACCGGCTATCCTCTCGTGCGCTGGCTCGGGGACGACGCCGTCGCCATCGCCTTCAACACCGCCCGGCCGCACTTCGTCTTCTGGGACTCCAGCGGCGCCGTCCCCGCCCTCGAACTCGACGCCCTCCGCCAACTCCTCGACCGCCCCGAAATCGCCGCCCGCCGCCAGATCTTCCTGATGACCCACTACCCCTTCGACGAGGCCGGCTACTTCCACGGCCTGCACAACTCCCGCGCCTTGCTGCGGCTCCTGCACGGCCGCGAAAACCTCGTCCTCCTGCATGGCCACAACCACCGGCCCTACACCTATTTCCTGCCCGGCTCCTCCGTCCCCCTCTACTGCGCCGGCAGCCTCTCCAAGGCCGGCGGCGAATCCTTCTGGCTCTTCGACCTCTTCGGCGATTCCCTCAATCCCCGCCGCGGCGTCTGGAAAAACGCCCGCTTCGCCCTCCTCGACTAGCCCGCCGCCGGTTTTTCCACGCCGTGGAAAACTTTTTTCCATAGTGTGGAAAAACCCAGAAAAGATTTTCCATTGCGTGGAAAACTTCCCCCGCGCTCTTCAATTATCCTTTTCGCCGCGCCCGGCCTGGCCTACATTGACCCCGTGGGCGGTTGTCCCGCCCGCAAGGAGGCGCACATGAAAAAAATCACCGTCTGGCTGGCCCTGGCGCTCACCGCCGGCCCCGTTGTTCTGGCGGAGGAGACCGCCCCCACCGAAACCCCGCTCCAGCTCTCGCGCTTCAGCCTCGGCGCCCACCTGGCCTATTGGAATGTGAGCGACCTCGACGAATTCGACCTGGCGGGCGCCCTCGGCGGCGGCGTGATCGGCCGCTTCCGCCTCTGCGACTGGCTCTCCCTCGAGGGCCGCGTCAGCGGTTTCGGCGCCGGCGACACCCGCGACGTTTCGGTCCAAGGCGCGGGCTACTTCGAACACACCGTCACCCTCGCCGTCCTGCCGCTGGAGGCTGGACTCGTCGCCATCCTGCCCCTCGGCGATGCCTTCCGCCTCTACGGGGGCCCCGGCGCCGGCTTTTACGTCTTCGACGGTGAATTCTCCAGCGAACAGGGCCCGCTCAAGACCACGCTCGACCTCGACTTGGACGATGAGTCCGGTTTCTACGTCCTGCTGGGCGGCGGCTGGCAGCTCGCCCGCAACGCCCTTCTCTTCCTCGAAGGCAAGTACACCTGGGTCGAAACCGAGGTCGCGAACGCCGGCGGCTGGCTCGGGGCCGGCGCGGAAATCGATTTCAGCGGACTCGCCCTCGCCGCCGGCATGCTCTTCACGTTCTGACGGCCATGGTTGTGCACATCGTGATGTGGCGGCTTCTGGATTCCGCCCTCGGCAACGGCAAGGCCGCCAATGCCCGCCGGATCCAGGAAAAGCTTGAAGCCCTGCGCGGGCGCATTCCCGGCCTGCGCCGCCTTGAGGCCGGCATCGATTTTTCCGCCTCGGCCGCCAGCGCCGATGTCGTGCTGGTTTGCGAATTCGACTCGCGCGAAGCCCTGGCCGCCTACCAGGCCCACCCCGAACACCAGGCCGTCGTCGCCTTCGTCACCCAGGTCGTTGCCGAGCGCCGGATCGCGGATTACGAAACCGGCCGGTAGCGGGAAAATTCAGAGATCAGGGGCGAATCGTACGGATCTCGTCCTCTGGGGTATTTGCCCGCGGTCCGCAGGTCGTAGCGTTTCCAACCCGGGCATTTCGAACGGCAGTTCCGGGCTTTCTGTTCTATAGCCGCGCCGACAGCCGACCCATCCGTTCTTTTATGCTGTTTATAAATACCATACTATGCTATTTATAAACACCATAATATGACCTTGCGTTTTCTTCCGTGGGGCTTCATGTCCTTCCTTGCGCGAATCAAACCCGCCCGGTCAGGGGCACGAAGCGCACCGGCAGCACGGACCGCGCGGACACCTCGCCGCACGCGTCCTTCTCCACCAGCACCAGTTCCTGGGTGGACCACGGCTCGCCCAGCGGAATCGCCATCCGCCCACCGGGGCTGAGCTGCTCCACCAGCGCCGGCGGCACGCGCCGCGCGGCGGCCGTCACCATGATCGCCGCGAACGGCGCTTCGCCCGGCAGCCCCGCCGCTCCGTCGCCCTCGTGCACTGTCACGTTGGCGACCCCCAGCCGCGCCAGCCGCTCCCGGCAGGCGCGGGCCAGGGCGGGGACGATTTCGACCGTGTGCACTTCGCGCGCCAGTTTGGCGAGCACTGCGGCCTGGTAGCCCGAGCCCGCCCCCACCTCCAGGATCTTGTCGCCGGGTTCCAGTTCCAGCAGGTCGGTCATCAGCGCCACGATGTACGGTTGCGAGATCGTCTGCCCGTGCCCAATCGGCAGCGGGATGTCCAGGTAGGCCGAAAAGCGCTCCGCCTCCGGAACAAACTCATGCCGCGGTACCGCGGCCATAGCCTCCATGACCTTCGGCGCGAACGCGGCAATTCCCGTGTAGCTGGCGGTGCTTTGCGCCTCCGCCGCGATCTCCTTCAGCAGTCGCGCATGTTCCGGATCCATCGTCCGCAGGTCCTCCTGAACCCCGAACCCTGAAACCTGTTCACTTCTTGGGCGCCAGCGCGCTGCCCGCGCCGAGGTCGGACAGGCCCGCCTTCTCGAGGTCGGTCCACAGCGTGCCGGGCCCCGCGTGCAGGATGTTGATCTTGAGGTCGTCGCCCAGCGCCGACGCCAGCGCCCACAGGTTGTAGGCCTCCGCGTCGCCGAACGCCTTCACCTTGAGCTGCTGGCCCTTGGCCTTCTCGCCCTCGACCAGCCGGACGACTTCGGCGTCGGCCGTTCCTAGGGTGGTGATGCGCTCGGCGCGCACGCCGGCGGTCTGCTTCTCGATCTCCGCCGCCTGCCGCATCGTGTCGCCCTGGATCTCGGCGACCTGCTTGTCCTGGTCGGCCTTGATCAGGGCCTTGATCTTCTCGGTCTCCTGCACGACCTGCTCGCGGCGCTGGCTGATCAAGCTCAGCTCCGTGTTGAGCTCGGCCTGTTTCTTGGCCGTGTTCTGCCGCTCCTGGTTGGTCAGGTCCTGTTCCTGCGCGAGGCTGGCCTGCTGGATCGGGTTGAGAATCTGATCCGGCACGTTCACATGCCGGATCAGCGCGGCGTGGATCTGGATCCGCTTCTCCGCCAGCGTCGCCGCCAGCGCCTCCGTCAGCTCGTTCTGGAACTTCTCGCGGCCCTCGCCCACGATGAAGTCCTTCGCCCCGTAGGCCGAGCCCTTGAGGCGCGACACCGACAGGATCTGCGGCATGATCACCTTGTCCACCGCCGCCGGCAGGTCGCCGTACGTCCGGAAGATCCAGGCCACGTCCTTGGGCCGCAGCTCGAACTCCACCGTCATGTCCAGGCTGATCTCGAACCCGTCCCGCGACGGGAACTCCACGAACTGGTTCAGCACGAAGGACAGCGAGGGCTGCGGTGCGGCGGGCATCTTTCCGCCCATGACAACCATATCCGACACTTCGGCTTCGGCCAGCCGTCCGCGCGCGGCAGATTTCATCGCGGGCTCCGCCACGCTGGAAACCAGCCGGCCCAGCCGCATCCCGGAGCTGGCCTCGGACTGCATGTAGTCGGCCCGCTTCGCCTGCTGTTCCTGCAGGACATTCTGCTGCAGGCGGTCCATGGCCACGTTTTGCGACGCCTGCAGCGACTTCGTGATCACCGCGCCGCCGCCCTTGCCGATCAGCGACACCTGGTTCACGCCGATTTCCAGCACGTCCACCTTGAATTCGCGCGGGTTGACAAAATACAGGCCCGGCTGCAGCACGTCGCTGCGCACGCCCTTTTCGCCGGTCTTCGCGAACTCGCTCGGCTGGGTCTGCGCGCCAGAGAGCGACGTCACGACGCCGTCGTAGCCGATCGGGATGCTGATGGCGTCGACGATGTCGACCTGGTAGCCCGCGGGGTTCAGGCGGTATTTGCCGGGGCCCAGCACGTTGCGCCAGATGCCCTTCTGGCCGCGCTCCGCGAGGAATTCGCCCTCGGGCAGCGGATCGCCGACCTTCGAAGTAACCACGCCCACCTTGCCGGGCGAAATCACCACCACCGACATGATCTTCCGCTCGAAGAGCCACGGGTTACGGAAATGCCGGCCTTCGCCGAGCACGTCCTCGAGGATGCCGCGCTGGCCCGCCTTCGCCAGGATCTGTCCGGGCGGAAGATCCTGGCCGAACTTGGCGGTGAGGACCGCCATCTGGTCCGGATTCACGTAGAACCGGCAGAAGCCCCACTGCCACACCAGCCACGCCCCCAGCACCGCCGCCGCCGCCGTCAACGCCATCTTCAGGGAGGTTTTCATTGCGCACCCCCTTTCGCCGCCGCCGGCACATAGGCTTTCAACAGCCCGCCCAGGCCTTCCGCCTGGTCCCCGCTCAGGATCGAGCGGATCTTCGGCCCGACCTTGCCGTAAAAGACGTAGCGCGCCAGGTTCATCCCCGTTCCGAACGCCTGCACCTGGCTCCCGATCACGTTCGCCTCGGCTTCGTTCTTCATGCGGATCACGTCGCCCTCGGCCTTCGCCTGCAGCAGCCGGGCCTCGGCCTGCGCCTTGGCGGCGGCATTTTCGAGCTTGGCGACCTCCAGGTCGCGGGTGGCACGCGTGAGCTTCACCCCGCGTTCCTGCTCGGCCGCGATCACCGCGCGGATCCGCTGCGTGTCGGCCTCGACCTTCTCCTTATTCTGCACCGCCAGCATCTCCTGCTTCACCAGCTCGGCCTCGGACTTCGCCTGCTCGATCTGCTGCCCGTATTTCACCGCGTCCTGCACCGCCACCTCCCGGTCGCGGATGATGCTGGCGATCGCGTCCGGCGGCGTGATGTTGCGGATCAGCACCGACTTGATGTCCACCCCCCACGACTTGCACTGCGCCATCAGGTGGGTCTCGAGGCTGTCCTGGAATTTCTGGCGCGTCGTCCCGGCGATGTAGTTCTTGGCCGGATTCTTGCTGCCCTCGATCCGGCTGAAGCCGCGTGCTTTCGGCAGGACGATCTTCTTGAGGATGTCGTCCATATCGCCCACCTGGTGCGTCAGCCGCGATGCATGGTCGCGCATCAGCGCGTACTCGATCGTGCCCTCGACATTGACCGTGAACCCGTCCAGGGTCAGGAAGCTGATGGCGTCTTCGCCGCTCAGCTCGAAGCGCTGGCTCTGCAGGTTCACCTCCGTCACCACCACCATGTAGGGGTTCAGGTAGTAGGTGCCCGCGTCGAGGATCTCCGGCTTGACGCCCTTCATGCCCTCCTTCACCAGGAACGTGTTGCGGTCCGCCTCCGGCACCTTCCCGTCCAGCACGTCCAGGCCCGTCAGCGAGGTCATCACCCCGCCGTAGCCTGGCCGGACCGTGATCGCGTCGAAGAGCTGCACGCTGTAGGCGTACGGATTGATGCGGTACTTGCCCGGCCGCAGCACCTCCGGCACGATGCCCTTGCAGCCCTCCGGCGCGAGGATTTGTCCGCCTTCCAGTTCCTTCCCGTACAGCCGGGTCAGCACGCCCAGCTGGCCGGCGGGGATGTCCGTGATCTTCGCGGTCTGCCAGCCCCAGTGGTACGGATTGCGGAAATAGCGGCCTTCCGGCAGTACGGCGAGCTGGATGCCCTTCTGGTCTTTTTCCAGCGCGAGGATCTGCCCCGACGGCAGGTCCTGGCCCGTCTTGCGGATCTGGATGGCGATCTCGCCCGGCCCGGGTTCGATCCGGCAGAAGAACCAGAACCAGAGCGGCAGGATCAGCACCGCCGCCAGGATCGCCAGCGGTGCGGCCAAAAGTTTCAGGCCGGGACCCGGGGGTGGCTGCGCCCGGCCGCGGGCCGGCGCGCGCAGGTAATCAGGCATCGGGGGCGGAGTGAATTCTTGTTCGTCCATGGGCGGGCCTCCACGTGGTGCCGGCAGGTGTGCGCGGTCACCACGCCCGGCATTTTGCCAAACGGCCCGCGGACAGGCAAACCCCCTTTTCCCCTTCCCATTGCGAGGAGCAAACGTCCGTGTTTGATGTTCTATTTATCAAACGGCGGCTTGGGCCAAACCGCCCTACCAGTCAATCTTTCCAAAGGTAGGGCGTGCTGGCCCAGTGCGCCGGGATTCTTAGGAATGCTGCTTCCCAACACGCTGGATTTCATTCCAGGCGGCGGTCGCGCAGGACGGCGATCTGCGCTTCGAGAGCCGCGATCCGCTCCTCCAGGGCCCGGATCCGCTCCCCGCCCTCCGGCGGCCGCGCGGGGGCGCAAGGGGCGGACACGGCCGGCACCGCGCCGAGCGCGTGCGCGTAGCGCTTCTCCTTGCAGCCCGGCGCGCGGGGCAACTCGACGACATAGGGCTCCGGCTGTCGCGCCGCCAGGGCATCCAGCACGGTTTTCACCTCTGCCGGGGAGGCGAAGGGATGCATCCGCGCCGCCCGGCCTCGCAGTTCGCCCGGCGTCTGCGGCCCGCGCAGCAGCAGTTCGCAGAGGAGCGCCAGTTCGGGGGTGTCCACCCCCAGCGTCTCCTGCAGCCGGTGCGTGTACTTCACCGCCCGGGCCCCCGCCCCCGCGTAGGTGCCCGCCAGCTGCTTTTCGAATTGCAGCGTTGTCAGCGCCTGGGAGATCTCCTCCGCGGAAAGCTGCAACACCGGTTCGCGGTTGTTCTTCTGGTTGCAGGCCGCCACCAGCGCGTTCAGCGTCAGGGGATAGTACGCGGGGGTTGCGAGCTCCTTTTCGACCAGCGCGCCGAGCACGCGGGCCTCCACGGCAGTTAGGTTCAGCTTCATGCCCGGATCATAGCCGCGCCCCGCGGCCGGAGCAAGCGGCCCGGTCAGGAGCGGGCGGCGGCGGCCATGAGGGCGTAGACCAGCAGCGCGGCGGTGTAGTCGGGATGGTGCAAACCCCGGATCGGCGCCAGCTCGACCACGTCGAAGCCGACGATTTTCCGCGCGCCGGCGACGTCGTCGATCAGCCGCAGGGCCTCGCGCCAGCCCAGGCCGCCGGGCACGGGCGTGCCGGTGGCGGGGATCACGGCCGGATCGAATGCGTCCAGGTCGAAGGAGATGAACACCCGCTTCGGGAAATCCTCCGGGATCCACCGCTTCGGAAGCTTGCCCTTGGCCAGGATCCGTGCGTCGTAGGCCGTGATGGTCTTGGGGTTCGCGGCGCGGTACTCGACCTCCTCCCGGCAGGTCGCGCGGGTCCCGACCTGCACGAGTGGAAAACCCAGCTCGTGGATACGCCGCAGCACGCAGGCGTGCGACAGCTTCGTGCCCTTGTAGGTGTTGCGCAGGTCGGCGTGGGCGTCGAAGTGGATGAAGCCGATTTTTTCGCCGGCAGCCTTGAAGGCCCGGGCGGAGCCGAGGGTGGCGGTGTGTTCGCCGCCCAGCACGGCGGGGACCGCGCCGCAGCGCAGCGCTTTCCCCACGGCCTTTTCGATGGCGGCGAGCCAGCGCTCGGCCGGGGATTTCTTGCCGGCGGCCGGCTTCACGAACGGCTGCGTGTGGATGGCGAGATCGGTCGGCCAGCGGCGGCCGTCGAAATCGTCGAGCTGCCGCGAGGCCTCCAGGATCGCCCGCGGGCCGCGGGCCGTGCCGCCGCCGTAGCAGACGGTGGCCTCCATCGGTGCGGGAATCACGTGCACCTGCGCCTGGGGCGCGGGGGCGTTCGCGTGCAGGACATCCAGGAAGGAAAGGCGTTTCATGGGCGGCTCACGTTTCGAAGTAGGTGTAGCCGCGCAGGCCGTTTTCGTAGGCGTCGAGGATTTCGCGCCGCTCGGTGGCGGAAATGCGCTTTTGGCGCACGGCCTCCTCGGCCAGTTCGCGGAAGCGCGCCAGCAGGCCCTGCGGGTTGTATTCGACGTAGCTCAGGACGTCGCCGACCGAATCACCGTCGAGCTCCTGCTCGTAGGAGATCTCCCCGGCGTCGTCCACATGGATGCTGGCGACATTCGTGTCGCCGAACAGGTTGTGCAGGTCGCCGAGGGTCTCCTGGTAGGCGCCGACCAGGAAGACCGCCAGGATGTAGTCCTCGTCCTTGCCGACGGCGTGGACGGGCAGCGCGCCGCGGTTGTCGGGCATGCTGACGAAGTGGTCGATCTTGCCGTCGCAGTCGCAGGTGATGTCGGAGAGCACGGCGAGGCGCGTCGGCTTTTCGTTGAGCCGCTGGATGGGCATGATCGGGAAGAGCTGGTCGATGGCCCAGCTGTCGGGCAGCGACTGAAAGACGCTGAAGTTGCAGTAGTAGACGTCGGCCATCAGGTCCTCGAGGTTGCGCATGTCCTCGGGCACGAAGCGCAGCTTGGGCAGCTCGGACTTGATCCGGGTCAGGATGTGCCAGAAGAGGCGGTCGGCCGCGGCGTGCTGGCGCAGGGTGAGGTCCCCGTGCTTGAAGGCCTTCTGGATCTCCTCGCGGTAGAAGATGGCGTCGTTGTAGAATTCGCCGAGGTTGCGGACGCGCAGGCCGGCGGCCACGTCCAGCAGGTTGCGGACGGGCTCGGGGACCGGCTTGGGCGGCGGCTTCGGCGGTTCGGGCACTTCGACCGAGCGCGTGCTGAGCACGTTCACCAGCAGCACGGAATAATAGCCCACCAGCGCGCGGCCGGACTCGCTGACGAGCGTGGGATGGGGCACCGCGGCCAGGTTGCAGACGTCCATGACGCCCTCGACGACGTCGGCGGCGTATTCCGCGAGGTCGTAGTTGGCGCTGCTGGCGCAGTTGCAGTGCGAGCCGTCGTAGTCGATGGCCAAGCCGCCGCCGATGTCCAGCACGCCCATCTTGGCGCCCTCCTGCACGAGGCTGGCGTAGTAGCGTGCCGCTTCGCGGATGGCCTCGCGGATCTCGCGGATGTTGGGCACCTGCGAACCGAGGTGGTAATGCAGCAGCTCGAGGCAGTCGAGCATGCCAAGCTCGCGTAGCTTGTCCACAATCGCGATCACCTGCGGGGGCGTCAGGCCGAACACGCTGCTTTCGCCGCCGGACTCCGACCACTTGCCGCCGACCGAGCTGGCCAGCTTCACGCGCAGTCCCAGGCGCGGGCGGATGTTCAGCTTCGCGGCGCGCTCCAGCAGCAGGTCCAGCTCGCCGGGCATCTCCAGCACCAGGATCGTCTGCAGTCCCATCTTCAGCGAGGACAGCGCCAGGTCAATGAACTCCGCGTCCTTGTAGCCGTTGCAGACGAGGTAGGCTTCGGGGTCGTGCAGGTAGGCCAGCGCAGCGATCAGTTCGGCCTTCGAGCCGGCCTCGAGCCCGTGGTGCAGCTCGCGGCCGAACTTGACCACGTCCGCCACGGTCTGCTGCTGCTGGTTCACCTTGATCGGATAGACCCCGCGGTAGATCCCCGCGTAGCCGGAGTCGGCAATGGCCTTCGCGAAAGCCTCGTTGAGCGCCCGCAGCCGCGCGGCCAGCAGATCGCTGAAGCGCAGCAGGATCGGCAGGCTGAACCCCCGCTGGTACAAGCCCTGGACGATGTCGTGGAACTTCACGCTCACCGGGCCCGCGGCATTCTGCAGGCGCACCGCGGCGAATCCGTCCTCCGTCACGTGGAAATAGCCGTTGCCCCACGCATCCACGCCATACAGCTCGCTGCTGCGGACGCTGTCCCAGCCTTCCAAGGCTTCCGTCAATCCACGCGACATCCTGCCATTCCCTCCGCGGGCGCAAAAAAGGTGCCGGCCCCGCACGCGCGCGCCCCTGCACCACCGTTCCGGCGAGAAATTGCGACAAACTGCCCCCCGACGCAATAGCAAACCGCCGCCGGCCGGCGGTTTTTCCGCGCCCGCCGCGGGCGCCGCCTCTTTTGGATTGCCGGGCGCGCCGCCGCGGGCTTAGGATGTGTCGCATGAGCCAACCACTGGGAGGTTATCCGCCATGACCGACGCCCATCCCGAACTCGACGTCCTGCCGCCCGAGCCCGGCGGCGCCTTGTCCGTGCCGCCCCCCGTGCCTCCGAAGAAACCCGGCTTCCTCCGCCGCCTCTTCACCTCGCGCAAGAAGCAACAGGCCGCCGCCATGCAGCACGGCTACCTCGAAATGGTGGACCTGATCCGCGCCATCCGCAGCCACCTCGACCGCCAGGAAACCGTCCAGACCCGCGTCCTGACCATGCTCGAGAAGGTGCCCGGCGCCATGGACCGCCAGCACGAAGTCATGGCCATGTTCAAGCAGCAGCTGGAAAACGGCATGGAGAACAACCGCCGGCTGACCGACAGCATGGGCAACCTCAACCACACCCTCGCCGCGATGGACGAGTCGCAGCGCGCCTCCTCGCGTACGGTCACCGACCTGATCCACCGCTCGCGCGAATCCGAACAGCTCCTGCGCGAAGTGATGCGCCGCTCCGAGCGCCGCATGACCGCGCTGGTGATCTTCTTCTTCCTGGCGGTGGTCGCGCTGGGCTTCTACTTCGTCCGCTCTCCGGGCCGCGCCGCCCACCGGCCGGCCCCGGCCGCCGAAAAAGCCGTCACCCAGGCTCCCGCCGCCCGCGCGCCGGCCCGGGAGAAAGCCCCGGAGAAACCGGCCGCCCCGGCAGTCCTGAAGCCGGCGTCCCACGAATCCGCGGTCCAAAAGCCGGCCCGGGAGGAGGCGCCGGAAAAAACGGCTGCCCCCGCCCCGGTCCGGAAGACCAAGCCCCGGAAGGACTCCAAGGCCAAGTTCCCCACGCCGCCCGCGACCGCCGTGACGGACGCCGCCGGTGCAGAATCCACGCCGCCTCCCGGCCAGCCGGACTTGACGCTGGAACAGTTGCAACCGGCCCTTGACGCCGGCCAGCCGGCCCCCGGTCAACCCGTCTCCCAGCCCTGACGCCATGCCCGGCGCGGCGGCGGACAAGCTCGACGTCTTCTTCTACGAGGCGTTCGCCGAAGAAGCCGAACGGTTGCTTCACTATGCCGCCGCCGCCGGGCTGCGCGCCGGCCACACGCCCCTGACCATCCAGGAAACGGGCCGCGCCACGCCGCCGGCGGCCGTGGTGAGCGTGCGTACGCAATCCCTCCTCCCGCCGGCCTGGGCGCCGCAACTCCGCGGCATCCTGACGCGCTCCACCGGTTACGATCATCTTCTCGTCTACCGGGAAGCGACCGGGGCCGCCTGCCCGCCCCTCGGCTATTTGCCCCGCTACTGCGCCCGCGCCGTCGCCGAACAGGCCCTGCTGCTCTGGACCGCCCTGCTCCGCCGCCTGCCCAAGCAGCTGGCCGAATTCGACCGCTTCCGCCGCGACCACCTGACCGGCCGCGAAAACCCCGGCAAGGTCATGGCCCTTTTCGGCGTGGGCAACATCGGCCGCGAAATCTGGCAGATCGCCACCGCCCTGGGCCTCGAGGTGCGCGGCGTGGATCCGGTCCGCCGCCATGCGGATGTGGCGTATTTCTCACCGGAGGAGGCGCTCGCGGCGGCGGACATCATCGTCTGCGCCATGAACCTCACCGCCCGCAACCGCGGCTATTTCACTCGTGACGTGCTGGCACAGGCCCGGCGCAAGCCGGTCCTCGTCAACATCGCGCGCGGCGAATTCACCCCCGCCATTGTTCTGGAACAGGCGCTGGAACAGGGGCTCCTCTCCGGCGTCGCCCTCGACGTCTTCAACGAGGAAGCCACCCTCGCGCCCGCCCTGCGCACCGGGAATTCCGCCGCCCTCACGCCCGACAACCAGGCGCTGCTGCGGCTGCGGACCCACCCCAACGTTCTGCTCACCCCCCACAACGCCTTCAACACCGCCGAAGCCGTCGAGCGTAAGTCCGAGCAGTCCCTGCGCGCGCTGGTGCAGTTCCGGCAAACCGGCCGGTTCCTCTGGCCCGTGCCGGAAGAATAGCAACTGACAGCACCCCCACCCCGAGGGCCCCACCTCAGGGTCAGCCCTTAAATATTAAGTCAAGCGCCTTTCGCCACCGCTCAGCCTCAGGTGATTCGCCAGCAGCGCGGATCATCATGCAAACTGCCGCACCGGTGGCCACCCCAACCCGCGGGGCGATGTCGCGCTGGGTCAGTCCGGCATACTTGCGCAAGGCCCAAGACATGAATCCTCGCAATATCCAGCCGGTGGCGCGAGCCCCGATTTGTTCCCAGCGATCGCCGACCACCTCCTGGACTGCAGTTTCAACCTCCTTGGCTTCCTTCCACGTCCGGATTTGGCGGAAGGACACATCCTCGCGCTTCAAGGATTCTGCCGCTTTGCGGCTATGCTGGTTTTTAACAGACTCAATAAATGTTGAGGAGCCAACGGCAATACCCCGTTCCCCCATCAGACAGACAAACTCCTCGTCTGTCTTCGTCAAGCCCGCCTCCACGTAGCGGGCATAGGCATTGTTCCGTCCGCATTTGGACGATCCGCCCAGCATAGCCAAGACCGGACCGGTGGCCAGCCAGCCACGCGACCTGCCCAACCCGGCATATTCCCGATAACTGCTCCAAGGATACTTGCGAAGGCGGTGAATCCGTTCCTTAAGCGGTCTCTCGCGAAGCCCAGCCACCTGAACCGGATTGAGATGAACGTAGCGGCTCAATTTAAGGAGGTATTCGTTGCCTTCTACCACCTGCGCCCCGTATCGCCCCTGCATGAGATGCCCCACCCTTTGGTGGCGGCGGTTGAAATATACGGTATAGCCGGTCAGCAAACTCCCCATGAACCGGTCCAAATTGCCCAGCGGCGTTTCCACCAGCAGATGAACGTGATTGGGCATCAAACAAAACAGATAGAGGCGAACCTGATAGTTTCGCGCGCTTTCCGCAAGCCGCTCCAAAAACCGCTCCCGGTCCTGGTTCTCCCGAAAGATCGCCTGCCGGTCGTTCCCTCGGCTCGTCACATGGTAGATGCCGCCCTCGATCAATGCTCTCGGTTTTCTGGCCATATTCGCATGAAAGCATACAGCCACCATTGTGTCTATACTTAATATTTAAGGGCTGACCCCAATCTACGCTCATTCGCAAATCGCCGCCGCGAGGCGCGCCGCGGCTTTCGCCATCCGGGGCCCCGGCATCAGCAGGTAATCCTCCTCCAGGATCCGGACCTGGCCGGCCTTAAAACCCAGTTTTTCCCAATCAGCCATCAACACCGCCCGGCGCGCGGCATCCACCGGCGCCGCCTGGAAGTCCAGAATGACCGCCGGCTGCCGGCGGATGAGGGTTTCCCGCGAAACCTCCGGCCACAATGCCGCCACATCGGCGAAGACGTTGCGGCCGCCGGCCTGGGCGGCGATTTCGGAAAGAAAGGTGCCCGGCCCCGCGGTCATCAGCCCGGAAAAATCCCCCGGCGCATGGCCCAGCGCGAGGAACACCGGCACCGGTCCGCCGGCCGGCAGCGCGGCAAAATCGGCATCCATTTTCTCGAGCAGCCGGCGACCGTCATCCTCAACGCCCAGGGCCTGGGCAAAGCCGGCGATGGCAGCGCGCACATCCGCCACGGTGTCCAGCGGCAGGGACCGGAAGGCGATGCCCCGCGGGCGCGCAAACTCCGCCAGCGCGTCCGCCCGCCCCTGCGCCAGGATCAGATCGGGTTCCAGCGCCAGGATACGTTCGCGGTTGGGGGTGAGCGCGCCGCCGATGGACGGTTTCGCGGCCGCCTCCGGCGGCCAGTCGCTGAATTCGCTGACGCCCACCACGCGGGCGCCGCAGCCCAGCGCGAAAACGATCTCCGCCACGGCGGGCGAGGCGCAAATCACGCGTTGCGCGGTTTCGGCCGGCGCGCGGCCGGCCGGGCCGCCGCAGCCGGCCAGGGCCAGCGCGGCCAGCCAGATCAATCGACCGCGCACACCAGCCCCTTGAGGTATTCGCATTCCGGCGCCTCGACCGGAACCGGATGGTCCGCCGGCTGGCCGAGCGGCTCCAGGATCCGCACGCGCTTGCCGGCATCGTGCGCGGCCCAGCCGATCATCTTGCGGAAATCTTCCATGCCCACCAGGCCCGAGCAGGAAAACGTCGCCAGGATGCCGCCGGGCCGCAGCAGCTTGATCGCCAGCAGGTTGACGTCCTTGTAGGCGCGCAGGCCTTTTTCCAGCCCTTCCCGGCGCGTCACCAGCCGCGGCGGGTCGAGAACGATGAGGTCCCAGTCTTCGCGCCGGTCGCGCGCGAGGCGCAGGCGCTTGGGCACGTCGGCCTCTTCGTAATCCGCCGGCACGCCGGACGGATTCAGCTCGTGGTGCCGGCACGCCTGGGCCAGGGCGGGCGCCGAAGAATCCCAGCCGCGGACGCTCTTGGCCCCCGCGTGCGCCGCGTAGACCTCGAACGCCCCGGTGTAGCAGTAGGCGCTCAGCACGTCGCGCTCCCGGGCGTAGGCCGCCACCTTGCGGCGGTTGTCCCGCTGGTCGAGGTAGAAGCCCGTCTTCTGCCCGCCCGCCAGGCCGGCTTCGAACTGGAATCCGTTCTCGCGGATGGCGACGGTGTCCGGCGCCGCGTCGCCGCCGAGATCGGGCGCCAGGCCTTCGCGCTGGACCGCATCGGCATCCGCGCGCACGGCCACGCAGCCGGCGCCGGTCGCCGCTTTCAATTCGTCGATCACGGCCGGCAGCCAGGGTTCCCAGACCTTGCCCCCGACCTGCAGCACCACCACGCCGGCATACTGGTCGGCCACCAGCCCTGACAGCCCGTCCGCCTCCGAAAATACCATTCGGTAGGCATTCGTGCCGGTCCATCCGCCCGGGGCTCCGAACAGGCGGTGACGCATGCCCACCGCCCGGCGGATGCGCCCGCGGAAGAACGCCTCGTCCAGGACCTCCCGCGGATCCTGCGTGAACAGCCGGACCGTCATGTCGGCCGCGGGATGCCACAGGCCCCGCCCCAGCCACTCGCCCTCATGGTCGAACACGTCGGCCGGCGTTCCGGCCGGCCCCGTGCCATCGACCTCCTCGATGGCCCCCGAGAAGACCCAGGCGCTGCCCCGCCGGACCGGTTTTTCGCGGCCGGGCTTGAGCCGGATGCGGATTCCCGCGCCGGCCCCGGCGGCTTCAACTTGCTTTGCCGCTGCCATATTTATAGGATTGTTGGTCAAACCATCCATCAGGTCAAACAGGAAAAAAGAGGTTTCCATGCGCATCCATCCCTATCCGGCCCTGCGTCCCCGTCCCGACATAGTCAGCCAGGTCGCCGCCCCCCCCTATGACACCGTCGACACCGCCGAGGCCGCCGAACAGGCCAAGGGCAATCCGATGTCGTTCCTCCATATCAATCATTCCGAGATCGACCTGCCCGCCGGCACCCACCTCTACGCGAATGAAGTCTACACGAAGGCCGCCGAGAACCTCCGCGGCTTCAAGCAGAACGGCTGGCTCATTCGCGAGGAAAAACCCCTGATGTATCTCTACGCCCAGACCATGGGCGCCCACACCCAGACCGGCCTCGTCTGCTGCGCCCACATCGACGACTACATCCAGGACGTCATTAAGAAGCACGAGCTGACCCGCAAGGACAAGGAGGACGACCGCACGAAGCACACGGCGACCCTCAACGCCAACATCGGTCCCGTCTTCATCGCCTACCGCGACGTGCCCGAAATCAGCGCGCTCCTCGCCCCGCAAACCAAGGACGCGCCGCTGTACGATTTCGTGGACGAACTGAACGTGCGCCACCAGGTGTGGCCCGTCGCGGACGGCGCGGCCGTCGCAAAGCTCTTCGCCAAAAAGGTGCCCGTCGGCTACATCGCCGACGGCCACCACCGCAGCGCCTCCGCCGTGCGCGTCGGCGCCGAGCGCCGCGCGGCCAACCCGCACCACACCGGCAACGAGGAGTACAACTGGTTCCTGGCCGTGATCTTCCCCGCCTCCGAGCTGAAGATCCTGCCTTACAACCGCGCCGTCAAGGACCTCAACGGCCTCTCCCCCGAGGAATTCCTGAAGGAAATTCGGGCGATCTTCACGGTGACGGAAAAGGCCGATCCGAGCCCGGCAGCGCCGCGGCACATCAGCATGTATCTCGGCGGCAAATGGTACGGCCTGAGCTGGCCCGCGGTGAAATCTTCCAATCCCGTCGATCTGCTGGACGTCAGCACGCTGCAGAACGGCGTGCTTCATCCCCTGTTGGGCATCGACGATCCGCGCACCAACAACCGCATCAAGTTCATCGGGGGCATCCGCGGCCCGCAGGAACTCGTCAAGCTGGTGGACCAAAAGGGCTATGCTGTGGCGTTCTCGATGTACCCGACGACGGTGGACCAGCTCATGGCCATCGCCGACGCGGGCCAGATCATGCCGCCCAAGAGCACCTGGTTCGAGCCGAAGCTCCGCACCGGCCTGTTGTCGCACGAACTCGAGTAGGTTAGCCCCATGCAGCCGCGCCTGCCCGCCTGGTTCCGCCACCCCCTCCCGCCGGGGACGGCGGCGGGGCGCGTGCGGCAGGCCCTCGGACGGCACGGACTGCACACCGTCTGCGAAGGCGCGCGCTGCCCCAACCGCGCCGCCTGCTGGCATGATGGCGCCGCCGCCTTCCTGATCCTCGGCGGCGCCTGCACGCGCGACTGCCGCTTCTGCGCCATCCCGCACGATCCGCGGCCCGCCCCGCCCGACCCCGGCGAGCCGGCCCGCCTCGCCGAGGCGGCTGCGGCCCTGGGCCTGCGCCACGTCGTGGTCACTTCGGTCACGCGCGACGACCTGCCCGACGGCGGCGCCGCGCATTTCGCCGCCACGATCCGCGCCCTCCGCACGCGCCTCCCCGGCGCCTCCGTCGAAGTCCTCATCCCCGACTTCCGGGGCGACGCGGCCGCGCTCGTCCTCGTCCTCGCGGAAAAACCCGACATCCTCAACCACAACCTCGAGACCGTCGAGAGCCTCCAGCCCGTCATCCGTCCGCAGGCGGACTATGCGCGCTCCCTGGGCGTGCTCCGCCGGGCGGCCGCTGCGGGCGCGCGCACCAAATCCGGGCTCATGCTCGGCCTGGGCGAAACCGCCGGGGAGATCCACGCCGCGCTCCGGGACCTGCGCGCGGCGGGCGTGACTCTGCTGACCCTGGGGCAATACCTCGCCCCCTCCCCGGCGCATCATCCGGTCGCCCGCTTCGTCCCGCCCGCCGAATTCGACCGCTGGCGCGACGAGGCCCTCGCGCTCGGCTTCGCTTCCGTCGCCTCCGCCCCCCAGGTTCGTTCGTCCTACCACGCCGAAGAACTGGTTGCCGTCCTCCCCCCCGCGGGCCGGCCGGAGCCGGCCCCTCCAGAACAGCCAAAGGCGGCCGCAAGGGCAACCGGAGGGGCAACCTCCGGGTTGCCCGCCGAGGTTGAGCAAGAGGCCCTTCCCACTCCCGCATGGTCCGCCCCATGACCCGCCCGCCGCCCCGCATCCTGATCTGCTACCTCGTGCGCAACAGCGGGCACCACGCCGCCGCCCGCGCCATCGAGGCCCAGATCAAGAAGCTGAGCCCCCACGCCGAAACGCGCTGCCTCGACCTGCTGGAAACCACCCATCCCACGTGGAGCGCCGTCGTCCAGTACGCCTACATGTCCACGATCCGCCGCACCCCGGAGCTGTGGGAGGCGCTCTACGACAACTTCTGGTTCGACTGGCTCACCCAGTGGATCCGCCCCCTCGTCCAGCGCGGCAACAGCCTCAAGCTGCGCATCCTGATGGACGCCTTCCAGCCCGACGCCATCGTCTGCACGCAGGCGCATCCCTTCGCCGTCCTCTCCGCCTACGCCCGGCGGCAGGGCAAGCCCCTCCCGCTTTGGGGGGTCATCACCGACTTCCTGCCGCACCGCTTCTGGCACGTGCCGCCCGACGAGCACATCCGCTACGTCGTGCCCACTGAAACCGCCGTGCAGCGCCTCATGATCCTCGGCACGCCCGCCGAGCGCATCTTCACCTTCGGCATCCCGATCCAGGCCGACGTGCTGGCGGCACGTCGCCGGACGGTCTCCCGCACCAACGGCCGCCGCGTACTGGTCATGGGCGGCTCGCGCGGGCTTGGCGCCCGCTTCGCCACCATCCGCCACCTCGACCGGTCCGCCGCCGACTTCACCATCGACGTCGTCACCGGCACCAACCGCCGTCTGCGCCGGCAGCTCCTCGCCGCGCGCCATAAGTTCCGGCATCCGATCCGGATCCGCGGCTACGTCAAGGACGCCATGGCCATCATGCACCGCGCCAGCCTGCTGATCGGCAAGCCCGGCGGGCTGACCTCCGCCGAGGCCATGGCGGCGGGCACGCCCATGCTCATCATCCGCCCGCTGCCCGGGCAGGAGCGCGGCAACACCGAGATGCTGGTGCGCCACGGGGCCGCCATCCATCTCGACCGCGACCGCGACCTGCCCGCCGTGGTCTCCTCCCTCTTCACCAACCTGTCGCTGCTCGACATGATGGCCGGCCGCGCCAAGGCCATGGGCAAGCCCGACGCGGCCCGCGACATTGCCACCGCGGTTTTGGCCCGGCTGCCGGCGGAACCCCCGGAGGGCGGCGGATGATCTACTGGTTCTACCGCCTCGTTGCGCTCGTTGTGCGCCTGCTGCCGCTCCAGCTCGCCTACTGGATCGGCCTGCGCATCTGCGATGCGTTCTACTTTCTCAACCGCCGCGGCGCGCGCGCCGTCCGCGAACACCTGCGCATCATCTTCGAATACCAGGGCATCCAGCCCTCGCGGCACATCCTCAACGGCTGCACCCGCAAGACGTTCCAGTACTTCGGCAAGTACCTTGCCGATTTCATCCGCTACCGCAAGCTCACGGCCGGAGAAGTCCGGGAGCGGGTCAGCATCCAGGGCCTGGCGAACATCGAGGCCATCCGGAACTCCCCGCGCGGCGCCGTCATGCTCACCGCCCACTACGGCAACTGGGAGCTCGGCGGCTCGTTCCTCGCCTCGCTGGGCCTGCCGCTCAACGCCGTCGTGCGCCCCGTCACCTCTCCCGCCCTCGAGCGCATCTTCGCCTGGTTCCGCGCGCAGCGCGGCATGAAGATCCTTATGCTCGAACATGCCGGCACTGGCATCCTCAAGGCCCTCAAGCGCGGCGAAGTCGTCGCCCTCGTCGGCGACCGCGACTTCACGGGCAACGGCCGGCCCTGGAAGTTCTTCGGGCGCGAGGCCTCGCTGCCGCGCGGGGCGGCCTGGTTCGCCCACCGCACCGGCGTCCCCCTCTACCTGGGCTTTGTCATCCGCGCCCCCGACGACACCTTCATCCTCCGCATCCACGACCCCATCGACCCCGCCGTGGTCCAGACCGAGGAGGAGATCCAGGCGCGGATCGTCGCCATCATGGAAGAGACCATCGCGCGCGACCCCTGCCAATGGTTCATCTTCGATCCCTTCTGGCCCGCGGTGCACGCCGCGGCCGGCGATCCGGCCGGCATCCAGACCGCGGCCGGCGCCGGCGTCTGAGCCAACCGCGGCGGAGCCCCGCCCGCCGGCCGCCATCTATTCCGGCCCCGCCAATGGGCCTCACCAACCAGGGCATCCGCGTGGGTCGACAATTCCGCCACGGGCGCCATCTGCCACTTCTTCTGCCCCCGCCCGGTCCGGATTTTCCACCGCGCGGGAACCCGATGCCGGTCAGGCGGGACGGCCGCGGACGGCGATGGGCACGTAGGGGCGGCGGGAGGCGACGCTCTTGTAGGCGGGGCGGATGATCTTGCCGCCGTTGGCGAGCTCCTCGAGGCGGTGGGCGCTCCAGCCGGCGATGCGGGCCATGGCGAAGATCGGCGTGAACAGCTCCGGGGGAATCGCCAGGAGGCGGTAGAGGAAACCGGAGTAGAAATCCACGTTGGCACTGACCCCCTTGTACATCTTGCGCTCGTGACCGATGATTTCCGGCGCGAGGCGCTCGACCCGCTCGTAGAGGGCCATTTCCTCCGCCAGCCCCTTTTCGGCGGCGAGCTTCTCGACCTGCCCGCGCAGGATGAGCGTGCGCGGGTCGGAAGTCGAATAGACCGCATGGCCGATGCCGTAGACGAGGCCGGCGCGGTCGAAGGCCTCCTTCTTCAGCAGCCGCTGGAGATAACCGGCGACCTGGCCGTCGTCAGTCCAGTCCCGCACCTCGCGCTTGAGGTCCTCGAACATCTGGACGACCTTGAGATTGGCCCCGCCGTGGCGCGGGCCCTTGAGCGAACCCATGGCGGCGGCGATGGTGGAATAGGTGTCGGTGAGGCTGGAGGTGACGACGTGGGTGGTGAAGGAGGAGTTGTTGCCGCCGCCGTGCTCGGCATGGAGAACCAGCGCCAGGTCGAGCAGCTGGGCCTCGAGGGGAGTGTAGCGGCTGTCGTTGCGCAGCATATGGAGGAAGTTCTCCGCAGTGGACAATTCTGGTTTCGGCGCATGGATGACCAGGCTCCCCTTGCCGTAATAATACACATAGGCCTGGTAGCTGTAGGCGGCCAGCAAGGGGAAGATGGCGATCAGCCGCAGGCATTGGCGCAGGACATTGGGGATGGAGACATCCTCGGCACGGTCGTCGAGCACATACAGCGCCAGGATGCTCTGGGCCATGGCGTTCATCATGTCGCGGCTGGAAAGCTTCAGCAGCGAGTCGTGGACGAAGTCGTCCGGCAGCGCGCGGTACGCACCCAGCCGTTCGCGGAAGCCGGCCAGCTCGGCGCGATCCGGCAGTTCGCCGGTCAGCAGCAGGTAGCACGCCTCCTCGAAGCCGGGCCGGCCCTCGGGCAGGAAGCCGGCCACGATCTCCTCAATGTCCATGCCGCGGTAGATGAGGTGGCCCGGGCCGGTTTCGTCGCCTTCGGGATGCGCCTGCACATCGCCGATCTGCGTCAGGCCGGCGAGGACACCCTTGCCGTTGATGTCGCGCAGCCCGCGCTTGACGTCGTATTTCGCATACAGGGCGGAATCCACCTGGCTGCTGGCCGCGGCCAGCCGGCTCAGGCGCGCAATCCATTCGTTCTCGCTGTGTTCCATGTCCGTCCTCCCGGGCGGCGGCCGCCGGCCCTTCTAGCTGTGGGAGCCTAACAATGAAGTGCGGAAACCCAAACCATAAAAACGCGTTTCCGGAAAAATTCCGGGTCAGGGGGCGGCCTGGATGCGGAAGAAGCGGTTGGGCGCATCCCGCGGCAGCGGCACCGAGTTGGTGCCGCGCACGGCTGGAAGGAGTTGCACGCGGTTGGTCCAGGCGGCGGGCGGGCGCAGGTCGCCAGTCCACGCCAATTCCCGCGCCGTGGCGTCCGGCAGCCAGTAGTCGCACCAGGCGGTGGCGCCCGCGGCACGCCAGGCGCACCACGGCCGCAGGCCGTCGGTCATGGCGGCGAACTGGGCCAGGAAGGCCTCCGCGATGCCGCGGTGCGGCAGGAACTGCACGTTTTCGTCGTTGGAGGAGGTCAGCACGAGCGCCCCGGCGGTCCAGTTGGCCGACCCGTGGATGACCAGGGGGTTGGCGCCGCGCGGATCGATGACCATGTATTTGGCATGGATCAGGTCGCGGTTGTTGTTGTCGTAGCGGGTGCGGGCCGCGTTGTAGTAGGCGTCGTACATCCGGACGCGGTTGCGGGTGGTATAATTCGTCGGGTTAAGGAGCTGCTGGTACATTTCGTAGCTGTCCCGCCCGGGCTGGCCGCGGTCGCTTTTAGGAATGGCGCCGTGGACGATCACGCCGCGGTTGCAGGCCCGGGCCAGGGCCTGCACCACGTGCGGCCGGGTGAGCTTGTTCAGCGCGAAGAAAATCTCCTCCTGGGCGGCGTCGATGGCGGCAACGATGTCGGTGAGGGCGTTGGTGCCGCCATACTTGCCGTCGGGATAGGGAGCGAAGCGGACCCAGCCGTCGCGGTCCATGCCGGCCAGGCGGAAGGGGGTGTTGTCGTGCGCGTGGGACTTGCTGGCGCTGGCGTGGAAGCGGCCGGAGAGCAGCTCGCGCACTTCGTTGGAGCAGGCGGCGGCCAGGGTGTTGTCCTGCAGCGCGACCATCGTGTTCCACTGCTGGGAACTGGCTCCGCCGGTAAAGTTCCACGAGCCCGCCAGCACCCAGGCCTGGCCGGAGGCGGCATCCCAGAACACGCCCAGCTTATTGTGCATGATGCCGCTGTCCGCCGGGGCGCGGGCCAGTTCCAGCGGATTGCCCGCCCGGACGGCCAGGGCGGCCAGCGACACCCCCGGCCAGAAGTTCGAGGTCACGTTCACCCCGTTGTCCACGACAAAGCTGACCCGGGCGCCGCGCACCAGCGCGTTCGACACCGCCGCCAGAATCGGCCCGGCCGCCCCCCCCGCCGCTGAATTGCCCGACATCGTGTAGGTCGCCAGGCAGGCCCAGTCGTTGCTGTCCAGCGCCTCGATCCGCGCCAGCAGCGCGTCGCGGATCACGAACTCGTCCGGCCCGATGCTGGACAGACTGGTGGTCTGGTCCGGCAGGTTGAAATACACCGCCCAGCCGGCGCCAGTGGAGGAGCCCGCCCGCGCCGCAACCGCCGCCGCGGCGCAGATTCCAAACGCCATGACGCTCCGGAACCACATGCGGGCACAATAGCCGCCTCCCCGGAAACGGACAAACCAAATTCCGGCTTTGCTTCCCGGCCCGGATATGGCATGACATGGCGCCACGTATAAATTACCATGAACATCCTCCAACGCTTTCCTTTGATGGTTTTCGGGGCCGCGGCGAGCCTGCTGCTGGCGGCGGGCTGCGACGATTCCGGCGGGGGCGGCAAGAAGGGCGGGACCGCCCAGCCGGATCCCGGCGAGCCGCCGGGCTCTCCCCATATCCTGGTCATTGGCGACGGCATCAGCAAAGGAGTCGGGCTCGGTCCGGATATCCCGGCCTGGCCCAAGCGGCTGCGCTACCAACTCGACGGCGTGCCGGTGACGGTGGCCGCCCAAGGCGGGGCCGAAACGGACTACGGCGCCGCCCATGCGGAGGCGCTGATCGCCCAGAACGAGCCCAGCCACCTCCTGATCCTGCTGGGCTCGAACGAAGTCGACAATGACAATCCGCCCGACGCGATGCAGGCCAACTACCAGACCATGATCGATGCCGCGCAAGCGGCGGACGTGACCACGATCATCGCCACCCTGCCCCCGGCCTACGGACTGGACAACACGCTGATTCTGCGCGGCATGAGCATCAACCGGATGATCCGGGCCTTGGCCGCGGCCAACGGGATCGCGGTGGCGGATCTGGAGCAGGAGTTCGGCACGGACCGCAGCCTGCTTCAAGCGGACGGCCTGCACCCGACGGCGGCAGGCCACGTCATCATCATGGCCGCCTTCTACGACCTGCTCTAGCCCGGATCCCCCCCCATCGCCGGCTGCGGGGCCGGCGGCAGCTCATGCCGGCCGGTCCGAATCCCGGCCGCCCCGGCGCAACAGGCCGCGGAGTTCCGCGCCGGTCCAGGCGCGGCACGCAAATCCAGCGCCCAGGAACACCCCGGCGGCCAGCAGCATTTCCCCGGCCAGGTTGAACCCGAACCGGCTGCGGCCGGCCAGCACGGCAGCGGCCACCGCCGCGCAGCAGGCCAAGACCGGCACCGCGCGCAGCCTCCGCCAGCGCAAATGCGGCAGCAACTGGCCCGCCCACAGGGATGCCGCCACCAGCACCACATAGGACAACGTCCCGGCCCAGGCCGCCCCGGACAGCCCCAACCGCGGGGTCAGCGCCAGATTCAAGCCAATGTTCACCACCGTCGCCCCCATGATCGTGGCCCCGATGCGGGACGTCCGCCCGTCCAGCATCATGGCGAAATGGAGGAGATTCGAGAAGGGGATGAGCACCACCTGGCCCACCAGCAGCACAAACAGGTAGCCGACGGCGGCGTAGGCCTCGCCCGCCAGCAGCCGGACCACCGCGGTTCCCCACAGCAGGATCCCCGTGGCCAGCGGCACCGTCACCAGCAGCGCGAGCCGCAACGCCAGGTGGAAGTACTCCGCGGCGTCCCCGGAGCAGCCCGGCCGGCCGGCCGCCCGGTTCGCCTGCCACCGCCCCGAAACATGCGGGAAGATGAAATCCAGGAAGTAGGTGATGTCGGCCGCGTAGGTCACCAGCAGAACCGGCACCGTGTAGAGCCCCATTTGCGCCGCGCCGACAAACCGGAGAATCACATAGCGGTCCATGAGCCGCATCAGGGAACTGGCGATGTTCCGGCTGATCAGCGGCAGCCCGTAAGCCGCGGAAGCCTTCATCCGCTCCGGGACCGGCCGCGCCCGGCGCCCCTCCGGCCCCAGCGACCGCAGGGTCCAGCGCAGAATCCACGCCATGGGCACCCCCAGCCCCGCCAGCCACAGGCCCGCCAGCTGCACCAGCGACGGCCGGAACCACAGGAGCGCCGGCACCAGCGCCACCAGCCACAGATTCGTCGTCAGAAACACCTGCAGCCGGTAGCGCACGACCTCCCCCACGGCCAGCAGGTATCCCATGCCCAGCTGCGCCAGCGCGTAGAGCACAATGTACACCGCCCCCATGAGCACCAGCCCCCGGCTGAAGGACCCGCCGAACGCCGGAAAAACCCGGCAGGCTCCCCAGAAGGCCAGCGCAAAGCCCAGGGCCGAAAGCAGCGTCACTCCGCAGGTGGCCAGGGCATATTCCCCGCGCTCCCGGGAGGTCTTGCCCGGCAGCTGATAGATCAGATACTGCCGCTGCCCCAGCAACGCCACGAATCCGATCGCCGCCACGGTCATCGTCCACAGGTTGAAAATCCCGTAGTCCGCTTCCGACAGCATCCGCGTCAGCAGGCCGATGCGCACCGGCGCCAGCGCAAGCGCCGCGCCGACGAAAACGAGCGAAAACGCCGCTTGCCGCGTCATGGCGCGCTCGGTGTGCGTGAGGGTCCGGCTCACGGGCCCGCCTCCGGATCTAATCCGTGCAGCGCGGGCAGCTCCCGCGCCATGGCCACGCGCCGGTGGAAATAGAACAGCCAGATCGCCGGCCACACCCGCACCTGGCGCCGCCACCCCGGATTGCGCACGAACACCCGCGTCGCCTGCTGGGCCGCCTTGAACGGGCTCCACGCCAGAAACAGTCCCCGGAACCTCCACAGCACGCGGATCCGCTTCCAGCCGTAGTAGTCCGGATGGCGCAGGATCAGGGCCACGGCCGCCTTGCCGTAGGTCGTGGCGTGTTTTTTCAGGTCGGCGTAGGTGCCCCCCGGATGCAGGTGCTCCACCACGGCCGCCGGCTCGAAGAAGATCGAGTGCCCGGCCTTCAGCAGCTTGATCGCCACGTCGTTGTCCTGCCCCCCGCGAAAGGTCTCGTCGAAGCCGCCGCTCGCCAGCAGCGCCTCTTTCCAGAGCCCCATGTTGCCGCCGGCAACCCGCATCTCCACCCGGCCGGCCGGCGTCTCGCGCGACAGGTCGTTCAGGATCGCCATGTTTTCACCCATGACCCAGTACTGGTCCCGGGGAAAATCGAAGGCGCCGCCGACCATGCGGTGACCTTCGTCCAGGCGCGCGGCGATGCGCTCGATCCAATCCGGCGCGGCGCGGCAGTCGGCATCGGTGAAGAGGACGTAGCGTCCGCGGGCCGTTTGCAGCGCCAGGTTGCGGTTGCCGCCGGCGGAGAGCGGCTTCGGCGTCACCACGTAGCGCAGCCGCGGATCCCGGGGCAACGGGGCCAAATCAAACACCCCCACGATGATGGCCTCCCACGTGCGCCGGGTGCGCTGCGCGAGCAGGCTTTGCAGCGTCGTCCCGATCAGCGGGGCGTTGACGGCGGGCACGATCACGGTGACATCCAGCGGCGCGGAAACGCTCATGCCGGAACCCCGCATGCTTTCTGGCCGCCGGCATTGCTCATCGGCCCGCCTCCGGGGCGCTGGTTTCCGCCGCCGGCTGGAAAAAACCGGCCGTTCGCTCGTCCGCCAGCAGCGCTTCGTGCAGAACGCGGGCCAGCCGCTGGTTGCCCGCCGGCGTGAAGTGGTGCCCGATCAGCCGGGGGACTTCCTGCTCCTCCGTCAAGATGGCGGCCATTCCGGCCAGGCCATCCACAAAAGGGCAGTCCTGCTGGCCGGTGAATTCCCGGAGAACCTCCACGCTGGCCGGAGCCTGCCGGTCCCGGTAGAAGGTGGCCAGTTCCTGGCGGTGCGGCAGCAGAACAATGACCGGCTGGATCCCCAACTCCCGGCATTCCGCAATGAAGCGGGCCAGGATGCGCAGCATCAGCGCGCGGGGTTCGTCCTGGCGCCAAAGATCACGCCAGGGCTGCGGATTGACGTCGTCGGCCCCGCCCCGCGCCTTCGCGGACAGGCGCGTGCGCCACACATGCCGATTGAACAGAATGCGCAGATACGGGAACCGGCACACGGGATACGCTTCGCGATTGAACCAGTAATCGTGTTTTCCCAGGCGTTGCAGCCAGGCCTCGTTGTTCAGGTTCACGAACTGGGCGGGATCGGTGATCGCGTTCGGCAGCAGTTTCAATCCGTTGCCGGCCAGCATGAATCGGGGTTTGGTCATGCGGATGGCTGTTTTCGGATAATAAAAAGGGCGGTACACGTTCAGCAGCCGGTTGATGTTTTCGCTGGTCAGGCACATCAGCGCCACGGGCGGCCGGACTTGCTGCGCAACGCGCCTGAACCGGAGATAGGCCTGGTCGGTCGCATATCCCCCCACGCCGAAGTTGAGGATGTCGCCCTGGACCAGGTCGGACCACGCGACCTGCCAGGTCTGGGTGGACTCCACTTCGGCGCAAAAGGCGAAGGAATCCCCGAATGACATCGCGAGAACGCGGTGGTAATCCCGGGGCCGGGGGCGCTCTCCGTAAGGGGTGTTGGTGAAATACAGGTCCCAGCCCAATTCTGCGGAAAACATCTGCGGCATCTGCGGCGGAATCCGGGGGCCCAGCAAATAGGGCCGCGGATTCACGAACGGGAACCGCGCGCGGTACCGCAGGATGAAATGCCGCGCCGTGAGTTCCAGGCCCCCGAGCACCAGGACGATCAGGACGCCCGTAAAAACAAGGCGCCGCCCCCCGCGGCGGATCCACCGCGGCCCGGGCTCTTGGCGAGGTGCGTTCATTTGTCCCCTTTCACTTCACCGGCCGCCATTCGAGACGGTGGAACTGGAAGCCCAGCTCCCGTTTGTCCGCTGTTTGCAGAACGGCGCACGGACTCCACGGTTCGATGCGGAACTCCACCACGCCCATTCCCCGGTTGTCCGCCGGCGCGGGCAGCGTCCATGCCCACGACTGCCGCGTCGGCCCCGGCACCGCTTCCGCCCGCGCATCGCCGAACACGACCTCCAGTTTTCCCCGCGGCTGTTCAGGATGCCCGTCGCGCGCATCCAGCTCCAGTTCGTAGGCGCTGGCGCCCGGCGTCAGTGGCACGCCCACCCGCAGCATGCCGCGCGTCCAGCAGAACAGTTCGCCTTTTTCGTTGCGCTCCACCCGGTACGTCGTGTCCGGATCCAGCAGAAAGCGCGTCGGCCCGGCCAAATCCACCTGCACGGATTCTCCGATCTGCACCGACTCGACCTGGGTCATTCCGGCTCCGGAGAACTCAAACGCCACCCCGCCGCCTTGCTCGGGAAACGCGGCGCAGTGCCAGAACAGATTCAGGTCCGCCCAGGGCAGCGCCTGGCCGGCCGCCGCGGGACGGCCGTCCAGCCGCATCGTCCATGGCCGGTCCGCGGCGGTCATGGCATCCGGCACGAGCAGTCCGCCCCATGCCACGCCCCGGCTATTGGCCGCCGGCGCGAATTCCAGCCGGCGGAAACAAGCCATCAATTGCGCCTGCTTGAGTTTCACGATGGCCTGTTCCGGCAGGCGGAACGCGAACCGCGCGTTGGCCGCCACCGGTCCGGCCTCCGCCCCCAGTTCGGACTCCGTCAGCACCAGCCAGGCCGCGTTCCGGCGGCAGCGCATCTCGCGCGGCCGGCGGTCCGGCCCTTCCACCGCGAAGGCTTCCTGGTTGCCGGTCGCATCCAAACGGCACGCCCAGAACACCCCCGGCCGCGCAAACACCGGCAATTGCAAGGCAAAGCTGGACTTCAGCAGCCGCCACGGGGCATGGATCTGCTCCGGTCCAAGTTCCCCGGGGAAGTGCGGGGCGTCGGCCGGCACCGCGTCCATTCCGAAACTCACGGTCAGCAGGTCGTCCCAGCCCAGCAGCTTCAGGTCCGCCATGGGCGGCACCGGGCCGCCCCCGGGCAGGCTCCATTCCACCACGGCCAGCGCGCCCAGCGGCCAGTCCGCCACCGGGCAGTAGTAGCCGCCGTCTTCGGGCAGTGGCACGGGCCGGCCGTTGAGTGTAACGACCAGGTTGGACGCGGCCGCCCGGCGGTCCGCAAACAGAAACACGGCCCCCGCGGCCGGCACCGGCAGCTCGCGCCGGCCCGGACCCGCCTCCCACGGCACGACTTGCCACAGCGTGAGCACCGGGGCATCCAGCATGCCGGCCAGCTTGTATTCCCGCCCGTCCCATTCCGCCACCCGCACCAGGCGGTAGCGGTCCAGCAGCAGTTCCCGGTCGATCACCGTCCGGTTCGCCCGGAAGAGATAGTGCGGATCCTGGTCCACGTTGTCCAAAAAGAACAGCCGCCCGTCCTCCACCAGCGGGGCGATCAGCGGGTGCACGTCATGGTCTGCACGCAGCCCGTTCAGCTCGCTCAGCCGGATGAAATGCCGTTCCGAAAACGTCCCCAGCATGTCCCGCACCGACCGATTCACCAGCAGCAGCGCCTCTTCCGGCAGGCGGGCATCCAGATCCGCCGCAAAGCGCCGCGCGTCCGCGTAGCGGCAAGACGCCGCGGCCGCCGGGTCCAGCCGCCACCCCCGCGGAAGCGGTGCCACCGCCAGCACGCCGGCCGCGGCCAGCTGCGCCCAGGGCAGCCACCGGCGGCCCCGTTCGCCCGCCAGCCGCGCCCCGGCCCCCAGCACCGCGAAAAGACCCAGCACCAGGCAAAACGCGTAGGGCACGTTGAAAAAATAGCTCTGCCGCAGATCCGCGTTCCCCCACTGCGTGTAGAGCGCAAAATGCACCGCGGCCAGCCCCAGCAGGATCCGGCCCAACAGGTGCCGCAAGGCCGCCGCCGCCCCCAGCCCGGCCAGGGCCAAAAACCACGCCTGATACAGCGGATTCTCCGCATACATCCGCACGTAGCGCGACAGGGTCGTGCCGGCGTTGCCCAGCGAAAGCCCCGCCCCCGGCGCTGCCAGCGAATACTGCGCCGTCTCCCGCAGCATTTGGAAACTCACCAACGGATTCCCCGTGCCCAGCGCATTCTGCACCAGCAGCGGCGCCACCCCCGCGCAGAACAGCGCCGCGCAGGCCAGCGTCAGCGCCAGCACCCGCGGATGCCGCCGGTACGCCCGCAGCGAAACCACCGCCACGCCTAATACCAGCCCGTAAACCGCGTTGACTTCCTTCACCGCGCACGCCATCCCGGACAGCAGCGCCAGCGCCGCCAGCCAGCCGCCCTTCCCCGACCGCGCAAACCGCAGCAGGCAGCCCGTGGCGCCCAGCACCAGGATGAAGAAATAGGGTTCCCGCCAGGGATACGTGAACTGCTGGATCGCCTGCGGCACCACCCGCGGCAGCAACAGGCCCGTCACCAGCGCCGTCCGCGCCGCGGGCCCATTGCGCCCCAGCCCTTCCCACACCAGCCACATCAGCACCAGCAGAAACCCCGCCACCAGGAACAGGTTCAAATGGTACAGCCACCAGATGCCGCCCGCCTTCAGGGCCGCGGCCAGCAGAAGCGGATACCCGATCGCCATCGATGAAACCGTCCGGCCATCCGGCCGCACCGCATGGTTCCAGATCGGCTCCCAGTAGCGCTGCGCCGGCCGTTCCGCCGCCGCCACCATCTCCCCCACCGGCCCGTCCATGTAGAACAAGCTGCCCCCGGCCAGGCTCCGCGCGTAGGTGACATAGGTGAACGAATCCCCGTAGATCAGCCCCCCGTGCGTCGCAATCATCGCCCACAGAAAACGTCCCATTCCCACCGCCAGAACCACCGCCATCAGCAGCGCCAGGCCCCGCCCCCGCCGCCGGCTCAACCACGGCCCCAAGCCGCGCCCGTCCGGGCGCGCCCCCCCTCCGCCTTCGCCTGCGCAGGCCTGTGTCACCGGTCCCTACTTCCCATCTGTCCCATCTCCAACAGCTTTGAGGGGTACTATAAAACCCCAACAAGCGAAAACAATCTCAAATACCCCGGCCGGATACTTGCCGCGGGCCGGCCGAATCCGGCCCGGCCGCCGGCCGCCAAGTCGCTGGATATTGAATTGACGCCCCCGCCCGCATCCCCTACTTTTTCCCACCATGCCATCCGACCACGCCCCCCTTTGCATCTTCGGCGCCGGACTGACCGGCCTCAGCGCGGCCTTCCACCTCGGCGATGCCGACTATAGCCTGTTCGAACAGGCCCCCCGCGTCGGCGGCAACTGCCGGACCGAACACCAGAACGGCTTTGATTTCGACGCCGGCGGCCACATCTTCTATCCCAAGACCGCTTACGTGAAGAACCTGGTCAACGACCTGCTCGGGGAGAACCGCCTCGAGGCCGACCGGCAGGCGTGGATCTACACCCGCGGGGTCTATACCCGCTACCCCTTTCAGGCGAATCTGTACGGCCTGCCGCTCGACGTCGTGAAGGAATGCCTGCTCGGCCTGCACGAGGCGCAGCTGCGCGAGGCGGCCGAAGGCCAGGTCGAACCCGCCCACTTCCTCGATTTCATCCACCGCACGTTCGGCGAGGGCATCGCCCGCCACTTCATGATCCCCTTCAACAACAAGCACTGGCGCTATCCCCTCGACCAGCTCACCCTCGAATGGATGGGCAAGTTCGTGCCGCGCCCCGGCTTCGGCCAGGTCCTCGACGGCTCGCTCAAGCCGGCCGAGAAGTGCATCGGCCAGAACGCCACCTTCACCTACCCCAAGCGCGGCGGCATCCAGTCCGTCTGCGACGCCTTCCTCGCCCGCCTCAAGCACGCGCCGGAGCTCAACGCCGCCATCACCGGCCTCGACGTGAAACAACGCACGTTCGAAATCAATGGCCGGCGCACCGTCGGCTACGGCCGCGTCCTCTCCACCCTGCCCCTGCCCGTGCTGGTGAAATGCCTGAAGGATCCGCCCGCCGACATCCGCGAAGCCGCCGCCAAGCTCCGCTGGAACACGCTCTACGTCGTCAACGTCGCCGTGGACCGGCCGGCGCTCACTGCGCGCCACCGCGCCTACGTCACCGACGAAGACCTCGTCTTCCACAAGCTGGCCTTCTATTCCGCCTACGCGCCGGACATGGCCCCGCCCAATCAGTGCGCCGTCTCCGCCGAGGTCGGCCACTCCCCCCAGCGCCCGACCGACCGCGCCACCCTCGAGGAACGCGTCGTCGCCGACCTGCGAAAGATGGGCATCCTTTCCCCGGACACCCCCATCCTCTTCACCCATGTCATCGAAATGACCTACGCCTATGCCATCTACGACCGCGACCGCGCCGCCGCCGCGCAGCACATCCGCGACTGGCTCGCCCGCCACGAGGTCCACTGCTGGGGCCGCTATGCCCAGTGGGAATACCACAACATGGAGCAGAACATCCTCACCGGCCAGGCGGCCGCCGGGTTGCTCAGCCCCCAACCGGCCGACTGAGCCCGGGAAGGAAAACCCGCCATGCCCCCAACCGCCATCGTCCGCTGCCGGCGCTGCGTCCTGCCGGCCTCCCTGCCCAGCGCCCGGCTGGACGCCGAAGGCATTTGCCGCCCCTGCCGGGACTATGCGCGCACCGCCGCGGAATGGGAGCAGGTCAAAAGCCGGCGCAAGGCCCGCTTCGAGCGCCTGGTGGCCAACGCCAAGGCCCGGAAGGCCACCTACGATGTGGTGGTGCCCCTCAGCGGCGGCAAGGACAGCACCTATGCCCTCTATGTCTGCGCCCGGCGCTACGGCCTGCGCTGCCTGTGCGTCACCTTTGACAACGGATTCCTTTCGAACCATGCGCAGGAAAACATCCGCACCGCCGTGGCCGCCGCGGGCGCCGACCATGTCTTCTTCGGCCTCAACCGCCCCGTCATGCTCCAGCTGTACCGGCTGTTCCTGGAGCGCTGCGGCAATTTCTGCCCGGTGTGCATGCGCGGCATCGCAGTCGCCCAGCGCCTGCTGGTCGAGCGCTTCCGCATCCCCCTCATCGTGACCGGCGACGGGCAGCGCATCACGTATTCGGCCTACATCCAGGAACTGTTCGAGGGCGGCGATCTCGCCTTCTTCCGCGCCGTGCTGGCCGACAGCCCCCTGCGCGAGCAAGCCCGCCTCCTGTGGGACAGCCCCTACCGCTGGAACCTCTACCGCCTGCTCAACGCCCTCCGCGACCGGACCGGCTGGCTGCTGGCCGGCACCTCCCAGTATGTGCCGCTGTGGGATTATGCCGACGACACGACGGACGACATGTATCGCATCCTTGAAACCGAACTGGGCTGGAAACGCACCTCCCCCAGCGACGAGCATTCCGATTGCCTGGTGCACGGCATCATTCCCTATATCCACCGCCTCAAGTTCCCCGAAATGACGCCCACCACCCTCAAGAACAGCGCCCGCATCCGCTGGGGCCAGCTGACCCGGGCCGAGGCCTTGGCGCTTGAGGAGCAGCAACTGGCGAGCCCCCTCGCCGAACCCCCGGAACTCGAATCCTTCCTGCAGGAAATCGGCATGGGCCGCGACGAATTCCACGCCGCCGTCCGCGATTGGCGCTCCCTGCCCCGGTGGCGCCGCCGCTAGGCGCCCCTCCGCGCACCTATCTCCGCCGCTCAGGGGGAATCGCCGGCCAGGACGACGCGAAAGCCGGAGGCGTCGCTGGCGAAATCGCGGGGCACGAAACGCCGCGAGGCGCAGCGGATGTTGCCGGGCTGGTTGTCCCAGGAGCCGCCGCGCAGGATGTACCCGTCTTCGGCGTCTGCGGAAGCCGGGCCCGCCGCGCCGTCGTTCCGCCCGGCCTGGCGGCACCATTCCCAGACGTTGCCGTGCAGGTCGTAGAAGCCCGCCGGGGCGGGCGCATAGGTTTTCACCGGGGCCGTAAACGCCCAGCCGTCCGTCCAGGGCATGCTTGGAGCCGCCCAGCGGGAACCGTCCGGCCGCGGGGTCGCGTCCAGAATGTTTGCATGGCGGACGGCATCCGCCGCGTCATCGCCCCAGCTGTAATACCCGTCGCCGCCGCCGCGGCAGGCGCCCTCCCATTCGTTCTCATCCGGCAGCCGGTAGCTTTCATTCGAACGGATGAGGCCCGCCGCGCGCTCCCGTTCCGTCAGCCACTGGCAGAACACCCTGGCGTCACGCCAGTTCAGGCACGTGACCGGATGCCGGTCATCGTGTGGAAACCCCGGTTTGCGCCAGGACCGGTCCTGGCGATGGTTCCAGCCTTCCCGCTTCATGTTCCAGGCCAGGGGACCTTCGCCGCGCTCCGCCACCGTCCGGTAGCCGGTGGCCCCGGCAAACGACCGGAACTGGCCCAGGGTCACCTCCGTCGCCCCGAACCAGAACTCCCGGGGCAGCGTAACGGTTTGCGGCTCGAATTCCCGCGCGATCCATTCCGGATTCCCACCCTTTGCGACCGCCCAGTCGCGCTCGGCCGCGGCCGAGCCGCGCAGATACACGCCGGCCGGAACGCGGACCAGTTCCATGCCCAGCGAATTGATGCGCCGGGCCGGGCCGGCCACCCGCCCCGCCAGCCACCAGCCGCCCCCGGCCGCCAGGACGCCCAGCAGCACCCAGGCCGCCGCGCGCCGGCGGGCCGCCGTCCGCGATGTGTCGCTGCCGCTGTTTTTCATTGTTTCATCCGGATGATTGCTGGATGCTGATTCGGACAGGGCACTCTAGCCGATGGACCGCCCCAGGCAAACCGCATTTTTCCCCGCCGCGCTGCGGCGCACGTGGCCGGAATGGCTCGCCGCGCTGGCGCTGGCGTGGATTTTCCACGATGTGCCCGTCCTCACGGTCTGGCACGCCCGGCGGCTGGCGCAAACCCTCCCCGCCCTCCGGGCCGAAGGGCGCCATCGGATTCCGCCTTCCAAGACCGGGGAGTTGAAGGGCACCTGGCCGGCCATCCAATGGATCAACCTGCATGTGCCGCAGGAAAAGCGCCTGCTGTACGTCGGCCGCATGGGCACCGGCATCCGCCTGCGCTACTACACCTTTCCCCGCACCGGCCGCTGGCTCTATCTCTACGCCGCCAAGGACGCCCTCCAGGCGCCGGCCGTGTTGCGCGAATACGCGCCCGATTTCGTCGTGCTGGAGCGCGGCCCCGGCCTGAAGGATTTCACGCCGCCGGAAAACTGGCGCGAGGCGTGGCGCCTGCCGACCGCGGGCCTGGTGATCTACGAGGTGACGGACCATGCTGGCGAATAACCTGTGGGCGGTGCTGGTGCTGGCCGGCTTCTGGGCCGTTGGCACGCTGCTGGTGCGGCGGGCGCTCGGCCTGGGCTGGGCCAAGGCCTGGGCCCCCGGCTGGCTGCTGGGGTCGGGACTGGTTTCGCTGGGAGTCTTCGCCATTTACCTCGCCGGCGGCGCGCTCCGGCCCTGGCTGACGCTCTGGCTGGCGGCGCTCGCCGCCGTCACCCTCTGGCGCACCTGCCGGCGGAAGGAACCAGCGATATTAGCCGCGACTGGAGAACGAACCAGTTGGGGAGCTTGGGTAGTAGCAATCGTACTTGCCATCATCGCCGCCAGCACGCTGGTGCACGGCTTGTCCGAACCCGAAGCCCGCTTCGATGCCCTCCACAACTGGGGTTTCAAGGCGCTCTCGACCGCCACGCACGGCAAGCCCTTCCAAGGCTATTGGCCCATGGAGGCCTTCCCCAACCACGTCCCGTTCCTCGCCGGCGCGTTCATGGCCTTGCAGAAGTTTCCGCAGGAAACCGCCGTACATCTGATCCCCTTCCTGTTCTTCCTCGCCAGTCTTGGCCTCATCGGAACAGCCGCGCAGGAATTGTCCGGAAAACGCGGCTGGGGCTGGCCCATGGCGTTGGCGCTGGTGGTGGGCTGCCCTCTTCTCGCCGGACACGTCAACCAGCTCTACGCCGATCTGCCGCTCGCCGCCCTGCACCTGGGCGCGGGCGGCATGGCGATCTTCTGGCTGACGCGCGGCCGGCCCGCCGCGGCATTCCTGTCCGGCCTGTTCTCCGGCCTGGGCATGTGGACAAAGACCGAAGGCCTCTTGCTGGCGCTCGGCGTGGCCGGCGGACTCTGCCTGGCCGCGCTGGTTCGACCGCGCGCCGACTGGCGCGCCACGCTGCGCGGACTGGCGGCATGGGGCCTCGGCCTGCTGCTGGCCGGCGGGCCCTGGCCGTTTTATCTATTCCTGCACCACATCTCGCCGGCCGCCACCGGACATGTGGACTCAGTCATGCACTGGGAACGCCTGGCGTACATCGTCCGGGAAACGTTCGTGCACTTCCGCCGCGCGGGATGGCTGCCGACTCTGGGCGCGGTCTTCGGCTTCGCCCTGGGCTGGGGACGGAAAACGCTCCCGCTCTACCTGTTCCTGGCCGCGGTCATCGCCGCCGGCTTCCTGCATTTCTGGCTGCCGCTGCTGGTGATTCCCAACAACGCCTTCGGCGGCTGGCGCGATTTCATGGACAACGGGCTGGCCCGCTACGCGCTGCACATCGCCCCCGTCATGCTGCTTTCCGTGGCACTCGTAGGCCGCACCGGCCGCTGGTCCGGCCTCGACCGCCTGCTCCAGCGGCTGATGGTCCGCCGCGCGCCGTAACGTTGTTCTGGTTTTACTGTAGCCGGTCCCGGTGGGGCCGGCCATTAATTTTAAAGCCCCGCGCTCAGCGAGCGCGGCTACAACAAATCCGCAGGTGGCTTAGCGGCCAGCGAGGCTTTCCCGGTACAGTCCGGGCTGGGTGGCGAGGAATTCGCGCACATCGGCCGCGGCCTGGCGGTATATCCCGGCGAGGCCTTCGCGGTCCGCGGGGCCGTCTTCCACCTGCTGGAACTCGCGGCCGGCCCATTCAAAATCGATGTGCCGCACCACGGTTTCGGCGTACGCCGCGGCGCGCCGCGCCAGGAAATCCGCATCCAGTTCCCGATCCGCCACGGCGCGGGCCGTTTCGAAAAACAGTTGCGCCCCCGGTTCGTTGCGGAGCAGACTGTGAAAAACTTCTTTCCGTTCGCCTTCGAGCGGCGGCCATTGTCCGTCATGATCCCGCATCGCCCAGTTGAAGGCGCCGTCGAGGTCCCAGATGATGAACGACCAGGGGGCCTCCGTCTTCCGCCGGTCGCGCACGAAATACCCCTGCTGGTTGTCGGCAATGCCCAGCAGATGGTGCCAGGCCACCCAACGGCAGAAATAAACGGGATCGATCCACCGGCGCAGTTCGTCCGGCGCAAGGCCGGCCTCCGCGTCCAGGCCGCGCCAGAGCTGCCCATAGGCCCGCGCGGTGCCGGCCTTCACCGGATTCTGCGTCTTCAGCTTGATGACATCCAAATCCAAATGCCCGAAGGCGTGGCGCCAGAATTCCGGGTCGTTGGGATCCTCCCAGAGCAGATAGACGCCCAGCGGATCGTGGTTGAGCTGGAACAGGACCTGGCGCTGGCGCGGCCCGACGAAGCCGCCGAACTTCAGGGCGTCGAGCGCGACGGGATGCTTGACCAGGCTGATGGCGTTCAGCACCAGGGAGCCGTGGCAGGCCGCGCCGGGCTCCGGAAAAATCTTCCCGGGCCAGCAGGCCGCGCCCAATTCCTTGCGGCAGATGATCCGGTAGGCCTGCTTCAGCTTCTCCAGCCGCGAGGAGCGTCCCTGCGGCCGCAGGGCGACGTCGGCGCCCTGCGCCGTGCCGTCCGGGTAGAAAATACACGCGTGCGCAAGCTGCTCCGCCAGCCGCCCGCGGGCGAGGCGATAGCGCAGGAGGTTCGTTTCGGCCTCGGGTCGGAGCGCGAGCCAGACCAGGGGAATGTCCAGCGCGGGACCCGGATGGTAGAGGCGCGTGACGGGCGGGCCCGGCGCGGCGCCTTCGCGGAACACGCGGGCGGTCAGGATGGTTGGTTCGCGGATCTCCCGGTCGCGCCAAACCGGACTGTTTTCGTCCGGCAGGCTGCCGTTGGTCGTGCAGCGGACGGTGCCGCCGCCCGCGCCGGCCTGCACCGAGACCACCGCGTCGTTGGCGACGTATCCGCTCGGCGCGGAAAACTCCGGCGATGGCATAGCCATTTTGCTGTCCGGCTGCAGTTCCACAATGGCGAACTTGCCGCTGCCGCGCGGGACGCGGGCATAGGCCGTGCCGGCGGCCAGCCCGGGAAACTGCACATGGTCCAGCGGAATCCCGCGCGGCGCATACAAGCCGATGGTCTCCCCGGCGGCCTTTAGCTTGAACGGCGCATGGAAATCCTGGTCCCCGCGGCCGAACGGTTCGCCGCGGCGCGTCAGGACCATCCGGTCCACGGCCACCACGCCATGCTTCAGCCGGAGCTTGATCCGAACCGGACCTTCCGCCAGCTCCCAACCGGCGGCGGCCCGGCCGGCCGGGCGCAGCTGGATGGTTTGGAAACGCTTGCCGGGCGCGGCCGCGACCGGCCGCGCCGGCCGGTCGCCGGCCTGCGCCTCCAGCAGGCAGGGGCCCTCCCCTTCGGCGCGCAGCCGCAGCCAGAGATCGCACGCGCCGCCGGGCGCGGCGATTTCATACACCAGTTCCGGATCGGTCTGGGCGGCGGGATCGCGCGCGCCTTGGAACACATAGCCGGCGGGGCTGTCCGCCTCCGGCCGGCGCTCCCAGCCTTGGACGGGCCGGCGGAGCGGATCCCCGCTTTCCCAGCGGGAACCGACCCGGTTGAAGCCGTCGGCCCAGACGAGCAATGATTCCCCGCCGGGCAGCTCGACTTCCGGAAACGTCCAGCGGCGCGCGACGGACCGGCCGTCCGCCAGCGCGAATCCTTCGAGCGAAACCGGGCGAGTCGAGCGATTCAGGACTTCGATCCAGTCGGCGGGAAAGCCGTCGCGGCGCCGCGGGCCGGCCGGGTCGGCCAGGCCGATCTGCTGGATCACCAGCGGGGCCCGCAGGCCGGGAAACCGGTCGCGGCGAATGGCCGTCCGGCTTTTCTTCAGCAGGGCGGCGCGCAGGCCGGCCTCGTCCAGCGGCGTAAAAAGGCGCAGGCCCGCGTCCGGCCGACCGAGCCACGCCAGCACCGCCAGCGCCAGCAGGCACAGGCCGATGCCCGCGGTTCTGCGGATGGCCCGGCGGTCCATGCGTCAGACGAGCGCCGATTCCGGGGAGAAGTAGACCGAGATCTTGCGGCAGGGCATGGCGGCCTGGATGGCGCGGTGGATTTCCGTCCACTCCCCGCGCGCGGCGTCCGCGAACAGGTAGTGCAGGCTGACGGTGCCCTCGATCAGCGACACGCTTTCGAGGCGCAGGCCCTTGAATTTTTCCTGTAGCAGGGCGTCGAGCGCGGTCCCGCCCCGGCGGTAGTCCTCCTCGCCGGCGTTGATCAGGAGCGTCCCCGCCCGGCGGCGGATCCAGCGGTTCTTCAGGAAGCCCTTGTGCTTCAGGGCCAGCATCACGAACGCCAGCGCGTAGAGCCCGGCCACGAAGGCGAAGCTGAACGTGGCCAGCCCGATGGAGCCCGCGATCAGGATCATCAGGAAGCCGATCTCCTCGGGCTCCTTGACGGGCGTGCGGAAACGGATGATGGACAGCGCGCCCAGCAGGCCCAGCGACAGCGGCAGCGAGAGCTGGATGCACAGGAACAGGAAGGTGATGGACGGCCCCAGCAGCAGGAAGGACTTCTGGAGGTTGGAGCCCGTCGCCCGCTCCTCGTAGAAGAGGTCGTACATGAATTCGGCCAGCAGCGCCGCCGCCACCGACCCCGCCATGGCCAGGGCGAAGCCGCCCCACTCCAGCGAAAGGTTTCCGCCCCGGTTCAGGTATTGCATGATCCAGTCCATCTCAGGCCTCGCTCCTTCCTTGCAGGCACCGCACGCACTCGCCGTACTTCGAAAACGCCGTCCGGAACAGCCGCAGCGCCGGGATGCCCGCCGGCAGCGGCGGCTCGCCGGGCATGCCGCGGCCTTTCACCTCGACCACCGCCCAGGCCAGCTCCGGACAGCGCCCCGGGAACCGGAAGACCGGGTTCGCGTGCGTCACGCCGATGCCGGAATCCAGCGCGACGCGCAGCCCCTGGCGCATGTCGATGTAGCGGCGGCGATGGTAGCGGATCACGCAGACCGGACGCAAGCGCCGGCTGGTGTCGCGGTCCAGCCAGGGCAGCGCCTCGAGCAGGTCGAGTTCCCCGCCCGCCCCGACGGGATCGGCCAGGAACCGTTCCAGGTCCAGCGCCAGCTTGGCGCGGTGCTTGCGCGTGCGCCGCCCCTGCTTGGTCTTCACTTCGAGGTAGGCGGCCGGCTCGAACGGCGCGCCGGAGGGGTCCGTGTACCAGCGCAGGCGGACCTTGGTCTTGAAGAACGTGCTCTGGAACTTCTCCTCGGCCGAATCCAGCGAGCCGGAATCGAAATAGAGGCTGTGGATAACGTTGTCGGCGTGCGCCGGATCCAACACGCACACGTGGTCCAGCCAGCCCTGCAGATGGCCGGCATTGGCAGCCGGCAGGATGTACTTGTGCTCGAAGCGCGCAACGGCCTGCATACCGGGTGAGTTTATCATCCACGCCGCCCCCCGCACAATGGCAAGATCCGCCGGCCCGCTTTCAAGGGGCCGCGGACCACCCGGCCGGCTCCAGGCGCATGCCAATCCGCCGGATGCGGAACCAGATGGCGGCTCCGCCGTCAGGCTCCGCTTCAATCCGGATCCCCAGCGGATCCGCGGCGGCTTCAGGCTCGAGCGCCACCGTATGGCGAAACACCCGCTTCTGCAACCGGTTGGTGAAACTCCCGGCAAGTTTGTCGCCCAGGAAATACCGGAAGACCACCTGGCCCCGTTCCTTGCGCAGGCTCTCCAGTTCAAAATTCAGGCGGAGCGAGCCGGTTTGCCACCCGGCCGGCCGGGGCAGCCGCAGGCTTCCTTGGCGGGCGAGCAGGGCCCCCCAGCGGGAACCGATCCCCCCGCGCAGCGTGGGCGGCTCCACCCACTCCATCGCCGCGAGCAGCCGGCCCGGCCCGAAAAAAATGCAACTCCACCCCGCCGGGCAATGGGACGACAGCCGCAGTTCGGACGGCAGCGGAACGTCGGATTCGATGCGCAGCCGGACCGGCGCATCAGAACCGGCCGGCGGCTCCAGCGCGAACGGAACCAGGCCGCGGCCCGCAACCCCCGTCCAGGTTTGCACCCCCCGGCCCGCCGCATCCAACGCGGTCACCCGACCGGCCGCATCGGCCGGCCGATCCCGGAAGTTCAGCCAGAACAGCCGGCCGGCCACATCGTCCGGCCGCAGCTCTTCTTCCACCACGCGGGCAGACCAGGGCGCAACGCGGTAAAATTCGTACATTCCCGGCCCCAGGCGCATGCGCCGGGGCCGGCCGGCTTCATCCAGGACCGGCGTCATGTCCATCCGCTGGCGGACCTGCTCCTCGAACGGGATCTGGGGAAACGGAACTTTGGCGGCAGACAGGCTTTCCGCCGTGACCGGCTTGAGGAAGAATCCCTCCCCGTGCCTGGCGATTTGCCCCAGAAACGACGGCACATCCGGCTGGGTGCGGTTCAACTGAATATGCAGCGCATCGATGAGATGCCGGGCCCGGTATTCGGTCGCGACCGCTCCTTCCCCGCCGGTCAGCCCGTCCAGCACCTCCTTGAATTGCGCCAAGGCCTGGCCATCAACCCGCAGGGCCGGGTCGATGCGCGTCATGCTGCCCAGCCCGACCGCCGTCAACCAGCAAACCGCAGCGGCGCATAGGCCCCGTTCCAGCGCCGGCGCCCAACGCCCGGACAGGAGCCCGGGGATCCGGGTCACCATCCGGACTCCCGCGCCGGCCAAGGGCACCAGATAGATCGCGGAGGCCAGGGCATACCGCGCGGACACCGCAAATCCCGCATAGAACAAGAGCGTGGCTCCCGCGGGTACAACCAGCAACCACCCCGCGGGATTGCGCGCCCGTACCAGGCCCGCCCAGCCCAGGCCGGCCAGCGCCAGGCCCGGCCAGCCGAACATCAGCCGCCACCAATGCAGGTACTCCCAGGCCATGCCCAGCCATTCGCCCGGGGTCAACCCGCGGGTCATCTCCCGCCAGCCGGCAAACTGCCCGGTGCCGACGCGCCCCCGGACCAGCGAAACAGCCGCCAGCAATGCCAGCGCCGCGAAAAATGGCGCCATCAGGACCGCCGCGTTCCGCCACCGTTGCGCCCAACGCTCCCCGGGTTGTGCCAGGAGATAGGCAACCCCGCCCGTCAAGGCCAGAATGGACGGTTCGCGCACCGCCGCCGCCAGCACATAGGCACAACCGGCCCCCAGCCGCCAAACGGCGGCCCGGCGGCCCGGCCGGCCCGCGGCGCGCAGCAACAGCAGCATCCCGCCGGCGATGAATGCGAAGGACATGGGCTCCCGGTAGGGATACAGCAGGTAGATCGACACCCGGCCCTGCGCGGTCAGAAACAGCACCGCTGCCAGAAACACCGTCAGAACACCCGCCGCGTAATCGTTCATGGCCCGCCAGGTCCACCGGCCCAGCGCCGCCATCAACAGCACCACCAGCACGGGATTGATGAAGTAGATTCCCGTCGGCCCAAATCCGTGCAGGACCATGAACAGCAGGGCCGGATACAAGGGCGCCCACTCGAACAACGCCTCAAAGCGGGCCGGCCAGCTGGTGGCGGCGGATATCGCCCGGGCCGTGTCCACGTAATGCACGACGTCGATATGCCCCGTGACGATCGAATAGATGCCGGCAAAGGCCCAGGCCACCCAGGCCGCCCCCAGCAAGAGCAAGCCCCCGCCCCGGATCCGGTCCGCCCAGTCCCCGCGCGACACGGTCACTTCTCCGGCGCCGGCACCCGGCTCAGCGCGCGCTCGGCCCGCCGCAACCGCTCCTCCGCCAGCGCCAGCTCCCGCGCCACCTGCGCCAGCTTGTGCTGCGCCAGGCTCAGGGCCACCGAAAAATGAAAGAGCATCAGCAGGATGAACGCGAAGATCACCACCAGCACCGCCACCCCGTAGCCCAGGCCCGTCCCGGCCTCGATCGCCTGCGCCAGCTCCGGGAACCAGGCGCCGGCCAGCAGCAGCAGCCCCGTGGCCAGCCAGAGAAATCCGTAACGCTCCTGCATCCGCGAAATCCGGATAGCCTCCAGCGTGACCGTCAGCACGCTGAAACTCAGTAGGGCCACGATCAGCCGGAGGCGCAGTTCCGGAGAGTCGGGCCCGAGGATCTCAATAAACGTAGGCCGGAATCCGGCATACACCATCGCCGCGCCGATCGCGCCCCAGAACAACGCCTTGAAGCGCCGGGTCCGGTGCCGGAAAAACGAATGGAGGCTAACCGCCAACACCGCGGCTCCGGCCGCCGCCGATACGATCTGGGGAAGCGTCATCCCGCGGCCTCCATGTGGCGGCGGTCGAACCGCGGATCCACGGCGCGGCACCGGTCCACAAACAGCGCCACGCATACCTTGCACATGTAGAAGACCGTCCCCCAGCGCCGGATGGAGGAGGTGCCGGCCTGCCGCTCGCGGAACCGGGCCGGCACTTCGGCAAACCGGTACCCCTGCCGGCTCAGCAAGGCGAGGGCTTCCGGCTCCGGATAGTCCGCCGGATACTGGTGGGCGAAATACGCCAGTGCGGCCCGGTTCACCATCTGGAACCCCGAGGTGGGGTCGGTGATCCGCTGGCGGCACGCCCAGCTCAGGAAAGCCGCCAGCCCCGCAATGCCCAGCTGCCGGACCATCGTGCTGGTGTAGCTTCCATCGGCCAGGAACCGGGAGCCGGTCACCAGGTCCACATCGCCCCGGCTCATGCGCTCGATCAGCGCCGCGCATTCCGCGGGCGGATGCTGCCCGTCGCCGTCCAGCCGGATCGCGTAGTCATAGCCCCCCTCCAGCGCGTAACGGAATCCCGCCTGCATCGCCCCCCCCACGCCGAGTTGGCAGGGCAGGTTCAAATAGGCGCATCCGGCGGCCTTCAGCTTCTGCGCGGTGCCGTCCCGCGAGCAATCATTGATAACGCACACGGGCACCCCCGGCCATTGCGCCGCCACCTCCCGCAGCAACACTTCGAGGTTCGCTTCCTCATTGAAGCCGGGGATCAAGATGATCGTGTTGCGGGGCGGTTTCATGGCGGCGGATTGGCCGGAAAAAGACTGCCCCATTGCGCCAGTCCCGTCAAGCATGCGCGCCCCCGACCGGCGCCGGGACGGCGGCCAGGGCCAGCAACTCCCGCAAGTCGGGCGCGGCCAGGGCCTGTTCGCGGGTCCGCATCTGGCCCCGGAGAAAAACATGCAACACCAGCCAATCCATCACGCCGGAGGGCAGCCATAGCCGATTGAGCAGGCACAGTTTGTCGAATCCGCCGATGTTCGCCCGGAGAATCTCGCGCCCGTGTCCGCGGATCCAGCGGCTCGACAAGTTGCCCCCGTCTGCGCGCAGGCGCCGCAGCACGAGCGGCGCCGGCAGGTTGTGGATGCATTTCCAGCCCCGGCAGAGAACCTCGCGCATGAAATGGAAATCCGTGCCCACGGGCACCAATGTGTCATAGCGCACGTTTCCCCGGCGGAAGACCAGCGTCGTATGCCAGGCAACCGTGGATTCCGGCGCCTGTCGCCGCAGCAGGAAAAGATCCGGCTTCTCGTAGTGGTTCAGAATGGCCGTGCCGCAGCCGGTGCAATCCGGATGGCTTTCCAAATAGTCCACTTGGCGGCGGATCTTGTCAGGATGCCACAGGTCGTCATGGTCCTGAATGGCCACATAGTTCCCCCGGGCCCGCTCCAGAAGGAAGTTCAAGCCACCGTACGCGCCCAGATTTTCCCGGCTGAAATGGGGCTGCACCCGGCGGTCGCGGCCGGCCCATTCCCGCAGCATCTCCGCCGTCCGATCGCGGGAGCCATTGTCGAGCACCAGGAGCTCCAGATTCGACCAGGTCTGGGCGCAGATAGACTGCAACGTCAGGCCGAGAAACGGCTCCGCATTGAAAGCGCACACCAGCACCGATACGAGGGGCGCCGATCCCGCGGTTGCCACAGCGGACTCCATGCCGGGGAGTGTATACCTTTGCCGCTTCGGAACAAATGCCTTTTGCATGCGCCGGATCGCAGAAAATGCCATTGCTCCCCCCCCCGGCTTCCAATACATTTCCTCGTTGTCCCATGGCAAATACCGCCCCAGAAAACTCTATCGCGGGCCCCGCCGAATCCGAAAGGCTGGTTCCTCCGCCGCGAGGGGCGGCTTGCATGGTTCTCTGGCTGGCCCGGCTGCCGGGGCGCATCGTTTCGCTGGTCCGGCCGTTTCAGGTGACGCCCCCCCCGGCGCCCCCGGCCCCGCCCCCGCCCGTCCCCCCGAAATTCAGCGTCATCGTCTCCAGCCACAACTATCAGCACCTCATCGCCCAGACTCTCGATTCCCTCCTGGCCCAAACCTACCGGAATTTCGAAATCATTGTGGTGGATGACGGCTCCACCGACCGCTCGGTTGAGGTGGTGCAGCGCTACGTCCACAATCATCCGCGGCGCGTATCGCTGTTCCAGCATCCCGGCGGCGCCAACCGCGGGCTGGCTGCCACCCTCCGCCTCGGCGCCGAAAAAGCCGCGGGGGATTACATCGCCTTCTGCGAAGCCGACGACCTGTGGACCCCCGACCACCTGGAAACCGTCGTCCGCCTGATCCGGGACCATGGCGCCCCCGTGTGGATCGCCAACGACGTGGAAATCTTCGGCGACCCCTGGCGCTGCCTCAAAATGGAGCTGGCCAACGCCCGGCGCATCCGGTCCCGCTGCCGCCGCACCATCAACCGCTTTTCCTTCGCCGAGTTCCGCCGGGCCAACTGGATCCTCACGTTTTCCGCCTGCATGGTCCGCCGCCCCGAGTTTCTGGCGCTCGACTTCGCCGGCAATCCCTGGCCGGAGCACACCGACTGGTGGCTGTGGCGCCAGATGGCCTCCCGATATCCCCTGTTCTACGTGAACCGGAAACTCACCGCCTGGCGCATGCACCGGAGCTACGTGACGCAGGCCCGCCCGACGCCGGAACGGTGGCGGCGCTTCCGCGAGGACATGGACACCCTGCTGGCCGCTCAAGCGACCTCCTGCCGCGACTGACGAATCCGCCGAACACCCCTGGCGTCAAGCCGACCTCCGTCCTCGCCCCGTTCTTGCCATCGCAGCCGCAGAACGGCTATCCTGTCTTTCAGTAAGACCATGACCGCCCGCGATCCAGACACAACCGAATCCGGCGCCGCCTCCGCGCCGCTCCGGCCGCGGCGCTTGGGCATATTCCTGTTCTACGATCCGGACGGGATCGTCGACGACTACGTCGTCCACCTGCTGCGGGACGTGCGGCAAAATCTCACGGACTTGATCGTCGTCGCCAACGGAACGCTGGCGGACGACGGCCGGCGCAAGCTGGAAGAATTCACGCGCGAAATCCACGTGCGCCCCAACAAAGGCTTCGACGTCGGCGCGTGGCGGGAAGCCCTGCTGGAACGATGCGGCTTCGACCGGCTGCGGACCTACGACGAACTGGTGCTGTTCAACGATTCCTTCTTCGGACCGTTCTATCCCTTCGCCGAGGTGTTTCGCGAAATGGACCGGCGCGGCGACGACTTCTGGGGCCTGAGCGTCCACGGCGAAGCCTCCGGCCTCGGGCTTTCGCCCTACGGCTACCGGCCCCGCCATCTGCAAACCTACTTTCTCGTGTTCGGACCGCGCCTGCTGGCGGCGCCCGCGTTCCTCGAATTCTGGCAAAACCAGCCGGCCTGCCGCCGGTTCGAGGAATTGGCCGAACGTTTCGCCGCCGTGCTGACGCGGCATTTCGCGGACCTCGGCTATTCGTGGAGCGCCTACTGCGACACCGCCGACCTGGAAATCGGGCGCGACAAAAACTACGATCCGCACACGTTCAGCCTGTACGAACTCGTGTCCCAGCGGCGCTATCCCGTCCTCAAGCGCCGGTCGTTCCGCGTGCCCAGGGAAACCTATCTGCGCTTCGGCGGCGGCGACGAGCTGTCCAAAACGCTGGACTACGTCCGCCGCCATTACGATTACGACCCGAACTTGATGTTCGCCCATTTGCTGCGGCGCGGCGACGCCGCGGCCTTGAAGGACGCCCTGTGCCTGAACTTCGTCCTGCCCGTCGCGGGCGCGGCGCCGCCGCTGCCGGCCGGCAAGAAGATCGCGGTCGTCGCCCATCTGTTCTATCCCGAACTCTTCGCCTGGTGCGAGCGCCACCTGCGTCCGCTCCCGCCCGAGATCGACCTCTTCGTCACGACCGACGCGGACGACAAGCACGCGGAACTCGAGCGCCGGTTCGCCGACTGGCCCGGCCGCCGGCCCACGGTGCTGCGGGTTGAACCGCGCGGGCGGGATTGGGGCGCGCTGCTCGCGGGCGGCGGCAACCGGTTGGCGGGCTACGACTATCTGGGTTTCGTGCACGACAAGAAATCGGCTCAAAAGGAATACCCCACCGTCGGCGCGGCGTTCCGCGATCTGCTCTGGGAAAACGTGCTCGCCAGCGAAACCTACGTGCGCGGCGTCGTCGCTACGTTCGAGGCCAACCCGCGGCTCGGCCTGCTGGTGCCGCCCGGCCCCGTCCACGGCACCTATTTCAAATCCGGCCTGGACCGCTGGACGATCTGCTACGACGAGACCGTCCGGCTGGCGCAGAAGCTCGGGCTGGCGACGCGCATCGACCGGAACCAGCAACCGCTGGCCGTCGGTTCCGTCTTCTGGTGCCGGATGGACGCCTTGAAACCGCTGTTCGCCGTTCCTTGGCGCGCCGCGGATTTCCCGCCCGAACCGCTGGCCAACGACGGCACCGTCAACCACGCGCTGGAGCGCATCCTGCCCTTCGTCGCGCAATCCCAGGGCTATCTGACCGGCTGGGTTCTGACCGATCGCCAGGCCGCCGTCGAAATCGCGAATTTCCGTTACATGCTGGACGAAACCCGCTGCGCCTTGAACGGCACGCCCGGCCTGCGCTTGGCCACCTTCGCCGCCTTTCGGAGTTCGCTGGCGACGCTGCGGCGCACGTTGCGGCTGACCGGTCTGGGCATCGCGCTGGACGTCCTCCACAAGCTGGCCGATTTCGCGATTCGACGCAGTCCGGCCGGCCTCCGGCGCTGGGGCGCGCGGCAACGGATGCGCGCGGCGCAATCCGACGGAGCGGCCCGATGAAACCGCTCGCCGAATCCGCGCCTCTTTTCGGATGCGACGATCCCGACTCGCTGCGCTATTCCCGGCTGGAACGGCAAATGCTGCGCATCGTCACCCAGCATCCGGAGCGCGAATTCAATCGGCTCGTTCTGCGAAAAAACTCGCGCGAACTGGCCCGGGAACTCTGCTTCGAGCGGCACAACGCCATCCAGTGGCTCCCGGTCGAATCGACCGAAACGGTGCTGGAAATCGGCGCCGGCGCCGGCGCCCTCACCGGGGCCTGGGCCGACAAGGCCGCCCGCGTCGTCGCCGTCGAACTTTCCCCCGCCCGCGCCGCGATCAACGCGATCCGGCAGCGCGGCCGCGACCGCGTCGAAATCCACGCCGGCGCCTTCGCGGAAACGGAGCGACGGCTGGGAGATCGCCGATTCCACGTGATCGCGCTGATCGGTTCGCTCGACGCGGCGGCAAGCTACGTCGGCCCCGGCGACGATCCTCGGCGCCGCCTGCTGGAACGGCTGCGGCCGCGGCTGGCGGACGGCGGACGAATCGTCGTCGCTGCGCCCAACCGGTTCGGCCTCAAGTTCTGGGCCGGCGGCGCGGAAGACGACGCGGAGCCCACGTTCGGTCGCCTGGAAAACCAGGCGGAAGCCGCCGCCAGCGGCGCCTTGTCGCGCACGGAATTGGAGCAGCTGGCCCAAGCCAGCGGTTTCGGCCACGTCGCCTTTTTCTATCCCTATCCCGATTTCCGGTTCCCCAGCTGCATCTATTCCGACGAGCGCCTGCCCCGGCCGGGCGAACTGTGCTTCAACGCGTTTCCCTGGGATGCCCGCCAAAGCCGCCTGTTCCATCCCGGCAACGTGTTCGACGAACTGATCCGCGAAAACCGCTTCCCCTGGTTTTCGAATTCATTTCTGGCCGTGTTGGCGCCCCAGCCGCCTCCGCCGCCGGCGCCGGACGCGCGGCGCATCGTCTTTGCGAAGTACTCGACCCAGCGCTGCGAATCGCTCCGCATCCGCACCGACGTGCTCGTGGATGGCCCGGGCGCCTTCTCCATCCGCAAATCGCCGATCGCTGCGGAAGGGCAGGCCCATGTGGACGGCATCTGCCGCCACGGCGAAACCCTCTCCCGGCTCTGCGCCGGAACGCGGCTGTCCGCGAACCGCTGCGAACGGCGCCAAGGCGCGGCGGAATTGGAATTCATCGCCGGCCCGACCTTGGCCGACCTGGCGCTCGGCCACCTGGATCGAGGCGAACGCGCCGCCTTTCTGGACTTGATGGCCGAATATTTCCGGACGGTTCGGTCGCTCGCCGCGGAAGACTTTCGGCCCACCGCCGAATTCCGCGCAACGTTCGGCCGCGTGCGCCTGCCCGCCGGGCTGAAATCCGCGCCCGCCACCGACGTCGATTTGATCTTGCCCAACCTCATCGTTCGCAACGGCCGCTGGCACGTGATCGACTACGAATGGACCTTCGATTTCCCGATTCCGGTGGACTACGTCCTGTACCGCACCTTGCGCTATCTCTATTCGTACAACAAGTGGATCGGCCGCAGATACGAACACCTGCACCGGGATTTGTACCGGCTGGCCGGCATCGAACACGACGTGCGCCGCTACAAGCGCATGGAATGGGCCCTGCAGCAACACCTCGCGCCGCGCCCCGGCTTCGTCCAGGATCTCGCGCCGCGCCGCCAACTGCGGCTTCGGCCCGACCGGCTGCTCCCGCTCCGCAACGCGTGGCGCCGCTTGCCGCCCGGCCTGCTCGCCTGGCTGGCCCGGGCGCAAGCCTGGATGTCCGATTTGCCGTGAAGCTTCCGGTCACGGCCGCGCGCAGCGAGTTGAGGTAGTCGGGATTCTTCTTTTGGGATTGCGCCGCCTTCCGGGCCAGACAGACGAATCCGAGCACGATGGCGGGATCGGGATCCGGACGCCGTAGGCCGCCAACGCGGTCGGACAGAACCGATCGCCGACCAACGCGCCGGCCGGCATGCCGAGAATCAGCGGGTGCGGCTTGCATTCGAAAACGCACCGATCCGGCGTGCGCACGAACCATGCCGTTCCCTTCCATCCGCCCGATCGGTTGTGCCCGGCGCCCCTTTTCCGCTCCTACGCCCGTGGATTCGCCGCGCCGCCCGCGTCCCGCAGCAGCCGACGGCCGCCGGCCACCAGCGCCCGGAACAAAAGGCCTGCCGATTTCCGCGACGTCTGCCGCCAATCGAGCGCCAGGGCGCGCGCGCCCAGCGCCGCCGCCGAGCCGTGCGCGCCGACGGCCTGCAGCCGTTCCGCGGCGAGCCACATCGCTTGGCACGCGCCGCGGCGGGCGTTGCGCCGCAGGACGCGGGCCTCCGCCGGCGAAAACAGCGCGGCGTGCTTGGCCAAGATCCGCTCGGCCAGCTCCACGTGCCGGAATTGCGCCCGGCCGACGCCGCTGATGCTGTCGGCGTGCACGCGCACGTGCATCCGCCCCCCCGGCAACCGCTCGCCCCGGAAACCCTTTTCCGCCAGCGTCAGATAGAAATCATAATCCCCCTGCCCGTCGTTGAAGCGCTCGTCGAAGCCCGCCTGGCGGGCGGCGTCCAGGCGGATCAGGGAACTCATCACCAGGAAATTGCCGCGCTTCAACTGGGCCAAGCTGAAGTCCGGAAACGTCCGTTCGTCCTCGATCTCGCCGAAGCGCCGGACGTCGGGATAGACGAAGGCCAGGGAATTATCGTGCGCCGAACGCGCGACGATGGCCAGGGCCTGTTCCAGGAAATCGGGATCGATCCAGTCGTCGGCATCCAGATTTAGGAACCACTCGCCCCGCAATTCGGCCAGCATGGCCTGGCGGACGGCGTAAACGCCGCAGTGGTCGAAGCGGCGGTAGGTCACCGCGGCGCCGTAGCGGGCCACCACCGCGGCCGTGTCGTCCGTCGAGCCGTCGTCGGCCACCACGATCTCCAGCGGCGGCACCGTCTGCGCCAGCGCGCTGTCGATGGCCCGGGGCAGATAGCGGGCGTAGTTGTACGTCGGAATCAATACCGATACCGTGGACGCGTCAGGGTTCATGTCCGGCTTCCAAAGATGGAGGAACGTCCTCCGCCAATCGATAAAAATAATTGGCCCCGACCCGCCCGAGGGGAATCGCCCACGACTCGTGCGGGAGTTTCCCCTCCCAGAGCAAATAGCGGACGCCCAGCTTGGCGACGTCATCCCGGCACAGTTTCCAGACGAACCGGTCCCGGCTTTCCAGTTCCGCGCAGCTCTCGTTTCCCGGAACGACGTCGGTCGTGATATGGGCGTAGCGGTTCCAGACCTGTTCGTATTTGCGGGCCGGGTCGATCAAAAGCCACAGCCGGGGATTCGCGGATGGATGGATGCCATTGACGCACGCCAAGCCGTTGGCCAGCAGCAGCTGGGCCCTGGATTTTTCGTTGGTCAGCCAGCGGCCTTCCCCGTATTCCCGATCGATTTCCTTGGCCCGCTCGCCGGCCTGCTTGTGCAGCAGGGGGCTCGCGCCCGAACACAGGGGGTGGATGAACGCTCCGCCCAGCAGCGAACACGCCAGGTATCCCCCGAGAAACCAGCGCCGGCTCCCCCGCAACAGTCCCAGCCCCGTTGCCAGAAAGATCCCGGTTCCCGCCCCCAGCATCGCCCAGCCGATGCTTGGATGGAACCGCAGGAAGTAGTCCGCCATTTCCGGATAGAACCAGAAGGCCCAGGCCTGGCTGCCCAGCGCAGCCGACAAGAGGAGCAGGGTCCCCGGCCAGGGAATGCGGAGGCCCCGGCGCCCGCAATGATCGAACGCCTTGAACGCCAGCAGCAGGAACGCCAAGCTCATGGCGACGGGCGCCCGGTGCGGAGCCACGAGGTACAAGCCCGTATATTTTGCGACGGCTTCCGGCCACGGCCACAGCATCCAGGCGACCAGAACGCATCCGTAGGCCCCCAGCCCGTATCCCAGCCAAGACCGGGATCGTCCTCCCTGCCGCCACGCCTGGACGCCAAGCCCCGCCAAGGCGACGAAGGGAACCGCATAGGTGCTGACAACGCAGTTGTTCATGAAACGCACGTCCCGAAACGCGGTGAACAGGCTGATCAATTTATAGAAGAAAAATCCAAAATAGCCCTTGAATCCCCCGCCCAGATAGATCCGGTTCCCCGGGTAGGCGGAATTCCGGATGACGTCCAGCGTTTCCCGGTGAACCCTGAAAAAATAGGCTCCCGCCACCAGCCATAGCCCCAGCACGACGCCCAGGACGAGGATCGCCCCCCCCCGGTCCCCGTCTCGTCGCCAGGCCCGCCGCGCAAAGTCGGCCGCCAGAAGGATCCACAGGATCCCCAGCAGGTACTGGAAGGGCGGGTAGAACGAAAATCCAAAGGAACACAGAGAAACCAACAGGCCGGCGCCCCACGCCCATTGTACGAGACGCCGGCGCTCCGCGATCGCCCGGAAGAGAAAGACCAGCGCCGCGAAGAAGTAGAGCAGCAGATACGGCATCGTGGTGTCCCACCACTGCGTCGGCGCCCCCCAGCAAACGGCCAGCGAACCGACCGCCGAAAGCCAGCGGTCGCCCTTCGTCCAGATCAGGAAAAATTCCAGTGCGAACAGGAAGAGGCCGAGGTAGCGAATCCACCAGTTCCACGCCAGTCCCCGTTCCGCGCCGAACAGGAAATAGCCCCAGTTGTGCGCTTGGCCGACGGCAGTCCAATCCCAGACGGGACAAGCGGGCATCGCCAGGAACATGTCCATGCCGCCGCCGATGCGGTCGTTGATGCGCGGGAAGAAATCCGGATGGGCGCATTGCGCCAGCACGGCCGGAGTCGAAACCCGCCATTCGTCGCTGCGAATCGCGCGCCAGCGGCCGATTTCGTGAAAGCGGTATTCCGCCGTCGCGTCCGGAAACAAGACGTCCCAGGCGCCCAGCGAGAATCCGTGGAATTTTCCGAAAACCAGCAAGGCGAAAACCAGCAGTCCAACGCCCCACCGGAATCGAAACGTCCAAGCACCTCCGCGCGCCAGCCAAATGGTCCATGCGCGCGCCACGTCAGATCACTTTCCGCGCACCCGCCAGAATGCGGTCGTACAAGGCCATGACCTCCTCGTCGCTCCGCAGATAATGCCGGCCGTACCCCTTCGCCAGGCTTTCCGGGGAAACGTTCGCCCGATAGGTTCGCGTCTTGCGCAGGATTTCGTCCCGATCGACGTATTTGTAATGCAGCAGCTTGGCGCGGTTGGAATGGAACGTCTTGATGCGGCCCTCCGGCCGCGAACAATGGCACCCCTGGCTGAAATGGATGTTCCGCACGCGATTGGGATCGAACAAGACCTTTTGGAATAGTGGGAAGCGACGTCCATGCCCGCCTGCACCCGCGCCGTGATGGGCGTGCCGTCGAATTCCGGCAGCTTTTCGCACGCCATCTGGTAGCCGTGGGGCCGCAGCACCGTGTAGCCGTGCCGTTTCATCAGGGCCAGCAGCACGTCCAGATGCGGGTGGTAGAGAAATTCGTCCACATCGCACACCAGCACGAAATCGGCCTTTCCCGCCGAGGCCTTCCAGGCGTGGTTCTTCATCCGTTCGCGTTCGACGTGCGCATACTGTCCGCCGGTGTCCAAGGAAACGATCTCCACGTTCGGATAGCCCGCAAGCAACGCGCGCGTGGCGTCGGTGGACATGTTGTCGTAGATGAAAAACCGATCCACGAAGGGGCCGTAGTGGGCCATGAAATAAGGCAGAATCCGCTGCTCGTTCCGGCAGGGCGCGTATAGATGCACCCCCGGCCGCTCCACTCGTCGGCCGGAATCCGAGTGCGCCAGCCGGCGAATGCGCCGTTCCCAGAAGCCATCGAACCACCCCCGGCGATACATGGCGGCCGCCGCCTTCAGCCTGCGCAAAACTGGCCTTGGCAGCCGCTCCCACGGATCACGGGGCGTGGTGCCGCCCATCCCCGGATTATGCTGGTTTGGGTCTTCTCTTAACGCCATGTTTCGAACGATAGAGGTCGGTGCAGCGCGAGTCAATGGCGCAGCCACAGTTGGATTCCGCGGCCTGAGCCGACCAAACACATGCACCTTCCCGATTCACATCACCGGCTGGGCGGCGGCCCGGGCATCTCCGGAATTGCAGGTTGTCGTCCGCTGTGACAGGGTAGCGGCGTCGTGGTTTCGTCCGCTCCATTTCGCGTTTCCGTCGTCGTTCCGGTCTACAACGCCGAAAAGTACGTGGCGCACGCCGTCGCTTCCGCCCTGGCCCAGCCCGAAGTCGAAGAAGTCCTTCTCGTGGAGGACGGTTCTCCGGATCAGGCGCTCGCCGTCTGTCGGCGGTTGGAATCCGAAAACCCGGGGCGGGTCCGGGTGTTCCGCCATCCCGACGGAAACAACCACGGAGCCGGCCCTTCCCGCAACCTCGGCATCCGGCACGCCCGCTGTCCCTTCATCGCCTTCCTCGACGCCGACGACTACTATCTGCCCAACCGGTTCCGGCGCGACGCCGAATTGTTCCGGGAAGATCCGACTCTCGATGGCGTCTACAACGCCGTCGGGACCGACATTCTGGACGACGCCGGGCGACAATGGTGGACCGCCGGAAAGGAGCGCCCTCCGTTGACCTGCGTGTGGGATGCCCCTCCCCCGGAACGGCTGTTTTTCGAAATGCAACCGGTCGGGAATGGGGGGTGGTTCTTGCTCGACGCCTTGACGGTTCGGCGCGAAATATTTGAACAAGTGGGCATGTTTTCCGACTTGCGGCTGGGACAAGACACCCTGCTGGCCGTCCAATTGGCCGCCCTCTGCCGTCTCGCCGGCGGCAACACGCGGGAACCGGTGGCCATGCGAGGCGTGCACGGCGACAATCGGATCCAGGAGCCCGCCGCCATGCAGACCGCCCGCCGGGCCGTCTATCGCGAGCTGCTCGTCTGGGCCCGGCAACGCCGCCTGCCCCGCGCGCAGCGCCGGGAAATCCAAGGATTGAATCTGCGCCTGCTGCGCAGTTGGAAAGCGCTGCCGGGCCTGCTCGCGCTCGATCCGCTGCTGTTGTTCCATCCCCGCCTGCGCGACATCGTCCGGGCCCGGCTGCGCAGCCTGGGCGGGCCTCGCCCCGCCTAGCGGCGGCGTTTCGCCGACAGGTTCTTGTTTCTTTCCGAACCGCAATTTTTTATTCTCGCTGCCGATGACTCAAGCGGAACCATTCGTCGTCTCGGTGGTCATCCCCGTCTACAACGCGGAGAAATTCGTCGCGCGGGCGGTCACCTCCGCCTTGGCGCAGCCGGAAGTCGGCGAAGTCGTCTTGGTCGAGGACCATTCGCCCGACCAGGCCCTCGCCGTCTGCCAGCGCCTAGCCGCCGAACGTCCCGACCGGGTCCGGCTGTTCCGGCATCCGGACGGCCAAAACCACGGCGCCGGCCCCTCGCGTAACCTCGGCATTCGCCAAGCCCGTTTTCCGTTCATCGCCTTCCTCGACGCCGACGACTACTATCTGCCCAACCGATTCCGGCGCGACGCCGAATTGCTGCTGGCCGACGACATGCTGGACGGCGCGTACAACGCGCTCGGCGTCGAATTCGTCGATGCGGAAGGCGAGCGCTGGTGGCGGACGCAGCCCGCGCGCGCGCGCTTGACGACGATCTGGGATCCGCCGCCGCCGGAAGATTTGTTCGTGGAAATGAGCCTGCTCGGCAAGCGCGGGCTGTTTTCCTTCGACGCGGCCACGTTCCGCCGCCGCGCGTTCGAGCGCGGGGGATATTTTTCCGACCTGCGCCTGTCGCAGGACACGTTGCTGCGCATGCAGCTCGCCGCCAAGTGCCGTTTGGCCGGCAGCCAGACCCGCGAGCCCGTGGCCATGCGCGGGGTGCACGGCGACAACCGCATCCAGCATCCCGAGCGCATGCGCCAAGCCGAGCAGGAGGTCTACGCCGCGCTGCTGGCCTGGGCACCGACCGCCGGCCTCACCCGCCGCCAACGGCGCGTCTTGCACGACGTCTGCCTGCGCCGCTGCCGCGGCTGGAACGCCACGCGCCGCATCGTCGCCCAGGATCCTCTCCGGCTGCTGAATGTCCGCTCGCTGCTCGTCGTCCTGCGCCGGATGTTGTTCCGGCAGGAAGCGGGCGATCTCTTGTTGCCGGGCTTCTTCCCCAAATTCCGCCGCCGGCTCGCCCAACGGCCCCGCCCGGCGGACGACCATCCAACCCCCGACCCAGGCCGCCCATGAACACGCCGCTCGCCGCCGCCCCGAAACTATCCATCATCACCGTCAACCGCAACGATCCGGATGGTCTGGCCAAGACCTTGGCCAGCGTCCACGAACGGCAGTCGTTCGCAGCGTTCGAACACCTCGTGATCGATGGCGGCTCCACCGACGGCAGCATCGACGTGATTCGCCGCTACGCGGACCGGCTCGCGCATTGGGTTTCGGAGCCGGACCGGGGCATCTACCATGCCATGAACAAAGGCATCGCCCGGAGCCGCGGCGAATTCCTGCTCTTTCTCAATTCCCGCGACTGGCTGGCGCCCGACGTTTTGGCCGCCGTGTTCGCCGATTTTCCGGCGGCCGACATCGCGTACGGCAACCTGCAGTTCATGATCGGCGACCAGCCTGGCAAATTGTGGGTGCCGCCCGAACCGGCCGATCTCAATTTCACGTTCTGGGTCCGCGGCACCCTGCCCCACGGCGCAACCTTCATCCGGCGCCGCCTGCTGGCGGAACGCGGCTACAACGAGGAATACCGCATCGTCGCCGACCGGGAGTTCTTTTTCCGCACCTACCTGCGGGGCCAGGCCACGTTCGCCCACATTGATCGGCTCGTGAGCTATTTTCCCCGGGGCGGCATCTCCAACGATCCCCGCCACGCGGAACGGCGGCAAGCCGAACTCGACCGCTTGTTCCGGCCGCTCCTGCGCCCGCTCGACCCGGCGCGGATCTGCGCCAACCGCACCCCCGACGAAGCCATCCTGGACGAACTGCTGCGGCGCCGCCACGAACTCGTCCGCGCCTCCGCGCCGCTCCGCCGCCAACTGCGGCGCTGGATCGATTTCTTCTTCTGGCTGCAACGCCACCGTGCGACCCGCGCCGGCCTGCAGGCCGCCGCGCGCTTCCTGGAGCGCCGCGAGGAGCGGGAGCGCCGGCCGATGTGAACGGCGGGAACGGCCGGCCGCGCGAACTTCACTCGTTCCCGTGCCAGGCCCGAAAACGGCGCCGCCATTTTTCCGCGGACCATTTCGCGACTTGGACGAGATTGAGCGCGGCGTTTCGATTCCGGATCGCTGCCCACTCGCGCGCGCTCTTCTGGAGCCGGCGGCATTCCTCTTCCAGGAATTTCAGCCGTTCGTAATCGCGCAAGACCGCCGCCGGCAAGTGGCGCCGCAGAACGATTTCCTTTTCGCGCGCCAGCCGTTCCGGATCCAGCGCGCTGAGGCCGCCCGCATCGTAGAACGCCACCGGAAAAGGCAGATGCCGGCAGGACCGTCCCGCCACGACCGCGCGGAGGGTGAAATCCCAATCGGCCATGATCCGCAAGGTCTCGTCGTAGGCGCCCAAGACGGCGAACAGCTCGCGCCGGTAGAAGATCGCCTGATGGCAAATGCCTTGACGAATCGCGAAGCAGGCCATGGTCAATTCGTCGGGATAGCGAACTTCCCGCACGCCGCCCCCGGGGATCGGCCGCAGGACGTTGCCGTACAGCAAATCCACGTCTTGCTCCGCCGGACCGAACACACGCTCCAGCACGAATCGATCGGCCAACCAGTCCCCGCTGTTGAGAAAATGCACGTACTCCCCGCGCGCGGCGCGGATGCCCTTGTTCATGGCCTCGTAGACGCCCCCATCCGGCTCCGAAACCCAATGGGCCAGTCCATCCGCCCGTGCGCGGATCTCGTCCACGCTGCCATCCGTGCTGGCGCCATCGATCACGACGTGTTCGAAACCGCGGAAGGTCTGCGCGCGGACGCTGTCCAGCGTCTGGGCCAAGCCGGCCGCCTGGTTGCGGTTGACGGTGACGAAGCTGACCTTGGGCGCGGACGGCGCGTTCACGTCCGCACGCTTTCATAGGCCCGGACGTGCGCCCGCGCCGTCTCTTCCCACGTGTAGCGCCGCAGGATTTCGTCCCGCCAAGCCGGTCGCACCGGAACGGGCGCCCGCAAGGCGGCCGCCCAAGCATCGACGTCCGCGGGATCCACGAACGTCGCCATGCCGTCCGCGATTTCCCGGTAGACGGGAACGTCGGACAGGATCAGGCCGGTGCCGCACGCCAGCGCCTCGATCACGGGAATGCCGAAGCCTTCCATCAGGGACGCATGCACCATCGCGTCCGCGCCCGCATAGGCCAGCCACAGCGTCGCATCGTCCACGCGGGGCCGGAAGTGGATGCGATCCAGCAGCCGGGCGGCGACCACCCAGCCGATTTCGTCCTCGGCCAGCGGCTGTCGTCCGCCCAGAATCACCAGATGCCGGTCGGTTTCCCGCGCCGTGCGGCAGAACGCCTGCAGGATCGTGCGGAAATTCTTGTAGTTCTTGCGCGCGCCGACGTGCAGCAGGTAGGGCGCGCCGCCCGTCAGCCGTTCGCGAAAATCCCGCACGTCGGCCGCGGCGGGCGGCGGCAGAACGAACGGCGCGGAAACCGCCGGATAGGCCACGAAGATCCGCGCGGGGTCGAGGCCGACGCGTTTCACGGCCAAATCGCGGGTGGCTTGGGAAATCGCGACGACCGCCGCCGCGCGCCGCAGCACGTCGAACTGGCGCTCCACGAAGCCGTCGCCGTTGGGCCGCAGAAGCGGAAACGCAGCGTCGATGAAATCGTACGCGGTCGCGACCGCCGCCGCGTCCATTCGGCGCCACCGGGTGTAATAGCTGGTGTGGAACACGTCCGCGCGCCACGCCGCCAGCCGGCCGCGCCAGCTCCGGCGCGCGCGCCACGGCGCATCCGCCGGCGGCGTCGCCTTGGGCGGCAGCAGCAAGTGGCAGCGCACGGGAACCGCGAGCCGCGCCAGGGCCTTCAGCGTTTCCGTCCAGTAGCGGGTGATGCCTCCGCCCGGATTCAAACGATAGATGATGCCATCGACGTAGACGTTTTTCATGGTTTGATGAAGAGCAGTCCGCACACCCCGGCGCCGGGCATGGCGCCGAACGAAGGATACGTCCGATAGTTGGCGGCGACGTCCCACGGGTCGTCCCGGGTCGCGGCGGCGCCCTCCCGCCGCCACCGGGCGATGTAGGCGTGGAAATGGCCGGGCGTTTTTTCGCCGAACCATTCCACCCGCGCCGGTTCCTGGCCTATCGTCCCCACGAGGCGCGCGCGAATGGCCGCTTCGTCGTAGAAGCGCTGGAAAAAGTAGCGCGCGGTCGCGGCGTCCCGCGGCTGGGTGCCGTAGGCGTCGCGGTCGCGATACTCGTCCCACGCCTGCCGGTCTGTCGGCACCGTCAAGATCAGGCGTCCGCCGGGTCGTACGGCTTGCCACATGCGCCGCACGGCATCGCGATCGTCGCCGCCGGCGCCCGCGATGTGTTCGATCACGGACAGCGACCAAACCGCATCGTAGTCGCCGGCCGCCGCGTCCAGCGATTCGACGCCGGCTTCTTCCACCTCGATCCCCGGCCAGGCCAGGCGCGTCGCCATTCGGCGCGTCTGCGCCCCATCGCGCCGGTCGGGATTCAACATGCGGATTCGAACCCCGGGCACGCGCCGCGCCACGTCGAAGCTGAACAAAAACGGCGAACTCACGTCCAAGCAGCGGCGGGGCGCGAAGCCGTCCTGCGCCAGCGCGCGCCGCGCAAAATCGAACTCGAAATAGCGAGTGCTGCTGACCGGGCACGCCAGCAGCGCTTGAGCCGCCGCCGGATCCCGCCGCAGCAGGCGCCACCCCAGGCGCCGGCCCAGGCGATAGAAGTCCCGTCCCGGCAAATCCAGGCGCCGCGCGCGCGCGAATGCGCGATGCGCGCGCCAAGCCCCCATCCCAATCGCCGCCGGCCGACCCCAATTCCGCCGCGCGTTTTGCAGGCGCGCGGCCAGCCGGGCGACCAGGCGGGGCCGCGGCCGCTCGGCGGGCAGATAGAGCCGTTCGTATTCGCGGTCCAGCCGTCGATTGCATTTCACGCGGCGCGGATGCCGCAGGGGAAACGGCAGCGCCGCCGCCGGCGCCAGCTGCGAATCGCCGTCCGTCGTGTGCGTGCCGCCCGGACCGAAGCCGATGTTGTCCACGAGATTGACGGCGGGCACGATGCCCAGCCCCCCATGGACCCAGCAGGAAAAATTCCACGGATAGTCCCACGTGTCCACCTGCTGCCGGCGATAGGCGGCGACGAGCTGGCTCCAGATTCGCGCCGCGCGCGCGTCGCCCAAATGCCGTCGGAGCCAGGCGGGATCGGCCAGGAACGGCCAGCGCTCCAGCGTCGGCTCATAGCGCCGCCAGGCCCGGCGCCACGTTGCCCAGCCCCAGATCAACTGATAGGTCGTGAAGCCGTAGGAATCCCGCCCGCACAATCCCGGTCGGCGATAGCCCATGCCGCTGATCGTCGTGACCCGTTCGTCGTCGCGATAACGCGCGAGCAATTCGGCGCAGTAGGGAAAAAACGACGGGTCCGGCAAGCAATCGTCTTCCAGGACGACGCCCGCTTCGACCTGTTCGAAAAACCAAGTGATGGCGGAACTCACCGCGGCCCGGCACCCCAGATTGGTCTCCCGAAACAAGGTGCGCACCTCGCACGGCCAATCCACCAGCTCGGCCAAGCGGCGACATTCCCGGCAGGTCGCCTCGTCATCCGGCCGATTCGGCCGGGGACCGTCGGCCGCCACGAACAGGCGCGCCGGACGGGCGGCCCGAATCCGCGCGAACACCCGCGCGGCCAGGTCCGGGCGGTTGAAAACCAGAAACAACACGGGCACGTCTGGCGACGCGGATGTCATGTTCGTTCTTTCGCGGAAGACCCGACGGAACGGACCGCCAGCAGGTTTTGGAACTGGAAAATCTCGTTGCGCGGCTGGTAGGGCCCCAGCGGAATCAGGCGCCGCGTGTCCAGCCGGAAAAACCGGTAATCGGGCAGCAGCTCGTAGAAATCCCGCAGGAACACCCGCGCCGCGACGTTCATTTCGTTGAATTCGAACAGGATCGCGCCGATGCGCCCGCCGCGGATCAGGTTTTCCGCCCCCTGCAAGACGGCGAATTCGTTGCCCTCCGTGTCGATCTTCAGAAAATCGATGGCATCCCACTGCTGCTCGGCGGCCACGGCATCCAGCGTGCGCAGGCGGATTGTTTCGGCCACGGTGTCCGCGAAGCAGTGCGTGGAGCGCGCCACCTCGGGATACAGACTCGCCAGCGAACTGAGATCTTCGCGGGACGAGCGATAGATGGGCGCCGTCGCCTCCTGTCGGCCCAGGCCGACGTTGAAGCACCGCACGTTCAGATCCCGCACGTTCTCCTGCAACTTCGCGAACGTCGCCGCGACGGGCTCGAAGGCGCAAATCGTCGCCGCGGGAAATTGGGCCCGCAGCCGGCGCGCGAACTCGCCGACGTTGGCGCCGACGTCCACCAGCACGGGCTGCGGCCGGGAAATCCAGCGCGGCAGCACGTTCCGAATCAGGTGTTCTTCGCCCGTGACGTCCAGGTTTTGATATTTCAGGAGGCCCATTTCCCGATGGGCCAGGCCGAGCAGATCGATGCCGGCCAGGTGCGCCACCTGGCGGATGATGCGCCGGCAACGTTCCGGACCGAGGCACCGGGCGCCCCAGCGTTGGAGATCGTCTAGCATTCGCATGGTTGGCTGCTCCATTGGCTGCGGATCAAGACGGCGCACTGGGCAGGCAGACCTTTGCTGCCCGTGCCGAAATAGTCGCCGCCTTCGACGACCACTTCCGCCGCGCGGGAGACGCAATCCAAGACCTCCGTTTCGCCGTTCGCCAGAAACACGGTGGCGAAATATGCGCCCTCCGCCAAGTTGAAATCTTGCACCGCGCATTCGATGCGCGTCGCGGGAGCCTCCAAACTACGGTTTTCGTTCGTGAAACTGGTCCGCACGAGCCATACCGTTTCGTCCCGGCGATCGTGCAAGGCGATGCTGGCCACGACGTTCGCCAGCGGCGCGACGCCGGCGCCCAGCCGGCACTCCAGGCAAAACCGGTAGGACCGCCCCGATTGCAGCACGGCTTGGCGTCGACCGGTCTCGTCTAAGACGTAGAAGTCCGCGACCTTCGCGCGGCCCGTGCCCAACCGATCCTGGCGTTCCCGGAGCGGCACGACCTTGGCGCCGTTTTCCAGGGCTTCCAGATAGCCGCGGATCACGTCCGCGCAAGGGCCCCGGCGCGCCACTTGGCCGTCCTTCAGCCAGATCACGCGGGAACAGAGGTGTTCGACGGCGGCCATGTTGTGGCTGACGAACAGGACGGTGCGCCCCTGCCGGGCGACGTCGTCCATCTTGCCGAGGCACTTTTTCTGGAACTGGGCGTCGCCCACGGCCAGCACTTCGTCCACCAGCAGGATTTCCGGCTCCAAATGGGCGGCCACCGCAAACGCCAGCCGCACATACATGCCGCTTGAATACCGCTTCACGGGTGTATCGAGGAATTTCTCGATCTCCGAAAACGCCACGATCTCGTCGAACTTCGCGTCGATCTCGCGTTTCTTCATCCCGAGAATCGTGCCATTCAGGTAGATGTTTTCCCGCCCCGTCAGCTCGGGATGGAAGCCCGTCCCGACCTCCAGCAACGAGCCCACCCGGCCGTTGATAACGGCTTCGCCGGCCGTCGGCTCCGTAATCCGCGTCAGGATCTTCAGCAGCGTGGACTTGCCCGCCCCGTTCCGCCCGATGACACCGATGATTTCGCCCGGCTGCACGTCGAACGAAACGTCCTTGAGCGCCCAAAATTCCGGGTTCCGGTCTTTCGCCTTCACCCCGATTTTGCCCATGTGCGCCACCGGATCCCGGCCGCGCAATTTCAGCCAGCCGTAGCGCAGCTCGTCCCCCAGCGTCCGACGGTTGATTTCGCCCAGCCGGTACATCTTCGAGAGACCTCTGATGGAAATTGCGGGATTGCGGGATTGCATGATACAGGAATTGCGAGATTGCGGGATTGCAGAATTGCGAGATTGCATAATCAGAGATTGCGAGAATGCGGGATTGCTTGAGTGTGGGATTGCTTGATGGCAGGAGAACAGCCTTTTTTGATGGATGTGAATAGGCGGAGCAACTCGTCCGACTCGTCTAACAGGGGTTTCAGCTTCTTACGCACAGCGTTCGGCTCTGGATAGAGATCGGACAAAACCTCCAGCCAAAACAAGGTTTCGTCCGCTTCTTTTTCGACAATGCCGATCTTGTGGGCGAAATCCTCGGCAGATTCAGCCCGGGTGGCCTCCCGGTAATTCGCACCCATGGATGAAGCCGACTTGGCTAGCTGGTACGAAATGACGTGGGTGGATGTCGCCTTAGGCAGTTTGTCGACGAATTGAAAAATCTGCACCGCAAACGACCGGGTTCTGGCTTTCAGCCATTTCTTGAACTCCGCTTTGGTCATCCGCTCCGTCATGGTTCATTCCCGCTTCTGTATTGCCGCATTCCTGCAATCCCACACTCCCGCATTCCTGCATTCCTGCAATCACGCAATTTCCCCACTCCCTCTCACACCACATCCACAAATGTGCGCTGGGCACGGTTGAAGATCATCACCCCGACGATCAACAGGATCATCGCGGCCACCACACTTCCTGCGACCTGCATTCCTTCAAAAGTCCCCTGACCGGTGAGACAGCGACGGGTCGCCTCGACCGCCCACGACATGGGATTCAAGACCACAACCCAACGCCAGGACACCTGAACGGTGCTGGAAGGATAGATCACCGGCGAGGCATACATCCACAACTGGGCGAAAAACGGCAAAAAGAAGGATACATCCCGGTATTTAATCGTCATGGAAGACAAAAGCAGGCCCATGCCCATGCCCAACACTGCACCGAAAACCAGAATCGGCAGAATCCCCAGCATGTGCCAAACCGGGGGCAGCGGGGCATTCATGAAATACCGGTAATATAGCCAAAACCCAAAGAACATCATGAAATTCAATGATGTTTTGGCCATGGTGACCATGATTTTTACTGCCGGAATGCACAACCGCGGGAAATAGACCTTGCTGAACAACCCCACGTTGCCGGTCAGCGTTCCAGCCGTGGAATTCATCACGTTGGCGAAGAAATTCCAGATCAGCATCCCGCTCATGTAGAACAGAATCGGTGGTACGCCGTCCGTACCGATCTTGGCGATATTGCCAAACACCACGGTGAATACCAGTGTCGTCAGCAACGGCTGGATCACGAACCAAGCCGGGCCAAGCACGCTTTGCTTGTAGGCCGACGTCAAATCCCGCTTGGCCATGATACCGATCAGGTCGCGGTATTCCCAGATTTCGCGGAAGTTGATCCGCCACCAAGGCACATTGGCTCGAATGAGGGTCGGTCGCATCGGGCGTCATCCCATCTTCGCAAGCAATTTCACCAGCGGGTTGTCCAGCAGGCGCTCCGCCTGCCGGTTCAGGTCGCGCACCCGCTTCACGCGCGCGGCCAGGAAGCGCGCGCCCGCTTCCCGCTTCAAGCCCGCCAGCGATTCTTCCGCGGCCTGCAAGTCCGCATCGAGCGCGACGGTCTTTGCGCGGGCGAACTTCAGAATGCCGTGCCGCAACGCCGAACCGACGTCGTCCGCGCTGCGGTAGTAGCGCCGGCGGTCGCCCGCCTTCCGCACGCGGTGGATCAAGCCCAGCCGTTCCAGCTGCGCTGCCGCCAGGCTCACCGCCGCCTTGCTCAAGCGCAGCTCCGCCTCCAGCACGTCCAGCGAGGCCTCGCCCGGCGTCAGATACAGGGCTGCCAGCACCTGGCCCGCCACCCGGTTGAACCCGAATTCCTGCGCCAGCCGCCCGCCCTCCGCCACCAGCCGCGCCTTGACCACCGCGCTGGTCCCATCGTTCTGAGGAGTGTGCTGCATGCTTTATCTTTTATGATTTCATAAAAGATAGAGGGTTTCGGACTCCGCGTCAACCCCGGTTTCCGCCGTTTTCCGTCAGTGGCGGTTCATCCGCCGATAGCAGGCGACAATGCCGCGGCGGACCAGCCCGTGGACGGCCGCCTGGGGTGACCACCGCCCCGCGTCCTGGACGGCGGCGCGCCACTCCTCGGCGAACTGCTGCTCGTAATGCCGGCCGCTGATCGATTCCGGATGCCACTGGAAATCCGCCCACGGCCCGCCGGGCATCTGGACGCCCCCCCCCTGCCGCCACAGGCGCAACGTCAGGTCATAGTCCCAGGCCGCCCGGAAATCCGTCCGCAACGGCCCGGCCGCCGCCAGGGCGGAACGCCGGAACCACGAGGCCGGCTGCGAGACATAGTTGATGCACTGGATCAGAAACCGGCAGGAAAACGGAAAGCAGGCGTTCTTCACCCAGGTTGGGAAACCACGGATTTCCGCTCCGCTTTCGTCCACGATCCGGCACTTGCCAAAGAAAATGGCGTTCTGCGGATGCGCCTTCGCGGCGGCGGCCGCCGCCGCCAGTGCGCCGGGGCGGTACACATCATCGGCATTCAGCCAGCCGATCAGTTCACCGGTCGCCACCCCGAACCCCTGGTTGAGCGCATCGGCGGGACCACGGTCCCTTGCACTGACCAGCGCCGCCAGCCGCTCCCGGCGAGCCTGGGCGACCGCGAGCGAACCGTCCGTGCTGCCGCCATCCATCAGGATGTATTCCAACTCGTCCCCCGGAGCCAACTCCTGCGTCAGCACACTGTCCATGCACCGCGCCAGCCAGCGACGGCTGTTCCGGACGGGCGTGACGATCGAAATCTTCATTCAGGCCCCGCCGGACCGCCTGGATTCCGGCTTTCCGGCGCCCCGGCCGGCGCGCGGCTCGATTCGCGCGGCCAGCGGGACCTGCACCGGTCCGGCACCTTCATCCGTTTCATGCTTGTTTCTTCCGTTCGGTTCCGCAGGGCGTCCGCCTGTGATCACGCCTTGCGTCTGGTATATTCCTGGGCCTTCAGGCTACCCGATCCCGGTCGCGGCCACAACTGGTTTTGCCTTCCCGGCCGGGTCTGTTCTCCGCCGCCGCGAATCCCGGGATTGCCTGTTCCACCGGCTTCCGCTACGGTTCGCCCATGGATACCACCCCGGCCGGCCCGGCGGCCGCGGGCCCCGGTCCCGCGAGCCCATCATCGTGAACCGCAAAAAACACATTGTTTTCGGCCTGGTTCTCCTGGCTGTCGTGGCCATGGTTTTCGCGGGTGTTTGGGCCGGCGGCGAAGCCTATTTCCGCCACCGCTACGGCCGTTTGGATTCCGACCAGGCGGCCGCCGCCCGCAGCAAGAGCTTTTTCACCTATTCCCCCACCCTCGGCTGGCGCGGCCGCTCCGGCGTCTCCATGCGCCACAACAGCGGCGCCTGGGTCACCCACAATGCCCAGGGCTTCCGCGACACCCCCTGGGACCTCGACACCCCCCGGCCCCGCGTTCTCCTGCTCGGCGACTCCAACCTGTGGGGCTTCGGCGTCAACGACGACGAATATCCCGCCTTTTTCCTCAATCGCGACCATCCGGAAGTCCGCTGGTTCAATGCCGGCATGAACGGGTATGGCACCGACCAGCAGCTGCTGGTTTTCCGGGAACTCCAGCCGCGCTTGCGCCCGGACCTCACCGTTTTAGTGGTCTGCGGCAACGACCGCGGTGAAAACACCTCGCGCCGCGTCCGCGGCTACAACAAGCCCTACTTTGAGTGGAACGGCCAAACCCTGGAATTGCGCAACTCGCCCGTTCCCGAACCGGCCCCGAGCGACGCCATCTGGGTGTCCGCCCCGGATGAAATTTTCCAGAAGACCGGATCCTACATCCTTTACCACCTGGCCCAGGTCTTCGAGGCCGGTCAAAACCGCGCCCGCCAAGATCCGGCCGGACTCGCCAAGGAAGTCGCCGGTTCCTCCGCCCTGGATCCCACCGAAGCCCTCATCCGGCAGCTCTTCCGCGAAACCGGCGGACGCCTCGCGGTGGTGCTGATCAATCCGGATGCCAGCCTGGTCGCCCTTGGCGAACAGGAACGCATTCCGATCCTGGACATGAGCCCCACTCCGGTCACCCAGCCAGGCCCCCACACCTATCCCCCGGGGGCGCCCAAGTACGGCCATTGGACGCCCGAAGGCAACCGCCGGGCAGCCCAACTAATCGCGGGGATCGCCTTGCCGCAGCTGGCCAAGGCCGGCCTCTATCCCACATTCGAAGTCGCCGCCCCCCATGTCTGCATCATCAACCAGTCGGACCACGATCTGATGGAAATCCGGTGGATCGATAGCAACGGCAAGGACTGGGGCGACCAGATTTTCAAGAGCGACTCTTTGTTGTCCGGAAAGACGGCAGCGGTGCTGCTGCCCCCGGACATGCCCGCCGGCGACCTTGCCATCCGCGCCAGCGATCCGGACGGCCGGGAACTTTCCTGGCCGCCCCGCCCCATCCGGCCCGGGGAAACCATCGTCCTGCTCCCGCCGCCCGGCCCGTGACTCGGCCCTGGGCGGCCTTTCCCCGGCGAGGAGATCAGCTCAGCCGCCTCTGCCCCCCCGGTATGGAGAAGTTCAAGGCAAGCGGTACCAGGAATGGATCAGGGGATACAGCAGGACGGGCATGCAGCCGGTCCCGCCCAAATCCTGCACGTCTGTTTTCCCGTTCGTTGACTTGAGAATGTACCACTTGCCGCCGGCGGGATGGTAGATGGCGACATCCGCCTTACCGTCGCCGTCGTAGTCCGCCGGCACCGGCAGCACCGCCGACCAGCCGAAGGCCATCGCCAAACTTCCGCCGCCGCTGTACGCGACCTGCCACTGCGCCGTCGCGCGGGTGAAGACGGCGACGTCCGCCGCGCCGTCGCCGTCGTAGTCCGCCGGCACCGGCAACGCCCGGCCTCCGCCCAGTTGCTTCTGGACAACGTTTCCGGTGGAACTTTCGTGGCAATACCAGTTGCCGGAGGCGGGATGATAGACGCCGAGATCCGTCACCCCGTCCCCGTCGTAGTCCGCCGGCACGGGCAGCACCGCCGACCAGCCGAAGCCCACGCTGGCGTCCGGCCCGCCGCGGCTGTACCGGAAGTACCAGCGCGCGGTGGGCCGGTAGAAAACCGCCAGGTCCGCCTGGCCGTCGCCATCGTAGTCGCCCGGCAGCGGGATCGAGGCGCTCCAGCCGAAGGATTCCGTCCGGTCGCCTCCGGACGACTGGCGGATGTACCACTTCCCGCCGGCCGGGTGGTAGACGGCCAGGTCGGTCTGCCCGTCGCCGTCGTAGTCCGCCGGCACCGGCTTGACCGCCGACCAGCCATACCCCGCCCAGTCATAGTTGCCGGATGAACTGTATATGAAATCCCAGAGCGCGGCCTGGGGCCAGAATCCTGCGATGTCCGCGGCTCCATCTCCGTCAAAATCCACCGGAACTGCCTCGCTTGACAATAATGGCTTTGAATCATCCCACCACAGGTCATACGTGTTGCCTTCATCGGCGTAATAGACCCGGATGTAATATGTGCCGGCACTTGGAACTACATGGTTAATGAATTCGTTGTTCTGGGTTCCGGCGGATGCCGCCAACCGGTTTCCCCCGGAATCGTACAGGCCGATATCGATATCCCCGTCCCCATGCGTAAACATGCAACTCACCTGCACCCGCTCATAGCCAGCCGGCCCCACCTTGATCTCGTACCAGTCGTCATCCGCCTGCACCCCCCGCCCGGCAATTGAAGAAAGCCAGGTTCGGGAGCTGGTAAAGTCATACGCAGAGGTCCGGGTATCATTCTCTTCATAGGCATCGTCACCGGCTTCGGGCTCAATCCCGACAATGGCGCCATGATCGTCGTTGTAATCATGATTTCCTGGCGTCAAGTCATGCAGGAAAAAATATCCATTATAACTCCCGCCCCAACCCCAGTTGACATGGAAGTAATTTGTATCTTTATACCCGTCAATGTTGAAGGCGTGGTGCCCGCTGCCAACACCACGGTAGAGCAGCGGGCGCCCGGCATCGAGTTCGCCTCTGAGCAACGCGCACCAGGCCGAATCCGAGTAGTCCTCGCGATCCTTATAGTCCGCCTTCCGGTTGTATCGAAAATATGTCTCCAGGGCATCATCAACATCCGAACTCGAAGCCCCGGATGATTTGGGCCCATAATTCATTTCAATCGACACGCCACAATGGAATAGCAGTTCAGCCACGTCGCCATCGTGCGCCGTCAAGGAATCGGGCATCGAACTCCAGTTGTAAGTGGTGGCTCCGAAGTTGGCGTGAATCCGGCCATACTCCGGATGATCATAACTATGGTAACCGTCTCCTCGCGCCGGATGGCGGTGATAGTGCATGAGTTGAGCCATGGCGACCGCCACGCACCCCACCAGGGCATGTCCGGCTTCTCCGGCCGGATCATCGGGACAGTCGGCGTTGTAGTAACGGCCTTGGTCCCACTCAGCGTCCAACAGGGGCAATACCTGTTTCTTTTCCGCGCGCGCGGCATGAACCGGGAAATCATTGGTGTCCCGGGCCTGCGTCCAGGCGGCAACAATCCGGGCATCGGGGGCCTCCCGGGAGGCGATGGCCGCGTCGATCTCCGCCGCCGCGGCACGCAGCATCTCCCGGAATTGCGGCGGCAGATCCTGCCCCGTATATGCGCCTTGTTCGGCAAAAAAAACGATGGGATGCGCAATATCGTCCCAGGCCACGACCGCAAAACCCGTGGGTTCCACATTGATGACATGAAAGCTGTCATGCGGTTGCCAGGTTTGATCGCGGTATGTTTTGGCCGACAGTTTTCCCGGCTTGTACGCCTTCGTTGCCTTCGCATTGACTACGCCATGTTGTTTCATCCCGTTCAGCGCAATTGTTTCCGCTTCGCTCTGTGAAATCGGAGCCGCATAAGCCAACGTAAGGTTTATGCCCAAGCAGACTGAAAACAAAACAAACTGCCTTTTCATAGAAACAATTCTCCGCTCAATTCGGCCGCCATGCCCGCACCTGGTTTAATGAAACCATATTGTTTATGATTATGTTAAGGCCGTTGTCCTACTACAAGCAATAATCGAGTCCCGTCTTTCACGTTTATTGTCTAGCGGATTCCGCCAGGATGTGTTTCTTAACCCGTCGTTTATTGCCATCCCGTGCTCTCCCCTCATGGCCCCCTATGAACCCCGAGCAAATCCTTTCCGGATTTGCCGGCATCAAGGCAAGCCGTACCAAGCATGGATCAACGAATAGAGCAGGACGGGATCCTGGCCTAGCCCACCGAGCGTCTCCGCGGCGGTGACCCCATCGGAGGACTGGCGGACATACCACTTGCCGCCGGCGGGATGGTAGACGGCGAGATCCGCCCGGCCGTCGCCGTCGTAGTCCGCCGGCACGGGCAACACCGCCGACCAGCCGAAAGGCTGCACCCAATCCCCGCCGCCGCTGCACGCGACCTGCCACCGCGCCGTCGCGGGGGTGAAGACGGCGACGTCCGCCGCGCCGTCGCCGTCGTAGTCTGCCGGCACCGGCAACGCCCGGCCCCCGCCCAGTTGCTTCTGGACGACGTTTCCGGTGGAACTTTCGTGGACGTACCAGTTGCCGGTGGCGGGATGATAGACGCCGAGATCCGTCACCCCGTCCCCGTCGTAGTCCGCCGGCACGGGAATCACGGCGGACCAGCCGAAGCCCACGCTGGCGTCCGGCCCGCCCGTGCTGTACCGGAAGTACCACCGCGCCGTGGGCCGGTGGAAGACCGCCAGATCCGCCAAGCCGTCGCCGTCGTAGTCGCCCGGCAGCGGGATGGTCGCGCTCCAGCCGAACGCCTCCACGCGGTCGCCCCCCCCGCTGGAAGGCCGAACGTACCAGTTGCCGCTGGCGGGATGGTACACCGCCAGGTCGATCTGGCCGTCGCCGTCGTAGTCCGCTGGCACCGGCTTCACCGCCGACCAGCCATAGGCCGTGGACCAACTCCCGCCCCCGCTATACAGGAAGTTCCAGCCTCCCCCGGCCGCCTGGAAGACCGCGACATCTGCCGCGACGTCGCCGTCGAAGTCGCCGGCGACCGCGAGGCCGGGCAAGACGAGCCCCGAAATCTGGGTCACCCTACAGGTGCGATGGATGCCGCCGCCGGAAACCGAGATCCACCCGCGGCGGAAGGCGCCGGGATTGGAGGCTACGGCATAGGTCACCGTGCCGTTGCCGGAACCAGTGCTTCCGCCGGTGATCGCGATCCAGTCTTGACCCGCCGTCGCCGTCCACGGCACGTTCGCGGCGACGGAAATCGCCAGTCCGCTGTCCGCCGCCGCCGGATGGACGCGGCTCGACGGCGCGAGGGTCAACGTGGGAATGCCCGCCTGAACGATTTCAACGTTCTGCGGACTGCCCAGGGCTCCGGGAGCCGTCACCGTCACCGTGCCGGTGCGGGCCGACAGGCCGTCGTTGGCCCCGTACGTAATTACCAGAGTCCCGCTGTTTTCCCCGCTGCCGCCGCTGGCGATGTTCAGCCAGGAAACGGCCTCGTCCGCCGCGTAGGCCATTGTTCCGGCGCCGATATTGGCAATCACAAAGGTCGTCGTCCCGGCCGCGGACGCGGCCGCGCGGAAGGGCGGCTCCACCGAAAGTTGCGGCGACGGGAACCATTCGTAGGCGCCGGCGTCGGGCGGGGCGGCGCGGGGCTGGAGCGCCAGATCCTCCGCCGGGGTGCCGACATCGGTGCCCAGGTCGATGGCGGGACTTCCAGACTGGAGGTGGAAATCGCCGGTTTCTCCCCAGGCGGGCGCGACGAAGAGTGGATCGCCGTAGCGGTTGTCCGTCCCCAGGGTTCCGAGCGTGCCGGAAGTATAGGTGGTTGCGCCGTGGCGCAGCACTTCGGCGGGACGTCCCGGCACATGGAAGAGGTTGTGGTCGGCCACGAGGGTGGAGGCACCGTTGATGAAAATCGGGGAGTCCACGCTCTGGAAAATGCAGTTTCGGAAGGTGAGGTGGAGCGGAACCTCGGGATAGTCGTATTGGGCGTAGAGCAGGTAATTGCCGGGATGCTGGTCGGCCACGGTCACGTTGACGAACTCGAAGCTCGGGTTGCTGGGCGCGGGATTGCCGATCACCACCAGCGCCCAGGGCGTCGGCGCGGGATCGCCGTCGCCGCGGCCATAGACCAGGGTATTTTCCACGCGGGTGCCGCCGTCCCAGAGCTTGATGCCATCGCAACCGTTGTTGGCGACGGTGCAGCGGCGGATGGTGGTGCGGGCGGCTTTCGAGTCGAGGCCGTCGCCGTGGTTGTGCTCGACGACGGTATCCACGATTTCCACGGGGCCGGCCGACTCTTCGATGCCGAAGCCGTCCGGGCGGTCGCAGGGCCGGGTCGAGCCGTCGCCGCCCTGGTAGTAGTGCCCGCTGTAGGCCAAACGCGAGTTGCAGATGCGGAGATTGGTCAGGCCGCCAGCGGCCCCGGCCGGGCCGCCGATGGCGCCGAATCCGCAGTATTCGATCCGGCAGTTGGTGATCGTCAGGGAATCGACGTCCTGCGCGTCGATGCCGAACTCGTCGAGGTGGTGGATATACAGGTCGTCGAGCACGATATGGGCGGAGGCCGGGGCGCCCGTGAGGTTGATGCCTTCGCGAAAGTATTTCGCGGTCCCAAGCGCATTCGTGTCGTGGGTGATTTCCAGGTTTTCGATCCGCAGATAGCTCCGGCCGCCCAGGATCATTGCGGCATACAGGTTGTCGCGGCCGGCCAGGACCGGCCGGGTTCCGGTTTCGCCCCGGATGGTGATCCAGGCGTCGGGCTGGCCGGACGGCGGCATCAGGATGTCCGCATCGAACACGCTCTGGGCGTAGCGGCCGGCGCGGATGACGAGGGTATCGCCGGGCGCGAGCCGGCGCGAAGCGACGCCGGGGGATCGCCAAGGCCGGGCGCTGCTGCCGTCCTGGGCGTCGTTGCCGTTCGTGGCCACGTAGAAGGTACGGCCGGCCGACGGAACGGATGCCACCTCGAACCGCACGCGGTTTCCGCCCGGACCGACGGCGACGTTGCTGGCGGTGACTAGCCCGAAGGCATCCACGGTCGCCGTGCCGGTCTGGATCTGGACGCCGTCGGCCACGCGCCGGTTCCGCCAGGTCGCGACGGCGCCGGGCTCCGGACGGAAAGATTGCGTCCGCCGCGGGGTCAGGTCGACGGTATGGCTCTGCCCGTCCACGGCGCGCAGACTCATCTGCCAAGCCGTTGCAGAATCAACGGGGGGGCCGTCCCAGGCATTCCAACTGGCGGACCAGTCCAGACCCAAATGGTATCCGCCGGATTGGGTGGGGGGCGAGGCCAAGTCGCGCGAGTCGCGGCTCCAGCCCGGCACGGTTTCGCGGCGCACGGCGCGGAAATTGGCGAAGGGGGCCCAATCCACCGGGGCGATGTTCGGCGGCAGTCCTTCGAATCCAATCCAGGTATGGTCGGCATCGGTCACGAGGCCGCCCCAGCAGCGGCGGCTGGCGTCCAGCGGGCCGTAGACGGGACGTCCCTGCGTGAACCATTCGACGACGTCGTCGTTCGTACCGTGGGTGATGCCGAACGGCGCCGATTCTTCCCCGATGCGGGTGGTGGCGTTGACGCGGTGGTTCTGCCAGGTCCAGACCCCGGTGCCGTCGTATGGTTTCAGAAGATCGGCCCAGCCGGCGGGCCCGTCCAGGAGCACGGGCAGATTCAATGCCCGAGCCCCCCATTTGGCTTCGACGTCTTCGCGCCAGTCCAGGCCGCCGCCGTCGCCCGAGGTGGCGTAGTCGGTCATGGGCTGGCTGGCGAAGGCCGCGGCGAAGACGTTCGGATAGCGCAGCGCGAGCGCCAGCGCGCCGCTGCCGCCCATGCTTTGGCCATAGACGTAGATCCGGTTCAGGTCCACCGCCGCTCCCGGCGGCTGGCGCTGCAGGGCGCGGATCATTCGCAGGATGCGCTGTTCGGTGTAGTTGACGATGGCATCGCAGGCGGGGATGGCGCCGCCGGAACGAAAGTCGTGGTTGCGGGCGAACCCGAACCACCAGGTTTCGCCCTGGTCCACGGGATAGATCTTGTAGGTGCACCAGCCCCACGGATCGGGATCTTCCGTCACCGGCCCATAGGTGTTGCCGCCCCAGCCGTGCAGGATGAGGGTGACGGGCGCGGCGCTGTCCGCGCACTCCGGCTCGAACACCACGTAGTCATACACGTAGGCCAGGGCATGCTGCACGGCGGGCGAATCGGGATCCTGCCCGTACCAGCCGTTGCCGGCATGCGGAGCGTTGTAGGTGGGGTTCCATTTCCGGAGGTCCATGAATTGCAGGTAGAGGTGGCCGCGCGGCCCCACGTTCTGCGCGGTTTCCACCGGCAGCGGTTCGGCCACGCCTTCTCCCAGCGGACCCCGCATATTGCCCGCGGTGAAGTTGGTGCGGTTTTCGACGCCCGCCGGGGACACGGTGGTGACGGCGTAGTAGGCGGTGCCGGTGGCCCCGCCGGCGAAATCGTTCGTGGCGAGGGTCCACGCCAGCAGCCCGGTGCCGGCCGGCAGGGGTGCGCCGCGGTTGGTAATGACCGCCCGGTCGAAGTAGCGCGTCTGGAACGCGGCGTCGGCATAGCGGGTGGCCGGAAGCTCGGCGGACCCTTCCCACACTTCGTAGAGCCGCGTGGCGGCCGCGAGATTGCCGGCGGCGATGGGCTGGGTATGCCGGTAGATCCGGTACGATTCGCCGGCGAGATCGGCCCGCTCGGTCCAGGTCAGGAAGGTCTGCCCCGAGCGGTGGAACGCCTGAAGGTTGACGGGCTGGGCCGGGCCGGCCGGCGGTGGCGCGAACGGATCGCGCGAAAACAGCACCGCGCCGGAGCGGGCCGGCAAGGACAGGTTCGTCGCCGCGACGGTCGCCAGGGTTCCGCCGTGGCTCCCGGCGGCATTCACGATCCCGCCGCCGCTCGGCACGGCGCGCCACCACGTCCCGCCCAGATTGGGAACGTTCACCGCCGCCGCGGAAGGATTCACCAGCACGACGCCGTTGGAATAGTCGCGCCGATAGACGCCCCACGGGGCGTGCCACAGCGCTGCGATGCCGGCCGGATAGGCCCCGGAGGCGCCGCCGAGATCGAGGTCGTATTCGGGGTAGTATTCCAGCGCGACGTCGTCGGTGGACAACAGATTCAGGTAGGTCCGGGAACCCTTGGCGAGCAGGTAGCTCGCCGTGGCGAACATCCGCTCCCGCGCGTTGCCGGCTTCCGGATAGGACTGGCAGATCACGATCTTGTTGCTCCGGACCAGCGCCAGCGCCCGGTCCATCTGCAACCGCCAGTCGGCGACGTCGAAATAGTCCCCCGGGCCGAAGAATGCGAAGCACTCGATCATGCCGCCGTTGCCGACTCCATAGTCCATGTCCAACCACCCGGTGATGAGCGCGCCGAGGTTCGGCAGGAAGACGAAGTCGTTGGAGGCCAGCGCCGCGCGCGCCGCGCGCCCGAAACGCACGAGGTTCGGCACCCAGTTCGCCAGGCATCCATCCACGTCGTCCAGCCACGGATGAGCCGGGCTGCTTTGGCCGAACCCGTAGCCGTCCGGCGTGTAGCTGTCGGCGAAGACCCCGTCGCTTTCGGCCGCCGCGACGCGGGCGAGGCAGTTGCTGATCCAATAGGCGGGAAAGCCGGAAACCGCCCCGCCGTTCGTATAGCGCACGTCCATCACGTCCCAGTTCCACTGCGTCTGGTGGATGCGCTGGCCGCTCGCGTTCCGGAGGAACCAGTTGGATTGCACGTTGACGTAGTCCCAGTCAGAGCCCCACGCGTCGCCGACGATGAACGCGGCCGGCCCCGCCCCCACCGCGAGCTGGTAGTGCAGGCAGAGGAAATTCGTGTTATAGGTCCGCAGAGCGCGGATTTCGGACCGCCGCATCTTCTGGGTGCCGGCGAATTTCGTCGCCGCGAACCACCGCTGGGTCGCGTTCAGGCCGCCCGGCAGCTGGTCGGCAAACGGCACGATGCGCAGGCTCGCATCGGGCCACGGGCGGGCCGCAAAGCCAAGGCCGGGAAGAGCCAGAAGCAAAGGCAAACCGAGCCACCACCAGGCGGCGCGGCGCACCGCCCCCCCCAGGACGCGCAGATGAATCCACTCGCCTGACCGAGGGATCTTCATATATCCAGTGTACCCCTTTCCCATCCCCGTGGCAACGCGCCCGGCGGAAAAGGTCCAGATCGCCGCAGGGCCCGTTCAGGGCAACCGGAACCAGGAATGGATCAGGGAATTCCGCAGGACGGGATTCTGACCCGGTCCGCCGAGCGTCTTCACGACGGTCGCCAGATCCGAGGACTGGCGGATATACCACTTGCCGCCAGCGGGATGATAGATGGCGAGGTCGGCCGTGCCGTCGCCGTCGTAATCCGCCGGCACCGGCAGCACCGCCGACCAGCCGAAGGCCATCGCTAAACTTCCGCCGCCGCTGTACGCGACTTGCCACCGCGCCGTCGCGCGGGTGAAAACGGCGACGTCTGCCGCGCCGTCGCCGTCGTAGTCTGCCGGCACCGGCAGCGCCTTGCCCCCGCCCAGTTGCTTCGCGACGACTTCTCCGCTGGAGCTTTCGTGGACGTACCAGGTGCCGCTGGCGGGATGATACACCGCGAGATCGACCACCCCATCCCCATCGTAGTCCGCCGGCACGGGAATCACGGCGGACCAGCCGAACGCCACGCCGGCATCCGGCCCGCCCGTGCTGTACCGGAAGTACCACCGCGCCGTGGGCCGGTGGAAGACCGCCAGATCCGCCAAGCCGTCGCCGTCGTAGTCGCCCGGCAGCGGGATGGTTGCGCTCCACCCGAACGCCTCCGTCCGGTCGCCGCCGGACGACTGGCGGATGTACCAGTTTCCGCTCGCGGGATGATAGACGGCCAGGTCGGTCTGCCCGTCGCCGTCGTAGTCTGCCGGCACCGGTTGCACCGCCGACCACCCGTACGCTGTCGTGCCGGTTGCTCCCCCGCTGTACAGGAAATTCCATCTTCCGCCCGCCGGCTGGAAGACCGTGGCATCCGCCGCGCCGTCGCCGTCGAAATCGCTCTCCCTTGACACGTTGCGGGCCGCTTGGTCCACAGTGAAGACATGGTCGATCCCGCCGCCGGAAACCGTGATGGTCCCGGAGCGGAAGGCCCCGGCGTTGGCCTCCACGCCGTAGGTCACCGTGCCGTGGGTCGTCCCCGAGTCCCCCGACGTGATCCGAAGCCATGGCACGTGGGTCGCCGACGTCCACGGAAGAACCGCGGTGACGGCAATCGACTGACCGGCGGCCGCCGCTGCGGAATGGACGCGGCTGGTGGGGGCCACGGCAAAATCCAGGGGACCCACGGCCTGGGTGGTGGTTCCGTAGGACCAGAGCTCCCAGCCATCGGACAAGCCATCCGCGTCCGCATCGTCGGACGGCTGGAACTGGCGATACCACAGGACCGCCTCTTGGTTGAAATTGTCGTCATCCGTGACGATGCATCCCCCGTCCGCCTGGGCGGCGGTCGCAGGCGCCAAGGCAAAGCCTTCCAGATTTCCGGTGCGAGGGCCAACATATTCGGCCAGCGGCCACAAGCGCCGATCCGGACCATCGATCTCGGAGTTCAGCTCGGTCACTTCAAGAACGTTGCTGCCGACGTTGTGCCAGATATAGAGCTTGCCGGTGGCGCGGTCGAATTCCAGACCGGCGGTTTCGGCCCAGCCGGTCTTATAGCGGCCGACAAAGGTGGTGGAACCGGTGCCGCGGTCCAGGTCGAAGGCGTAGACGCAGCCGTCGGCCTGGTAGCCCACGAACATCAGGCCGCCCATGCCATGGGTGCTGGCGTAGAGCGTCCCGTCCGCCTCCCGGAAGGCCTGCCGTTGGAGCCACTCGTCGGGAATGAATGCGAGGCCTTCGCCGCCGGAGGCTCCGCCCGCTTCGGGGCAATGGGCCCGGACGTCCCAGCTCCGGGTCTCGTTGACCACCCCAAATTGCGAAACGTCGTATTCGCGGATCCAGCCGTCTTCATCCATCAGATAGACGAGGTCTTGGCTGAAGTCGGCCTGGCAGATGGCTTCGAGATCGCCCCCGGGCGACCATTTGGCCGGGGTCCCCGCCCCATTGGTGGCGACTTGAAAGCCGCCGGCGCCGTCCTCCACCAGCGCCCAGAAATAACCGCTGTTGCAGGCGAGCCACAGCGTGCGCGTTTCGGGGTTCCAGCTGGCGCCGCTCCAGTTGACCGCATCCAGGCCGGAATCGATGCCGGTCAAGTGGACCGCCGCGACGTTGGCTTCGGCCGGCCAAGGATCGGCGGCCCACGCACTCCCGCCGCCCGGCAACAGGGCCGTCAACCACAGCCATAACCACGGTGCGCTTTTCATCGTCGCTTTTGTCAGAGCAGCTTGAACCAGGAATGGATCAGGGAATTCCGCAGGACGGGATTCTGACCCGGCCCGCCGAGCGTCTTCACGGCGGTCGCCAGATCCGAGGACTGGCGGACGTACCATTTGCCGCCGGCGGGATGGTAGACGGCGAGGTCCGCCGCGCCGTCGCCGTCGTAGTCGGCGGGGACCGGCAGCACCGCCGACCAGCCGAAGGCCATCGCCAAACTTCCGCCGCCGCTGTACGCGACTTGCCACCGCGCCGTCGCGCGGGTGAAAACGGCGACGTCTGCCGCGCCGTCGCCGTCGTAGTCTGCCGGCACCGGCAGCGCCTTGCCCCCGCCCAGTTGCTTCGCGACGACTTCTCCGCTGGAGCTTTCGTGGACGTACCAGGTGCCGCTGGCGGGATGGTAGACCGCAAGGTCGACCACTCCGTCGCCGTCATAATCCGCCGGCACCGGTAGCACCGCCGACCAGCCGTAGGCCACGCCGGCGTCCGGTCCGCCGGCGCTGTACCGGAAGTACCACCGCGCCGTGGCCCGGTGGAAAACCGCCAGGTCCGCCAAGCCGTCGCCGTCGTAGTCGCCCGGCAGCGGAATGGTCGCGCTCCAGCCGAACGCCTCCACGCGATCGGCGCCGCCGCCGGATGGCCGAACATACCAGTTGCCGCTGGCGGGATGATAGACGGCCAGGTCGGTCTGCCCGTCGCCGTCGTAGTCTGCCGGCACCGGCTTCACCGCCGACCAGCCGAACGCCGCGGATCCGCTCCCGCCCGCGCCGTACAGGAAGTTCCACCGTCCGCCCGCCGCCTGGAAAGTCGCGACGTCCGCCGCGCCGTCGCCGTCGAAATCCGACGGCACGTCCGGCATGGGAAGCGCGGACAGCTGGTTCACCGTGCAGGTGCGGACGATGCCGCCGCCGGATATCGTGATCCTTCCGGAGCGGAAACCCCCGGCGTTTCCCGCCACGGCGTAGGTCACCGTGCCGTTGCCCGTGCCCGCGTCGCCCGCGGTGATCGAAAGCCACGGCACGTTCGTCGCCGCCGCCCAGGCGACGTTGGCCGTCACCGCGATCGTCTGCCCGGCCGCCGCCGCGCGGGAATGGGTGCGGAGCGAGGGCGCAATCGCCAAGTCGGCCACCGTTTCCAAGGCATTCGTCGGGCACGTGCCGGCGAGGAGTTCATCTCCGTCGCACGCGCCGTCGGAATCGCGATCGACCTCGAACAGGGCCCGCGCCAAGGCGTACCAACCGAGCGCCGCCCGCCGGCGCCCGGTCGCGTTGAGATGGAAATCGAAGCCGCCGGCATCCACGGCGTAGGCGGCCACCATGCGCTGGTTGGTCACTCCGCCCGAAACGTATTTCTGCTCCGCGCCCGCCTCCGTCCACGCTTCGATGTCGGCCAGGTCCAGCAACCACTTGCCGGCGGTCCGGCAATAGGTCCGCACGTGGCGGTTGAACGCATTCCGCTGGTCGTTTTCCGATCCCGCGGTCTCGGTGGTCAGCGGCATGGTCATATAGACGAACAACGTCTGCGGAAAACGGGACTCCAACGCGGCCATCCGGGCGCAGTAGACGGCCGGATCGGCGTCGGGATCGATCCAGCATAGCTTGTCCAAGACCACGTTGGCCTTGGGATAACGCCAGCCGGATTGGACGATTGAATTGCTGAAGCAGGTCATCTTGTTCCGCCAATCGGGATTGCCCCGCTGGCATTCGTAGACGAAGCCGCCGGACGTGCCGGCGGGGCTGGCGGACGCGCGGTAGTCGGCACCGCCCTCCGAGCCCTCCGTGGCCACCCCGCCGTGATAGGCGCCGTCGCCGTTGTCGCCGTCGTAATCGTAGATCTGGATCGGAAACCGGACGGGGTCGGACTCCCACAGGACGTTCAGGCCGGTGACGAGGTTCCCGCCGACGGAGGCATGGGTGAAAAACCAGCGCAGCTGGACGATCTTCGCCCGCAGGTCCGCCGGCACGTTCGTGGCGCTGGCGAGGGCGGCGTGGCCGATCACCAGGCTGTTCGCGCCGGCCGACGTCGATTCCCGGGCGCCCACGTCCACCGCGCCCCCTTGGAGGCGCGGGTTGCCGACCAGATCCGCGGCCCCCGCCATCCACGCGAAGTTGGTGCCGCGGTCGACGTAGGGGCTGGCGACCCAGAGCGCGCCGTCGGCCTCGTCCGCAAACAGCGGGTCGTTCGTCCGGCTCTGCGCGTCGGTGCCCGCGTGCGCCCGCCATTGCGCCAACGTGCCTTCCTCGAGGAGCGATCCGGGGCGCCGGTCCGTGAAACGGGGCACGCCGCCGGCGGCGATGAAATACCCGTTGTGGTCCATCGCCGGCCAGCCGGACAGCGCGCTCATCCCGCCCAGATCGCTCGAGTAGCGGATCTCGAACGTCTCGTCGGAAAAGCCCGCCGGCTGCGCCACCAGATTGTTCAGGATCGTCGCGTTCACGGACGGGGGACGGCCCGGATGCGGTTCCCAATCCTGGTAACTGAGTCCAAAGTAAATGGCGGCATGGACGTTGCCGGTGCAGACGTCGACCAGCGTGTTATTGAACACGGCGGGGTTGGATGCCGCGTACATCCCGATCCCCTCCCAGCCCGTTTCGCGCACGAGGCAGTTGCGGACCGTCCCGCGGACGTTCTCGTAGTAGCGGGGATTTGCGGCCACGTCGAAATATTCGGGGCTGGTGTCGAATCCCAGCAGGATGCCGCCGCCGCCGCAACGGCTGACCCGCGTCCGCTCCACCACGCAATCGGCGGAGCCGCCTTTCAGGTAGATGCCCGTCGAGAAGACGTCGTGGATCGAGCAGTCCCGGACCATGATCCGGTCGCCGTTGACGCAATCGATGCCCTCGGCGTTCTCCGCCGACGCGTTCGCGGGGCCAACCCCCGTGTTGTAGATCTCGCAGCGCCGGATGAGCACGTCGTCGCAGTTGGGCGTGATCTTGATGGCGTCGCGCCCGGTGTCGTGGATGACACAATCCTCGATAACGACGTTGCCGGCGCCCGCGCGGTCGTCCGGATCGCCCCAATCCCACTTGGTTTGCAGCATGACGCCGTAGTAGTAGCCGCCGGAGATTTCCAGGCGCGACAGGGTCGTGCCGTCGGCATCGGGATCGATCAGGACGCAGACCGAGAAATCGTCCTCGTCGTCCACGGGCGCCGCGATCGCGGCCCATTCGCCGGCGTAGGAGCGCATCGTGACGCCGGGCCGGCGGAAGCGCACCTCCTCGGCTTCCCGGTAGGTCCCGCCCCGCACCTCGACCACGTCGCCGGACGTCGCCTGCTGCAGCGCGAAGTTCAGCGTCCGCAACGGCGCGCCGATCGCCCCGGTGCCGACCGCATCGCTGCCGTTGGTGGCCACGAACCAGGTTGCCGCCGACGTCCGGAGTGTTCCCGCCAACAGGGCCATTCCAAAACATACGGCTCCCCGGCGAATCGATGATCGATTCATGTCGTCATCCTTTGCGTGGCCTTCTCCGCAAACTTCAGTCCAACTGGAACCAGGAATGGATCAGACTGTTCAGCAAAACGGGGTTTTTACCCGGCCCGCCGAGTGTCTCCACGATGGTCTCAAGGTTGGAAGACTGGCGGATGTACCACTTGCCGCCGGCGGGATGGTAGATGGCGACATCCGCCTTACCGTCGCCGTCGTAGTCCGCCGGCACCGGCAGCACCGCCGACCAGCCGAAGGCCATCGCCAAACTTCCGCCGCCGCTGTACGCGACCTGCCACTGCGCCGTCGCGCGGGTGAAGACGGCGACGTCCGCCGCGCCGTCGCCGTCGTAGTCCGCCGGCACCGGCAACGCCCGGCCCCCGCCCAGTTGCTTCGCGACGACTTCCCCGGTGGCGCTTTCGTGGACGTACCAGTTGCCGGTGGCAGGATGATAGACCGCGAGATCGACCACCCCGTCGCCGTCGTAGTCGGCGGGGACCGGCAGCACCGCCGACCAGCCGAAGCCCACGCTGGCGTCCGGCCCGCCACTGCTGTACCGGAAGTACCACCGCGCCGTGGGCCGGTGGAAGACCGCCAGGTCCGCCAAGCCGTCGCCGTCGTAGTCGCCGGGCAGCGGGATGGTCGCGCTCCAGCCGAACGCCTCCGTCCGGTCGCCGCCGGACGACTGGCGGATATACCAGTTTCCGCTCGCGGGATGATAGACGGCCAGGTCGGTCTGCCCGTCGCCGTCGTAGTCTGCCGGCACCGGTTGCACCGCCGACCAGCCGAACGCCGCGGATCCGCTCCCGCCCCCGCTGTACAGGAAATTCCACCTCCCGTCCGCAGGCCGGAACACGCCGAGATCCGACACGGCATCCCCGTCGAAATCCACGGCCGGGGCCGGCCCCGCCCCCCCCCCGGGGGCCCAGCGCACCTCATCCACCCAACCGCAATCGCTGCCCGCAGAAACGCTGATGTCCTTGGTATAGCGCCACTGGAGGGTGTGGGTTCCGGCGGGAACCGCAACCGTCTTCTGCTGCCAGGTTGCGGTTCCGGAGATGGCACCGCTCTGTTCCACTCCATTCAGGAAGAACCGCAGATAATCATAATGGTTTTCCGACGAGACGCACCACCAGAAGGTCAAGGTGCCGGGGCCGGTCACGGTGGTCTGCAGCCGGCTCTGCTGGCTGTGGCCGATGGGGCCGCTTTGCGCCGCATCCAAGCCGTCCCGGGTGGTGGCCGACTGATAGCTCCAGTCGGCGCTGCCAGCGGTGGTCCACCCCAATTCGGGGGCATCCACGGCGTCGCCCAGGGTGAACACGCTCCCGGCCGCCGCCTGCACGACCGTATGCGTGCAGGTGATTCCGCCGCCCGTGACCTCGACCGTGCCCGTGCGCGCGGAGGTGCCCGTATTGGAGGCCACGTTGTAGGTCGCCGTGCCATTGCCGTTGCCGGATCCGCTGGCCACCGTCACCCAAGCCGAATGGGCGCCCGGAGCGGCCGCCCAGGCGACATTGCCAGCCACGGCGATCCGCAAGCCGTTCGAAGCCGCCGCCGGCAGGTTGGTGCTGGCCGGACTGATCGCCAGGGAATCCCCGCCGATTTGGAACGAAACCGAGGCCAGCGCCCCCGCCCCGTTGTTGTCCGGGATGGGCATCGGGGGACTGCCGGAAATGTAGGTGGCGCCGTTATGCACGACGGCGAAATTGGTGATAGTGCCCTGGGTGGCGCTGACCTGGTCCACGCAGCCGGCGGTGACGACATTGGCAGCGCCCCACGGGGCGGCGGACAGGTCCACGGCCACCTGCCAGCCGGCGCGGGTGTCGGCATAATAGGAACCCGTGCCCTTGGGGCCGCTCTTCGGCGTAGGGGCATTGCTCCAGACGGTGGTGCCGTTGACCGAGAACCACAGGCTGCGGATGTCGCTGCGGCGCGCATGCTGGACCTGGAACCGGGCATAGCTGGTCACGGGCGCAACGGAGCCCTCGAGCGGATACATCACGTCGCTGAAATACTTCTCGAAATAGCTGGCATTCACGTAAATGTAGCCATTGCTGCCGAAGGAGGTGCCCCAGGAGTTGGCGACCAGGTAATAGCCGGGGCCGTAGCCGCACACGGTGACCATGTGATTGATATCGTATTCCGTGCAGGCCGGCCCGGTCCAGGGCGGCTTGCTGGCGTTCCACGCGTCAAAGGTGTTTTCCGCGTACACGCCGCAGACCGCCACGCCGCCGGCATCGAGCCACGCCTTGAGTTCGTTGATCTGGGCGGCGGTGGGATTCCATTGCCACACCCAAACATAATTGGTCGTGCGCCGGTGCAGGCCCTCGATGAAGTCCGCGATGGTCGGCAGGGCCGAGTATTGTCCGGCCACGTAGGGCTTTTGCGCCAGCGAGGCGAGGCCATAGCGCATGGCGATTTCAAACGGCTCATGGCCCCAGCCGCCGTTGTCCTCGCCGGCGTTGGTCAGATTATAGGTGAACCGCGGCGAACACTGGTTGCTGGCGGCGCTGACGTTGAGCGCCGGATTCCGGCGCTTCATGTTGGCGGTCTTGGTGTAGTAGGAACCCGCCCAGTGGACGCACGAGCCCTCGGAGCCCTGGTTGCCGATCGGCGGCAGATACTGCCGGTTGTCAGCCGCCCCTTTCAGCGTTTTGCTGCGCCGGAAATATCCGTCCGGAGCCCGCGCCAGAACCCGCCCCTCTTGAATCCATTCCTCCCGCAGGCCCGCCGGATACGGTTTCTTGCCCAACGCATAGGTTGCGCCGGTGCGCGACACCAATTGGGACAATCCCGGTTCTGGCCCCGGGGCGGCCGTTCCGGCCCCCGCCAGCAGGCAGCACAAAACCCCCGCGGCCCACCGCCCTCCAGAGGGTTTGCTGGCTTGCATATCGCACCTCGTTGTCCAGCGCGCGTCCCGGCCGCTGTCCATGACAGGAAAAATACCAGCTCTCCCCGCCCGCCGCAAGCCTGGCCAGGCTGCGGGTGCGCTGGTCGGGCCGTCCGGGCCGATTGCCCCCCCCGCAACCCGGCCTGCCTTTGGGAATTGCCCCTCCGCGCCCTTCGTGTAGAATTCCGGGCTTGCGAACCTCTCTCGGCAGATCAGGAAACATGAAAACCAAAGCCCTCGCCCTGCGCTTCATGCTCATGATCGCGGCCATTGCCAGCACCTTGATCCTGGCCGAGATGGCCTTGCGCCTGGCCGGGTTCGAGTTTCTCCTTTTCCCGCCCAAGGTGCAGTTCGGCGCGCCCGATCCGATCACGATCGACAAATACTATCATGCCGACCAGGATCTTTTCTGGGTGACCCAGGACTATTCCGAGCGCCTCGGATCCGCGGCCGGCGCCCCTCCGGTCATGGTGTTCATGGGCTGCTCATGCACGCAATTCGGCCACTACGACCGGTTCTTCAGCGATGCCGTCGCCGCGCATTTCACCGCTCCCGCCGGCCCTTTCCTGAATCTCGGCGTGGGGGGCTGGAGTTCCTACCAGGGGCTGCAGCAGCTCCGGCGCGACGTCGCGCCCATGCGGCCCCGCATTGTCACGATCTACTACGGTTGGAACGACCATTGGCGCGCGTTCGGGGCGGAAGACAAGCACGTCCGCAAATATGCCTGGCTGACACGGCTTTCGCGCAGGTCGCGCGTCATGCAATTGCTCAACCGGGGCCTGATTATCCTCGCCCGGGACCCGCCCCCGCCGCAGCGCGTGGCCCTGCCTGACTTCCGGGCCAACTTGCAGGAGATGATCCGCATTTCCCGGAAGCACGCGATCATCCCCGTGCTCCTGACCGCCCCGTCCGGCCATGTCCCCGGCCAGGAACCGCAGCGCATCGGTCAAAGATGGCTGGATGATTTGTCGAAACTGGTTCCCCTGCATGAAGCCTACGTCCAGGCGGTGCGCGACGTGGCCCGCGAAGAGAATGTGCACCTGGTCGATTTGTACAGCCGTTTCCGCGACCTGCCCCGGGAGCAGCTCCGGGCCGGTTTCATGAAAGACGGGATCCATTTGACCGAAGCGGGCGACCGGCGGATTGCGCAATATCTGTACGAGTATTTCGTCCAATCCGGGCTGATTCAGGAACTGGCGCCCGGACTCCGCGGCGGCGCGGAGCCGGCGGCTGACCAAAAGCCATGACCCGCGGTTTGCCTGTTGACCGAACCGTCCGCCGGCCACCGGGCCGGATTACCGGTTAGAGCCGTTCCAGATTTCCTGTAGCGGCGTTCTGTTGTTGGCCGGACCTCTGCGTCCGGCGGAAATCGCGCCCGCCACAGAGGGCGGGCCTACAGCCGATCCCTCCTGAAATCCGACGGTTGGCAGCTACAACATTGCTGAAATAGCGCTAGGCGCGCGCCCCCCGCAAGACCCGGGGGAAGCCTGGCGGCCGCCACCGGGCATCATGGCAGACGGAACCATGAATGGATTCGTGGCGACGAGAGCACCGGCGTCGCATTCAAGGAATTCGCCGGCACTGCCCGGGCCTCTCCGGGACGCGTCTCGATGTAGGCGTTCCCGCCGGCCGGGTGGTAGACCGCAAGATCCGCCTTCCCGTCCCCGTCATAGTCCGCGGGAATGGGCAGGACCGCCGCCCAGCCGAAGGCCGCCGTCCGATCTCCGCCCCCGCTGTACCGGATGTGCCACGTGGCCGTCTTCCGGTCGAACACGGCGAGGTCCGCCGCGCCGTCGCCGTCGTAGTCCGCCGGCACCGGGACCGCCGCGGCCCGGCTCCAGGCCGCCTCCACCACATCTCCGCTGGCGGATTCGCAGTAGTACCAGCGGCCGCCCGCCGGATGGTACACGGCGAGATCAAGCACGCCGTCGCCGTCGTAGTCCGCCGGCACGGGAATCACGGCGGACCAGCCGAAGCCCACGCTGGCATCCGGCCCGCCGCGGCTGTATCGGAAGTACCACCGCGCGGCGGCCTGGTGGAAGACCGCCAGGTCCGCCCGCCCGTCCCCGTCGTAGTCGCCCGGCAGCGGGATGGTCGCGCTCCAGCCGAAGGATTCCGTCCGGCTGCCCCCGGTCGACTGGAAAATACACCAGGTGCCGCCCGCCGGATGATACACCGCAACATCCACGACGCCGTCGCCGTCATAGTCCGCCGGTGCCGCTACGACCGCATGCCACCCCCATGGCAAGGCCCATTGCCCGCCCCGGGAAAAGACCAAATCCCAGATACCCGCCGCCCGCCGGAACAAGGCCAAATCGGCCTTCCCGTCGCCGTCGAAATCCCCCTCGACCGCCCGCCCCGTCCCCGTCCGCTGGGGCCACTGGTATATCTGCACGGTCCGCTGGAGCGCGCCAACGGACACGGTGATGGTTCCCGTCCGCAGGCCGCCCGTATTGGCGGCCACCCGGCAGCGGAGGGTGCCATCTCCGGTCCCAGCCGCCCCGGCCGGGAAAGTAATCCAAGATCCGCTCGCCGCAGCGGTCCACGGAACATTCGCCGAAACCGTCAAGTCCAATGCGTTGGCGCCCGTTCGCGGAACCAACGTCTGGGCCGGGCCGACCTGCAGTTGAGCCGCCGCCTGCTGGACGGCCAGGGTGCACGCCTGCCCATGTCCGGCGATGGTGATCTTCCCGGAGCGCGCCGCCCCGTCATTGACCGCCGCCTGGTAGACCACGGTCCCATTGTCCATTCCGGCGGCGCCGGATTTGATGGAAATCCAGGCGGCCTGGCTCTGGGCGGACCAGGGCACGTTGGCGCTCACGGCCAGAGACTGCTGCCCGCCTGCCGCGGGGAAACCGGCGGACGCGGCACCCAGCGAAATCGCCGGCCGGCCCGAGCGTTCCAGCAAGTAATACGCCATCGGCACATTGTGCTGGTCATCCCACTGGTAGGCCGTTCCCGACACGCTCCACAACTGGAGATAATCCTGGACCCCGTCAATGTTGTTGGGTTGGCCCGCGCCCCACCGGGCATAACTCCACGCCTCGCCCGTGAGCCACTTCCAGTTCCCCTCCGTCTGGGCATCGCTCCCCCCCAGCCAAATCCCCTTGTTCAGCAGGGAGTTGCCCAGCTGCTTTTCGATGTTGCTCCATTCCCCGGCGGAGGTGATGGTCGCCAGATACCCGCCGCGCGCCTCCGCATCCGCCTTGGCCTCCGTCCACGTGGCGTTCTTCTGGATCAGAATGTAGGTGTGGTCCGGCACCTGGGTCGCGGGGGCCGCGGCCGGCCGTTCCAGCAGGTAGTACGGCATGCGCACCAGGCTTTGATCGTCCCAGAGGCAGGCCGCACCCGTGGTGTTCATCAGTTGCAGGTAATGCTGGGCCTTCCCGACATTGTTGGGCTGCCCCGTCGCCCAGCGGCTGTAGCCCCATTTCTCGCCGGTCACCCATTGCCAGCTCCCTTCCGTCTGGGCATCGCTGGCGCCGAGCCAAACGCTTTTACCCGTCAAGGTGTCGCCGAGTTGCTTCAGGATGTTGTTCCATTCCGCCGGGCTGGTGATGGTCGCCAGGTGCCCGCCGCGCGCCGCCGCATCCGCCTTGGCCTCCGTCCACGTGGCGTTCTTCTGGACCAGCTCGTACTTGCTAGCCGGGGCCGCCGGATAGGTTTCGGTGGCCAGCGGATTGATCACGACCCCGTACGTCAGCACGGTACCGTAATAGTCCATCATCACCACCACCGTCGGGTACGTCTTGGACCAGGGGAGACACCAGCCCTCGAACCACCAGCCGGGAGAGGAATAGTTGCCATCGCGCAAATCCCACAAATGACCGAACTCGCTTTCGCGCGAGGCGCCGATATGAGCGCCATACCAGGCCCCGTTGGCGTAATAGAGGCCGCCCACGACATACATGGAGCTGCGGACCTGCGGCAGGAAGTAAAAAAACTGGCTGCCGGCCGGGACATTGCGCCCCCCGGTGTAGTTGATCTGGATCGCGTTGAGCGCAAGCGGCTTCCAGCCGCCGATGGAGACATTGCACAACGGAGTTGCGGCGCCCACCACGCTGAATGCATCGCGGGCCCGGTAATTCACCGGCCGCAGCTTGGAGAGCACGGGGCGGATGTCCACCAGCTTGTAGCCGCTGACTGTCTTGGCCACCGGCAATCCGTAATAGGATTCCCCCCGGCTGATGCCCGCTGCCCCCAGAAAGATTGTTCCGGCCAGCAGAAGGGCTTGAACGGATAAGCCCACCAGCCAGAACCTGCCGCCATGAACAGGCCTGTCGCGCATGCTACGCTCCTTGCTTCCCAAGCAGGGATGCCGGAAACAGTCCGTTCCTCCTGATTCCAGGCACCCGTTAATATGTGGTTGAATTCATAAACCACAATTGGCCCGGGGGACGCAACCGAAAAAACCGCGCCCGGCGCGGCGGGGGCGCATCTGCGATTAGGTGCAGGGTGAAGGCCTGCGGCTCACCCGGAGGGTTCGCCCTATCTGTTAGAGCGTATTACTATATAGTATAGCCACACGAGGCGAACCAAGAAGCGGCGTC
>CAYMTY010000010.1:0-81371 GCA_964393515.1 uncultured Verrucomicrobiota bacterium
TCTACGACGGCAGCTCGCACGACGTGGACAGTTCGGAAATCGCGTTCAAGATCGCCGCGCGCACGGCGTTCAAGGACGGCATGAGCAAGGCCCGGCCGGTCCTGCTCGAGCCGATCATGAACATCCGCGTGACGATCCCGGGCGAATTCATGGGCGACTGCACAGGCGACCTGAACCACCGGCGCGGACGCATCATGGGCATGGAGTCGGAGGACGGCATGCAGGTGATCGTGGCCGAGGTGCCGCAGGCCGAGGTATTCAAGTACTCCTCGGAGCTGCGCTCGATGACGGGCGGGCGGGGCTCGTTCGAGATGAGTTTCAACCGCTACGAGATCGTGCCGTCGAACGTGGCGCAGAAGATCGTCGCCGAGGCCGCGAAGAACAAACAGGCCGAGGCGGAGGAATAGGCGGGCCGGGGCGCGGCCAGACAGGAGCAGGTCATGAGCGGACACAGCAAGTGGTCGACGATCAAGCACAAGAAGGGCGCGGCGGACGCCAAGCGCGGCAAGATCTTCAGCAAGCTGGCCAAGGAGCTGACGATTTCGGCCAAGAACAGCGGCGGGGATCCGGCGTCGAACATCACGCTGCGCACGATCCTGTCCAAGTGCAAGGCCGTGAACATGCCGGCCGACAACATCGACCGCGCCATCAAAAAGGGCACCGGCGCGCTCCAGAGCGCGGCCATCGAGGAGATTCTTTTTGAAAGCTACGCCCCCGGCGGCGTGGGGCTGATCATCCAGTGCCTCTCGGACAACCGCAACCGCTCCGTGGCCGAGGTGCGTCATCTCCTGCAGCGGCACAACGCGACCCTGGCGGGTTCGAACCAGGTCCTGCGGAACTTCCAGCGGCGCGGGCAGATCCTCGTGGACGCCGAGGGCGTCAACGAGGATCAGCTGATGGAGCTGGCCCTCGACGCCGGCGCCGACGACGTGACCAACGAAGGTCCCCAGTTCGAGATCCTGACGGCGCCCAACGTCTACAACGAGGTGTCGGAGAAGCTCACGAAGGCCGGGTACAAGGTGTCGGAGGACTCCGGCGTCAATTTTGTCCCGACGGCCTGGACGCCGGTGGCCGACAAGGGCCATGCGGCGGCCCTGATGAAGCTTGTCGAGGCGATCGAGGAACTGGAGGACGTGCAGAACGTCTACATGAACGGCGACATCGCCGACGAGGCCATCGAAGGCTGATCCGGCAGCATTTACGCGCCACGGCCCCGCGGTTCCTCCGCGGGGCTTTGGTTTTTTGGGGGGCGGGCGCGGATGGACGCGGGCGGGAGCAACTGCTATCTTAAGACCATGAAGGTGCTGGGCATTGACGCGTCGCTGCGGGGCACGGGGCTGGCGGTGATCGAACAGCAGGGCGCGCGCCAGGCGGCCCGGCACTGGGAGGTCGTGAAGCTGCCGGCGGCGGCGCCGCACTCCGAATGCCTCAAGGCCATCCGCGCGCGGCTCGATGCGGTGATTGCCGCACACCGGCCCGACGCGGCGGCGATGGAGGGCGGCTTTTTCTGCAAGAACGCGAAAATCGCGATGGTGCTGGGGGAGGTCCGCGGGGTGGCGATCGCCTGCTGCGCGGCGGCGGGCGTACCGGTGTTCGAATATTCGCCGCGCACCGCCAAGCAGAACGTGACCGGCTGGGGGGCGGCGCCCAAGGAACAGGTGGCGAAGATGACAAAGGCCATGCTCGGACTGGCGGAGACGCCGCCGCCGGACGCCACTGACGCCTTTGCGCTGGCGTTGTGCCACGCGCAGACCTGCCGCGGGGTCTTCCGGAGTGAGCCGATCTGATGGCCGGGGCGGGCCAGGAGCGGTTGCGGCTGGAGGACGTGCGCAAGGCGTTTGGCGGTCCGGCCGCCGCCGTCGAGGTGCTGCGCGGCGTTTCGCTGGCGCTGGGGGCCGGGGAATTCGGCGTGATCACAGGCCCGTCCGGCTCGGGCAAGACCACGTTGTTGATGGTGGCGGGGCTGCTGCAGCCGGCCGATGCCGGCCGGGTCTGGTTCGGGGGGCGCGAAGTCTCGGGCCTGGGCGAGGCGGAGGTGGCGGACCTCCGCAAGCACGGCGTCGGGATGGTGTTCCAGAAATTCTGCCTGTTGTCGCACCGCAGCGCGCTGGACAACGTGCGGTTCCGCTTCCGCTACCTGGAGCACGATCCGCGCGCGGCGCGGAAGCTGGCCGCGGCCGCGCTGGCGCGGGTGGGGCTGGCGGACAAGGCTGCCCGGCCCGCGCGCCTGCTCTCCGCGGGCGAGATGCAGCGGGTGGCCATCGCGCGGGCGCTGGCCCTGCCGCCGCAGCTGCTACTGGCGGACGAGCCGACCGGCAACCTTGATCCGGAATGCGCCGCACGCATCATGGAGCTCTTTCGGGAGCTGAACCGCGCGGGGACGTCCATCCTGCTGGTCACGCACAATCCGGAATGGGTCCCCTGCGGGACCGTCCACTGGGCGATGCACGACGGCCGCCTGGCCCGCGCCTGACGTTTTCCACACCGTGGAAATAAGTTTTCCATGGTGTGGAAAAATCGCGCAGGGGAGAATCGCGGCCATGAAAACAAGCGGTCGGGGGCGGAGGCTGCCCCTCCGGGTTATACGGCCTGGGTCCAGTCGTGGTCGCGGCGGCGCCTGCGCTCGATTTCGTTGAGGAAGTATTTGCGCAGGCGGACGACTACGGGGGTGGCCTCGACGAGTTCGTCGTCGTTGATGTACTCGAGCGCCTCCTCGAGGGAGAGCCGGGTGGCGGGGGCGGCGAAGAGCTTGCGGTCCGCGCCGGCGGCGCGGATGTTGGTGAGCTTCTTGGCGCGCTGGATGTTGACGACGAGGTCGTTGTCCTTGCAGTGTTCGCCGACGACCTGGCCTTCGTAGCACCAGTCGCCGGGGTCGACAAAGAAGATGCCGCGGTCCTGGAGGCCGTCGAGGGCGTACAGGTTGGCCTTGCCCGCCTCCATGCTGATGAGGACGCCGTTAAGGCGCTGGGGGATGTCGTCGCGCATGTGTTCGTAGCGCAGGAAGCGGTGGTTGATGATGGCTTCGCCGCTGGTGGCGGTGACGAGCTTGGTGCGCAGGCCGATGAGGCCGCGGGTGGGGATGACGAATTCGAGGACGGTGCGGCCGCCGGCGGTGTGCATGCGCTGCATGAGGCCCTGGCGCCGGCCGACGTTCTCGATGACGGGCCCGGTGGTGGCGTCGGGGGTATCGACCACGAGGGTTTCGACGGGTTCGTGGCGGACGCCGTTGATCGTCCGGACAATGACGCGGGGGCGGGAGATGGTGAGCTCGTAGCCTTCGCGGCGCATGTTCTCGATGAGGACGGCGAGATGGAGCACGCCGCGGCCGCTGACCTTGAAGGAGCCTTCGCCGACCTCCTCGAAGGTGAGGGCGACGTCCTTCTGGCTTTCGCGGTAGAGGCGTTCGCGGATGTGGCGGGAGGTGAGGTACTTGCCGGAGGAGCCGAAACCGGGGGAGTCGTTGATGCGGAAGGTCATCGAGATGGTCGGCGCATCGAGCGTGATGGGCGCGAGCGGCTCGGGGAATTCGACGGGCGTCAGGGTGTCGCCGATGTCCACGCCTTCGACGCCGTGGACGGCGCAGAGGTCGCCGCACTCGACGGTGGCGGCTTCCTTCCGGCCGAGGCCCTCGAAGGTGTAGAGGGCGCGGACCTTGCAGGGGAGGACACTGCGGTCCTGCTTGACGAGTGCGAGGGGCTGGGCGGCATCCAGCACGCCGCGGCGGACGCGGCCGATGCCGATGCGGCCGGTGTAGTCGGAGTAGTCGAGCGTGGTGACCTGCATCTGGACGGGGCCGTCGTCCAGCTTCGGCGCGGGGATGTGTTCGACGATGGCGTCGAGCAGGGGCACGATGGAATCGCGCGGGTCCTTTTGCGGATCGCGGACGGCCCAGCCGTCGCGGCCGGCGGCGTAGAGGACGGGGAAATCGAGCTGGTCGTGGGACGCGCCGAGTTCGACGAACAGGTCGAAGATCTCGTTGAGGACCTCGTTGTGGCGTTCGGCCGGCTTGTCAATCTTGTTGAGGACGACGATGGGCTTGAGGCCGAGCTGGAGGGCCTTGTTGAGGACGAAGCGGGTCTGGGGCATGGGGCCTTCGGCGGCATCGACGAGGAGCAGGACGCCGTCGGCCATGTTGAGGACGCGCTCGACCTGACCGCCGAAGTCGGCGTGGCCGGGGGTGTCGATGACGTTGATCTTCACGCCGGCGTGGCGGACGGAGACGTTCTTGGCGAGGATGGTGATGCCGCGCTCGCGCTCAAGGTCATTGCTGTCGAGGAGGCAGTCCTGGGCGGCGGCTTCGCCTTCGGCGACGTGGAGCTGGCGCAGGATGGCGTCGACGAGCGTGGTTTTGCCGTGGTCGACGTGGGCGATGATGGCGATGTTGCGGATATGGGGGACAGTTTTCATGATCCAGGGAACAGGGTTCAGGGAGAGAGCCGCAGGGCGCGGCAGGGGAACGGCAGCCGGGCGCGCGCGTCAGGCGCGGTAGCGGCCGAGAGGGTCGCGAAAAACGTCGCAGGGAAATGTCGTGACGGATTGCATATTCGGGGCGGGATGATACGGCAAAACGGGGGAATGACAAGCGCCTTTCAGGGTTCAGGAGTCGGAGTTCAGGGTTCAGGGAACAGCCGGATAAATCAAAATCCGGAACCCCGAACCCTGAACCCGGATGCCTAGTTCCCGTTGACGGGGGTGGGGTGGATGTCCCAGATTTCGCTGGCGTACTGGGCGATGGTGCGGTCGGTGCTGAACTTGCCGGAGTTGGCGATGTTGAGGATGCACATGCGCGCCCAGCGTTCGGGGTCCTCGAAGGTCTGCGCGACTTGGGCCTGGCATTCGACGTAGGCGTCGAATTCGGCGAGAATGAGATAGTAGTCGCCGTGCGTCAGCAAGGTGTCCCAGACGGGCTGGTAAAGGCCGGGCTGGTCGAGGTTGAAGAAGTTGTTCTTGATGGCGTCGAGGACGCGGCGGACGGCGGGATTGGCGTGGTAGATGTCCCAGGGATTGTAGCCGGCGCGGCGGAGGGCTTCGACCTCCTCGACGGTCTTGCCGAAGAGGAAGAAGTTCTCAGCGCCGACTTCCTGGCGGATTTCGACGTTGGCACCGTCGAGGGTGCCGACGGTGAGGGCGCCGTTGAGCTGGAACTTCATGTTGCCGGTGCCGCTGGCCTCGGTGCCGGCGGTGGAGATCTGCTCGGAGAGATCGGCGGCGGGGATGATGCGTTCGGCGAGGGAGACGCGGTAGTCGGGGAGGAAGGCGACGTTCATGCGGTTTTTCATCGCGGGGTCGTGGTTGACGACGGCCGCGACGTCGTTGATGAGCTTGATGACGAGCTTGGCGAGGAAGTAGCCCGGGGCAGCCTTGCCGGCGAAGACGTAGGTGCGGGGCGTGAAGTGCGCCTGCGGATTGGACTTGAGCTCGAAATACTGGTGGATGATGTCGAGAACGTTGAGGAGTTGGCGCTTGTATTCGTGCATGCGCTTGACCTGGACGTCGAAGAGGGAGTCGACATTGACCTTCACGCCCAGTTCGCGCCGGATCAGGTCGGCGAGGCGGGTCTTGTTCTCGCGCTTGACGGCCATGACGCGCTTCTGGAAGTCCCGGTCGCCGGCGAACGCCTCGAGTTTCTTGAGCTGCGCGAGGTCGGTGACCCAGCCGGCGCCGATCTTTTCGGTGACGAGGTCGGCGAGGCCGGGATTGGCCTTGAGGAGCCAGCGGCGGGGGGTGATGCCGTTGGTTTTGTTGTTGAAGCGTTCGGGCCACAGCTCGTAGAAGTCCTTGAAGAGGGTGGATTCGAGGAGCTTGGAATGCAACGCGGCCACGCCGTTGACGGAGTGGGAGCCGACGACGGCGAGGTAGGCCATGCGGACTTCGCGGAAAGGGGATTCCTGGATGAGCGACATGCGGGCGATGCGATCGTGGTCTCCGGGGAAGCGGGTGGCGATTTCGCGCAGGAAGCGCCGGTTGATTTCGTAGACGATCTGGAGGTGGCGGGGCAGGATGGACTCGAAGAGGGCGACCGGCCAGCGCTCGAGAGCCTCGGGCATGAGGGTGTGGTTGGTGTAGCCGAAGGTGCGGGTGACGATGGACCAGGCGTCGTCCCACTCGAGCTTTTCGTCGTCGAGGAGGATGCGCATGAGCTCGGCGATGGCCAGCGCCGGATGGGTGTCGTTGAGCTGGATGGCGACCTTGTCGGGGAAGGCGTGGATTTCGTTGCCGTCGGCCTGGAAGCGGCGGACGATGTCGTGCAGCGAGCAGGCGACGAAGAAATACTGCTGCTTGAAGCGCAGCTCGCGGCCCTGTTCGATGTTGTCGTTGGGATAGAGGACCTTGGTGATGTTTTCGGTGAGCGTCTTGGCCTCGTAGGCCTTCATGTATTCGCCGTTGTTGAAGAAGGTGAGGTTGAAGTCCTCGGTGGACTTGGCCTCCCACAGGCGCAGGTTGTTGACGGTGCGGTTGCCGTAGCCGGGGATGGGGATGTCGTAGGGGATGCCGAGGACGGTCTCGTAGTCGACCCAGCGGGCGAAGAGGCGGCCGTTTTTTTCCTCCATGTCGACGCGGCCCCCGAAATGAACTTCGAACTGGGATTCGGGGCGTTCGATCTCCCAGGGGTTGCCGAAGCGGAGCCAGTTGTCGGGTTCCTCGACCTGGTAGCCGTTCTTGATGGCCTGGCGGAAGATGCCGTAGTCGTAGCGGACGCCGTAGCCGTAGCCCGGCAGTTGGAGGGTGGCGAGAGAGTCGAGGAAGCAGGCGGCGAGCCGGCCGAGGCCGCCGTTGCCGAGCCCGGCGTCGCGTTCAAGGTCGCGGAGGAAATCCCAGGAGAGGCCGAGGTCGGCCATGGCCTGGGTGACGGCGTCGTCGAGCTGGAGGTTGATGACGTTGTTGCCCATGGCGCGGCCGATGAGGTACTCCATGGAGAGGTAATAGGCGCGTTTGGCGCCGGTCTTGTGATAGGTGACGGAGGTGCGGATCCAGCCGTCGACGAGGCGGTCGCGGATGGCGAGGGCGAGGGCGTAATAACGGTCATGGTCGGTGGCGGAGAACTCGTCTTTGGCCAGGGAGTACTTGAGGTGGCTGAGGTAGCTGCACTTGATGGCCTCGACGGAGCGGGCCTGGTCTCCATTGCAGGATACGGGGAAGGCGGGGGGGTGGGGCTTGGAATTGGGGCTCATGGTGCTGCTCCTGGTTGAAAGGGAGCCGGCCGTCGCCGGCGCGGGGTAAACCGTTTCGCGCATGGTGGGGGATTCATCCGCCGGGGTCAAGAAAACAACGTGGGCGACGGGCGGGGCCGGCGTTTTCGCCGATTGCATGTCCAGTGCGTGACGGCTAGAGTACGGGCCGGATGAACGAGCCCTTGGTCAGCGTGATCGTCGGGGTGTACAACAAGGCCCGGCATGTCGAGGCCTGCGTGCAAAGCGTCCTGGCCCAGACCCATCGGCGCTTTGAATTGATCATCGTGGATGATGCCTCCACGGATGACAGCGCGGAGCGGATTGCGGCCGTGAAGGATCCGCGAATCCGCTTCAGCCGGCGGACGGAAAACAGCGGCCGGCCGGCGGTGCCCCGCAACGCAGGGCTGCGACTGGCGCAGGGGGAATTCATCGCCTTTCTGGATGCGGACGATCTGTGGCGCCCGGCCAAGCTGGAGCGGCAGGTCGCCTGCCTGGCGACGCAGCCGGAAACCGGCCTGGTGCATACGCAATGCCTCGTCATTGACGAGGCCGGCCGCGAACTGCACGAGCGCCACGCCGGCCGGCCGCCCCTGGCCGGTGATTGCCTGTTGCCGCTGCTGGAGCATTGCTGGGTCAGCATCAGTTCGGTGCTGGTCCGGAAAGCGGTGTGCGCGCAAGTGGGCTTCTTCGACGAGCATCTGGCTCTGCGGGGCCGGGAGGACTACGACTGGCTGCTGCGGGCGGCGGTGGCCACCCGGTTCGGGATGGTCGCGGAGTGTCTGACCGCCTATCGCCTGGCCGGCGACAGCCTGAGCCACGGGGGCCGGAACTGGCAGGCCGCGCCGCGCGACTACCTGTCGCACCGGGATGCCTGGGTGAACCCGGAGCGCTGGGGCGGCCGGGTCACATCTGGGCGGTTGCGGGAGATTGCGTTCGGCGCCGCCGAGGAGAATGCCTACCATTGGCGGGCGCGGCGGGAGTACGGCAAGGCGGCCTGGTTTGCCGGCCAAATGCTGCGGCTGGCGCCGGGGGATGTCCGCGGCTGGCGGCAGCTGATCGCGGCGGCGGTGCGGAGAGGGCCGTGAGACCGGATTTCCCGCTCTGGATGGTGGGGATCACGCCGGAAGGATTCACGCCGCATTCGGGCATGTGGCCGGTGGCCCGGGAACTGGAGGCCGACAGGATCCAGATCGTGCCGGTCTGGCGCCGCCTGGCCCGCACCAGCTGGCGCCTGGGCGCGGCGTTGCGTACTTGGGGCATTCGGCACTCCGGCTCGTACTGGAACGCCCTGGTGCCGGGGTGGGACGAGGCGCGGTTTCTGCGCCGGCTGCCGCGCCGGGCGGCGCCCTATCCTGTGCATTTCCTGTGGGGGGAGTTCGCCGCGCCCCGGCGCATCGAGCCCTACCGGCGCCAGGGGGCGCGGGTGGTGGTGACCGTGCATTGCAGCGCGCGGCGATGGGACTCCGTCTGGCTTCGGCCGGACGGCTACGCCCGCGCGGACCAGGTCCTGCTGATGTCGGAGAGCCAGCGGCCGTTCGTGGCGCGACACGTGCCGGCGGAACGGATCCGCACGATCCGGCACGGGGTCGTGAGCGGCTATTTCACGCCGCCGGCGCACCGGGCGCCGCCCTCCGGCCGCTTCCGGATGTTCCTGCTGGGGGACACGGAGCGCGACCACGAGTTTGCCGCACGGGTGGCGGCCCGCCTGCCGGCGGATCGGTTCGAGTGGCGCATCCGGACGACCGCGCCCGAGAAGTCGTGCTACGCCGGCTTGTCCAGCGTGACCCTCCTGCCGCGGCTGACGGATGCGGAGATGCTGGAGGAGTACCGGCAGGCGGACGTGCTGGCGATGCCGATGCTGGACAGCGCGGCGAACAACGTGATGCTGGAGAGCATGGCCTGCGGCACGCCGGTAATGGTCAACCGCACGGGCGGCGTGCCGGAATACATCAATCCGGCCTGCAATTTCGTGCTGAGCAACGACCGCAACGCGGACGAGTGGGTCGAGAAGCTCCTCTGGCTGGAGCGGAACCGCGACACGGCCGAGCGGCTGCGCCCGGCGACGCGGGCGTGGGCGGAAAACTTCGACTGGCGGCGGATCGCGGCGCAGTACCGGGAGCTGTACCGCGCCGTGCTGGCGCGGGGATAGGGTCCGTGGAACGGCTGGACTATTTCCTGCGGCGGCTCCTGCTGATGGGGCCGACCTTCCTCGGGATCACGTTCGTCTGCTTCGCGCTGTGCCAGGTGGTGCCCGGCGGGCCGGTGGAGCAGGCGCTGGCGAAGATGCGCGGACTGGGGGCGGCGGAGGCGGGGCGAAGCCTGCACGCCGGCGCGGCGGTCTCCCCCGAGCAGCGCCTGGCGCTCGAAAAGCACTTCGGCTTCGACCGGCCGCTCCCGGAGCGCTACTGGACCTGGCTGGTGCGCGATAAAATGGGCCTGGCCGCGCGCTCCTGGAAATATCCCAACCAGACCGTCGGGCGGCTGATCGCCCAGCGGTTCAAGGTCTCGCTGGTGTTCGGGCTCTCGGGCTTCGTCCTGACGTACCTGATCTGCGTGCCGCTGGGGATCGCGAAGGCGCTGCGGCACGGCAGCGCGTTCGACGCGGCCAGCAGCGCGCTGGTGTTCGCCGGCTACGCGATCCCGGCCTTCGCCTTCGGCATGCTGCTGAAGCTGCTGTTCGCCGGGACCGGTGCGGGCTTCTGGGACGTCCTGCCCGCGGCGGGCGTGACCTCGGTGGACTTCGAGCTGCTGTCACCATGGGGCCAGTGCAAGGACCTGGCGGCGCATTTCGTGCTGCCGGTCACGTGCTACGTGATCGGCAACTTCGCGGTGCTGACGCTGCTGATGAAGAACTCGCTGCTGGAGCAGATCGGGCAGGATTACGTGCGCACGGTGCTGGCCAAGGGCGGGAGCCTGAAACGCGCCGTCTGGTTCCATGCCCTGCGCAATGCGCTCATTCCCATTGCCACGGGCTTCGGCGGCGTGCTGGGCCTGCTGTTCGCGGGCTCGGTGCTGATCGAGAAGGTGTTCGAGATCCCGGGCATGGGGCGGCTGAGCCTCGACGCCATCGTCAGCCGCGACTACATGGTGTTCATGGGCATCCTGGCGGCCACCGCCGTGCTGGGCCTGCTGGGCCGGCTGCTGTCCGACGCATGCTATCTGTGGATCGATCCGAGAATACAGTTTTAGACCGAATTTACAGGATTCACAGGATGAGATCCGGATGAATTTTCAAAACCAAGAGAAAACGGTTCTTAGGCTTGATGGTCTTTAATCCTGTCAAGCCTGGTAATCCTGTCTAAATGGCATTGAGATTTTTCAACATCAAATGGCATCCGGTGACGCGGCAGCGGTGGGCGCGGTTCCGGGGGCTGCGGCGCGGCTGGTGGGCGTTCTGGTTCCTGGCGGCGGCCTATGGCGCGAGCCTGTTTTCCGAATGGCTGGCCAACGACAAGCCGCTGTGGATCCGCTACCGGGGGCGCAGCTATTTCCCGGTGGTGAAGTTCTACCCGGAGGATGTCTTCACGGGCAGCGGCCGGCTGACGCGGCCCGACTACCGGGCCCTGGCCGCCAGCGAGGCCTTCGCGCCCGGGAGCGGCAACCGGATGGTCTGGCCGCCGGTCCGCAGCGGCCCGCTGGAGAGCCTGAAGCCGGAGGACCTCCGCCTGCCCGACGTGGTGACGGTGACGGCCGCGCCCGAGGTGCGGGTCGCCGCGGTGGACGTGGACGCGGCGGGCCGCGCGGTCCGCGTCCTGGGGGATGCGGAACACTTCGGCCTGGCGGCGGGAAACGACCTGGGGTGGGAACTGCCGGCGGAGATCCGGGCGGGCTTGGCCGAACGGTTCGCCGCCCGGGCGGCCGGCGCGGTCGACGCAAAAGTGCGGGGGCCGGACGGGCGCGCGGCATGGGTGTCGCTGTCGCCCTACGAACCGCGCGGGGCGGCGCCCGCGCGGGTGCGGCTGACGTTGCGCGAGGAGCTGGCGGCGGGCCGGCCCCGGCAGGCGGTCGTGGCCGCCACCAATCCGGTTTATCCCGCGGGCTTTCCCGCGCCGGGCACGCCGGGCTGGACGTTCACGACCGTGCGGGAGCAGGTGCGCTTTCCGTTCCGGCCGGTGGCGGGGCATCCGTTCGGGCTGGATTCCTCGGGGCGCGACGTGGCGGCGCGGATGCTCTACGCGCTGCGCACGTCGCTGTCGTTCGGGATGCTGCTGGTGCTGGCGACGCTGGCGCTGGGCACGCTGGCGGGGGCGCTACAGGGTTTCTACGGCGGCCGGGTGGACCTGCTGGGCCAGCGGTTCATCGAGGTGTGGGAGTCGCTGCCGTTCCTCTACGTGTTGATCCTGCTGGGATCGGTCTACGGCCAGGGCTTCGGGCTGCTGCTGGCGGTCTACGCGGTCTTCAACTGGATCGGCATTTCGTACTACATGCGCGCGGAGTTCCTGCGGCTGCGGAAGCTGCCGTTCGTGGAGGCGGCGCGGGTGCTCGGGCTGCCGGCGCGGAAGATCATTTTCCGGCACATGCTGCCGAACGCGCTGGTGCCGCTGGTGACGTTCCTGCCGTTTGCGCTGGTGGGGGCGATCGGGACGATGGCGGCGCTGGACTACCTGGGTTTCGGCCTGCCGCCGCCGACGCCGAGCTGGGGGGAGTTGCTGGCGCAGGCGCAGGAGTTCCCGCACGCCTGGTGGCTGGTGCTCTATCCGGCACTGGCGCTGTTCTGCACGATGCTGGCGGGCGTGTTCACCGGCGAGGGCCTGCGCGCCGCGTTCGACCCCCGCGCCTACGGCCGGTGGGAGTAGCGGCGGCGGGCGGAGAGAAGAAAAGGATTTCTTTCGGATTTGACCGGCGCGGAAACCAAGCCGCGCCATTTCCGTTCTGCCGCTTCGAGGCCGACCGCTCGCGGACACGAGTCCTGCTCGGGTCGTCCGCAAAGCGGCATCTCCGGCAAATTCGCGGCTTATTTCCGCGGGGAACCCCGGCCAAATTCAAAAGAAATCCTCTACCTGCGCGTCCTGCGGACAGCGGACAGGGGCGGGGGGGATTAAGTTTTCCACACTGTGGAAAATATTTTTCCATTGTGTGGAAAAATCCAAAAAAAGTTTTCCATTGTGTGGAAAAGTTGAGAGCCGCGGCGGGGCGGGTCAGGAGAAAACGGGGGCGGTGGCGCGGGACCAGCGGGCGGTGAGGGGGACGGCGCCGGGGCGGGAGAATTCGAGGGCGAATTCGCCGGCGGGGGTTTCGAGCTTCTTTGCGAACGTGGTGCCGGCGAGGTTTTCAAGGAGCGTCTGCAGAGCGAAGAAGGCGGGGCGGGGGCGCCAGGCGGCGGGATCGGTGTCGTCAACGAGGCCGAAGCCGCGGGCGGCGAGCCGCCACCAGTAGACGCGCTGCACGTGACCGGAGGCGAGGGTCAGAAGCAAATAGCGGGCCAGGTAGGCGGCATAGGTGTCCTCGTCCACGGAGGGGTCGTTCTGCCGCGGGTCGCGGGTTTCGTAGGGGGAGGTGACGGGGGACCAGGGGCCGGTGCCGAGGAGCGGCCAGTTGACTTCGCTGATGACGATGCGGTCGGTGGCGCAACCGTAGGCGCGGGCGCAGGCGCGGAGGAAGGCGCACTTGCCGACGGTGTCGAAGGGGCCCTGGAAGTTTTCGGGGGCGCCGCGGCGGTCGACGTAGAGGTGGTGGGACAGGGCATGGAAGCGGAAGCCGGGCGGGAGGAGTTCGAGGAGGGCGGCGAGGGCGTGGGGTTCGAAGTCGATGCAGGCGGGACCGGCGATGCGCGCCTCGGGGTGCTGAATGAGGCAGGCGCGGACGGGGTCGAGCAGGCGGTTGTATTCGCGGAAGTTCCAGACGCCCCACTTGGAGCGGTTGACGGCATGGCCGACTTCGAAGAAATCGGCGAAGGCGTGGGCGCGGTCGAGCGCGAGGGTGGCCATCTGGCGCCAGCCCTTGGGTTCGCGGAGGGCGCGGCGGTCCTGGACAAGCGCGAGAGCAATGGCGTGGCCCTGGCGGTGGAGGTTCAGGGCCTGGTCGAGGGTCCAGTGCCAGGCGTCCGGATTCTGGTGGTGGTAGAGGCGGAGGAGGAGGGGAAGTTTCTGCGCGCCCTGGAGGCGGGCGAGGAAATCAAGCTGGCGGGCCCAAGTGGCGGGTTCGGCGTCGAGGGTCAGGCCGATGGCGCCGGCGCAGGGGACGGGGGTTTGAAAGCTTTGCGCGAGGAGGCGGCGGTAGTGGCCGTGGATGGCGAGGCCCTTTTTCGCGGCGGCACGGAGGGCGGCGCCGAGGTTGGCGGCGGGGAGCAGCGCCCGGCGGTCGCGGGCGGTGTAGGCGGCGATGGCCTGGACGGAGCGGTCGTCCCAGATCCAGATGTCGCGGCCGCGGAGGGGTTGTTCGGAGCCTGGCCCGGCGCGGCGGCGGCGGGCTTCGCGGAAGGGATGGCGGAGGGGGCGCAGGGCGGTGTGGCGGGCGAAGGCGGCGCGGGTCTTCTGCTCGGCCGCGGCGAATTCCGGTGGCGGGGCATAGCCGTGGAAATACATGGCGTGGAAGACGCGGCGGAAATCGGAGGGCAGGTCGAGGCGGGCCAGGTCGGCGCCGCGCTGGGCGGGCGCGGGATTTTCCGCGCGCCGGGCGCGGTTGAGGTCGAGGAAGAAGATTTTCCACGGGGCGGAAGGGTCTTCGGGGTGGCGCTGGAGGCCGATGTTCTGGTTGCCGAGGTCGCAGTGGAGGAACCCGGCGTCGTGGAAGGCGCGGGCGGCGGCGGCGACGCATTGGAGGAGGTCCATCAGGGGCGTGCAACGGGGGGCCTGGGAGTAGATCCGGTTCAATTCGTCGCGGAGGCTGCCGAGGTCGGGGACGAAGGCGGTGACGAGGCGGCATTCACGGAGGCGGGGGCCCTCCCAGCGTTCGGCGACGGCCAGGGGGGCGGGGGTGCCGACGCCGGCGGCGCGCAGAGCGAGGGCATTGCGGAAGGCGCGCTCGGCCTTGCTGCCGTTGAGCAGGGCCAGGCGGTCGCGCCAGGCCGGCTGGACGCCGTAGGTCTTGACGACCGTATCGAGCACTTCGCCGCCCGCCGGCAGCGGGACGCGGTCCACCCGGTGGCGGCCCGGGGGCACGAGGGGCGCAGCCTGGCTTTCGATCAGATAGGAGAGCTGGGCGAGAGCCTCGGCGAAGGCGGAACGCTCCCAGCCGGGGGCGACCAGAAGCCGCCACGGGCCGTGCCGGTGCCAGGACGGATCAAGCGTCATGGGGCGAAGTCTTGTTCCGGGTCTGGCGGAACTGGATCCAGAGTTCCATGAGCTTGGCGTACTTGACGAAGACGGCGAAGGCGGACATGAGGGCGATGATGAAGCCCTGGCGGCCGTCGAGCAGGCCGAGCTTGAGGATGTAGGATTTGAAGAAGCGCCAGGGGGGCCGCAGGATGAGGTGGCGCCAGCGGAAAATTTCGCCGCGGGAGAACTTCTCGTGGGCGGAGATGGAGGAGAAGCGGTTGATGGTGTGGATGTGGTCGGTGAGGTCATCGTAGGTGAAGTGGTAAAGGGGGCCGCGGAGGGTCTTGACGGGGCCGTCGACCATGACGCGGTCGTGGGGTTCCTGGCCGGCGCTGTGGCCGTGGTCCTTGCGGAAGAGGCGGAGCTTGATGTCGGGATACCATTCGCCGTGGCGGATCCACTTGCCGAGGTAGTGGACCATGCGGGGGAAGCGGTAGCCGGCGGTTTCGCCGGGGCCGCGCGCGAATTCGCTTTCGATCTCGTCGCGGAGCGCGTCGGAGACGACCTCGTCGGCGTCGACGAAAAGGATCCAGGGATGGTGGGCGAGGGAGCGGATGTAGTTTTTCTGGGCGATGTAGCCCTCCCACGGGTGCTGGGAGACGTGGGCGGTGTACTGTTTGGAGATCTCGTAGGTTTTGTCCCGGCTGAAGGAATCGACGACGACCACCTCGTCGCACCAGGCGAGGCTTTGGAGGCAGGCGGCGATTTTGTCCTCCTCGTTGCCGGCGGTGACGCAGGCGGAGATTTTGAGAGGGTCGGGGCGCTGCATGCCGCCACTGTGCCGCAGGGGGTGGGCGGAAACCAGCAAAAAAGCGGGTCAGTCGGGGCCGAGGGCGAGGTCCAGCGCGCGGAGCGCGGCGGCGGTGGCGCGGGCGGTGGCGGAGAGGTCGTCGGCCGGTGCGGTGGAGTCACGCCAGAAACCGGCGCCGGCGGAATCGATGCGCTGGCGCTGGACAAGCTGATGCAGGAGGGCCGTGCGCCAGGCGACGGGCCGGTCGTCGGCGAGAAAGACGGTTTCCCCGCCCCGGGCAGCGAGCGCCGCGGCGAGCCGGGCATAGGCGGCGAACAGGCTGCCGTCCCCGGGAAGGTCTTCCCCCGCGAGCAACGGCAGGAGGACATCGAGGTCGGCCGCGGCTTCCGGCCCGGCGGTCCCGGCCTCGGGCCCCTCGCCGTGCTGTTGCAGCCATGTTTCGGCGCGGGAGCGGACGGCGCGGGCCTCGTTGCGGATGGAGACGTCCACCGGGCCGGCCAGGGGCGCGGCCCGGATGCGGGGCGGGGGCGGGTCCGCGAGGGCGGCAAAAACGGTCCGGGCGATGAGCCCGGCGCCGGCCGGACTGGGATGCAGGCCGTCGGGCAGGAGGTCGTCGCGGTTTGAAAAGGCCGCGCTGATGTCGATGACCTGCGCACCGGTGTCGGCCGCCACGTTACGGATGGCCGGATTCATGGCCTCGCGAATGGTGCGGTTGACGGCGGCCTGCAGTTCCCCGGGGGCGATGGGGGTGAGCGTGCAGAGGAAGACGCGGGGGGCCGAGGGCAGCCGCTGGAAGCGAACGACGAGTTCGCGCAGGTCGCCGGGGTAGCGGGAGAACAGTTCGGGATAGGCAAGGTCGTTGATGCCGAGCATGACGACGACGAGGTCGGGGGCGAAGGCGAGCGCGTCCTGGCAGGCGGCGGTGTCGGTCCAGGCGCAGAAGGTGGGGCGCAGGGCGGTGGTGCCGTTGACGCCGAAATTGCCGACGGTGAAGCGGTTGCCGGAAAGCCGCTGGAGGAGGGCGGGATAGGAGTCGTGTTCGCGGTCGGCAATCTGGTCGCCGTAGGTGATGCTGTCGCCGACGCAAGCGACGCGCAAGGGCGTTTGGGCGCGGGTGAAGGAGGTCATGAGCAGCAGCAAACCGGCGGCGAGCGGCCGGATTCCCCGCCGCGGTTCAGAGGGGATCGCGACCGGAGGCCAGCCGGGCGAGCATCTTGCGGATGAGGGTGGCATGCTTTTCCTCCTCGTTCTGCAGGCGGTAGAGCAGGTCCTGGACGGCCTCGATATGGCACCGGGTGGCCAGCTTGGCGTAGAAATCGCGGGCGGCGGTTTCCTTGACCAGGGCGGCCTTGAGGATGTCCACGGGGGTTTTCAGGTTGGCGGCGGCGCTCACGGGGTCTGCTCCTCCTGGGACCGCCGGCGGGGGCCGTAGCGCAGCCAGGCCCGCAGGGCGTAGGACACGAAGAACGCGACGAAACCAAAACCGACGAGGCCCAGGCCCAGCTGCGCAGGGCGGGGATCGGCGTCGGCCTGGTGGTAGAGGTAATAGAAGATGCCGACCAGGCAAGCGAGGTAGCCGAGGATGCGGGTGGCCCAGTAGAACTTGACGATCATGGGGCCACTCTACGGCGCGGCGGCCGGAAGGGCAACCGGAAAGGCGGCGGCTCAGGGCGCGGCGGGCCGGAGCCGGAGCGTGGCCGGCGCGAGGCGGATGTCGCGCAGGACAATAGAGGCCGTGGCGGTGTAGTGGAACTCGAACCGGACCGGATCGGCGCCGAGCGTCAGCGCGCGCAACTCCAGGCTTTCGGCGGCCGGATCGAGATGGACTTCGGCGAGGACTTTATTGGCCGGCAGGGTCAGCACGCGGAAGATGCCGGGCGAACCGGCGGCGGCGGCCGGGAGGCGGTACGACAACGTGATGTCATAGGTGCCGGGCGGGAAGGGGAGGTTGGGGCCGTAGAGGGCCAGACCCACCGGGACGGTTTCCGGTTCGAAGCGCACGTCCGGCTGGCCGGGGGCGGAATGGCCGACGTGGAACAGCAGGGCCGGCGCGAGATGAATGGCGCCATCCGTCCCGGGGGCGGGCAGGTCGCCGGCGGTCAGGAGGGCATGGGCCAGGCGGACGGGGCCGGAATGGGCTGAAACCAGCGCCCCGGTAGGACTCGGCAGTTCGGCCTGGAGCCAGTCGGGCAGGCCGGCGACAGGATGGGTCAGGCTGGCAACGCCGCCGGCGGCGGGCGGCAGCAACAGGGGCTGGTCCGATGCGTCGGACAGGCGCAACAGACAGCGCAGTTCCGGCGCGGGAAAGACCGGCGCGCGCAGAAGAAGCGGCGCGGTCTGGCCGCCGGCGATTTCCAGCGGCGGCGCCCATGGCCAATGCCGGGCGGCGGCGTGGAGGGTGTCGGACCAGTTGGCATGGGGCGTGTGTTCGACGGGATGCTTGGGCAGGATGCGGAACGCGAAGGTTTGGCCGTCTTCAGCGATCAGGGCGAGGCGAGGATGGCCCGTGAGGTTGCGCAGGGCGGCGGCGGGCGGGAAGGGGGAGACCTGTTCGGGATAGGCGTTGGCGTGGAAAAGCAGATGGCGCACGCCGAGAGCGAGCAGGCCGTCCAACTGCGCGTCGGTGGCGACGCCCTGGTTGAGCGACTCGTACTTTTTGAAAATATCGGCGAAGAAGCCGGCGGGAACGGCCGGGGCGTAGCCGTTCACGAGCCGGACGCGCGAGAGCATGATGGCGTATTCGCACAGGCTGCTCCAATGGGAGGAGCCGGGCCAGAGGGGCAGGGCCAGGGCGTGGGCCGGGCGGCCGGCGTTGGCGGTTTCATCCGCGGCGGCGGCGGCGTAGGCCGCGTTGGCGCGCGGCAGGCGGCAGAAGCCCGGGGTGGTCTGTGCGAGCGCCTGCCAACCGGTCCACAATGCCAGCAGGAGTGTGGCGGCCAGCGCGAGGCGGCGGAAAAGCCCGGACCGGCCGGCACGCAGGATGGGGGTGAAAAGCAGCGCCAGCAGCGGTGCCAGCAGGGCCGGCATCAAGCAGTAAATCTTCACGGTCTGGCGGATCATCGCGTACTTGGGCACTACCTTGCGGATCAGCCGGACCGGCAGGCCTTCGCCCGGCCCATGGATGCCCAGGGCGAGCAGGATCACCATGGTCACTGCGGCGAGCAGGATGAGCACGGCGCCCCGGTCGGCCCGCGCCGGGGTGTCCGCCGCCGCCCCGCGCCGGAAGGCCAGCAGCAGCGCGCCGGCCAGGAGTACGAACAACGGAATGCCGAAATAGGCGTGGTTGGCCATGCCGGCATTGGCAGTCGCGATCAGCCCGGCGGCAGGGGGCGAGTAGGAGGCCATCTCCGACAGGGGCCGGCCGCTGGCCATGACGGAGCCGGACAAGTGACGGCTCATTCCCGCGCCGATGGCCACCGCGGCGGCGGTCAGGAGGACGAACGGGAGTAGCGGTCGCAGGCTGGCCCGGATTTCGCCCGGCCACTGCCGTGGCGCAGGCCGGGCCCGCCACAGGGCGAGCAGAAGGAAAAAGGGGCTGGCAAGCACGGAAAAGTAGAAGGTGTGCAGGTCGGCGGTGTAGGCGCAGAAGAGCGCCAGGCCGGCCCAGATGCCGCCTCGGACCGAGCGGTCCCGGATGGCCCGGTCGAAACCGTAGGCCAGCAGGGGCGGGAAAGCCATCGCGAAGCCGGTGGGCGAGCCGATGAACAGGGTGATCCAGCGATAGGGGAAGGTGGCGGCCACCAGCGTGGCCAGCAGCGCCGCGGCTGGGGAATCCGTGAAGCGCCGCGCCAGCAGGCCGAGGGCCAGCACTCCGAACAGGACCGAGGCGAGGCCGGCGGCGTTCCAGCCTGCGGCGTGCCCGGCCTGTGGGGCGACCGCTGCATAGACCAGGGAAAACGGCAGGTAGTAAAGGTCGGGCTGGACGCGCGCGGAGTCGTCGCCGAGGTTGAACTCATAGACGTTGTGAAAGACGGGGGAATGACCGGAAAGGGCATCGAGCCCGAGCCAGAAGTGGTAGAGCAGTTGAAGGTGGTCGCCGGGCGTGAGCGGCCGGACCGCCTGCGCGTCGGGATTGAGGTTGGTGTGGGGGATGGCGCGGGAGAAGAACCGCGGCAGGGGCCAGGCGGCGGCGAGCCACAGCAGCAGGCCGGCCAGCATCAGCAGGCCGGCATAGGCCGGGGGGCGGGATGGCAGCCGACGGAGGTTCACGCCGCTCAAGGTAGGGTATGGTGCGGTTGCGAGGCAAGCAAAAGGCCGCTTGTTCCGGATCCGCGGAAGCGCGGCGGTGGACTCTGGTCCGGGGCGGGGAAAGCCCGGGCTTCCAAGTTCCGTGCCATAATGATTTCATTATGGTATTTATAAACTCCATACTATGGTATTTATAAATACCATAATTTCCGCGGCCGGGAAACGGGGCCGGCCGGACCCGAACCGCTCGCGCCAGGGGCGAAATCGGGACTGGATTAAGCCCGGGGGGCCTTCTAGGATGCGGAGCCAACTGGACCAAAGTGATGCGAGCGATTCACCAGATCGTGGCAGGGTACGCCAACGGAGACGCCATCAGCAACGAGGCACGCGCCCTGCGCGGCCTGTTTCGCGCGTGGGGCTACGACTCCCAGATCTATTCCGAGCAGAAGCGCATCCTGCCGGAACTGCGCGGCGAAGCGCGCGACCTGGCAGCCGGGCGCGGGGATTTCCAGGCGGACGGCGTGGTGCTGCTGCACCTGTCCATCGGTTCGGACGTGAACGACCTCTTCCCGGCGCTGCCGGGGCGGAAGGCGATCCTGTACCACAATATCACCCCGCCGGAGTACTTCCGAGGGGTGCAGGAGCAGACGGCCCATCTCCTGGCCCGCGGTCGGCAGCAGGCCCGGGCCCTGGCCGGGTCCGCCACGGTGGTGCTGGCCGACAGCGGTTTCAACGCGGCGGAGATCGCCGCCATGGGCCACGCCCACCCGCAGGTGCTCCCGCTGGTGCTGGATTTTTCGCTGTTGCGCGCCAGGCCGGACCGCCGGATCCTGCGGCAGTACCGCGACGGCATGGTGAACCTCCTGTTCGTCGGCCGGTGCGCGCCGAACAAGAAGATCGAAGACCTGCTGAACGCCTTCTACTATTTCCAGCGCTACGTGCAGCCGGCATCGCGGCTGATCCACGTGGGCTCCTACGCCGGCATGGAGCAGTACCACGCCCTGCTGCTGACCCGGGCGCGGGAACTGCAGCTGAAGAACGTCGAACTGGTGGGCGCGGTCCGCCAGGGCGAACTGAACGCCTACTACGACGTGGCGCGGGCCTTCCTGTGCCTGAGCGACCACGAGGGCTTCTGCATTCCCCTGCTGGAAGCCATGACCCACGACGTGCCCGTGGTGGCCTACGCCGCCGGGGCGGTGCCTGAAACCCTGGACGGCGCCGGCGTGCTCCTGCGCGAAAAGCGGTTCGACCTGGTCGCCGAGGTCCTGGGCCGGGTGTGCGAGGACGCACCGTTGCGGGCGGCTCTCCTCCGGGGCCAGCGCGAGCGCCTGGCCCGCTACGAGCGGCTGGACCTGGCCGCGGATCTCAAACGGCTTTTAGCGCCGCTGCTGTAACCGCTTCCGCCCCCGCGGGACGGATTAAAAAAAGTCGCAAAAAGGGCTTGCTATGCCCCGGCGGGTTGCAGTCCAATCCAAGAATCTGCTGTTTTCCCTGGAAACGGCGGAAAAGGATCGGCAAGGGTTGGCGCGGATTGTATCCGCCACTGGGCTTGCCGCAGAGTGATAAAAAAGGACAACGAATGAAGCACATGCAGCTCCTCGCCGGGACGGTCCTCGTCGCGGCGGCATTGGCCGCGCAGACGGCGTTCGGCGCGGGTTTCGGCATCTATGAAGGCAGCGCCCGCGGCAACGCCATGGGCACGGAAGTCACGGCCGATCCGGCCTCGCCCTCCGTGCTCTACAACAACGCGGCGGCGATTACCGCGCTGAAAGGCACGCAGTTCGAAGCCGGCCTGACCCTGATCAATCCGGCGCAGACGGTGACCACGCTGACCCCGGCGGGCGCCGTGGAGACCGATGCGGAAAGCAAGTGGTGGACGCCCCCTCACGCCTACGCCACCTTCCAGTTCAATGACAAGGTCTGGACGGGCATCGGCGTCTTCAGCCGCTATGGGCTGGGCATCGAATACGATGACGCCTGGGCCGGCCGCTACAACTGCCAGGAGGCCACCATCCAGAGCATCGACATCAATCCGTCCCTCGCCGTCAAGGTCCTGGACAACCTGTCCCTGGCCGCGGGCTTCCGCGCTGAGTGGTTCGATTTCGAGCTCTATCGCGCGCTGCCCACGGGCACGCCCTTCGTGGATCCGGATCTGCAGCTGCACCTCGCCGGCGACAGCTGGGGCATCGGCTACAACCTCGGCGCCTTCTTCCAGGCCACCGACTGGCTGGCGCTGGGCCTGGCCTATGACAGCGAAATTGAGCAGGAAGTCGAAGGCGACTACAATCTCGATTCTCCTCTTGCGCCGGTCGCCGCGGGCGAAGGTGGTGGCGACATCACCACCCCCGGAATCCTGCGTTTCGGGGCTTCGGCCAAGGCCACGGACAAGCTGACCGTCAACGCCGGTATCATCTACACGATGTGGAGTTCCTACGACGAGCTGGGAATTGACTTCAACCCGCCTTTCCGGGCCGAACCGATTCCGCCCACCCCGAAAGACTGGGACGACGTCTTCCGCTACCAGGTCGGCGTGGAATACGCGCTGGACGAGACCTGGGCGTTGCGCGCGGGCTACATCTACGACGAGACCCCGGATCCGGATGCGCACGTGGACTACATCGTCCCCGGCAACAACCGCAACCTCCTCTCGCTGGGCGTGGGCTACAAGAAAGGCGACTTCTTCTGCGACGCCTCCTACACCTATCTGATGATCGAGGACCGCGACATTGCGGCGCGCGCCGAGGAAGGCGTGCTGCCCGGCGAATTCAGCGACGGCGACGCCCACCTGATCGGCCTCACCGTCGGCTACAAGCTGTAAGTTGCAGTTATTCCCCGCCCTCTTGCGGGCGGGAAGCGGCCCGGGCTCTTGCGAGCCCGGGCTTTTTCGTCATCTGCAGGTGGGAGGGGCAGAGATGGACAGGGGATGAACGTTGCCGTAGCATGGGGCGATGGCGAGGAACGGGCAGATTTCAGCCGGGTGGGGGGGGCTAGCGGTGGTGCTGGCGGGGGTGTTTCCGTTTACCTCGGATATGCTGCGGAACTTTCCGCTGTTCACGGCGGAGCAGCTGGCGTGGTCGTTCGCCGCCGTAATTGCGGGGACGGTGGTGATATTCATTGCGGCCCGGCTGGCCGCGGCGCTCCTGCGCCGCGCGGGGCGCGCGCCGGGGGTCTGGCTCGCGTCCGGCCTCCAGGCGCTGGCCGTGGCGGCGGTGTTCGCCGCGTTCCTGTACGACGCGAATATGACCCAGCTGCGGCAGGACTTCGGCCTGCCGCGGATCGTGGCCGCGGCCGCGGTCCTGGCGCTTTTCGCCCTGTACGGGGCGGTGGCATTCCGGCTGGGGCCCAAGGGCACTTGCGCCGTCTTGGCGGCGCTGCTGGCCTTCCGCACCGCCCAAGCGGCCTGGACGGTTTCCGGGACGGCGGCCCGGGGCGATGCGCTGGTGGGGGCCGAAGAGATCGAAGTCTACGAAGCCGTGAAGCTGGCGCGCACGCCGAACATCTATTTCATCTGCCTGGAGTCCTACCACGGGTTTGACGCGATGCAGAATCTGTACGGGTTCGAGAACCGGGAGATGCGCGGGTTCCTCGGGCAAAACGGGTTCGCGGTGGCGCCGGAGGTTTTCGCCAACTACTGGTACACGATGTCCAGCCTGCAGTCCCTGTTTCAGATGGGGCACCATTACGCCGCGGGGGTGTTCGGCAACCACGATTCGCTGTATGCCCGGGGCTTCGTCTCCGGCAGCGCGAACTACTACAACCCGGTGCTGCGGATCCTGAAGCGGAACGGGTATAGCATCGCCTACCTGCTACCGTCAGACTACTACTACCGGCCGGGGGCGGGGCTGGTGGACTTCTCGCTACTGGCGCGCTCGTGGCCGCTGGCGCCGCTCAAGGTCAGCCTGGCGCGGTTCATCGGCCGCGAGCCGGACACCTATGAGCCCGACTACGAGCACGAGGTGGCCCGGACCCTCGCCGCCTGGCCGGGGGACAAGCCCACTTTCTTTTTAATCAAGCTGGGGGCAGAGCATTCCGCCCGCATCTACGACTACCGCAAGGACCGCGCGGCGTTTGTCCTTCGCTACCAACGCCTGGTGGCGGAAGCCAATGGCCAGATCGAAGCGCTCTGCCGGCAGATCATCGTCAAAGATCCGGCCGGGATCATCATCCTGGCGGGCGACCACGGGGCGCAGAGTTACAAGATGAACGAGTGGGATTTCAGCGCGGCCGTGCGCGACGGCCGGTTGCCGGCGGACCTGCTGGCCCGGGACCTTCACGAGGTTCTGCTGGCCATCCGCTGGGGAACGGAACTGGCCCCGGCCGATTTTCCATACCGCAGCCTGGCCAACGTGCTGCGGTTCGTGCTGGCGCGGTTGGGGGGCGGGGAGGCGCTGCTGGCCACGGCCGCGGCGGACGATGCTTATATCCGGGAAGACGGGGTTTTGATTCAAACCGTTGCCGCCGGCCGGGCTCTGCCGGAATGGAAGCCGGCGCCAGTCCAGAAATCCCGGTAACGGATTGACGGGGTCAGACGACTGATGGGGGGTGATGGACCGATCAGGTCAGGAGCTTGGCGAAAAGACGCCGGGCGGTTTGGGTGGTTTGCGCGGCGATATCGCCGGGCGTGCCGCCGCGGATTTGCGCGAGGATCTGCCCCGTGTAAGGAACATAGGCAGGTTCGGAAAGTATTTTGCCGTCGGGGCCGGTCAGATGCGGGGGCTGGCCGGCGGGGAGGGTCGGGGGCAGGTCCGGGGCGTCGGATTCAAGCAGGAACCGGCCGGGGAGGGCGGCCCGGGCGTTGTCGCGGGCGCGCTGGTTCTGGGGCCGGGTCAGGGTGCCGCCGAAGGAGATGTGGACATTCTTCTCCGCGAGGGCGGGGAGGGCATCGGCCGGCCCGGAGTAGGCATGAATGAGAATCCCGGCGGGATGCGGCGGGCGGCCGAGGAGGATTTTCAGCATGGGCTCCCAGGCATCGCGGCAGTGCAGGCTGGCGGGCAGGGCCAGTTCCCGGGAGAGCTCGAACTGCGCGCGGAACACGCTTTCGCGGTCGGCGTCGAGTCCGTCGCTCACGCGGCCGTCGAGGCCGATTTCGCCGATGCCGGCGGGCCGCGCGGTCAGGATTTCCCGCAGGTTCTCCAACCAGCGCGGGCTGCGGTCCTTGATGAACCACGGATGAAGGCCGAAGGAGCAGATCACCAGGCCGGGATGGGCGTCGGCCAGGGCGGCGACCGCCGGCCAGTCGGCCTCGCAAGTGGCGGCGACATGGATCGTAGCCACCCCGGCGGCCCGGGCGCGGGCGAGGACCGGCGGCAGGTGCGGAGCAAGCCGCGGATCCTGCAGGTGGCCGTGGGCGTCGGTCCAAACGAGATTTTGACTGTCCGCGGGCATCGGGCGTGCTATGCTTCAGACTCCATGGTGAAAGGCCGGTTCATCCCAGTCAATCTGCAAAAATGGCGCGGTGCGGGGCTGGCGATTCTTCTGGCGTGGACGGCGGCGGGCTGCAGCACCTTTTCCTATTATCCACAGGGCATGGAGCACACGACCCTGGCGCCCCTGCGGACGGGGCAGAAGACGCAGTACACCAAGACGTTCACCAAGCGCATCCAGGGCAAGGACCGGGTGCTGTTCGCCATGGAGATGGGACGGGTGGCGCAGCTGGAGGGGGATGTCCCGGCCTCGCGCGCGGCGTTTGAAACGGCGATGGCCGCCACGCAGGCGCAGGACGACCGGGCGGTGGTGTCGGCCTCCGGCGCGGCCGCGCAGGGCGGGGCGGTGCTGGTGAACGACAAGGCGATCCCCTACCGGGCGTCGAGCTACGAGCGGATCCTGATGCATCATTACCAGGCCTTGAACTTCCTGGCGACGAACGACCTGATCGGCGCCGGGGTCGAAGTGCGCCGGGCGAACCAGGAGCAGGAAGCCGCCCGCGCACGCCACGAGCGGGAAATCGAACGGGCGAAATCCAAGGACAATCCCGACCCCGCCGGGGCGGAACCGGATCCGCACTTGGGCACGGTCTATGCCGGGCTCGACGAACTGGCCGGCGGGGTGAAATTCTCCTTCCAGAACGCGGCGACCTTCTACCTCTCGGCGGCGATCTGGGAAATGCTGGGCGAGCGGAACGATGCGTACATCGACTGCAAGAAGGCCCTGGAGATCAATCCGGAGAACCCCCATCTCCAGCGGGACGTGGTGCGGCTGGGCAAGCGGCTGGGGATGCGCGAGGACCTCGAGGATTTCGCTCGGCGCTTTCCGGAGGCGGCGCAGACGCCGGCGGACGGCGCCGAGGCGCTCGAGGGCAAGGCCCGGCTGGTGGTCTTCTACGAAGAGGGCTTGGTGCCCCAGAAGACGGAGATGTCGGTGGCCTATCCGCTATCGCGGGGGAACGCGGTCGGGGCGGTCGCCCTGCCGATGTACGCGGCGGCCCCTTTGCCGGCGGTGCCGGCGGCCGTGGCGGCGGGCGGCAAGGCGCTGGGCGCCACGGCGCCGATCTGCAACGTTTCGGCCCTGGCGGCGCGGGCGCTGGCGGAGCAAATGCCCGGCATCTTGACCCGGCAGGTGGCGCGGGCCGTGGCCAAGGGCGTGGCCGCCAAGGCTGCCAAGGATTCCGGCGGCGAATGGGCCGGCCTGCTGGCCTCCCTCTACAACATCGTCTCCGAGCAGGCCGACCTGCGCAGCTGGCTGACCCTGCCGGCGCACGTGCAGGTCCTGAGCGCCTGGGTCGAGCCCGGCGCCCGCACCGTCGCGCTGGCCACGGCGCCCGGGGGCCCGCTCTGGTCGGGGAAAGTAACCTTCCGGGCGGGGAAAACGACTCTGGTTTACGTGAGCCGGATCGATTTGGCTGTATATTCGCAGGTGATTGTGCCACCCTGATGGTGGCAAGCAAAGGAGCGCTAGGCATGAAAACGGCATGGAAATGGATGGCATTGGCTCTGATAGCGGGCGCGGTGGCGGCGCAGGCGGCCCCGAAAGCGGCCCTGTTCGTGCAGAACCGGGCCGGCGCGCCCCTGGAGGCGCAGCTGGACGCGTTCAACGATTTGATCAGCACGCGGCTGACGGAGGCCGGGTTCGAGGTGATCCGAGCGCAGGACGTGCTGGCGCGGTTCACCGAGTCGCGCGCGGCGGAGTCGGAACAGGTGCTGCGGCAGGGGATCGAGGCGCTGCAGACCGTAAAGGCGGAAGGCACGGTGGACGGCCCGTCGCAGGAGGCCGCCGCGCTGCGCGTGGCGCAGCTGATGGAGGCGGACTACCTCGTGTTCGCGTCGCTGGTGTCGCTCGGCGAGAACAAGATGAACATCCAGGCCTACGGGCTGGCGCAGCAGCAGACCGTGACGACCCTGCGCCTGGCGCTGCGGGTGCTGGAGGGCGCCCAGGGCGCGCAGATCTACGGCGACGCGGTCGCCGTCAGCGAGAAGGTGGCGCAAAACTCGAACCTGCAGGTGCAGGCGGACGACCTGGTGAATACGCTGCTGGACCGCGGCGCCGGCGAGCTGGCCGGCCGGGTGCGCGGCAGCATCGCCAAGATAGAGGCGGCCAAGCCGGCGGAGGCCGCGCTGGCGGCGGTGACCGTGACCACTCCGGTGGAGGGGGCGGCGGTCGAGGTGGACGGCACCGTGGTCGGCACCGCGCCGGGGACCTTCCAGGTCCGGCCCGGCGTGCATGAAGTGCGCGTGACCAAGGAAGGCTACGCTACGTGGGAGAAGAGCGTCAATTTCACGGACGGCCTGGCGTTGAACATTCCGCTGGAACTCTCCGGTGTCGGCCTCGCCCGCAAGGGCGAACTGGAAGCGCAGGCCATCGCCCGCGAGCAGAGCGCGGCGGACGCCCAGGCCACGACGGCGGTCGCCGGCGGGACCGGGGCCATGCTGAGCAACAGCTTCACCCGCCTCGAAGGCATGCCCCAGCAGTCGCTGACCCTCGGCGGCGGCGACGCCGAGGGCGGGACGTCCGTCAACGTGATCCAGCAGGAAGCGAAGTGAGCAACAGGAGGATGCGGATGAAAACAGCAGGGATTCTTCTTGCGGCGGCTTTGGCGGCCGCGCTGGCGGCGGGCTGCGCCGCGCCCAATACGGCCGGCATCACCGTCGGCGCGGAAATGGACGAGGAGGGCAACCTGCAGCAGCTGCTGCAGACCGACAACGCCAAGCTGGCCAAGCAGCTCCAGGTGGAGGACATGATCGTTGGCCAGACCAAGAACGGCCTGATGAAGGCCAGCCTGAAGCTGAAGTCGAAGCTGAACAAGACGTTCACCGCGCAGTCCAAGTTCGTCTGGTTTGACGCCGACGGCGCCGAGATCGACCCCGACACCGACCCGTGGCGGCCGCTGGTGCTGCACGGCAAGGAGACGCGCACGGTCCAGGGCGTGGCGCCCAACGGCCGCGCCGCGGCCTTCAAACTGCGCATCCGCGAGGGCGAGAAGACGAAGTGGATCGTCAAGTAGGCGGAAAGTGGAAAAAAGCGAACCGGGCGGAACGCGCCCAAGGAGAGGGACAATGAAAGGCATGTGGAAATGGTTGGCGCCGGCGGCCGTGCTGGCGCTGCTGGCGGCGGGCTGCGCGACAACGGTCGAATACGGCGATGCCACCTCGTCGAAACCCATCGACACGGGCTTCGGCTCGGCCGACCTGCAGCAGATCGCCGCGAAGATGGTGGACTCCATGCTCGCCGACGACGTTCTGGACGAAATCTCGGTCGACGGGCCGCCGCTGCTGATCGTCGACAAGGTGAAGAACAAGACGATGCAGCACATCGACACCGAGTCGATCACCGACAGCATCCGGACCAGGCTGATCCGCTCCCGCATGTTCAGCTTCCAGGACCGGACGACGGAGGCCGCGCTGCAGGAGGAACTCGCCTACCAGCAGGGCGCCGCGAAGGATCCGATCGCGGCCGGCCAGCAGGACGCCCCCCGCTACATGCTGACCGCCAACCTCTCGGAGATCACCCAGTCCCAGGGCCGCCTCAAGGACGTGTACTACAAGTTCACCATGAGCCTGCGCGACCTCAAGTCCGGCCGCCTCCTCTGGGCCGACGAGCAGGAAATCCGCAAGCAGAAGACCCGCTCGGTCTTCGGAGGCTGACATGAAAAAGCTTCTGCTCCTGGCCCTGCTGGGCGTCCTGGCGGCGGCTCCGGCGCTGGCGTTGGACACAACGCCGTTCCAGATCGGCTTTGCGGGCGGCTCTGCCCAGCTCTTCCCGCCCGAGACCAAGGTGACGGGTCTGCGGCTGAACCTGGCCTTCAGCGAGAACACGGACGTGACCGGCCTGGATCTCGGCCTGGTCAGTCTTTCCGACCGCATGTCCGCCATCCAGCTGAACTTGGCCAACTGGGTCGAGGCGGAGTTTGTCGGCCTGAGCGCGGGTTTGTTCAGCACGATGGGCTCGGCCACCGGCCTGCAGGCGGCGCTGTTCAACACCGTGGAGCACGATCTCTCCGGCTTCCAGGTCGGGGTCTTCAACTTCGCGGACGACGCGACCGGTCTCCAGCTCGGCCTGATCAACCGGACGGTGTCGCTGCGCGGCCTGCAGATCGGGCTGGTGAACATCGTGCAGGAAGGCCCCTTGAAGTTCTTCCCGCTGGTCAATGGCGCGTTCTAGCGTCCGCCGGCAATCCGGGAGCGACATATGGCACGGAAACTGAACTGGCGGAGCGCGGCGGTGTGGACGGGGCTGGTGCTGGCGGGCGCCTGGGCCGCCCCCGCCCGGGCGGAGGAGGCGGGGGAGCCCCCGGTCCTGCGCCACGCCGCCATCTGCCCGCCCTTCAAAGGCGAACCCGTGCTGGCCGCGCGGTACCACAACGAAATGGTCCGCATCCTCAAGGCCGCGGAGGGCTTTGAGTACTACGAGGGCGCGCGCGCGCTGTCGCGGCGGACTCCGGAGTTCACCTTCCGCGTCAACGGCGCCATCGTCACCAACGCCGACGGCCAGACGTTCGTGACGGTGAAGCTGTTCGACCAGGCGCGGAAGGAGCAGATCGCTTCACTGATTTCGCCGGCCACTTTCGAGCTCGACAACCTCGGCGGCTGGCGGCAGAAGGTGCAGGCGGACTTCGAACGCCGGGCGGCCAAACTGCCGTTCGAGTGCCGCGTGCGGCGGAAGGCCGGGCAGAGCTCGGTCTCGCTGGATCGGGGCCTCGGCGCGGGCCTGCAGCCGGGCATGGTGCTGTTCGTTTCGGCGGACGAGGAGCCGCTGATCTCGCCGATGACGGGCGCGGTCATCGGGCGGGATTCGCCGCGGGCGATCGGCAAGATCCAGATCTTCCGGGTGATGGAGCACACGGCCTACGCCCGCCCGGTGCTGGACACCAAGCTGCCGCGGTTCACGAAAATGTTCGCCCGGACGTTTTGAGCCGGGGGACAGGGTTCGGGATTCAGGGGGGGGGCGATGGAGCCGGCGGGTTTCCGTGCCGGAATCGGGAATCTCCATATCCAATAACCCATGTTCAATATCCAATGATCAATGGGTTGTAGTCGCGCCCGGCGGGCGCGGCCTTACGTCTCGGCTTCGATCCGCAGGTGGTCCATGATGAACTGGCGGCGCTCGGGGGTGTTCCGGCCCATGTAGAACCGCAGCAGGTTGGGGATCTTGTGCTCGTGGGCGACCTGCACGGGCGTCAGGCGCATGGCCGGCCCGATGAAATTCTTGAATTCGCCCGGCGAAATTTCGCCGAGGCCCTTGAAGCGGGTGACCTCCGCGCCGCGCAGGCCGGAAACCGCTGCGTCGCGCTCCTGCTCGGAGTAGCAGTAGCGGGTTTCCTTCTTGTTGCGCACGCGGAACAGGGGCGTTTCGAGGATGAACAGGTGGCCGGCCAGCACCAGCGGCTCGAAGAACCGCAAGAAGAAGGTCAGCAGGAGGTTGCGGATGTGCAGGCCGTCCACGTCCGCGTCGGTGGCCATGATGACCTTCTGGAAGCGCAGGCCATCGAGGGCTTCCTCGATGTTCATCGCCCGCATGAGGTTGTAGAGCTCCTCGTTGGTGTACATCACCTCGCGGTTGAGCTCGGCCACGTTGAGCGGCTTGCCGCGCAGCGTGAAAACGGCCTGGGTCGTGACGTTCCGGCAGGCCGTGATCGAGCCGGCCGCCGACTGGCCCTCGGTGATGAACAGCATGCTGTCGAGCCCGCGTTTGCGGCGGGGGTCGAGATGGCTCTTGCAGTCCTTGAGCTGCGGGATGCGGATGCTGACGGACTTCGAGCGCTCGCGCGCAAGCTTCTTGACCGTCTGCAGCTCCTTGCGCAGGGCCTGCGTTTCCTCGATTTTCCGGACCAGCGTCTGGGCGGCCTCGGGGTTGCGATGCAGCAGGTCCGCCACCACGTCGCGGATCTGCGCGACGAGGTCGGAGCGGATTTCCGTGTTGCCCAGCTTGTTCTTGGTCTGCGACTCGAAGACGGGGTCCTTGAGGCGGATGGAGATGGCGCCGACCATGGATTCGCGCACGTCGTCGCCGTCGAACTTAGCCTTGGCGAACTCGTTGACGCCCTTGAGGAAGCCCTCGCGGAAGGCGGAGAGATGCGTGCCGCCGTCGGCGGTGAACTGGCCGTTGACGAACGAGAAGAAGGTTTCGTTGAAGCGCTGGGTGTGGGTAAAGGCGATCTCGAGGGAAGGCGACCGGTGGTGCAGCGGTCCGTAGACAGCCTCGTCGCCGACCTCTTCGAGGATCAGGTCCGTCAGGCCGTTCGCCGAGACGATCTCCGCCCCGTTGTAGACGAGGGCGAGGCCCGCGTGCAGGCAGGCGTAGAGCCGCAGGCGCCGCTGGACCAGGTCGTCCACGTACGACACCACGCCGAAAATCTCCGGATCGGGCTCGAACTCGATCAGCGTGCCGTTGGGGACCCCGGGGCACTTGCCGGAGAGCTCCTTGACGATTTCGCCGCGTTCGAACCGCGCGCCTGCATACTGCCCGTCGCGGTGCGACTGGACGAGGAACGACAGCGACAGGGCGTTGACGGCCTTGGTGCCGACGCCATTGAGGCCGACCGAGAATTGGAAGACGTCGTCGTTGTACTTCGCGCCGGTGTTGATGCGCGAGACGCACTCCACCACCTTGCCCAGGGGAATGCCGCGGCCGTAGTCGCGCACGGACACCTTGCCGCCGGCGACCGCGATCTCGATGCGCTTGCCGAAGCCCATGATGAACTCGTCCACGGAGTTGTCCACAACCTCCTTCAGGAGGACGTAGATGCCGTCGTCATACTGGGAGCCGTCGCCCACGCGGCCGATGTACATGCCCGTGCGCTTGCGGATGTGCTCCAGCGCAGACAGCGTCTGGATCTTGCTTTCGTCGTAGTTGTGGACGGGCTTGGCCATGGTGGAAAACCAACGCGGGCATGAAACCAAAGGAGCGGGGGGAAAGCAATCCGAACCCGAAAACCGGGCCCGGCGGCCTACAGCCGGCCGGGCAGCTTGTGGAGGACGACCTTGGGATTCTTCTCCTGGAAGAACTTGAGCTCCCATTCGGCCGAAAAGAGGGCGACGGGGCGGTCGTGCGCGTCCCGGGCTAGTCGGCAGCTGCTGGGAAGCATTTCGGGGGTGAGGGGCGCCCCGGCGGGATCCACCCAGCGGAGGATTTTCCACGGGGCGGGCTCGAGGCGCGTGGTCGCGCCGTATTCGCTTTCGAGGCGGTACTGCAGAACCTCGAACTGCAGCGGGCCGACGGCGCCCAGCAGCGGCGCGCGCGAGCCGGAATCCGGAATGACGAACGTCTGGACGGCGCCTTCCTGCAGCAGGTGGTCGAGCCCGGCCCGGAACCGCTTGAACTGCGCGGGGCTGGAATGGTGGAGATACGCAAAGCATTCCGCCGCGAACTGCGGCAGCGGATCGTAGGCGATGGCCGGATCCTCCGTCAGCGTGTCGCCGATGCCGAATTCAGGGTGGCCGACAAGACCGATGACGTCGCCGGGATAGGCTTCGTCCACGGTTTCGCGCTCCCGGGCGAACATCTTGCGCGAATTGGACATGCGGATGAGCTTGCCCGAGCGGCCGTGGACGGCCTTCATGTCGCGCTGAAAGACGCCGGAGCAGACGCGCAGGAAGGCGATCTGGTCGCGGTGGTGGGGGTCCATGTTCGACTGGATCTTGAAGATGAAGCCCGAGAATTTCGGGTGATCGGGGGCGATCGTGAGTTCGCCCGCCCGGCGGGGGCCGGGCGGCGGGGCGTGCCGGAGGAAAAAGTCGAGCAGGAGTTGGACGCCGAAGTTGTTGAGCGCGCTGCCGAAGAAGACCGGCGTCAGGTCACCGGCCAGGACGGCCTTGGCGTCGAACTTTTCGCCGGCGGCGTCGAGCATCTCAAGTTCCTCGACGAGGTTCTTGAAGGTATCCGGCGCCAGGCGGTCGCGGACGGCGGGAGCGGTGATGCCGTGGACGGCCTCGGGGGCGCGGTAGGCGCCGCCAACGGTCCGCTCGAAGAAATGGGCCAGCTTGCCCTGGCGGTCATAGACGCCGCGGAAGTCCACGCCGTCGCCCAGCGGCCAGTTCATGGCGCAGACATGCAGCTGCAGGGTGTTTTCGATCTCGTCAAGCAGCTCGAGCGGGTGCTTGGCCGGCCGGTCAAGCTTGTTCATGAAAGTGAAGATCGGAATGCCGCGCAGGCGGCAGATCTCGAACAGCTTGAGCGTCTGGGATTCGATGCCCTTGGCGGCGTCGATGACCATGATGACGGCGTCGACGGCCATGAGGACGCGGTAGGTGTCCTCGGAGAAGTCGCGGTGGCCGGGGGTGTCGAGGAGGTTGACGACGAAGCCGCCGTATTCGAACTGGAGGACGGTGGAGCTGACGGAAATGCCGCGCTGCTTCTCGAGCTCCATCCAGTCGGAGGTGGTGGCGCGCTGGTTCTTGCGGGCGGTGACGGAGCCGGCGAGCTGCACGGCCCCGCCGTAGAGCAGGAGCTTCTCGGTGAGGGTTGTTTTGCCCGCGTCGGGGTGGGAGATGATCGCCAGCGTGCGTCGCCGGGCGGTTTCCTGCGCGGCGTTCATCGGCGGGGCCTCTGGATGGGAACTAATGACATGCGAGGGCGCAGTTTTCCACACCATGGAAAAAATGCGAGGGAATTAAAGCGGACAAGACCGGATAATCCATCAAATAACTAGCAAAAGCGCCTCCGGGGGGTATTGTTTGGGCATGGACCAGCCGTTCCAATCAACGACGCCTGCTGCGACGCTTAATTGGTTGCCCCTCAGCCTGTTTTTGCTGGCCGCGTTTTCCTCCGCGGCCGGGGCTGGGGACCCGTTTGCCGATGTCCAGCCGGCGGCGGCGCCGGACGTGACACCTTCCCAGATCCCGTGGTGGAGGGAAAACCTGTTGTTGCGCCGCGAGCTCTATGGGCTGGTGGCGGCCGGCGCCGAGGACGTTGATGATACCGGCAACCTTTCCTTTCGGTTTTCGGCGGGATTTGAAGTGCAGAAGCGGTTTGCCACCGCAACAAAGACCTTCGCCTCTGTCGACTACCAGGGCCGGCTGGTCTATCGCGACCATGCGCTGGATCTGGCCGGCGATCCGATGGGCAGGGACGCCGGTCAATGGGAATACGAGACCCATAACGCCTATGCGGAGCTCTACAACCTGCTGGGCCCGCCGGGGCGTTTCAACCTGCGCGCGGGGCGCTATTACCTGCCGTTCGGGCTGAATGCCCAGACCGACACGCACGGGACGCTTTTGCAACTGTCGAACGACCGGCTGTTCGGGGCCGAGCGCGACTGGCAATTGACCGCTTATGGCAACGCCTCGGAGCATTTGGATTATTTGGCGGGCTACGTGTTCGGCGCGGGGCCCGACCAGAAGCTGGACGGGCAGGCGGGCATGGCCGCGGGGCGCCTCGGGCTCAACAGCGATTACCTGTATGCGCGCGGACTGGAAGCCGGCGTGAGCGGCGCGTACGGCGAACGCGTCGATCCGCATGCCGGAATAGATGGCGTTATCCGCACCTGGCGGCTGGGCGCCGATCTGCGCAAGCGGATCGACACGGATCTCGGCCCGTTCACGCTCACGGGCGAGGCGGCGGCGGGCGAGGACGAAGAGGCGACGGTCTGGTCCGGCCTGGCGCAGGCAGACTGGCTGCAGCCCGGCCGCCGCTGGGGCGCCGCGGCGCAGTACTTCTATTTCGAACGCGAACCGGTCGGAGACGGACATGGCGGCGGGATCGACGAACGCACCAGCGCGGTGCTGACGCGCTACTTCCGCAACGACGTCGGCAGCGCGGCGCTGCATTGGATTGCGCTGGCGCTGGAAGAACAGATCCAGAAGCCGGAAGGCGACGAGGATACCGTGTGGATGGCGCAGTACTACCGCTATTGGTGAGGCGAAAGTTGAAACGAAGCGATAAATGGGCGATGGGGCTGCTGGCCGGTTGGCTGGGGCTGGCGCCGGCGGCGTTCGGGGCGATCGGCTGCACGCTGGCGAATCCGGCGCGCGACCTGAAGACGCTGTATCCCAACATGACGTCGTACCGGGAAGACGTGAAGGAGCTGGCCAAGCTGCCGGACGGGCGCGCGGCCTACGAGGCGCTGCGCGCGCGGGTCGGCGGCGACCTCGATCCGGTCTACGAGGCGTACGACACGCCATACACGCTGTATTCCGTGTTCCGCGGTGTAGAAAAACTCGGCTACGTGCACGGCGTGAACGTGCCCGGGCGGGGCGGCGTGATCCAGGTGTTCCTGGCGGTGGATCCGGAAACGGCGGCCATCGCGCGGATGTTCTACCAGCGGCTGGAAAGCCCCGGCGGCGCGACGCTGCGGAGTCCGGCGGCGACCGGGCAATTCGCGGGGCTGTCGCTGGCGGATTTCTACAAGCACGACTATTTCGCGGCGGCCGATCCGGGCAACGAAGCCGACCGGGCGGGAAACCTCGTGCCGCCGGCGGGGCTGCCCGAGGCGGCGCGCCCGGACTGGGACGCGACGCGGCGCGGCGTGCGCAAGAACCTGATTTTGCTCGATCTCTTCGCGTTCGACCGCCGCCACGAGCCGTTCTACGAGCGCGCCCAGGCAGCGCAAAAGGAAAAGGAGACGACGCCATGAAAACGAAAGCGATTTTGGTCTTCGCGCTCGCGTTGGCCGCGGCATTGACGGTCGGCTGCGGCCGGAAAACGGCGCAGCACTTCGGCGAGCCGTTCACGGACGCGCCGCGGGTGGAAATCGCGCAGCTGCTGGAAACGGCGGAGGCGTTCCGGCGCCAGCCGGTGCGGGTGCAGGGCGAAATCGAACGCCAGTGTCCAGCGGCGGGCTGTTGGCTGTTCCTGCGCGACGGCCAGGGGCGGTCGATCCGGGTCGAACTGGGCGATTACTTCACGGAACTGCCGCGGCATGTCGGCCAGGCGGCGGAGGTCGAGGGCGAGTGGATTCCGATGGGCGCGGGCAACCAGTTCATCGGCACGCGGATCACCTTCGGCGGGGAGGCAGCGCCATGACCTATGCCGCGCTGGCCTGGAAAAACCTCGTGCGGCGTCCGGTGCGGACGGCGCTGACGGCCGGCGGCGTCGCGCTGGCCGTGGCCGTCGCCGTGAGCCTCGGCGGGTTCAACCTCGGCTACCGGCAGGCCATCGCCGGCAGCATCGAGCAGCTGGGCTTCCAGGTGATGGTCATGGCGAAGGGCTGTCCGTACGAAGCGGCGACGATGATGCTCAAGGGCGGAACGGGGCTGCTCTACCTGCCCGACGAGGCTCACGCGCAGATCCGGACCGATCCCGATGTCGAGGCCATCACGCCGATCTTCATTGGCATCGCCGAAAAACAGGGCTATTCGCTGGACGGCACGCCGGCGGCCTCGGCGTTCACGATCCTCTCGGGCGTGGAACTGGACAGTTTCCGGGCGATGAAACCGTGGCTGAAGCTGAAGACGGGCGCGGGCTATGACGGCGGGCGGTGGTTCGCGCCGGACTCCACCAACGAGATCGTGATGGGCTACGAGGCGGCCGAATATGAGCAGCGCAAGGTGGGCGACACTTTCTACGCGACGATCGTACCGAACGGCAAAGTGGAACCCAAGCTGCACGCCTTCATGGTGGTGGGCGTGCTAGAGCGGACGGGCGCGCAGGACGACGGCACCGTGTTCCTGCCGCTGGCGGCGGCGCAGCGGATCTTCGGGCGCGAAAACGAGCTGACGATCATCGGCATCAAGCTGAAGGAATTCAACGGCATCCGGATGCGCGAGTTCGAGGGCCGCTGGCTGAAGATCCCCGAAGTGCAGGTGGTAAGCCTCGAGCAGGTGAAAGGCGCGCTGGTTTCGCTGGTGGGGACGGCCCAGACCATGGTGGCGGCGGTGGCGGTGATCGCGATCCTGGTGGCGATGATCGGCGTGGTCAATTCCGTGCTGACGAGCGTGCACGAGCGGACGGGGGAGCTCGGCGTGCTGAAGGCGATTGGCGCGAGCCGCGCGCAGGTATTCCGGCTGGTCTGGCTGGAGACGTTGCTGGTGAGCCTGGCCGGGGCGGTGCCGGGCAGCCTGCTGGCGGCGGCCGGCGCGCGGCTGACGGACGCAACGCTGCGGAACCTGCTCAACATCGGCGTGACGCAGCCGCTGGTGCGCATCACGCCCGGGCTGCTGGGCGCGGCGATCCTGGGCGCGGTCGTTTTGGGTTTGCTGGCGGGCATCTGGCCGGCGGGCCGGGCGGCGGGCCTGCGGCCGGTGGAAGCGATCCGGAGCGGAGAATAGCCATGGACAAGGAAATCCTCATTTCGGGCCGGAACCTGCGGCGGCACTACCGGCGCGGGAGCGAGACGGTGAAGGCGCTGGACGGCGTGGGCATCGACGTGCGCGCGGGCGAATCGGTGTGCGTGCTCGGGCCGTCGGGCTCGGGCAAGACAACGCTGGTCAACCTGCTCTCCGCGCTGGATGCGCCGACGGCGGGCGAGCTGACGATCGGCGGGCGGCGCGTGGACGGACTGAGCGAGCGCGAGCTGGTGGGGGTGCGGCGCGGGCTGCTGGGCTACGTCTTCCAGCAGTTCCACCTGATTCCGACGCTGACCGTGGCCGAAAACGTGGCGCTGCCGCTGCTGTTCCTGGGGCGGAAGCCGGCGCCGGGCGAGATCGCGCGAGTGCTGGCGGCGGTGGGCCTGGCCGACCGCGCGGGACACTTGCCGAAAGAACTTTCCGGTGGCCAGATGCAGCGCGTGGCGATCGGCCGGGCGCTGGCGGTGCGCCCGCGCGTGCTGATCGCCGACGAACCGACCGGCAACCTGGACAGCCATACGGGCGAGGCTATCTTCGACCTGTTCCAGAAGGCCGTCCGCGAGGACGGCGTGGCGCTGGTGCTGACCACACACAACCTGGCGCTGGCCGCGCGCTGCGACCGCACGCTGACACTCGCCGACGGCCAGATCGTCGCCTGAGTTTTCCACGCAATGGAAAACTGTTTCGTGGTTTTTCCACACTATGGAAAACTTTTTTCCACAGTGTGGAAAACTCACACGGCCCGGAAGGCGCGCCGGGCCTTGCGGCCGCAGGCGGGCTCGGCGCCCTCGCAGGTGAGCCCGGCGAGGCGGGCGGGGAGGTCGCGGAAGATCCGGCGGATTTCAGCCGGGCCGGCACCGCGGGCGAAGGCGAGGCCGGCAGCCAGGGCGGGGGCGGCCTTGGTGGCCAGGCCGCATTGGGAGGAGAGCCGGTCGTGACGAGCGCTCAAATGCACCTGCGCCAGCAGCGAGAAGACCACGGCGGGCAGGATGTCCGGACCTTGTTCGGCATAAAGTTTCCGATAGGGCAGGCCGAGGAAGATGCCCTGGTTGCCGGAGCCGGTGATGGTCATGACCGGGTGGGAGTAACCCGCCATGCGCCCGGCGACGCGGCGCGCAAGCTGCATTTCGAGGGAGTGGCCCTTTTCCGCCGGCACCTGGCGCAGGAGAAAATCGCGGGCGAGGGTTTCCAGCTGCTTGTCGCGCGTCCGGGCCAGCGCGAAGATGTCGGCCAGGGTCGGGGGTGGCGGCAGGGGCTTTTCGCGGGGGGTGCGGTCTTCACCGTACACGATCAGTCGTTCGATCCGGTCGTGGCGGCCGGCGAGGGTGACGCCGGTGCGCAGGCCGGGAAGCTGGGCATGGACAAACAGCCCGCGCCGGCGGACCGGGATGATCTTCAGCCAGGACCTACTCTTCAGGAAACGGCGGGCGCGCGGCAGGTCGAAATCGGCGAAAACATTAAAGCCGTCGGCCCGGGAGGCCAAGCCGGCGGCGGCGGCGGCGAGGATGCCGCGGACCTTGAGATGCGGCACGACGGCCGTGGAGGCGTTGCGGAAAACGTCCTGCGAGATGCGCAATTCCGCACGGAAAGTATTTGGATCGGGATCTGCGGGCAGGTGGCGGACCAGGGTGCGGAAGGCATAGGCCACGGCCGCCGGTTCAGTGCAGCCGACGACTTGCACGATTTCGCCCTGCAACAGGCGAACGGCATCCCTGGGGGTCATGGCCGCCGGCCTTTGCGGCGGCGGCAGGGGCAGTCGCGGGGGCAGACGCCGGCGCGGCCGGGCCCGGCCTGGACGGGCCCACCCTCCAGCCGCAGGCATTTGCCGTGGACCAGGGCGTCGGCCACCTTGCGGCGGGCGGATTCGAGAATCCGGGCGAAGGCGGAGCGGGAGATGCCCATCTTCGGCGCGGCCTTTTCCTGGTAGAGGCCGTGGAGGTCGGCGAGGCGCAGGGCTTCCAGCTCGTCGAGGGTTAGGGCGATCTCCTCCAGTTCCACGCGCGGCACGCCGGCGGGCTTGAAGAACGTCACGCGGGGCACGAACTCGATCTTGCGGGTCTGGACGGGACGGGGCATGAGACGGAAGGTATACCCGAAACACAAGCAACGTCAATCGCATCTGGAAATCAAAATGGGAAATCACAATTGACAGTCCTCCTTTCCGGACATATGTTCATAATGTATGCCGGAATGTTGGATCGCCGGCAAACGGGTCCGGTGTGCCGGAGCAAGGGACCGACAAGCCAAGAAAAAGGAAGGATGCCATGGGAACAAGAGGAATCGCAATCGTCGAAATGGACGTCAAAAAGCTGGTGGCCGTCTTGAACAAGGCCTTTTCGGACGAATGGCTGGCGTACTACCAGTATTGGATCGGTGCCAAGGTGGTGAAAGGTCCGATGAAGGAAGCCGTCATCGCCGAGCTGGTCCAACATGCGGCGGACGAACTGCGCCATGCCGATATGCTGGCCGGCCGTATCATTCAACTCGGCGGCACGCCGGTCACCGAGCCGAAGGAGTGGTACAAGCTGACCAACTGCGGCTACGATGCGCCGGACGATCCGTTCGTTAAGGCCGTTCTCGAGCAGAACATCAAGGGCGAGCAGTGCGCCATCACGACCTATAAAAACCTGCTCAACTACACGATGGGCAAAGACCCCGTGACCTACAACATCGTCCTCCAGATCCTGCAGGACGAGGTCGAGCACGAGGAAGACCTGCAGGCTGAGATGGAAGACCTCCAGACCCTGCTCAAGTCCGCCAAGGTCAAGTAACCCGGCCTGTGAACGCAAGCTGCAAAAAACTGCACCGATGGAAATTCTGGACCGGTTGATTGCCGCACTCGACGTGTCCGCCCCGGTGCGGGACGTACGGCAGGGGGTGTTCCATACCGCCGTTGTGACAAGGCATTGCGGGTTGGCGGCGTCGCTTCCGCGCGACGCCCTGCGTCAGGCGCCTCCGCTAGTCAAGGAAGCCGGCAACCTGCTGGACCGATCCGCTGCGGAACTGGTCCGGCTGGCCTACTCGGAGCGCCTGCTCGAAGCGGCCATCGGCATGGCCACGCTCAATTCGCTGCTGGACATCGATGAAGCGGCCTGCCGGGAAGTCAACGCCGCGGAACTGATTCTCGAAAAGGGCCGGGGCCGACGCGTCGCCGTCGTCGGGCATTTTCCGTTCCTGCCGAAGGTGCGCGAAGTTGCCAAGGAATTGTGGGTCGTCGAAAAGAATCCGCGCGAGGGCGATTGGGGCGAGGATCAGGCCGGCGAATGTCTGCCCCGGGCGGAGGTGGTGGCGCTCACGGGCACCTCGCTGACCAACCACACGCTGCCGGATTTGCTGGCCCTGTGCCGGCGGGATGCCTTCGTGCTTTTACTGGGAGATACGGCGCCGCTGTCGCCGATCCTGTTCGACTACGGCGTGGACGCCATCTCGGGCACGCGGGTCGCCGACGTCGAAACGGCGCTGCGCGGCATCAGCCAAGGCGCGAATTTCCGGCAGATCCGCGGCGTGCGGCGGCTGACGATGCTCAAGCCGGTTTCAAGGTAGCCGCGGGCCCGGCTCAATAGACGTCCAGCCGGTCGACGTTGGCGGCGGCGGCGAGTCCGCGCTTGCGGAATTTTTCCTGCCAGATTTCCGCGGGGGTGAAACTCAGGGCGACGGTCGTGCTTTTGACCGACATCAACCGGTCGCCCGGCTTCAGGTGGAATGCCGCGAGCAATTCGGGCGCGAGCCGGATCGCGCCGGCGCCCACGCGGACGAGGGCGTAGGCCTTGTCTTGAAATTGGCGGATTTCGTCCGGGGTTTCCAATTGCGCGACGTATTTTTGGAAAACAGTGGCCTCCGCCCGGGCCTTGTTCAGCAGGGCGAAGCCGGGCTCGCCCCGATGCGTCGTGACGGCGACGGCCAGATCGCCCGCGCGGAACTGGTAATGCGCAACCGCCTTGGGCGGGATGCGCACGGTGCCGTCGGGCGCGACGACGGAAATGCCGTAGGCCTCCTTGGTGCCGGGTTTGCCTGGATCCAAGCTGGGCATGGGATTTTCAGGTAGGGATGGCGCGCCGCGCCGTCCGGGCTGTCGGCTTGGATTCGGACGCCGACGGCGCGGCGTCCCCACCTTGATTTTCAATCGCGCTCACTGATGATGCCCGCAGCCGCCGCCGACGGCGTCCTTGTTCGGCGCGAAGAGCAGGGGAAAGACGATGTCGCTGGTGCAGCAAGGGAGCCACACGGACAGGAACAGAAACACGGCGATGCCGCCGAGAACGGCCACGGAGGGCATCCCGCCCATGGCCATGGCGACGTGGAAGAGCGACGCACCGGTGCTGATCAGGACGTGCAGCCCGTGCGGCACGCGGGTCCGGGCGCTCCAGGCGCCCAGCGCGATGCCGACGAGCGCGAGGGGATTGACCAGCCACCATTCCTCGATGAAGCCGATGTGGAAGCCGGGATTGGGCAGGCCCAGCAGCCATTCGCCCAGATAGGGGATGAGGCAGTCGCTCAGCGTGCCGATGCCGACGCCGCCGAGGTAGCCGATGGCCAGAATGCGCCAGAAGCCCGCGCCCCCCGCGCGCCGGAAGGTCGCGATCGTCGCCTGCGCGCTCAGCAGCACGTGCAGTGGATGGAGAACGGCGAAAAGGAGGTGCGAGGTATCGGGGGCCACCTGGCGCCAGACCAGGCCCAGCAACAGCGCGATGCCCGCCAGCGAGCCCAGCGCGGTGAAGGGGGCATGCGCCCGCAGCTCATGAAGAATCAATGAACGTTTCATCCGGGTTCCTCCGCCGAACGCCGCAGGCGTTCGGCCACCAGGCTGCCGACGGGCTCGCCGACGCGGCTCGCCACCAGCGGACATTTGACCGTGAACAGGAAATAGATGTTTTTGTCCGCTTCCGCAAGCGTTTCGTAGTTGCCCTGGCCCTTGGCAATGATCAGGTCCGAGCGAGCGAACTGCTCGCGGAATTCGGCCGAACAGTCTTCCAGGATGGTGCCGGGCGCGTCGGAGCCGTTGTCCACCACGGGGGCGAGGTCCGGGATGCTGGCGGCTTCCGCATCCGCCCGCGTGGCGTCGTTGAGCACCGGCGCACCGCGCACGACCACCGTGGTTTTTCCAGCGGGCAGGCGTTCGAGCAGAAGCCGGTCGAAGAAGATCTCCCCGGCGTTGTCGGCGAGGTACAGGATGGATTGCGCCCGCGCGGCGGCGGAGAAGAGGCCGGCGACGTTGCCGCGCAGGGGCTTGGTCCAGATGGTTTCTAGGTGCGCGGGCAGGTCTTCGGCGGCGATCCGGGTCTTGGCACCGACGTCGAGCAGGTTGCCGCCGATGGCCACGCGGACGGCGGCCTCGCGCGGATCGGGATGCGCCGCGATGCGCGCGCGCATCGCGGGCACGAGGCTCGCCGCCATTAGGTTCATCCGGTCCTTGACGACGCGGAAGGGGTCAGGATCGGCCAGTTCCCGGCGGATGGCCCGGTGCAGGTGCTGGGCCAGCGCGGGCGGCGTGTCCGCCCAGTTGCTCGCGGCAATTTCGCTCAGCAGGCGGCGCAGAAGGGTTTCGCGGCGGGCGGGATCCGGAACCGCTTCCGCCACGGCATCGAGCGCTTGGCGGGCAAAGCAGGGGATGCACTCGAGCCGTGTGTTCATTTCCCGCATTCTTCGGGATGCCGCAGGCAGCGCATTTGACAGAGGGCCTGGGTGACGCGCCGCTGGTAGCCGCGGCGCAATTCGATGACGTGCGCCCGCTCCCAGAAGAGCACTTCATGGGTGGCCACGATGGCCTGCACGCCGCGGGCCACGGCGCGGTCGATGGCCGCGCGCAGCTTCAGCACGTGGTCGAAATCCTGCCCGGATTCCGGCTCGTCGAAGAGCAGGCAGGTGGTGGGTTGCATCCGCAGGGTTGAGAAGGCGGCGCGCAGGATTTCGCCGTGGGAGGAAAACAGCGCGCGCAGGTGCAGCTTCATCTCGGTGGAATTGCGGATGGGCTGGTCGTCGCGCTTCGGGTTCATGCTCTCCGAGTCGAAGAAAACGTAGTTGGTTTCGCCGTCTTCACGCCGTTGGCAGTCGGGGCAGCCCGCGATGGCGCGCAGAACGGTGCTCTTGCCTGTGCCGTTGGGACCAATGAGCAGATTCAGGCCGGGCTGGAAGTGCAAGATGCGGTAGCGCCGGACGCGCCAACGGTGGGTTTCACAGAGCTGGAGGGATTGCAGCACGGGGGATTAGAACGTCAGCACGCGGTCGCTGGCGGCGACCCACTCGGCCAGATCGGCCATGGTGGCCTGGGCGGCGCCGGCGTAGTAGGGCTCGTTTTTGTGGAGGCCGCAGCGGGCCATGCAGGTGCCGCAGACCTTCACCGCGACGCCTTTGGCGATCAGGGCCTTCAGCATGGCGACCAGGTCCTGGTCGTAGCCGTCCGGAACCTTGCAGCTTTCGCGCGCCAGGTCCACGGAATCGTTCATCAGGAAGAGCCGGACGGTTTGGCCGTTTTCCGCCAGCTTGCCGGCCAGGCGCAGGCCGTTCCAGGTCACGTCGGTGCCGTCGTAAGGCGGGCGATTGAACACGATCAGGATGGTCATGGGCATTCCTTGGGTTAATGTTGCAACAGATGGTCGGCGATGGCGCGATAGAGGGTGCTGACGGCCAGGATTGCGCAATGCCACCCGGCCGCCGGCAAGTCGGTTTCCGCCGCGATGACATCGCGCGGGTTCAAAGCCAAGGCGTCCAGCACCGTTGCGCCCTTGGCGCCCCGGGCCACGGCGGCCGCGCACCGGCGCGTGCTGTCGCACCCTTCAGTGTAGTAGCGGACGTCTTCAATGCGGCCGTCGCGTACGACGAGATGGAACTCCATTTCGTCGCCGCAGGGTCCCTTAAGAAAGGCCGACGCGGAGGGATCGTTCATCCGGCCGAACAGGGCGTCCGGCGTTCCGGACGAGGCGGGAGAAGGGATGGTCATGGACGTTTCCGGCCGCGCAATTGGGCCAGGGTCTGGTCGAGGTCGGCGAGGAGGTCGCCGACGGGCTCCACGCCGACGGAGAGGCGCACGCTGTTGGGCCGGACGCCGAAGGACGTGCGGCGCTCGGGCGGCATGTAGAGCATGGTCGTCAGGAAGGGAATGCAGATCAGCGATTCCGTGGCGCCGAGGCTGACCGCGTGGCGGATGGTTTTCAGGGCCGAAATGAACCGCTTGGCATCTTCCTGGGTCTTTCCCACGTCGAACGCCAGCATGCCACCGAAGCCGTTGCGCATCTGGCGGGCGGAGATCCGGTGGCCTTCGTCGGCCTTCAATCCCGGGTAGCGCAGGTTCGAGATGCCGGGGCATTTGGAAAGATGCTGGGCCACGGCCAAGGCGTTCTCGGCCATGCGCTCGGCGCGCAGGGGGAAGGTCTTCAGGCCGCGTTCGAGGAGCGAGGCCGAGTAGGCGTCGAGAGTGCAGCCGATGGCCTGCCGCGTGAACCACAGCTTGTCGTAGTCGTCCTTGGAGCCCGCGACGGCGCCAGCCATCAGGTCGTTGTGGCCGCCGAGGGCCTTGGTGGCGCTGTGGACGACGAGGTGCGCGCCGAGTTCCAGCGGATGCTGGTGGTACGGGGTGGCGAAGGTGTTGTCCACCACGACCAGCGCCCCGACCTTGTCCGCCATCTTGCGCACGGCGGCGACGTCCACGGTCTTGCAGAGGGGGTTGCTGGGCGTTTCCAGAAAGATCATCTGCGTGTTGGACTTGACGTGCTTGGGCAGCGCGCGCCAGTCGGCGGCATCCACCCAGGTGACCTCCACGCCGAGGCGTTCGAGGATCAGCGACACCTTGTAGTGCGCGCCGTAGACGTCGTGGAACAGCAGCAGATGCCCGCCGGCGCGCAGATAGGTCAGATAGACCATCGTGCAGGCCGCCATGCCCGAGGTGCAGACCACGCAATCTTCGGCGCCTTCGAGCGCGGCGATCTGGCGCTCGACGGCGCGCACGGTGGGATTGTCGTCGCGGTGGTAGGTGTAGCCGTCGACTTCGCCGTCGGTGATCTGCCGCAGCACCTCGAAATTGAGGTATTCGTAGTTCACCGCATGCACGATGGGCGTGACCATCGGGCGGTTGCCGTAGGGCGTCAGCGGCGCGGCGGGGTGGGGTTGCCTGCGGTGGGGACGGTTCGGTTGGGCGGGACTCATATTTGGCTTCTCTCTGCCGCGGCGAAATAGGTCTCTCCTGCGCGCCGCATGGCCTGGATTCGCCCCGTTTTTAGCAGATGGCCGGTATATTTGGCCACTTCGTTCAAATGCATGCCGAAGATGTCGGCGATCTGCCGCGCGGTGCAGGGGCGCCGCCGCAGCATGTCGAGCAGGGCGATTTCGTTCACGGCGACGCCGCTGCCGGGCCGCGCGGTGAAGTCGGCGATCACCTCGGCCCGGGGGCGGAAGAGCTCGGCCAGTTTCGCCAGGCGCTCCGGCATCACGGGCCGGACGTTGGATTCCGCGGGCGGCCGGACCGCCGTGTTGAGGTGGATCTTGTCGGGGCCGATGGCCGCCGCCAGCGCCGCGATGCGCTTGACTTGTTCCGGCGCGTCGTTCAGGCCGGCGATGAGAAAAACCTCCAGCCAAATCTGTCCGGAAAACGATTGGCGGAACGCCTGCATGCCCGCCACGGAGCGCGTGAAATCCAGGTCGGGGTGCGGGCGGTTGACTCGTCGGAACGAATCGGTATCCCAGGCGCTCAGCGAGAGCTTGGCGAAGTCTGCTTCGGCGGCGGCGGCGCGGACTTCGGGCAGATACAGCAGGCTGCCGTTGGTCAGAAGCACAGCGGGGCAGGGCAGTTCGACCTTCAGGAAGCGCAGCACCTCGCCGAAGTCCGAGTGCAACGTGGGCTCGCCGGAGCCCGAGAGGGTGGCATAGTCCGCGGTCCCGCCCGCGTCGCGCCAGCGGACGATTTCCTTCTGCACGGCCTGGACCGGCACATATTCGCGGCGTTCCAAGGTGGTGCGCGGGGTGGGGCCAAGTTGGCAGAAGATGCAATTGAAGCTGCAGGTTTTGAGCGGCGTCAGATCCACGCCGAGCGAACGTCCGAAGCGCCGGGAAGGCACGGGGCCGAACACGTGGCGACAGGTCGTCTTTGGGCGAAAAAGAGGGGCGGACGGACGGGTGTCCGTCCGGCCCCCCGTCGGCCGGCGCCGGCTAGGATTTTTCCGGTTTGGGTTCCAGCTCCTGGATGCGGTTTTGGATCAATTCCATGTCCGCCTGGAGCTGCTGGGATTGCTGCTTTAGCACCGCGAGTTCCTGAGCGCCCGTCGGGGCTACCGCGCCGGCCACTGGCGCGGCCCAGCCGCGGCCAAAGCCCCGGCCAAACCCGCGGCCGCCGCCGCCGCCCCAGCCCATGCCTCGTCCTCGGCCGCCGCCGAAACCGTAGCTTGCGAAGCCCGGCGCGGCGCGGCCCGTGCAATAGCCCGCGGCCCGGCCCGTCATCGGTCCTGCACCCATCGGTCCCGTTCTGTCTCCTCTTGGCATTTATTTCTCCTGTTTGGATTCCGGCGCCGATGCGGCGCCCCTGTTTCTGTAATGAACAAATGCCCATTATGGGCCCGCGTCAACCCCGGTTCAATAATCATTGTTTGTAAACATTGATAATCTTGTGGGGCGGCGGCGCGCGGTTTAGCCCGGCTTAGTTAGTGGTCGCAGGCGTTGTCGCCGGTGACGAGCGCGCCGGACAGATAGGCGCCGACGAGGGCTTCGGGACTAGCGGGCTGGCAGCCGACGACGACCTGAATGCCATTATGCTTGAAGAGATCTTGCGCCCGCGTGCCCATGCCGCCGGCCAGGATGACGGTCGCGCCCTGTTCGTGCAGCCACTTGGGCAGCACGCCGGGTTCGTGCGGCGGGGGTTCGACCAGTTTCTGGGCGACGATCTGCTTCTGCTTTTCGTCCACGTCGACCAGCGCGAAGTGCGCACAGTGGCCGAAGTGCATGCAAAGTTGACCGTCGACGATCGGAATGGCGATTTTCATTTTAGGATCTCCTTTTGTGTTTTTGACAGCGCGTGGATGGCCGCGACGATGCGGTTAAAAGTATCTACAGATTCGGCGGGGGCCTGGTTGCAAATGAACGGGACGCCGGCGTCGCTGGCCACCCCGATGCGCGGATCGAGCGGTACGCGGCCGAAGAAGGGCACGCGCATCTCGGCGGCCATTTTTTCGCCGCCGCCGGTCTTGAAGATATGGGTGGTTTCGCCACATTTGGGGCAGATAAAGCCGCTCATGTTTTCCACGACGCCCAGCACGGGAATCTCCAGCTTTTGGCAGAAGCGGATGGACCGGCGGACATCGGCCGTGGAAACCTGCTGTGGAGTGGTGACGATCACCGCGCCGTCCACCGGCGCTGCCAACTGGCAGACGGACAGCGGTTCGTCGCCGGTGCCGGGCGGTAGGTCCACGACCAGGCAATCCAGATCGCCCCAGGCGACGTCTTCCAGGAACTGGCGGATCACCGTCATTTTCATCGGCCCGCGCCAGATGATGGCATCATCGGCGTTGGGCAGCAGGAACCCGATGGACATGACCTTGAGCCCCGAGTATTCGAGCGGCAGCAGCGCCTCGCCGTCGCCGACCACCCGGGCGCCGTCCAGATGCAGCATCTGGGGAATGCTGGGGCCGTGGATATCGACGTCGAGCAGGCCGACGCGCTGGCCGGCCAGCATCAGGTGCACGGCAAGATTGGTCGCGACGGTGCTTTTGCCAACGCCGCCCTTGCCGGACATCACCATGATCTTGCGGCGGATCTGGCCGAGGCGTTGCCGGAGTTTCTGGTCTTCCGGAACGGTTTCTTCGCGCGGCGGGGCTTCGGGGATGCCGCTGCAGGAAGTGCGGGAGCCGCACGTGGAGCAAGAGCTTTTGTCGCAGTCGGGTTTGGGGTGTTGTTCCATGGTTTATCCTTGTCCTTAAAATTCGAAGATAGCCCCGGCGCCGCCGGGGCGGCAGGCTTCGGGGAATTCGTGCCACAGGGCGGCGCTGGCCCTTGGTCCCGTGCAGTGCATCGGAACGAGCACCGGCGGGGCAATGCGCCGCAAATGATCGACCACCCATTCCAGGCGCGCGGAGGAGGCTGCGCCCAGGTGCATTCCGCCGAGCACGGCGCGGAGGGGGCGGTTGTCCGTCAGGGTCTGGACGTGCTCGAGAACGTGGATGACGCCCGCGTGGGCACAACCAAGCAGGATGACCGTGCCCTGCGGCGTGTCGAAATACAGCGACTGGTCGTCGAGCAGCGGATCGACGGCGCGGCCTTCGGGATCGAGATGGAAGACCTCGGCCAACGCCTCTTCCGGATGGGGGCGGGGGATTTCGCCGGTGCGGAAGAGACCCGGGGCGACTTCGCCGGGCTCGCGGGACTGGACGAGGCGGACCTTGGATCCGGCCAGCGCTTCGCGCGCCGCGGGCGGGATGCCGATGGAGCGCGTTCCGTTGTATTTGGGCTGAAGAGCGGCGGGATGCAGATGGACCGTCACCGGGGCGCGGGCGGCGGCGAGGACCCCGGGCAAGCCGCCGGTGTGGTCGTAATGCCCGTGGCTCAGCACGATGGTGTCGATGGCGCCGAGATCGATGCCGAGGGCCTTGGCATTTCCGGCCAGCACGAAGCTCTGGCCGGTGTCGAAGAGAATCTGTCGCCCGTCTGCGTCGATATGGTAGCTGAGGCCGTGTTCGCCGCAGGTTGAGCGGGCGAATGCGGTGTTGTCGACCAGCACGGTGACGCGAAAGCGTTTCATGGCGCTCCCTGAACAATGGCCAGCCAGTTTTCCCAGACGGCGCGGATGTCGTCGGCCAGGGGGCTGGCGCCCGCCTCGACGATGGTTTGGCCCAGGCGCTGGGCGGCGGTGGCGGCCTTGTCGTAGCGCACGCGTCCGACGGGCGTCGCGCCGGCGGTCCGAGCCGCGGCTTCGATACGGTCGGCCTGTTCGGGATGGATGTCCCATTTGTTGATGCAGACCGCCGCGGGGATTTTGAAATGGCCAGCCAGTTCCAGCACGCGGGCCAGGTCGTGCGCGCCGGAGACGGTCGGTTCGGTCACGACGAGGAGGCCGTGGGCGTTCGTTAGCGCGGCGATGACCGGGCAGCCGGTGCCGGGCGGGCCATCGACGAGGACCAGCTCGCGGTTTTCCCGCTGGGCCAGTTCACGCGCCTGTTCGCGCACGAGGCTGACCAGCTTGCCGGAATTTTCCGCGCCGGGATAGAGGCGGGCGTGGACCAGCGGGCCGTGGCGGGTGTCGGAGACAAACCATTCGCCGCAGGTCTGTTCGGGAAAATCGATGGCGCGGACGGGGCAGTTCCAGACGCAGACGCCGCAACCTTCGCAGGCGCCGGCATCCACCGCGAAAACGCGGGCGCCGTTGCCGGGGCGGGCCGCGGGACCAATGGCGTCGAAGCGGCACAAGGTCGCGCAGCGGCCGCAGCCGACACAGTCATCGGCGCGGATGGCGGCCGCGTGGCCGCTGCGGAATTCCTCGCGGTGGCGGGGGACGGGGGCCAGGATGAGGTGCAGGTCGGCGGCGTCCACGTCGCCATCGGCCAGCACGGCGTTGGGGGCCAGCGCGGCGAACGACGCCGTCAGGCTGGTCTTGCCGGTGCCGCCCTTGCCGCTGATGACGACCAGTTCCTTCACAAGCGCTCCTCGATGCGGGCCCAGAGGTTTTCGAAATATCCGCGCCATTCCGGCAGGCGATCGAAGATCAGTTCGCCGCGCGCGTAGGTTTCGGCCACGCGCCGGTCGTCCGGCAGTTCGGCGAGGAGGGGGATGTCCCGGTTGCGGCAGAAGTTCTGCACGCGCCGGTCCTCGTCGGCGCGGTTGACGACGACGCCCAGCGGCCGGCCCAGCGGCCGGAGGGTTTCAACCGCCAGCGACAGATCGTGGAGGCCGAACGGCGTGGGTTCCGTCACCAGCACGACGAAATCCGCGCCGCGCACGGTGGCGACGACGGGGCAGGACGTGCCCGGCGGGGCGTCGAACAGGGCGATGGCTTTCGGTTCGCGTCGCGCCTTGACCGCGCGGATCAGCGGCGGCGCCATCGGTTCGCCGACGTTCAAGCGACCTTGCGCAAAGACGATAGCGCCCGCCTGTCCGGTTTCCACGACGCCGATGGCCCGCGGCGATTCGCGGATGGCGCCGACCGGACAAACGAGCGCGCACGCGCCGCAGCCATGGCATAGCTCCGGAAAAACCAGCGGCTTTTTCAGCATGGCGATGGCATTGAATTCGCAGACCTTCGCGCATTTGCCGCAGGCGATGCAGCGGGCTGCGTCGACCACGGGCACCGGAATGCCGATGGATTCGGACGCGTGGATTGCTGGTTTCAGGAACAGATGGCCGTTAGGCTCCTCGACATCGCAGTCCAGATACTGGACGGCCCGGCCCTGCGCCGCCAGCAGGGCGGCGAGATGGACAGCCACGGTGGTCTTGCCGGTTCCGCCCTTGCCGCTAGCGATTGCGATGGCGGGAAATCGAATCATTTCTACGCGAATAGTCTTAATATTTTTAAAAACCAGTTATTGCAATTACTGGTTTCAGTAATTGCAATTAGTGAATACGCGTTGTTAAACCCAGTGGCTTTCGCCGTTGGGCTTGTCGAGCACGGGCAGTTCCTTGTCCTTGAAGCGGCGGAGGGCTTCAGTGCCGGGACAAACGGCCTCCACGAGGGCGATCTTGATGCCGGCGGCCTGCAAGGCGCGGTAGGCCTTGGGGCCGACGCTGCCGGTGATGACGACTTCGGCGCCAAGTTTGGCGACGGTCTCGGCCGACTGGATGCCGGCTCCCTGGGCGGCATGCAGGTTCTGGGCGTTGTCGTGGGCGGTGGCCCGACCGGTCTCGGTGTCGGCCAGAATGAAATATTTGGCGCGGCCGAAATGCAGGTCGATAGGATCGGCCAGGGTCTTGGCCGAGGACGTGATGACGACTTTCATGGGGTTTCCTTTCGGGGCGGGTATTCGATATAGCGGCCGCGGCCATGGCCATGGCAACCGCAGCCGCGGCGGTGGCAGGCACCTGGGGCGAGGGCGTAGGCGGGTGGCACGTCGCCCGGTTCGGTCTGGATCTGCAGCGCCTTACCGTGGATCAGGGCGTCGGCCACTTTGCGACGGGCGGATTCGATGATCCGCGCGAACGTCGCGCGCGAGATCTTCATCTGGCCGGCCGCGGCCTCCTGATACTGGGCATTGAGATCGGCGAGACGGAGGGTCTCGACCTCGTCCAAGCTGAGGACGATGGTTTCAAGTTCACCGGCGGGCACGCCGGCGGGCTTAAACAAAGAGACATGCGGCTGCCAACCGACGAAGCGCCTGGAAAAGGGGCGGGGCATCTCAGTGCCCTCCCCGCAGGCTGCGAGCAATTACGTCCACAAGGTCGATGAGATTGTCCTGGCAACGGGAGCGCATTGAATGTGAACATATGCCCATAATAGCGGCATGGCAAATGTTTTTTTCCACCGTTCGGGGCGGGCGCGATAAGGCTGTCCGGCGACAGGCCGGACAGCCGGGAAGCCGAGGTCACGGGGTTCGAAGCAGAACCCCAGGCCGGCGAGGGTTATTTCGCGGCTTCGAGGGCGGCGATCAGCGTCGCGGCCTGCTGGACGCCGACGAACTGCTGCACGGTCCGGCCGTCCTTGAGGACGAGCAGGGTGGGGATGCTCTGGACGCCGAACTGGGCAGCCTGGGTCGGGGCTTCGTCCACGTTGAGCTTGGCGATCTTGACCCCGGGGACCTTGCCGACGACCTGCTCGAGGATCGGGCCCTGCATGCGGCACGGGCCGCACCAGGGGGCCCAGAAGTCCACCAGGACGGTGCCGGACTGGGTTTCGGCGGCGAAGTTGCGGTCGTTGAGTTCAATGATTCCTGCGCTCATGAATGATGTTCCTTTCGTTTCGAAATATATTTTAGACAGGATTAACAGGATGTACAGGATGAAGCCCCGTCCTTGAAGCCGAGTTTGCGGAGGACGAAGGCGGGCGGGCAGAAGCCCGTGAAGGCGGATTGGATCAGGTTCAGGCCGATGAAGGCCGTGAAGAGCCAGAAGAGGGGATGGACAAGGAGGGTCAGGGCAATCGAGATCCAGATCATGATCCCGGCGAATACGCGGACTCCGTTTTCTACACTCATGGGATGTCTCCTGTGAGGTGATTCCCCGGGAGCCGAACGGCGGCCCCCGGGGAGCGGGTGGATCCCTATTTCTTCTTGAGGATGGTGGAGAGGACTTTCTCCTTGGGCAGCTTGCGGGAACAGAAGAACCAGTCTTGGCAGACCATGTCTTCCTTGCCTTCCATGCGGTTTTTGGCGGCGCCGCAGGAGCCGGCGGCGCCGATGATGACGTCATCGCCCGGGCGCCAGTCGGCGGGGGTGGCCACGCCGAAGGCGTCGCCGGTTTGCAGGGCGATCAGCGTGCGGTACAGCTCGTCGAAGTTGCGGCCGACGCTGAGCGGATAATACATCAGCGCGCGCACGATGCCCTTGGGGTCGATGTAGAACACGGCGCGGACGGCCTTGGTGTCGGACTCGCCGGGCTGGATCATGCCGTAGGCCTTGGCGACGTTCATGGTGATGTCCTCGATCAGGGGGAAGTTCACTTCGACGTCCTTGTGGCCCTTGTAATTGATCTTCTCCTTGATGGTGCGCAGCCAGGCGATGTGGCTGTAGATGCCATCGACGGAGAGGCCGACCAGCTTGCAGTTGGCTTCGGCGAATTGCTTCTCCATCGACGCGAAGGTGATGAATTCCGAGGTGCACACCGGGGTAAAGTCCGCCGGATGGCTGAAGAGAATCACCCAGCTTCCCTCGTATTGCTTCGGGAAGTCGATGTCGCCCTGAGTGGTGACGGCCTTGAAGGCGGGAGCCTTGGAGCCGATGACCGGCAGGGAGACGGGGGTTGCGTTTGGTTCCATGTGATTTTCCTTTCGAGTTTTATTATTGTCTAACGTTTGACGAATATACTTAATTATCTGCCGGATGTAAACATAAATCCGACGATTCCCCACACCATCATGGAGATCCACGGGTTGGAGTTGATGGGGCAGGTGCCGGTCTTGCAGCCGACGAAACGGTACAGGGCGAAGCCGACGGCGACGCCGACACCGGCGCCGAGGATGGATTTCAGGATGGGGTTCATGGGTTTCCTTTCAACCGTTCGGGACAACGAACCGCAAATGGACGCGAATAGGAATGACCTTTCGGAATCCAGCCGGAACAGATCCGGATATTTACGTTCATTTGCGGTTGTTTCTAGAAGACTGACTCCACCGGCAGGGCGAAGACGCGGAGCCCTTCGCCCTCGAAGAGGCCGGCCTGGTAATCCTTAAGCGCCTGGACGAGCTCGTCCTTCTTGGCGGCGGCGACGACGGTGAACACCAGCACGGACTTGCCGGGGAACGTGTGGGTGCCGAGGTGCTTGCCGGTCTTACCTTCGCCGAGCACGTTGGGAATTTCGCTGTACGAATGCACGTTGCGCCTCGCGATCAGCGCGCGGACTTCTTCCTGGCGGTTTTCGGGACAGACGATCATCAGCATTTTCATGTTCAACCCTCCGGGGCCGGTTGGTTCTTGTAGATGAGGCCGTAGGCGACGGGCACCACGACCAGCGTGAAGGCGGTAGAGACGAAGAGGCCGAAGATGATCGCCCAGGCCAGGCCGCTGAAGATGGGGTCGAAGGTGATCGGCCAGGCGCCGAGCAGGGTGGTGCCGGCGGTGAGGAAGATCGGGCGGAAGCGCACGGCGCCGGCCTCGAGGATGGCGTCCTTCAGCGCCTTGCCGCGGGCGACCTCGCTGCGGATGAAGTCGATCAGGATGATGGCGTTGCGCTGGACGATGCCGCCCAGGGCGATCATACCGATCATGGCGGTGGCGGTGAAGAAAACCGAGTCGGGGAAGCCGCCGATGGTCTGGCCGCCGACCGCGTTGAGGAGCCAGAAGCCGGGCATGATGCCGATCATGGTCAGGGGGATGGAGAGCATAATGACGATCGGCAGCAGGTAGGAGCCGGTTTCGTAGACCAGGAGGACGTAGATCGCCAGCAGGGCGGCGGAGAAGGCGATGCCGAGGTCGCGGAACACGTCCACGGTGATCTTCCATTCGCCCTCGCCGGTCCAGACGGCCCGGAGGCCTTCGGGCAGCGGGTTCTTCTTCAGGTCCGCCTGCAGGTTTAGCACGGCGTAGGCCGGGCCGCGGCCGGCCATTTCGGCGGTGACGTAGACCACGCGCTCCAGGTTCTTGTGCATGATGGTCGGCTCGACGACATCCTCTTCGAAGGCGCCGAGTTCACCGAGCTGGACGCTGTGGCCCATGCGACCCTTGATCCTGAGGGTCTTTAGGCGTTCGGGGTCGGAGCGCTTTTCGCGCGGCAGGCGCAGCACGATGGGCAGCTCGTTGCGCTCGGCGGGCGCGTGGACGGTTCCGGCCGGCATGCCGCTCAAGGCGATGCGCAGGGTGTGGACGACGTCTTCGGTCGAGATGCCGTTGAGTCCGGCCTTTTCGCGGTCCACGCGGAAGAACAGCTTCTGCTGGTGGGCTTCGGCCGAATCGTCGATGTCCACGATGCCTTCTTCGTTGGCCATGCGGGCCTGGAGCGCCTCGGAGGCGGCGATCAGGTCGGAGTAGGGCTGGTCGGGGCGGCCGTAGATTTCGGCGACGACCGTGGACAGCACGGGCGGGCCGGGGGGCACTTCGACGATCTTGAGCTTGGCGCCGGTCTGCCGCGCGATCGCATCGATGTCCTTGCGGATGCGCAGGGCGATGGCGTGGCTGCCCATCTCGCGCTGCTGGCGGGGCAGGAGGTTGACGCGGACGTCGGCCATGTTCGGGCCCTGGCGCAGGTAGTAGTGGCGGACGAGGCCGTTGAAGTCCATCGGCGAGCCCTCTCCGACGGTGGAGACAAAGTTGACCACCTCGGGAACGGTCTGAAGATACTGTTCGACCTCGCGCACGACGGCATCGGTGGCCTCGAGCGTGGAGCCGGCGGGCAGGTCCACGACGATCTGCAGCTCGTTTTTATTGTCGAACGGCAGCATCTTGAGTGGGACGCGCCCGGAAGCGGCGAGGAAGACCGAGAAGCCGAAGAGGCCGGCGACGACAACCAGCAGCAGCGAGCTGCGGCCGCGGGAGGAAACGAACGGCTCCATCAGGCGGCGGTAGATCCGGTAGGTGCCGGTGGCGGTGACATCGTAGGCCGCCACTTCGGCGGGTGCCTCCTTGAGCAGCTTGCTGGAGACCCAGGGCGTGATGGCGAGCGCGACGAGCAGCGAGCTGAGCATGGTCAGCGGCACATTGAGCGCCATGGGCGCCATGTAGGGGCCCATCATGCCGGTGATGAAGAACATCGGGATGAACGACACGATGATGGACAGCGTCGCCAGCAGGATGGGCGGCATGACCTCCTCCATGGCCAGCGCGACCGCCTGCAGGCGCGGATATTTCTTCATCGAGAGGAAGCGCGAGATGTTTTCCACGCCGACGATGGGGTTGTCCACCAGGAGCCCCAGCGCGAGGATGAGGGCGAACAGCGTCACCCGATTGATGGTGTAGCCCAGCAGGTAGTTGAACAGCAGGGTGAGGGAATAGGTGATGGGAATGGCGAGGCCGACGATGACGCCTTCGCGCCAGCTCATGGTCAGCGCGATCAGGCCGACGACGGTCAGGATGCCCATGGCGAGGTTCAGGACGAGGTCGTTGACCTTTTCGTTCGCGGTGTGGCCGTAGTCGCGGGTGACGGTCGCCTCGATGCCGTCGGGGATGATGGAACCGCGCAGCTCGTCGAGCATGCGCGCGACGTCGCGGGCGACATTGACCGCATTGCTGCCCTTCTTCTTGGCCACGGCGACGGTGACGGCGGAATCGACCTGGCCGGGCGCCATGCCGTTGTCGAGCTGCGCGGCGGCAGGACCGGCGCCGAGGCGGGAATAGGTGCTTAGCTCGTCGGAGCCGTCTTGGATATCGGCCACGTCGCGCAAGTAGACGGGGCGGTTCTGGTGGACGCCGACCATCAGGTTGCGGACCTCGTCCACGTTCTCGATGAAGGGTCCGGCTTCGACCACGATGGCGCGGTCGGTCTGGGCAAAGGAACCGCTTTCGGCCTGGGCGTTGGAAATCTTGAGGGCGCCGGCGATTTCCATGGGCGAGAGGCCGTAGGCCGCGAGCCGCTCGGTGTCGAGGTAGACGCGCACCACGCGCTTCTGGCCACCGTGGATCGTGATGCGCGCGCTGTCGGGAATGGACTGCAGCTTCTGCGCGACCTCCTCGGCCACGCGGTAGAGTTCGTGCGTGTCGGTATCCGCGCCATGCAGCGTCACGTTGACGATGGGCACGTCGTCGATCTCGATCGGCTTGACAACCCAGCCGGCGATGCCGGGGGTGGTCTTGTCAACGTTTTGGAAAATCTTGTTGTAGACCTTGATGAGGCTGTCCTCGCGGTCCTCGCCGACGAAGAAGCGGACGGTGACCACGGCCATGCCGGGGCGGGACATCGAATAGACGTATTCGACGCCGTCGATCTGGTAGAGCATCTTCTCGAGGCGGGAGGAGACAAGCTGTTCGACCTCCTCGGCGGAGCTGCCGGGCATCATCACCATGACGTCGGCTAGCGGCACGACGATCTGGGGCTCCTCTTCGCGCGGGGTGATGAGGAGGGCGGCGGCGCCGGCCGCGAGGCTGATCAGGATCAGCAGGATCGAGAGATTGCCCTTCAGGAAGGCCTGGAGGATCCCCGAAGTGAAGGAGTGCTTGCGATCTTCCATGGATCAGCCCTCCCGGACCGGATTCACGAGGACGGATTCGCCGGCGCGGAGGCCGGAAAGGATTTCGACGCGGCCATCGCGGGCTGGGCCGGTCTTGACGAGGCGGCGGATGGCGCGGCCGTCCCGGGCCACCTGCACGAACGCCAACTGGCCGATCTGGACGACGGCGGACGCGGGCACGTAAATCGCCTCGCGCGGCTCGGCGGCGACCCACAGGCGGCCGAAGGTGCCGGGCAGGACATCGCCTTTGACGCCTTCGAGGTGCACCTTCACGAGCTGGGTGCGGCTGGCGCTGTCGACTTCGCTGACGATTTCGGCCACCGTGCCCTGGAGGACGCGCGCCGGGCGCTCGAGGGAGACTTCGACCTCCTGGCCGAGGGCGAGGCGGTCGATCAGGCGGACGGGGACAGGCGCCTCGAGGCGCATGCGCAGCGGATCGTAGACCGCCAGCAGGAGCATGCCGGGATTGGCCAGGTCGCCCGCCTCGACGCGGCGCTCGGTGACGATGCCGTCGATCGGCGATTCCACCTGCGCGTAGGTCAGCATGACCTTGACCTCCTCGACCTGGGCCTGGGCGGCGTTGAACATTGATTCGGCGGCGGTCAGCGCTTGCTGCGTGGTGGCTTCCTTCTCGAAGAGCTGCTTGGAGCGCTCATATTCAGTTTTGGCTTGGTTGAGCTGGGCCTCGGCCGCGGCCATTTTCTGGCGGATGTCGCGGTCGTCGAGGGCGATCAGCTTCTGGCCCTTCGTCACGCGGTCGCCGGCGGAGGCGAAGATTTCGCCGACATAGGCCGGGATGCGCGCGCTGAGATTGATTTTTTCTTCGGAAGCTGTGGTGCCGACGACTTCGACGCGGACGGGGGCGGTTTCGGTCTTTACTTCGACGGTTTCGGCATCCGCGGGCAGAGCCAGGCCGGGCTGGCTTTCCAACTTGCCGGGCTGGACCTTCCGGGCGAGGAAACCGCCAGACCAGGCGATGACGATGGCCAGGCCGACGATGCCGGTGATGAGCTTGAGGTGCTTTTTGAGGGAAGAAGCGATGTTTTTCATGTCTTGGCTCTCCTATGGTGATTTGAAATTCAAGAATTCAGAGCGGGGATCAGAGCAGGAAAACAGGAAACACAGGAAAACACGATGAAACAAAGGCGGATTTGAATCCTGAAAATCCTGTCAATCCTGTCAAAAACGGCTGTTTGGTCTTCATTCTGACTCCTGAATTCTGGATTTTGAATACTGGCTGTTTCCCAGCTCCCCCTTGGCGCGTTTCAGGTTCGACAGGGCGGTCAGGTAGTCGTATTGGGCGGCGGCGTTGCGCGTTTGCATGGCGGTGACGCCGACCTGGGTCTGGAGCAGGATGGCGATGTCGGCCGCGCCCTGCTGGTATTGCTCCTGGACGATGCGCCGGGCCTCCTCGGCGGTTGCGAGACTCTTGCGGGTGACCTCGAGCCGCTCCCAGGCCTCTTTCGTGCCGAGGAAGGCCTGCTGCAGGTCGAGGCGCAGGTTGAGGCGCGCCTTTTCCTCGTCGGCCTGGGCGGCGGCCAACTCGGCGCGGGCGGCCTGGACGGCGGCGCGGGTGCGGGCGCCGTCGAAGATATTAACCTCGGCCATGACGCCGGCCATGTAGCTGTTTTCGAAGTCGGAGGTGCCGCCGCTATCGGCGTCGAGGGAGCCGAAGGCGCTGAGGGTGGGGGCATAGCCGCCCCGGGCCTTGCGGAGGTCCTGCTCCTTGATCTGGCGCATCAAGGCGGCCGCGCGCATTTCGGGGCGGTTTTGGAACGCCTCGGGATCCTTGCATTCAGGCGGCGGGGCGGCGAGGGCGGCGGCCGCAGGCACTTCGATGTTGTCGGCGGTGACGAGATCATTGCCGATGGCCGTGTTGAGGGCGGCGAGGGCCAATTGGGCCCCGTTGCGGGTCTTGATGAGGTCTTCGTTGGCCTGGGCGAGTTGGGTTTCGAGGTTAAGGACGTCGGTTTTGACGGCGCCGCCGGCGTCAAAGCGTTCCCGGGCGACGCGCAGGCTTTCCGCTATGCTCTTCACCGCCTTTTCCTGGACTTCGGCAAAGGCCTGCGCCTGCAGGACGCCGTAAAAGCCGCGGGTGACCTCATGGACGAGCTGGTTGCGGGCGGCAGCGAGGGCTTCGGCGCTGGCCGCGGCCCCGAAGCGGGCCATGTGCTTGCCGGCGTCGCGCTGGCGGTCGAAGATCCGCCACTGCGCGGTGACGGAGCCGCGCAGGTTGTCGGTGTCGTCGGGTTCGTTGGGATTGAAGGCCGGGTCCATCATGTTGAGGGTGCGCTGGTTGAGCGTCATCATGAACGCTTGGGGCGGGTTGTCGCTCGCGGCATAGGTGGCGGCGAGGCCGATGGACGGATAGTAATAGGACCGGGCCTGGCGCAGCAGGGCCCGGGCGGAATCGATGCGGCTTTCGGCCGCCTGCAGGGTGGGGGAGTTTTCGAGGGCGGCGCGGACGGCTTCGTCCAGCGAGATGGCATAAGCGGCAGGACCGGCCAGCAGGGCGGCGGGGGGGAGCCATCGGATCACCCGGAGGGTTCGCCCTACCCAGGACCGATCCACAAGATTTTTGGTAGGGCGAGGCATCCCTGCCAAGCCGGGCTGTCTGGGGAAACAAGATACGGCGGTTTTCATCAAGCGGCTCCTTTCTTGGCGCGCATGCAGTTCAAGATGGTGAGGGACCGGCGGTCGCCGACGGAGTACCAGACCTCCTTGCCGCGGCGCTGGCGGGCGACAAGGCCGGCGCGGAGCATTTTCCGGAGGTGGCCGGAAACGAGCGCCTGAGGCAGGGCGAGGCGTTCCATCAGGGCGTGGACGGGGACGGTGTCCTCGGTTTCGAGGATGTCGACGATCTTGAGGCGGTAAGGATGGGCCAGAAGCTTCAAAACCTTGGCCATCCGGGCCAGATCCGCGATCGAGAGATCCTGGGTGCAGGGCTGGATTTTCGCTTTCATGCCCCCGAACATATATCATTACAGATATATGTCAATAACGAAATAAGATATTTTTCCGGGCGCGGCGGCGGCCCGTTTCCGGGGTGGCGGGCGGGGCCGGGACGGAGTAGGGTGTCCCGGCGGCCCCGGGAAACCGGGCCGCGGAAAGGACGCATGGAAAACATGAGTCTGGCCACCCGCCTCCGCTTGAACGACGGGGTCGCGATCCCGCAGCTGGGACTGGGCGTCTTCCAGGTTCCGGACGGCGCGGCGTGCGAGCGGGCGGTGGCGGCCGCGCTGGCGTGCGGCTACCGGCACATCGACACCGCCGCGATCTACCGCAACGAGGAGTCCGTGGGCCGGGCCCTCGCCCGCAGCGGCGTTCCGCGCGAAGAGCTGTTCATCACCACCAAGTGCTGGATCGACGACTACGGCCGGAACAAGACGCGGCAGGCCTTCGACGCCAGCCGGAAAAGGCTGGGGCTGGAGGTGATCGACCTCTACCTGCTCCACTGGCCGGCGGATGCGGACATGATGGGGGCGTGGGAAGCGCTGCTGGAGCTGCGCGCGGAGGGCAAGGTCCGCTCGATCGGCGTGAGCAATTTCACGGAGCGGCGTTTCGAGGAGTTCTTCTTCCGGCACACGGCCGCCGTGCCGGCGGTGAACCAGGTGGAGTTGCATCCCTTCGGGAGCCGCCCCGGCCTGCGCGCCTACTGCCGCGGGAAGGGCATCGCGGTGGAGAGCTATTCGCCGCTGGCGCGGATGCAGGGGCTGGACCATCCCGTCCTGGCGGCCGTCGCGGCGGAGTGCGGCAAAAGCCCGGCGCAGGTGGTCATCCGCTGGCACCTGCAGCGCGGCCTGGTTGCGATCCCGAAGTCGCAGGATCCCGAGCGCATCCGCGAAAACGCCGCGGTCTTCGACTTTGCGCTGACGGACAACCAGCTGCGGCGGATCGATGCGCTGGACGAGGACCGGTTCGTGATCAATTGGCGGCCGGGCGGGCCGGAGACGTGGTATTAGGCCCGCCAGCCTGGGCCGGCACCGGAACCGGCGCGCAGTCCGCATCCGGCAGAGATCGCTCCGCCGGTCAGGGGGCGTTCCGGGGTTCTTGCGCGGGAGCGGCGAACTGGTTCAGTTCTTCAGGCGGGAGATAGGCCAGCTTGACGAAAGTGACGACGGCCACATACGCATCTGCGCGGGCATTGCCCTTGCCGGCCGGATTCTGCAACGGCACGACCGCGCGCTGGCCGGGGCCCGAAAAAAGGCTGTGCCATTTTGCCTGATGGTTGTTCCGTTCCTTGGAGTCGGACAATTCGATTTGCATGTTGAGATCGCATTGCCGGCCGTCGGGCGCCAGTATCGCCACGTAGTTGAAGGTGGCCGTCCGGCCGCCGGCGAGGGCCGCGGTTTGGCTCTGTCCCCAGCCGTTTGGGGAGGCCATGGCAGCTTTCCCGAGCGCGGATTTGGCCGGGAGCGCATTGAGGTGGGCGAGGGCCGCCTGGTTGTTTTCACCCTGAGCGGGAACATACGCCGTCGTTGGGGTCTCCAACAACCGGGAGATTTTTTGAAGATCGCGGGTGGAAATCCGGATGAAGACCGCCTCCAGGTAGATGACCGCGTGGCCGGCCTGACCGGCGGGCGGCACGGCGGGCGCAGCAGGCGGCGGAGGGGCGGTGGCAGTCTTTGGGGGGGGCGGGACGGGTGCAAACGTTTCCTGCAGATACCGGCGGTCTTCCGGACTGAAATTGCGCAACGGGATCCGGGCGGTTTGTCCATCTTCCCGAGTCAGGATGGCGACTCCATCCTCCAGTCCGCGGCAGGTCGCCCGCAGGGTGCGGCCCTGCACATCGGTCCACAGGCGCAGGTCTTCAGGCGCCGCCCAGGCAAGCTCTTGAAAGGCCGCCTGGAGGCCGAACAACAAGCCGAACAGGAGGCAGAACACACGGTCCCGGCGCCGGCGGGAATGGAGACTTCTCATGGAGGTTAGTTAGCAAGGACCCGGGCGGGCTGTCGATTCCGGAATGGCGGGGACCGGCGCCTCCGGCTTTAGCCGCGGCTGGGCTGCTGCGGGAAAAAACGCGGGTCGGTTGTGTCCGGCGCGGGCGCCGGATCTCAGGGCCCGGCGGCGGGGAGCTTCCGGAAGGAATAGAGCGGTTCGGCGTCGAAGAATTCCGGGTCGGCGAGCTGGGCGCGGAGGAAGGCCTCGGAATCGGCGGTGGTGCCGGTCAGGACATAGCCGTCGCTCTTGGAGCCGCCGGGCAGGAAGGGGGTTGGCGCTGTGGCCATGCGATCGGCAAACGAATCAAGATCGATGGCGTGCAGTTTCATGGAATCGCCCGCGAACACGGCCTTGAACAGCAGGTGTCCGGGCAAGGTGGCGTAGATGCCGGCGTCGTCGCGTTCCTCGGGGCCGACGACCAGCAGGAAGGCGCCGTCGATTTGGTGCAGGTTCGCCGTGAAGCCGACGCGGTCCTTGGGGCCCACGAGGTTCACCGCGTAATCGTAATCGGCGGAGTTGGGGTCCGTGAAGAATGCGACGATTTCCTGCTCCGCATCGTGCCAAGTTCCCAGCAGGGACGGCTCGTCCACGCGGGATTCCTCGGAAAGCCAGGGCTGGACGGAGCGGACGACGCAGCCGGCGGCCAGCAGGCCGGCGAACAGAATCAGGGCGACGCAGGTTTTCATGGCAACCTCCGGTTCGTTACGCCAGGAAGCCTAGCGGATTTTTCCACGCAATGGAAAAACTTTTCGGAAATTATCGCGCAATGGATCCGGCGCCTGCCGGACCACCGTGTGGAAAACTCCGCGGGGCGGGCGGGCCAAGCCCGATGAAAGGTCCTGAAAAAAGTGCTTGAATCCACGGGGGAATGGCCGATGCTTAAAGCATGAAGGCGATGCAATCGGCGGGTAGGTTCCGGCGCGGCTGGCCGCGGCGGGCGGGATGGGCGATGGGGTGGGCGCTGGCGCTGGGGGCGGCGTCGTGCGTGGCGCCGTCGCACAAGCCGTCCGGGGGGGCGGACGATCTGGTGCTTGAGCGGCCGGCGCTGGATTTCGCCGGCGAGGTGTTCGTGGATTTCACGTCGCGGTCGGCGGACTACCGGATGGTGGCGGTCTTGCCGTTCAAGTCGGCGGTGGAGCAGGCGGGGGAGAGCATCTCCGACATGTTCACGACCGAGCTGCTGAAGACGGCGAAGTACGGCCTGATCGAGCGCGGGCAGATCGCGAGCGTGCTGAAGGAGCAGGAATACGGGCTGTCGGGGATTGTGGACGACCGGCAGGCGGTGGAGCTGGGCCGGATCCTGGGCGTGCAGGGCGTGGTGGTGGGCAGCGTGTCGGAGTACGGATTCCAGAAGGTGAAGATCGCGCGGGCTCCGTCGGTGGGCCTGAGCGTGCGGATGATCGACACGACGACGGGGAAGATCGTCTGGAGCATCTCGCACACGCAGGTGGGGCCGGCGATGGCGTCGCTGTCCGCCCAGGCGGGGCGGGTGGTAGACGAGATGGTGCAGGCGCTGGCGGCGGCGCTGATCGACGCGGGGGACGACGAGGCGGCGGGGCTGCCGCCGCCCATCGGCCTGAAGGCGGCCGGAGGCGTGCGGGCAGTGGAACTGACCTGGCAGGCGCATTCAAGCGCGCTGATCGCCGGCTACGAGATCCGGCGCCGCGAGCCGGGGCAAACGGAATTCCGGCCGCTGATCCGCATCCGCAGCGAGGCGGGCCAGGCGGTGCGCTACGTCGATCCGGGGCTGGGCGACCTGACGGAGTACGCCTACCGCGTGCGGTCGGTGTCGAAGTACGGGCTGGCCAGCGCGACGTACGCGGAGGCGTCGGCGATCACCGCGGGGCCGCCGCCGAAACCCCGGGGGCTGAAAGCGGAAAGCGGGCAGATTCGCCGGGTGCCGCTGGCCTGGGACGCGGTGGAGGATCCTTTCGTGGCTGGCTACGCGATCGCGCGGTCGGGGCCCGACGGGGAAAACGTGGAGATCGGCCGCGTGCAAGGGGCGCGGATGACGTCGTTTGAAGACGACGGCGGCCTTGCGGACGGAACGGCCTACGCGTATTGGATCGTTGCGTTCAATTCCGCGGGGGTGGAGAGCGAACCGTCAGCGTCGGCGGAAGCGACGACCTGTCCGGCGCCTTCGCCGGGGGCGGGGCTAACAGCCAAGAGCGGCTTGCCCGGAAAGGTCGAGCTGGCGTGGGCGCCGGGCCCCGCGGCGGAATTGATCGAAGCCTACGCGGTGTATCGCGCCGATTCGCCGGTGGGGCCGTGGACGACGGTGGCGAAGGTGAAGGGGCGCGATTCCACGACGCACGTCGATGCCGGCAAGCGCAACCAGCCGCTGAAGAACGGGCAGAACTACTGCTATGCCGTCGCCGGCATCAATGCCGGCGGTGTGGAAGGCGAAAAATCGGGCGTGGTGGTGGCCACGACCAAGCCGGCGCCGATGAAGGCGGCGGGGCTGAAGGCGGATTCCGGCGGCGTCAAGGAAGTGCGGCTGCGCTGGAAGCGGAATCCGGAGGGGGACCTCCGGGGCTATCGGATCTACCGGGCGCCGGGCGGCGGGAGCCGGTTTGCGCGGGTGGCCGAGGTCGAGGCGGAGACGTTCGAATATGTGGACGGGAAGCTGGCCGCCGGCGCGACCTACGCCTACCAGGTCGCCGCGGTGGACGCCGACGGCCTCGAGGGCGAAAAGAGCGATCCGACGACGGCGACGACCAAGGCCGCGCCCCGAGCGCCGGCGGGGCTGGTCTTCCGCGATCTGGGCGGGCGCATCGAATTGGCCTGGGAGGACAATCCCGAGGCGGACATCGACAAATACGTCGTCCACCAGCGGTCGCTGATGGGCAGCAAGCCGATCGGCGAAACCCTGGAGCCGAAGTTCGTCGTGGAGAACGCGAAGCCCGGAAAGGCCTGCACGTTCACGGTGGTGGCGGTGGACCGGACGGGGTTGCAAAGCGCCCCGAGCACGCCGTTGAAATGCACGGTCGCCAAACCGGAAGGGAGCGTGCCATGAAACGTTCGCTGCTGTTGGTTCTGGCCTTGGCCGGCGTGCTTGCGCGGGGCGCGGGGGGGGCGGAGCGCGGGTTGCCGCGCATCATGCTGCTGATGGACGAGAAGACCATCGGCGGCTACAGCGTGGACGAGGCCGAGCTGCAGCTGGCGCGGTACTTCACGGAGCGCGGGTGCGCGGTGGTGGACGCGGAGCTCGTGAAGAGCCGGCTGAACCGCGACCAGGCCCTGCAGGCGATGTCCGGCAGCGACCAGGCGGCGGCGGCCATCGGGCTCGACTTCGGGGCCGACGTGATCGTCGTGGGCCGGGCGGTGGCGAAGGGTTCGGCGCGGGAGATCGAATCCACGGGCCTGCGATCGTACCGCGGCACGGCGACGGCGAAGGCGATCCGCACCGACAGCGCGGTGATCGTGGCCACGGGCGAAGGCACGGCCGCCCAGGCGCACAACGACGACACGGCCGGCGGCAGCGCGGCCATCGCCGAGGCCACGCGGAAGCTGGCGGACGAACTCTATCCGGCGCTGATCGCGGCCTGGACGGGGGCCACCCCCGAAACGCCGAACAAGATCGAACTGGTGGTCGCCGACGTCCGCCAGGTCTGGCAGCTGGCGGCCCTGCAGCGCATCCTGCAGAACAAGGTCCCGGGCACGCGCGCCGTCGTGCGCCGTAGCTTCGTGGCGGGCGTCGCCACCTACGAACTTGCGACCGCGAAGGACCCCGACGCGGTGGCGCAGGCGCTGACGCTGGTCAAGGACGAGCCCTTCCGGTTCCAGGTCAGCGGGATTTCGGCGAACAAGATCGACGCGAAGATCGTGGCGGGGGAATGAACGCGCGCGGCAAACGGGCGATGATGGGCGGGCGCGGCGGGATTTGGCGCCGCGCGGGAGCGTGGGTCTTGGTCGCCGCGGGCCTCTGGCTAAGGGACTCCGCGGGCCAGGCCGCGGATCCCGACGGCGCGGCCGCGGCGGCGGCGCGGCAAGAGGCCTGGCAGCAAAGCGTCCGGCAGGCTGACGCGAGAATCCGGAATCTCGACCGGGCGATGCAGTCGGGCGATCAGGCGACGATCCGGCGGGCGGTCTTCGACCTCAAGGCCGATCCCATGGCGGTGGAAATGATCAACCAACCGGGTGCCGATCTCCGGGCCGAGGCCGAGCGCGCGGTCTGGAGGTCGAAAGTCAACGAACTCACGATGAAGGCGCGCACGGCGACGAAAAACTCCGCCATGGAGCGGATCGCCGACGCGTACAACGCCGAACGCGGGTACAAAGCCGGAGACCCTCGACTCGCTACCGCCGAGGACGTGACCTTCTTCGAGGCGACCAATCCGCCCAAGCCGGGGCAGGTGGACAGCGTGAAAATGGATTGGGACGTGACGCCGCGGGTCCGCGGCAAGGACGTCGGCGGAGAACGGTACAAAGTGATCGTCCGCGAAGAATTCTTCCGCGCGGCCGGGGGCGAGGAGACCTTCGGGCGGGGCGCCGACGCGGCGCGCGTGGCCGGCCAGCAGCGGGTGGAAGTGGTGACCGAACACGGCACCGAGGCCTACGGCGCGAGTTCGCAGGCGGGAGAGGACTTCATCCGGGATTCCTCGACCGCGCCGGTGGACGTCGACAAGACGGTGGGCCACAAAAGCTACGATCCGCTGGCCCGGGCGGCGGAGATGGAGGCGCAGGGGCGGTTCGCGGAAGCCGAGACGCTGAAGTTTCAGGCCTATCGCGAAGCCGCCAAGCAGTTCGAAAAATTGACGACGCCCGGGGTCGAAAAGCTGGGGGGCGAGATCGATCCGCATGTCCGGGAGGGAATGGACATTCTGCGGGAAGTAAAGCCCGGCGGGATTTCGCCCGAGGAGGCGGCCCTGCGCCTGAAGGGGATGGGCGAAACGCCGGAGTCGATCATCGGCAAGGCGGCGAGCCAGCTCGATGCCGCGGGCAAGGTTACGCGGGCCCGGGCGCTGGCCGAAACGGGAAGCGCGGGGCCGAGCCCGCCCCGGGGGCTGGCCGCGGCGCAAAAAGGGATGCGCGGGGCTTTCATCGGCTACATGCTGTATGGCGGCGCGGCTTCCGTTGCAGACACCCTGGAGGCGTCGGAAGGAACGGAGCAGGCGGAGCGGGCCACGACCTACATGGGGGCGTGGATCGGCGGAACGGGCGGCGCTCTTGGCGCGGGCTTCTTGGCGACATGCGTGCTGACCGGGCCCGTCGGCTGGGGCACCTTCCTGGCGACGACCGCGGCCGGCCTCGTCGGGGCCCACTACGGTTCGCAGGCCGGCGCGCAGGCCGGCGCCGCCATCTACGGGAAGATCGATCCGGACGCAGCCACCCAGGCCGAATTGGACCGGGCTGCCCAGGAGAAATACGCCGGGCGCGACGTCCGCGAGGAACTTGCGCGATTCGGGGTTCCCGACGAGCTGGCCGCCGCCGCGGACCATGCCTTCCGGACCGGCGACCACGAATGGTTCGAGGCGTTGATGGGGGCCATCAAGCGGCAGTACGCCGCGCCCGGCGACGAAGATCGCGCGGTGGCCGAGCCGGAGGCGGAAGTCGGGATCGACGCGGAGGAATACGAGGCCGCCATGGGGCGTATGGTCGCAGAGGCGCGCGAGAAGGAAACGCTGGAGGAGGCGCTGCGCGCAGCCGAGGAAGGCTTGCCGGAAGGAACGGATCTGTCGTCGCCCCGCCGGACCGATCCGGTTCTCGGCGGGTTCCTGCAAAGCCATGCCGCGGCCGCCCAGGCGGAGTCCGCGGCGGCCGGCCGCGCGGCCGATGCGGCGCAGGCGGGCTACGAGGCCGCTACGCGCGATGTCGAGCTTGGCGCGCAGGATCGCCTCGCGGGCCGCGAACAGGCGCTGGACAGCGCACTCCGGCGCGAACGCGAAACCGGCGAAAGCGTGCTGGCCGAGCAGGAAGCCGCCCGGCGCGCCGGCTTTTGGGGCCGTTTCCAGGATCTGCTGCTGGGTGTCGGCGGCGCCTTCGGCTCGGGGCTGGGCGGCGGTGCCGGCGAGGCCGCCGGCAGCGCCATCATGCAAAAGCAGGTGGAGCATCTGGAGCACGACCAAGCCAAGGAAAAGCAAAAAGAATTGGAGCCGGAAACCATCGCGCCGCCGCCCCCGCCGTCGGCCGCACACGCCGATTCCGATTTGGACCACGACCACGACAAGCCGAAGCCGAAACCGGAACCGAAGCCGCTGCCGCCGGCGGGCGGCACGCCGCCAACGACTGCGCCTCCCAAGCCGCCGCCGGTGGCCATACCGTCCCAGCCAGTGGCGACATCGGTGCCGACGCCAACCCCGGCGCAAACTTCCACCAAACCCCCGATCGACATGGTGCTGGGAACCGGCGGGGAAATCCGCAAGCCCTATCAAGGCGAAGTGACTCATCGCGATCCGCAAACGGGATATCTGCTGCCGGGGCCTTGACCATGAAAAGTCGCCGCCCGATTCCAGCGCTAGTCCTTGCCATGGGTCTGGCGACTTTTGGCGCGGTGGCCGCGCCCGGCAACAACTTGCCCGGCTTGGATGCGGCGGTGGCGGAGTTCACCGCGCAGGTCGAAGCGGCCTGCCGCGCCGCGCAGCAAGATCGGCTGGCGGAACCGCGGTCCGTCGCCGCGCCGGCGGTCGGCGATCTGCTGCCCGCCGCGACGCTGGCATTCGCGCGCGGGAGCTTCGACCGGGATCTCGACCGCGCGCTGGAGCGGTTCGACCAGTACGACGCACTGCGCCGGGGGCGGTTTGACCGGATCGAGGATCACGCGACCGAAGACCGGCTGCGGACCATGGAAGCCGGCCACGGAGGGGGGGGGCCGCCCCGACCGGAGGCGGCGGAATCGTTCCGCGCGCTGGAGTCGTACAGCCAGGACCGCGCGGCCCGCCAGGCGGAGCGTGACCGCGAGGCCGAGGAAGACATGCGGCGGGTGGCGGAAGAACGCCGGCTGGCGCAGGAGCGCGCGGGCATCGAAGCCGCCGCGCGGCGGCGCGCGCAGGATCTCGATCGCCAGTGGCAGGATGAAATGGACGCGCAGACCGCGCGCGAAGTCGAAGCCGAGGCCGCATGGCGCCGCGAGCACAGCCCGGGCGCCTTCCTGAAAAACATGGCGTGGACGGTGGCGGGCACCACCTTGACTTCGTTCACCGGCGGGTTTGCCCATTCTCTGGGCGCCGGATATACGGATTACCTGATCCGCAAGCATTTCCCCGATTTCGAGCCCGACGGGCGCTACGAAAAGGACGACGAATGAACGGCGCGCGGATCCTCGTTCTCCTCGCCGGGCTGGCGTTGGCAGCCACCGCCGTCCGCGCGGAAAACGCGGGTAAACTCTACGCGCGCGGCGTCGGCCTGCTGCGCGAAGACGGCGTCGCCGCTTTGGACCGCGCCATTCCGCTGTTCGAAGAAGCCGTTGCGGCCGATTCCGATTTCGTGCCGGGCCACCGGGGGCTAGCCGACGCGTTGATCCTGCGCCACGAGCTGGAACAGAACACCGACGCCGAGGATCTGCGCCGGGCGATCGGCCATGTGGAAACCGTCTTGCGGTTGCGGCCGGCGGATGCCCGCGCGTATTTCAGCCTCGCGGCCGCGCATTTCGATCTCGGCGAAGACCGGCCGGGCCTGCGGGCTCTTCGCAAGGCCGCGCTCTGCGCGCCGGACGATTCCGAAATCGCGCTGGCATGGTTTGGCAAACTGCTTGAATCCGGGGATCGCGGGGCGGCGGCGCTCCGGGCCGAAAGCATCGCCGCGCAGTTCGCCGGAAACGCGGAAGTGCTAGAGGACTTGGGCGACGCATTCCTGCGCGACGGACAGGCCGCCGTTGCCGCTGACTTTTACCGCAAGGCAATCGTCCTCCAGCCGAAGAACCCGTCCTTCCACCGGGCGCTCGGGCATGCCTGTAAAGCCGCCGGCGCCGATGCCAAGGCCGTGGCGGCCTACGCGCAGGCCTTGGAGCTCGATCCCGGTTTAAACGACGCCCGCCTCGGCCTCGGATACTGCTACGGCCGGATGGGCGACCTCGCCCGGGCCATCGCCGCGACCGAAGAATATCTGCAGGCGGCGCCGGAGGATCCCGCCGCTTTGAACAACCTCGCGCTGCTTTGCGAAAAAGCCGGCCGCGGCGAAGAAGCCACCGAAACCTGGAGACGGCTGCAAAATGCGCCGACGGCGACGCCGAGCCACCGCCGTCGCGCCACCGCCCGCCTGGAAAGCAAGCCGCCGGTCAAATAGCCTGATCGGCCCGGCGGCAATAAAATTGCAGGATTTCTAGTATTTCCGGGCGGGGAAGAGGGCGATCCCGATGAGCAGGGCGCCGGCGAAGAAGGTGGGCCAGCCGGCGGTTTCGGGGAAGAGGAGGAGCGAGACGGCGACGGCCAGGGGGATCTTGAGGTTGTTCAGGACGGCGAGCTGGCCGGCGTTGACGAGGCGCGCCCCGCGGTTCCAGAGGAAGAAACCGAGGCCGGAGGCGACGACGCCCAGGTAGACGAGGATGGCCCATTGCGCGGACGTCGGGGCGGGCGGGGCTTCGGTCAAGGCCAGCGGCAGGACCAGGGGGGTGAGGACCACGAAGCCGCCGAAATGGAGCCAGAAGAAGACCCGGTGGTCGGGGACGGGTTTTTCCAGGCGGGCCATGATGGCGCGGTAGGCCAGCTGGCCGGCGGCGAAACAGAGGTTGGAGAGCTGCACCAGCACGATGCCGTAGAGCGGGGCGGCGGTCTGCACGGTCTGCCATTTGATGAGGCCGGCGCCGGCCACCGCCAGCAGCGCCGCCAACAGGTTCCAGGGTTTGAACTGGCGGCCGAAGAGATCGTCCAGCCCGGCGACGAACAAAGGGGTCACGACCGTGAACAGGGCGACTTCATGGGACTGCAGGTAGCGGAAGCTGGTCATGTAGGCGAGGTACATGAGGCCGAACTGGACCGCGCCGGTGGCGAAAAGCGCCAGCGCGGTTTTCCATGGCAGGCGGCGGACGTACGGCAGGAAGACGATGGCGCTGAGGCCGAGGCGGATCCACGCCAGCCAGGCCGGCGGCAGGCCGGAGAGCTCGTTCCCGATGAGCCCGAACGAAAACGCCCAGACCAGGGAGACGATGACAAGCAAAGCCATGGAGGAAGTATGGCGAAGGATGTTCCGCGGAAAAGAACATAATGCGCCGGTGCACGCAAAAGGCCCCGCCGGAGAGGCGGGGCCCGTAGCAATCTGGAGCGGAAGCTATTCCTCGGGGGGCGGGGCGTCCATGTCTTCGAGGATTTCCTCCTCGGGCGGCGGAGGGACTTCGCCGGGCAGACCTTCCTCGGGCGGAGGCGGCGCCATTTCATTGCCCATTTCCGGCGGCGGGGGCGGGGGAGCGTCCCAATGGCCGCCGCGCTTGTCCCAGCGGCGCTGGCTGCGCCGGTTATCGCCTTCTTTCCCTTCGCCGCCGGACTGGCCGCCCTTGGCATGGGGGAACTTGTCGAAGGCCGCCGGCCGCGGCGGACGCTCGCCGGAGAGAATGCGCTGGAGCTGTTCCTCGATCATTTTGTCGCGGTTGGTCTTGGAATATTCGATGCGGTCCTGGAGGCCGGTCAGGCGTTCCTGGGCCTGGGCGAGGCGCTCTTCCTGGTGCTTCTGCATCCGGTCGGTAACCTCGCCGAGTTTGGCGCGGAGCTGGGCGACGATTTCCGCCTTGGCGGCTTCATTCGTGACCGTCCGGGCCGCTTCGCCCAGGGCTTTGATTTCCTGGTGGGCGGCGCGCATTTCCTTCATCATTTCGGGGCTCATCGGGCCGCTCATGGGCGGGCCGCCGCGCTGCATTTTGGCCCACGGGGGCGGGCCGTCGGCGGGGGCTTCGGCCTGAGCGCTATCCGGCGCGGGGGCGTTTTCTCCGCTTTCCTGGGCGAAGGCGGTGCCGGCGGCCAGCAGGGCCGTCAGCAGGATCGCGAGGGCTGTTTTCATTTTCATCTCCTGGGTTGGTTTTGTTTTAAAGTTCGGTGAGGTCCAGTCCAGCGGTCGAGTCGATGGCCACCAGCAGGCTTTCGAGTTCGGTGAACTCGGCGTCGAGGGGATCGGTCCAGGCCTCGTCTTCGGCGGCCGCGGCGGTGATGATGGCGGGCGCGGCGGTTTCGCCGGCGCCGGGCTGGCCGCGGTAGGCGCGGACGCCGAGGAGGAGGGCGAGGGCGGCGGCGAAAGCCAGGGCGGGCTTCCAGGCGGGGCGGAAGACGGCGGGCTGGTTGGGCGGGCGCAGGCGCGCGGCGATTTTTCCGGCGGCGCCGGGGGCCGGGGCGGGCGCGGAAGGGAGGGCGGCGGCGAGGCCGCGCAGTTCCGCGCGGAGGCGGCCGGCGGCGGGATCGGCGGCGAGTTCGGCGGCGAGCGCGCGGCGCTGTTTTTCCGTGAGTTCGCCGGACTGTTCGCGGAGGAGGAGTTGTTCGAGCTGCTGCGGGTTCATGGGGCGGCTCCTTGGATTTCGCGATAGGCGGGGCCGAGGTCCGTGCGGAGCTTTTGCAGGGCGTATTGCATGCGGGCGAGGGCGGTATTGATGGAGGTGCGCTGGATGCGGGCGATTTCCTTGAAGGTCAGGCCGGCGTCCAGGCGCAGCCAGAAGACCTCGCGCTGTTCGACGGGGAGGCGGGCGGCGGCGGCGGCAATGAGGCCGCCGAGGTCGCGGCCGGCGGCTTCGGCGGCGGGAGAAAGGACGGGGGCGGGAATGAAATCGGCGAGCGGGGCGCCGCTCTCCGGCAACGGGGCGTCGAGCGAACAGTCGGGCTTCTTCCGCCGCGCCTGGTCGATGACCAGGTTGTGCGCGATGCGGAACAGCCAGCCGAGGAGGTTCTTTTGGCGGAAATAGTTCATGTTCCGGATGGCCCGGACCCAGGTTTCCTGGAACCAGTCGTCGGCCTCGCCCGGTTGCGTGGCGAAGCGGGCGAGGAAGGCGAAGAGCGGGCGCTGGTATTTTTCCACGAGCCGGCCGAGGGCTGCGGCGTCGCCGCGCCGCCAGGCTGCCAGGAGTTTTGCATCGTCGTCATCCATTGCCGGTTTCTTTTCTGGGGGGGCTTGCATGACAGACAACGGACGGGGGGCGGGTTTTATTGTGCCTTCCGGGAAGTTTTCCATAGCATGGAAAACTTTTTTCCACACTATGGAAAAACGGGGCTGGTTTTTCCACCGGATGGAAAACATTTCCGGGAATTTTCCATGCCATGGAAATCTTTTTTCCACGGTGTGGAAAAATCCGGGGCGGGGATCAGGCGGCGGGGGGCGGCGGGGCGGGCGGCCGGGCGTATTTCTTGCCGGAGCCCATGAGGACGGCGAGGGGGGCGAGGGCGGGGATCTGGGCGAGGGCGATCTGGATGGCGGCGGCGATGGGCACGGCCAGCAGCGCACCGACGATGCCCCACAGCCAGCCCCAGAAGACGAGGAAGAGCAGGACGACGACGGGGGAGAGGTTGAGGCGGTCGCCGTAGACCTTGGGGGCGATGAAGTTGCCGAGCACGTTCTGGATGACGAGCAGCGCCAGGGCGGTGCCGACCGCGGGCCAGAGGTCGGGGGCGTACTGGACGAGGGCCATCAGCACCGGCGGGATGCTGGCGACGATGGAGCCGATGGTGGGGATGAAGTTGAGCAGGAAGGCGAGCAGGCCCCAGGTGAACGCGAATTCGATCCCGAGGGCGGCGAGGGCGCCCCAGACGCACAGGCCGGTGACGAGGGAGATGACGAAGAGCGCGCCCAGGTAAGCGCCGATCTGGCGCGAGATGGCGTTGGTGACCGCGATCAGGGCGTCGGCGCGCTCGGGCAGGGCGGCGCGCAGCTTGTCGCTGGCGTAGGGCTTGGCCAGGAGCATGAAGACCAGGAAGATCAGCACGAGGACGGCGTTGGAGATGAAGCCGATGAAGAACTGCGAGGTTTTCAGCACGATGGGCCCGAGCTGGGCGGTCCAGTCGGCGTCCTTGAGGGCGAAGGCGGGGATGTCGAACCGGCTGCCGTACTGCAGCAGGAGATTGTCGAGCTTCTGCTCGTATTCGGGGAAGGCCTTGGCGAAGGCGAGAAGCCGTTGCTGGATGACGATGCCGGCGCCCCAGGAGGCGAGCAGCAGCAGGATCACGACGCAGGCGACGGCGAGAGGGGCGGGCAGGCGCAGGCGACGCACGAGGAAGTTCACCGCCGGCGCGAGCAGGTAGCTCAGCAGCCAGGCAATGAGCAGGGGCAAGACGACGCCCTGCGCGGCCTTGAGCACGACGCCGACGGCGACGACGGCCAGGATGCCCAGCGAAAGGGCGGTGGCGCCGATGCGCCGGGAGCGCAGGGGCAGGGGAGCGAGCGGACTCATGGGACACCTCCAGGTTGGGGCGGGAAGACCGTCGCCGGCGGCCGGAAGGCCCAGGCGAGGTACCAGGCGATGCAGGCCGGGCCGCAGAGCATCCAGAGGACGGCGGCCAGCGCGATGTGCGGGCCGTAGGGGATCTTGCTCTGCAGCTCCTTCTTGCCGGCGGCGATGAAGGCGGCGCCCGTCAGGGTGCCGGTGAGGGAGGAAACGAAAATGGTGAACAGCACGGCCTGCCAGCCCAGGCAGGCGCCGATGGCGCCCAGCAGCTTCATGTCGCCCATGCCCATGGCTTCGCGCTTGAGGACCAGGCGGCCGATGAGGCCGACCAGCCAGAGGCTGCCGTAGCCCGCGGCCAGGCCGATGGCGGACTGGATCAGCGCGTCCACCCGGGTGGCCTGGTGCTGGAGCGCCGGAAAGGCGAGGGCCAGCAGGGGGCCGGCAACCATGCCGCCGAGGGTGATCCGGTCGGGCAGGATAAGGTGGTCGAAGTCGATGAAGGTAGCGACGATAAGGGCGGCGGTGAACACAAGATAGACGGGGGTCTGGACGGTCCCGCCGTGCAGGAGCCAGAGGGCGGTGAACAACGTCCCGGTCAGGAGCTCGACGACGAAGTAGCGCGGGGAAATCGGCGCGTGGCAATGGCGGCATTTGCCGTTGAGCAGGATCCATGAGAGCAGGGGGATGTTGTCGCGCGGGGCGATCTTGTGGTTGCAGGCCGGGCAGTGCGAGGCGGGAAAGACGATGGATTCCTCGCGCGGGATGCGCCAGATGCAGACGTTGAGGAAGCTGCCGATGCACAGGCCCGCAAGGAAGATAAACAGCGCCGCCGCCGGATAGGCCTCGGGGGGCAAGGGCATCATGGGCGCGGCTCCGGCAGGGCCCGGGCGAGCGCCGTACGCATGGCGGCCACGGGGGGCTTGCGGCCGGTCCAGAGGCGGAAGGCGCGGACGCCCTGGTGCAGCAGCATGCCCAGCCCGTTGGCGGTGCGCGCCCCGGCGGCTTTGGCCGCCGCCAGCAGCGGCGTGACCGGCGGATTGTAGATGAGATCGAAAACGAGCTGGCCCTTGCGGAAGGCCGTTGGCGGCAGGAGCGCGGGGTCACCGGGCTTCAGGCCGACGGGCGTGGCGTGGATGATCAGGTCGCAGTCGCGGGCGGCGGTCCGGGCGCGGCCGAGCGAGACCCCGGCGACCGGGAGCCCCGGCGCGGCCCGGCGCAGCGCGAGCAGCAGGCGGCGGCGGGCGGCGAGGTTGACATCGGCGACGAGAAGGGACGCGGCCCCCTGCATGGCGCAGGTGAGGGCGAGGGCGCGGCCGGCGCCGCCGCACCCGAGCACGAGAATCCGCTTCCCGCGGGGCGAGGCGCGGAAAGATTCCCTGAGCGCGTCGAGAAAGCCGGGCGCATCGGTGTTGTCACCCCGCAGCGAACCGTCGGGACGAAAGACGACGGTGTTGACGGAGCGCAGCAGCTTGGCGGTGTCGGAGAGCGCGCCCTGCGCGGCGAGGTAGCGGCAGGCAGCCTCCTTGTGGGGGATGGTGACGTTGAGGCCGCCGTAGTTGCGGGCGCGGCAGTCCGCGAGGGCGCGGGGAATGCCGCCAGGCGGGACGTCGATCAGGCGGTAGTGCGCATTCAGGCCCAGGGCCTTGAAGGCGGCGTTGTGCATGGCCGGGGACCGCGAATGCCCGACCGGATGGCCGAGCAGGGCGAACGGCGTGGGACGGCCTTTGTTCATCGCGCGGGAAGATTGGCGGATTTCACGGCGGAGGGAAAGGGGAAAAGGACCTTCAGCAGGGGATGTCCTGTCGCAACAGCCGGGCCAGCGCTCTTCCCAATGGATGGGCGGGCGTTTGGAACCGCAATCCGCAACGGGTCGAGCGGACGAAGCCGCCCGCGCCCAGCGTGCGCAGGTGAAGCTGAAAGGAGCGGGGCGCCATGGGGAGCGCAATCCGCAGCTGGCGCGGAGGGCCAGCCGAATGCATCAGTGCGCGCGCCATGGCGATGCGCCGCTCATGCGCCAGGCCGGCGGCAATGGCGGCTATTTGCGCATCTTTCGCCGGTGCCAACTGATCCAAGGCGGTCCGCACCGCCTTGAGCAGAGGAGCGGCAGTGGCCACCTGCGGATCGGGCCGGAACCAGTATACCAACGAAGCGCCGCGGCGGGTTGCCTGAAGGAATCCGCGCGATTGGATGCGGCGCATTTCCTGGCTGGCGTAGGGGCGGGAGATGCCGAGATTTGCCGCGAGTTCGGCGATGTTCTGCCCGGGTTGGTGGTGCAATTGGCGCATGAGCCGGATGCGGGTGGTGCCCGCCAGCATGCGGCAGGTCCGTCACAGGGTGGGATTCAAGGCGGGCGCAGTCACTGGGGTCGATTTCATGGCGCGCAACGATGTATACTATTTGCAAATTGTATATTCTCCGTCAATCGAAGACCGATGGACGGGAAGGGCGTTGTCCGGCTGCGGCGGCTCCTCCTGCCCCTAAACCGGCAGGAGGATGACGACGAATTCACCCTTGAGGGAGTGGGCGGCGTAGTGGGCGCGGAGTTCGGCGGGGGTGCCGGAAACGGTTTCCTCGAACTTCTTGGTCAGTTCGCGGGCGATGAAGAGGCGGCGGGCGGGACCGAGTTCCTGCTCCACTTCAGTGAACAGCTTCAGGATGCGGTGGGTGGATTCGTAGAAGACGGCGGGGGCGGGGAAGTCGGCAAGTTCCCGCAGACGCCGGCGGCGGGCAGCGGTCTTGTGGTCGAGAAATCCTTCAAACAGGAAGCCGCGGCTATCGGTTTCGCCGCAGAGGGCGATGGCGGCCGTGAGGGCGGAGGGCCCGGGGATGACCGTGACCGGCAGGCTGGCGGCCCGGACAGCATCGGCGGCGCGGGCGCCGGGGTCGGAGATGCCGGGCATGCCGGCATCGGTGACCAGGGCGAGGGCTTCGCCGGCGCGGATGCGGCGGAGGATTTCGTCCTGACGGGTTCGCTCGTTGAACTTGTGGCAGGAGATCAGTGGCGTGGCGATGCCGTGGCGGTCGAGGAGGATGCGGGTGTGGCGCGTGTCTTCGGCGAGGATGTGCGTGGCGGCGCGCAGGACGCGGAGGGCGCGCAGGGTGATGTCCTCGAGGTTGCCGATGGGGGTGCCCACGAGGTAGAGGCCTGGCGGGAGCGGAGACGGAACCGCCCCCGGCGCGGAAGCGGGCGCGGGGGCGGCGGCGGGGCCGGCCATGGCCGATCCGTTATTCGTTGTCCTTCTCCACGAGCCGGATGGTACGGGGCTTGGCGGCGTTGCGGAGCAGCTGGTCGGATTCGGCCAGGTGCCGCTTGAGTTCGACCAGCGTGGATTTGAACTCCTCGGTGGCGGAGACGCCCTTGAGGGTGTTGTCCACGGCCTGCTGGAGTTTGAAGATGTTGTCGATGCTGGCGGCGATCTCGGTCACGCGGCCGAGCTGCTCGGCCACCTTATCCTGCGCCTTGGCGAGCTGTGCGACTGTGTCCTGCTGGGCGGAGGACAGCTTGGCGGAGGTTTCGCCCTGGGACTTGGCAACCAGGGCGGCGGCCTCCTGCTGGGCCTTGGCGATTTGCGCGGCGGCCTCGGCCTGGGCTTGGGCGAGCTGCGCGGTGGAATCCTGAAGATCTTTGGCAAACTGGTCGGCGAACTTGTGTTGGGCGGCGGCCAGGGCGGCGGTGGAATCGGTGACAGACTTGGCCACGGCCTTGGCGAAGTCGAGGCTGGCGGCGGCGGGGGTGTCGTTGCCGATGCGGGCGAGCAGATGCGACTCGATGTAGCCGGCAATGTGCGAAGCGAGCTGGAAGCGCGCAATGGACACCACCAGCAGCAGCGCCATCAGGCCGGTGCCCAGCGTGAGCAGCACCGGCGGGGCGTTGAAGCCGGCCGTGAAGGCCAGCAGGGCCAGCACGGCCGCGGCTTCGGCGCCCAGCATGCCGAGCATACGCAGCGTCTGGTGGCCGGCCATGACCGCGATCTGGGGCCCGGAGGCGCCGGCGGCCCAGGCGGCCAGCAGCCGGCGAATGTGCCGGTGCAGAGGCGTGCAGCCTTTCAAAGCCACCAGTTGCTCGGAGGCGACCGCGCGATCGGACAGGTCCAAGGCGTCTGGCAGGGGATTGGCCGCCAGGGCGCGGACCTGGATGAGCCAATCGATGATGGACAAGACGATATAGGCGAGGCCGAGGCCGGTGGCGAGTAGCGCCGCAAGTTCGGAACTGTCCCAGCCCGGGCCGGCCTTGAGCGGAAAGCCAAGCGCCACGCCGCAAATGATGCCCAGGGAAATGACCCAGAAAATGCCGGTGAACATGCCGTAGCCGCTGCACTTGTTCTTGCGGTTTTCCATCGTCGCCACCTTTCGCGTCAGTTTGACTGTCGACCGGACAGTATGGGGATTTCACGATGGAATGTCAAAGGCGGATGCGCTTTAATCTCCGGGGTATGCAGCGGAACAGGATGGCGGGATTGATATTGGGACTGGCGGGTGTTGCCTGCCAGGCTGGGGAATGGACCGCCATCCCGCGCCATGAAACGCGCAACGGGCCAGGGGGGGGCTTTGAACTGGGGCGGCAGGAAACGACGGTGGCCGAGTTCATCGCTTTTTTAAACGGGGCGGGAGTGGCGGACTTTCCGGAGACCGAACAGATTACCCGGAGCGCGGGGGGCTATATGGCTAAGGGGGGGCGGGTCCTGCAGGCGGTGGCGGAAGTGACGGCCGCGGACGCGGAGGCTTATTGCCGCTGGTGTTCGCGGAAAACCGGCCGGAGGGTGCGCCTCCCGACGGAAGCGGAGTGGGAAACGGCCGCCCGCGGCGGCGTGGATGGAGCCCCGTTCCCGTGGGGCTGGGGCGGAAAGCCGGTGGAACTGGCCCGCTTTGACGCCGCCGGACCCGCGATGCGGGGCGGGCGGTATCCGGCCAATGGATTCGGCCTGCACGACATGGCCGGAAATCTGTTCGAATGGTGCGCTCCGGATTCCGCCGGCGCGGCGGACGGTCGGCGGGTTGCGCGGGGCGGCAGCTGGGCCGAACGTTTACCCGCGATGCTGGCGGTGGATCGCCGCGAGTTTTTTTCGGCGGATTACCGGGGGCGCGACCTGGGATTCCGGCCGTTGCGTGAGCGGACCGGCCGCAAATAAGGATTTCGGCGTGGGCGCAGGACAGGATCAGGTCAGGAAATGGAAGGCAGGCGAAGACGGCGCGGCCGGGGGCCCGGAGGACAGAGCATGAAGAGCGGAACGATCAGCATGGACATCCATGAAGCCCGGATGAGACTGGCCCTGCGGCAGGCGGAACTGGCAGCGCAAGCCGGCGAGGTGCCGGTGGGCGCAGTCATGTACACCGGAGAACAGATAACCGGCAAGGCCTGGAACCAAACCCGCTTGCTGAAGGATCCCACGGCCCATGCGGAGATGCTGGCCATTACGCAGACGGCCAGCGCAGTAGGCGACTGGCGGCTGACGGAGAGCATCCTGTATGTAACCAAGGAGCCCTGCCCGATGTGTGCCGGCGCCATTGTCCTGGCTCGTATCCCCATGGTGGTATGGGGGATGGACGATTCGTTGCGGGGCGGGGCGGTTTCCCGCTTCCGCATCCTGCAGTCCGCGGAGTTGAATCACCGCGCCGAGGTGTTGACCGGAGTTCTTCAGGCGGAATGTACGGCTCTCATTCAAGATTTTTTCCGGAAACGCCGGGCCGAAAACCGCACTCCGGAGGATTTGCCGTTATGAAAACAGAAGCCGGGTGCGACTGGTTGATCAGTAAATAAGTTATAGTTAATTAACTATAATATAGTTAACCATCTAATGTTAAATATAATATGTATTATTTAATCAAAATGTTTAATATATATACTTAATTAATAATACTTTTTAGGATGGGTTGTAGATCCACGGGGATTGGGGGAGGGAGGATTGTGCGGGATTGTTTCGGGTTTTTGTTGTGTCTTCCGGCGTTTTTCGATACCCTTCTCATATTAGTTGAATAACAGAATACGAGCAGCATGGCACAACAGACGAGCAAGGAATTACCGCAGGCCGCCGGCAGCAAGCCGGAGGCCTACGATGGCGCCAAGATCCAGGTTCTGGAGGGGTTGGAAGCCGTGCGCAAGCGCCCGGCGATGTACATTGGTGACACGTTTCAGCGGGGCCTTCACCATTGCGTTTACGAAGTGGTGGACAATTCGATCGACGAGGCGCTGGCGGGTTATTGCACCCGCATCGAGGTGACGCTGGCGGCGGACGGCTCGGTGGCCGTGGCGGACAACGGCCGCGGCATTCCGGTGGACCTGCATCCGAAACTGAAGAAACCCGCGGTGGAGGTGGCGCTGACGGTGCTGCACGCGGGCGGCAAGTTCGATCACGGCAGCTACAAGGTTTCGGGCGGGCTGCACGGGGTGGGCGTGAGCTGCGTGAACGCCCTGAGCGAATGGCTTGAGGTCGAGGTGCGGCGCGCCGGGCAGATCTACCGCATGCGGTTCGAGCGGGGGGTGACGAAGTCGCCGCTGGAGGTGATCGGTTCGTGCGCGGACCGGGGCACGAAGGTGACGTGGTACCCCGACGACCAGATTTTCAGCACGCTCGAATTCTCGTGGGACATCCTGGCGGCGCGGCTGCGCGAACTGGCGTTCCTGAACAAGGGCATCGAGATCGTGTTCCGGCAGGAGCAGCACGACGGCACGGTGCGCGCGGAGACCTTCCGCTACGACGGGGGCATCCGCGAGTTCGTCCAGCACCTGAACAAGAACAAAATCGTGCTGCATCCAGACCCGATCTGCTTTGAGAAGGAGCAGGACGGGATCGCGGTGGAGATTGCGCTGCAGTACAACGACAGCTATGCGGAAGCGGTCCTGAGCTACGCGAACAACATCAACACGACCGAGGGCGGCACGCACCTGAGCGGGTTCCGCAGCGCGCTGACGCGGGTGGTGAACACCTACGGACGGGCGAACAAAATCCTCAAGGACGAGGACACGATGTCCGGGGAGGACATCCGCGAGGGCCTCGTGGCGGTGGTGAGCGTCAAGGTGCCCGACCCGCAGTTCGAGGGGCAGACCAAGACCAAGCTGGGCAACAGCGAGGTTGAGGGCATTGTGTCGTCGATCGTCAACGAGCAGCTGGGCACGTTCTTTGAGGAGAACCCGGCGGTCGCACGCAAGGTGGTGGAGAAGGGCGTGCTGGCGGCCCGGGCGCGCGAGGCGGCGCGCAAGGCACGCGACCTGACCCGCCGCAAGGGGGCCCTGGATTCCGGTTCGCTCCCGGGCAAGCTCGCGGACTGCTCCGAGCGCGACCCGGCCCTGTGCGAGCTGTTCCTGGTGGAGGGCGATTCGGCCGGCGGCTCCGCCAAGCAGGGCCGGGACCGCAAGTTCCAGGCGATCCTGCCGCTGCGCGGCAAGATCCTCAACGTGGAGAAGGCGC
>CAYMTY010000011.1:0-77402 GCA_964393515.1 uncultured Verrucomicrobiota bacterium
AATGTTCACCGAGTGATCGCGCTACCCCCATGCCCAATCGCATTTTCCGGGATGATAGGCCCAGTCAGTCTGGATGTCGGCGGCCGCGCTTCCGGCGGAGGCCAGGACCAACAGCAGCAGGCACAGGACGCATGGTTTCATCGGCGGATCTCCTATGGGGGGCATCGTAGCAGGCCGCGGCGGGCGGCGCAACTGCCGGCTCAGGCGCTGACGGCCGCCGGGCGGGCGCGGACCTCGAAATCGCAGATCAGGGGGAGGTGGTCGCTCAGGCGGATAGCCCGGGCGACTTCGAAGTGCGTGACGCGGATTTCGGGGCTGTGGAGGATGAAATCGAGCTGCCAGCGGGGCGAACGGCTCGGGAACGTAGGGAGGTTCAGGCGGTTGGCGCTGGCCAGGTTCAACGTCCGCATGAAGTCCAGCAGTTCAATCCGCCCGGCAAAGGCATTGAAATCGCCGGCGATGAGACAGGGCTTGCGGGCGTGGCGCGCCAGCCGGGCCAGGTCGGCCAGCTGGGCCGCACGGGTGCGCCGGCCAAGGGCCAGATGGACGATGAAGATGACGACGTCCTCCAACTCCAGTTCCATGACCAGGCGTTTGACGCCCTTGCGGAGGAAATGGGTGCGTTCGCGGAGAACGGGCCGGCCGGAGAGGCAGGCGTTGGCCTGCTTGCGCATCAGGGGCAGGCGGCTCCACCACGAGAGATAGCTGTATTTCAGCCGGCAAAAGGTGCGCTGGCCCAGGTTGCGGGCGATGACCTCGGCCTGGCTGCGGTGGTTGGCGCGGTAGGAGCCGGAGTCGATTTCAACCAGACCCAGGACATCGGCCTTCTGGTCGCGGAAGAATCGGATCAAGGCGTCGAGGTTTTTGCCGGTTTTGCGGAAAAAACCGCCGAACGGCACCGGGAGGTGGAATTTGAATCCCGTGCCGGTGCCGTAGCGCATGTTGTAGAGCATGAGTCGCATGAGGGGAATGGGGATAGACTACACTTCGGGCGGGGAAATGCAAGGGGGGAGGCGGAATATGCTTGGCGGCAGGCGGAAAGGGCGGGATAAGAGGCGGATATGAAGCGGACGATCCTGGTTCTGGCCCCGCATCCCGATGATGAAAGCATCACCGGCCTGTTGCCGTTGCGGCTCCGCCAGGAATGCGGTTGCGAGGTGTGGGTGGTGCCCGCCACGCTGGGGAGCCGGCCGGACCGGCGGGCGGCGCGTGCGCGGGAGTTGCGAGCGGCCTGCCGGACCCTGGGCTTCCGGGTCCGTTTCCCGACGGCCGTGGCGTCGGGCGCGGCCAGCCAAGCGCAAATCGCCCGGATGGTGGCGGCACTGAATCCGGCCGTGGTTTTTCTGCCGCATGCCCGGGACGGACATCCCACCCACCGGGTGGTGCACCGGCTGGGGGTTGGGGCGCTGGATGGAGCACTCCCGCGCGCCTTCCACGTGGTGGAGACCGAATACTGGCATCCGCTGGACCGGCCGAATCTGCTGGTGGCGGGAACCCCGGCGCAGGTGCGGCTCTTGCGCCGGGCGCTGGCCTGCCACAAGGGGGAAATTCTCCGCAACGATTATGCCGCGCGCCTGCCGGCGTGGATGAGCGACAATGTGCGGCGCGGCGCTGAACTCGTCGGGGGGCCGGGTGCGGCCGCCCCGCGGCTCGCTCGGGCCACGCTGTACCGGGCGCGACGACGCGCCGGGGGGAAATGGCGCGCCCCGTTCCGCGGCGGGCGGATCATCGCCGCGCGGGGGGATTTGCAGGCGCTGGCGGAACGGTGGTTTGGGCCGGACGCCTAGCCGAAGAAGCTTTCCTCGCCGGCCGGCCGTTCGTTCTCGAAGATGCAGATCTGCTGCCGCATTTCGGCGCAGGCCTTCTTGAAGCGCTGGCAGGCCTGCATGAATTCGCTGTCCGGACCGGCGGGGGCGGCCGGGGATGGGGCCGGCGTGCCGGCGGGAGCACCCTCGGTGGCGCTGCGGGCCCACTTCACGAAGGTCCCGCATTCGTCCGCAAAGTCGAGCAGATTGCGATAGAGGCCCTTGGGCAGCCCATGGGCGCCCTCCTTAGACATGATCTTCGCCTGGAATTCCGGCACGACCTTGACCACATCCGCCGTATATTTCGCATAGATCTGCCGGGCAAGACCGAGCCACTCCAGCCCAAAACGGTCTTCCTGGCGGGACAGATCCAGCGTCAGGCGTTCTGCGATGTCCAGCAGGGCGAGGATGTCCTGGTAGATCCGGGTCCGGATCTTGGCTTCCGCCTTCTGCTGGGCTTCCGCCTTGGCCTTTTCAGACCGAACATGATCGGTTCGGTCACCCATGCGCACCGGGGGCAGTTTTTTGGGTGGCGGTGGGGTGATGATGGTTTTGGACGTGGGCAGCGGCTCTTTCATGGGGTTGTATCTAACATGTCCGGCGTGCCGTTTCCAGTCCGGAACGCCTATTCCACGGCCCAGGCGGCGCTGGCGCCGGCCGAGGCGCCCAGAAAATCCCAGAAGAGATCGTGCCAGCTCCAGCAGGTGTGCTTGACGTTGAGATCCCAGCCTTCCTTGCTGACGCCGGCCAGCAGGGCGGCGGACCAGCCGGCGGCGGCAGCCTCCTCCGCGTCGAGCCGGGAGGAGGCCAGGGCCGCGCCACCGGCGCCAATCAGGGCGGCGGCCGCGAAATGCCCGAGCTTGTCCGCCCCCCACCAGGAATCAGGGCAGGTGCGGAAACCGGCGCAGCCGGCCTGCCAGGCGATGCCGGCCGCCAGGATGGCGGCCGGCAGGTGTTTCCGCAGGGCCGCGGCGTTCACCGCTGCCGGTCGAGGATCCGGATGGCCTCGATGGCGGTGCGGATGGCCTCTTCGATGCCGACCTTGGCGATGATGGGCGCATCGGCATAGGTCAGGCCGATGGTCGCCAGGATTTCGCCGGCCCGGACACGCCGGACGCTGGACACCACGAAGAGGGCGGCCGACTCCATCGAGGTGGAAATCACGTTGGACTTGTACCAGGCGTTCCACTTGGCATCGATTTCTTCGCGGATGGGGATGTCCTTGTCCTCGATGAAGAACGCATCCTTGCAATGGCCGATGCCGGTGTGTGCGCGGAGCTTGAGCTTGCGGGCCGCTGCGCGCAGGGCGAGGGTGACGTCGAGGTCGGCCACGGCGGGGTAGGAGAGGGGCACGTACTGGCGGGTGGTGCCTTCCTCGCGGACGGCGCCGGTGGTGATGCACAGGTCGCCGAGCTTGACCTCGCGCTGCAGGGCGCCGCAGGTGCCGATGCGGATGAAGGTGTCGGCGCCGCACTTGATCAGTTCCTCGACCGCGATGGCGGTGGAGGGACAGCCGATGCCGGTGGAGCAGCAGGAGACCTTGATGCCATCGACCGTGCCCGTGAACGTGCGATACTCGCGGTTGAAGGCGACTTCCTTGGCGTGGTCGAAGAACGAGGCGATCAGCGGCACGCGGCCGGGATCCCCCGGCAGCAGGACGTAGCGGCCGACGTCGCCCCGCTTCAGGTGGACGTGATATTGCATTTCAGCGGCTTTCTTCGCCGCTTTTTTCGTGTTCTTGGACATGGGCGATGTTCCTTTCCGGTTGCTTACAGGATTTCCTTGGCCAATTCCTGCCAGAACTGGAGGATGAGCTTCTTCATGCGGGCCATGGCTTGCTGGGAGGTGTCGAAGACCTCCTGGTGGGTCAGCGCCTGGTTGAGGATGCCGGCGGCCATGTTGGTGATGCAGGAGAGGCCGACGACGCGCAGCCCGGCGGCGTTGGCCAGCATGGCCTCGGGCACGGTGGACATGCCGACGGCGTCGGCGCCCAGCGTGCGCCACGCGCGGATCTCGGCGGGGGTCTCGTAGGTCGGGCCCGTGCCGGCGAAATAGACGCCGCGGCGCAGGGCGACCTGGGCCTTCAGGCCGGCGCGGGCAAGGGCGGCGCGCAGCTTCGGGTCGTAGATAAAGGACTGGTCGGGGAAGCGCGGGCCCCAGAACGGATCGTGCGGGCCCAGCAGCGGTGTGACGCCCATCAGGTTGATGTGGTCCTCGATGATCATCAGGTCGCCGGGTTTCCACTGGGGATTCGTGCCGCCGGCGGCGTTGGTGAGGAAGACCGCCTGTGCGCCGAGGCTTTTCAGCAGGAAGAGCGGGATGGCAATGGTTTCCCAGCCGACGCCTTCGTAGTAGTGGCGGCGGCCCTGGAAAATAAAGGTTTCGAGGCCCGCGGACCGGCCCCAGACGAGGCGGCCGGCATGGCCGGCCACGCCGGCCTTGCCCAGACCGGGGATTTTTTCATAGGGCAGGACCCCGAGCGGTTCGAACGAGTCGGCGATGTCGCTCAGGCCCGAGCCGAGGATCAGCCCGAGGCGGGGCTTGGCCTTGGGGAAAGCTTTGCGGACGGCGCTCCGGGCGGGCGTCATTTTCTTCATGTCAGGCATGGGGACTCCTTGGGTTGGCTCACAGCTACACAGAAATCGCGAACCGATGTTCCTAAAAATCCTCCGGAAGCCCTGCTGCCGCAAACCGGCCAGGGGGCTCCGCAGTGCCCCCGCCGCCCGAGAATGGGCAGCCGATATTTCTTGATGAACGCCATGGACAGTTCTGCCGGAGGACCCGGTGGTCCAGCGACGGCCTGTATCATGCCAATTCGGCTTTCCGGCGCAAGCCTCAAGCGCGGGACCGCGCCGATTCCCTCCAGCGGTCGGATTCCGGCCCGGCGCGGCGGATTGGGGCTTGCTTTTCAGAACGGTTGGCCGAAAATGCGGCCTGTTGTCAATGGCGACACATTCATTGCGAAAGGAAGACGGACATGCAGGTCATTCGATGGATTGGGATTCTGGCATTGCTGCTCGCGGCGGGGTGCGGCAAGAAGGAGACGCAGACCGTGCAGCCGGGAATGGCGAAGGACACCGAGGTTGCCGTCTGGGTGGACCAGGTGGGCATCACGGCGGGCCAGGTCCAGAAGGAAGCCCAGCGGCTGTATGCCAACGTCGCCAAGAACCTGACCCCGGAGCAGACCTCCGCCCTGCAGCTGCGCTTACTGGAGCAGGCGGTGGAAAACCTGGTCATTCGCCAGCTGGTGAAGGCCGAGATGGACCGCTCGGGCGTGCTGATTACCCAGGCGGAGGTCGAGCAAGGCAAGCAGGAGCTCGAAAAGGGCCTGGGCCCGGGGATGTCGCTGGCGACGGTGATGGCCGCGGCCGATGTCCCGGTGGATGTGTTGGAGTCCAACCTGCGGCTGGACCTGTTCAAGAACAAAGTGCTCAAGGACCAGTTGGCGGCGGCGCTGGACGCCGTGACGGACGCGGCCGTGAAAACCTACTACGACGAGCATCCCGCTGAATTCACGCTGGCGGAGGGCCGCCTGGCCTCCCATATCCTCGTCCGGGTGCCCAAGGACGCCGACGAGGCGACCCGCACCGACCGGCGCGCCAAGGCCGAGGCCATTCGCAACTCCCTGTTGGCCGGGGCGGACTTCGCCAAGGTGGCCGGCGCGGAATCGGAATGCATCACCCGCTCCCGGGGCGGAGTCATGGGCGTGATCCCCCGGGGCCGCGAGGCGCCGGCGTTCGAGGAAGCCGTCTACGGGCAGACCATCGGCGAGATCGGGGAAGTGGTGGAATCGCCGGTCGGCTACCACATCATCAAGGTGACCGGGGAACAGGAGCAGCGACTGCTGCCCTTCGACGAGGTCAAGGTCCAGGTGGGCAACATGTTGAAAGGCCGCGCGCAGCAGAAGATCACCACTGACTACATCGCCGGCTTGCGGGAAAAGGCGACGATTCGGCTGGACGGGCCTTTGTCCGCGGCGGTGGAGGCATCCAAGCAGGCTGCGGAGAAGGCCAAGGCGGAAGAAACCGCGCCCGTAACCGCGCCGGCCCCATAGCCGGGACCGGCCGGATCCAATCGCCCGCGCCCGGGTGGATTTGCTCGCGGCCGGATCGAGAGTCCGGTTTGTGATTGCACCCCTGCAACCTGGCCCGTCCGCGTCCGGTGCTCCGTTGGCGCAGGCGGCGGGGGCGGTATTTGGGCCGGGCGGCGCGCTGAGCGGGCCGCCGGCGGGGGATTTCCAATACGAGGTGCGGCCCCAGCAGGTCGAAATGGCCCAGGCGGTCGCCGAGGCGCTGGAAGCCGGCCGGCCTCTGATCGTCGAGGCCGGGACCGGGGTGGGGAAAAGCCTGGCCTACCTGGCGCCGTTGATCCTGCATGCCAAACGCGCAGACCGGCGCGTCGTGGTTTCCACCTATACGATTTCTCTGCAGGAACAGCTGGTCGGCAAGGATCTGCCGCTGCTGCAGGCGCGGTTGGGGGTTCCGTTTCGCGCCGTGCTGGTCAAGGGGCGCCTGAACTACCTGTGCCGGCGGCGCCTGGCGCGCGCCTCCCGCTACCAGCGGGAACTGTTTCCCGACGGCATCTCCGCGGAACTGGAGCGGATTCGGGCGTGGGCGGACCAAACCGAAGACGGCAGCGTGCAGGAAATGCGGCACCAACCGACGGCCGAGGCCTGGGGCGCGGTGTGCGCGGAGCACGGCAACTGCCTTGGAACCAAATGCCCGGAGCGGAAGCGCTGCTTCCTGCAACGGGCCCGCGCGCACATGCACGATGCCGACCTGCTGGTGGCGAACCACCACCTGTTCTTCTCGGACTTGGCGCTCCAGCGCGAAGGGGCCGGCTTCCTGCCCGAGGTGGCGGCGGCGGTAATGGACGAGGCGCATACAATCGAAGGCGTGGCCAGCGAGCACCTGGGCCTGCGCCTGTCGGCGCATGCGTTCGAACACTGGCTGCGGCGGCTGCATGCCCCGGACACCGGCAAGGGCCTCCTGGGCTACCTGCGCGCCGGCGCGGCGGCGCAGACTGTCGGACGCCTGTGGGATGCCGTCGCCGATCTGTTCCACCAGGTGCCGCGCGCGGCGGGCCTGGCGGCGCACGAGAGCCAGACAACAGTGCCCGGCCCGCTGGCGGTCGAAACCGAGGTGCCCGCGCTGCTGGATGAACTGTCCGGCCGGCTGGGGCAGCTGGTCGATGAGTTGGAAGGCCAGGATGAGGAATCGCGGGTGGAGTTGCGCAGCCTGCGCGGCCGGGGCATCGCCATGGGCAAGATGCTGGCGGCCTTTCTCGGACAGGAGCTGCCGGACCACGTGTACTGGATCGAACGCGAGGGCCGCCGCCGCCTGCCGGTGCTGCATTCCGCCCCCATCGAAGTCGCCCCCGTGCTGGCCGGGGCGCTGTTCGGGCGCCTGCCCAGCGTGGTCTTGACCAGCGCGACGCTGGCCGTGGGCGGCCGGCTGGACTATTTCCGGAGCCGGATCGGGGCGGGGGAGGAGTGCGCCCTGCTCTGCCTGGGCTCGCCGTTCGACCACGAACGCCAGATGCGCCTGCACGTGGCCACCAACGTGCCGGACCCGAAGGACAAGGAGGCGTTTGCCGCGGCGGTGGCCCAGGGGGTTCTGCGCTGGGCGCGGAAGACCCGTGGCCGGGCCTTCGCGCTGTTCACCAGCGCGGAACTGCTCAAGCGCACGGCCGCGGCCCTGCGCGCGCCGCTGGAGGGCGCCGGCCTGACTCTGCTGGCGCAAGGCGAAGGCCTGGGGCGGCGCTCGATGCTCGAGACCTTCCGGCGCGACGAGGGCTTCGTCCTGTTTGGCCTCGACAGCTTCTGGATGGGGGTGGATGTGCGGGGCGCGGCGCTGAGCAACGTGATCATTACGCGCCTGCCGTTCGCCGTGCCGGACGAACCGCTGGTGGCGGCGCGCCTGAAGCGCATCCAGGAACGCGGCGGCGATCCGTTCCGCGAGTATTCACTGCCCGAGGCCGTGCTCAAGTTCCGCCAGGGGGTCGGACGCCTGATCCGCTCGAAGACCGACGAGGGCATTGTCGTGGTGCTGGATTCGCGGGTGCTGACGAAATGGTACGGCCGGATCTTCCTGCGGTCGCTGCCGGAATGTCCCGTGGACACGTTTGAATTGTAGGGCGTCCGCGGCATGCTATGATGCGGGGCATGTCGACGGAAGAGACAACGGCCGGGGCCGGGCGGGAGGGGCGCTGGCCGGTCCTGGCGGGTCTGCTGGTGCTCTATGTTTTCTGGCTGGGGCATGGCCTGCCGCCGCGCGAACCTTGTCCGCATCCGTGGTCGTTCCTGGCGCCGTGGTGGTGGGTTTCCAGCCTGAAATTCCTGGCGCTGGCCGCCGCGCTGGCCGGCCTGGGGGTTTGGGGCGGTTCCCGGTTCCGGCGCGGGCTGCCGGTGCTGCTGGGGCTGCTGCTGCTGGGTGGGCAGGCCTGGTGCGCACTGTCCGCCGGACAGGTGGTGCGCGGCACCGTGCCGTGGGGTTTCGACCACCCGTCCTTCCTGTTTCGCCTGAAGGAATTCGGGGACCTGTTTCCGTCCGCGCTGGGCGGCTACAACCCGTGGTGGAACGGCGGCACCGAGCATTTCGTGGGCGTTACCAGCGGTTCGCACGGCTTCGGCGTGCTGATCCTGCCCCTGTTGAAGATTTGGGATCCGCATGTGTTCTACGGCGCGGTGCTGGTCTTCTGGTTCGTGTTCGGCTTCCCGTGGCTGGGCGTGGCGGCGGCTCGCGCAGCCGGCGCGGGGCGGGCCGGGGCACTATGCGCGGGCATCCTGATGTGCGGAGCCAGCCGGAGCGTCTTCGTCTGGGCCTGGCATTTCGGCACCGTGGGGGCGATGACGTCGGCCATGATGACGCTGCCCGTGGCCGCGCTGGGCTACCGGCTGGCGGTGCTGCGGCGGGGGAGTTGGGGCACCGCGCTGGCCCTGGGCCTGGCCGCCTGGGTGATGTGCCTGTGGACGCCGGGTCTGCTGGTCGGCGCAGGCTTGGCGCTGGGCTGGCTGTGGAATGTGCGGGAGTGGACCTGGCGTGCGAACCGCTGGCTGGTGGCTGCGGGCCTGCTGGCACTGGTGTTGCTGGCGCCGTGGCTGTGGACCACGCTGTTCCCCTGCCGGGGCGTGGTGGAATATGTCGGCACCCCCATGCCGCGTCCAGCCCTGATTGTCATGGCGGTCGGCGGTGCGCGGCGGCTGCTGACGTCCCTGCAGGAAATCCATCCCGTGCTGGTGGTTTTCGGCCTGCTGGGCACGCTCGTGGCCGCGCCGCGCGGCCTGCGGCGCTGGCTGCTGCCCCTGTTCCTCTTCCTGGGCGCGATCGCCGGCTGGAGCCGCGAGGTCAAGCCGCTCTCGCAGCTGGAGCGCATGGCGATCCCGCTGGCGGTGGCCGCCGTGTTGCCGGCCGCCCTGCTGGGCGGCCGCCTGCTGGGCGACGACTGCCGCCCGGAAGATGATGCGCACCGCAGAGGTATTGGCCGGGCCCTGGCGCAGGGCCTCCTGCTGGCGACCCTCCTCATGGGTTTCCGGTCGGTTCGGATGCACTACGCCAACGAAGGCCCTGCGCCGTTGCGCACGCTGCCGGTCGAGCTGCAGGAATTCATCGCTTGGATCCGCGCGGAAGTGCCGGCGGACGGGCGCCTGGGCTTTGCCGGCCGGGCCGTCCATTTCTACGGCGGCGGCAACATCGCCTACCTGCCGATCCTGGCGAACCGGGAAATGATGGCCGACGACTACTACGGTTTTCCCCGCGGCACGATCGAGTACAACTATCCGCCGGCGGCCTACCGGCGGTCGCCGGAGCGACATGCCTTTTTCACCCGCGCCTACGGCATCACGCACTGGGTGTCGGCCCGGGCTGATTCCAGCCGGCTGCTGGCGGCGCAGCCCGAACACTACGAGCGGGTGAAGGAGTTGCAGATCGGCGGGCGGCGGATCGAGGTTTTTCGTGTCCAGAATCCTGCACCGGGGTCGCGCTTCTGGGAGGGGGCGGGCCGCGTGGCGGCGCGGGAGAACCGCCTGCTGGTGTATCCGGCCGATCCTGCGGCGGAGCGCGTCGTGATCCGCTACAACTGGCGGGACGGGCTGGTTTGCCGCACGCCCGGCGCGGCCATTGAGCCGTACGCCGTGGACGAGAACCTCCGGTTCATCGCGGTATGTCCGGGCGGCAACCGGTGCGTAGAGATCGGCTACCGGCCGCATGGGGCGCCGGTAAAGCCCAATTTCGACGGGACGTTCCATCATTAGGATGCAAGGCATGGCGGCGGAAAATCCCATCCGGCGGCCTTGGCCCGCGGCCGACATCCTGGCGGCGGCAGTGTGGATGTTGGCGGTGGCCGTGCGGATCTGGGCGGCGTGGGCGGGCCGGTGCCTCACCAATCCCGATTCCAGCGTGGTGGCGCTCATGGCCCGCCACCTGGCGGCGTTGAAAGAGTTTCCGGTCTTCTTCTACGGCCAGGCTTACATGGGCAGCCTCGAGCCCATGGCCAGCGCGCTTTGGGTCCGCCTGCTGGGGGCCACGGGTTTCGCGGTCAATCTGGGACCGGTCGTGTTTGCGGCGGCGGCGCTGTTTTTCCTGTGGCGGTGGGCGCGGGATGCGGCCGGGCCGTGGGGCGGGCTGGCGGCGCTGCTGGCGGCCCTGTTCGGCCCGCCGGTCTTCTTCCAGTTCCAGACCGCGCCGCGCGGCGGCTACATGGTCGCCCTCTGGGTGGATGCCCTGGCGATTTACGCCGCCGCCCGCATGGGGGCCGGCCTGTGGGCAGGCCACGCCGTGCCGTTGCGCCGGTTCGCCGGCCTGGGGCTGCTGGCGGGCATCGGCCTGTGGTCGAACATGATCGTGGTGACGGGGCTGCTGACGGCTGCGCTCCTGCTGGCCGGCGGCATGCGCGGACGGATTTGGCGGCACGGCCGTGGGATCGGGGCCGGCCTGGCCGGGTTCCTGATTGGTTTCTCACCGTGGTGGATCTGGAACCTGCGGCACGGGTGGGCGTCGCTGGCGATGTCGCAGTTCGGCACGCGGGCGGCGCCACTGGAATCGCTGCGGAATTCCTGGACGCGGTTCCTATGGCTGCAGGATGCGGGCCTGCCGTTCCTGCGGACGGCGCCGGCGTTGATGGCTTTGGCCGGGTTGGGCCTGGCCGCGCTGGGGGTGTGGCTCGCGTGCCGGTGCTGGCGGGAGGCCGATCCGCGGCGGAATTTCGCGCGCGCCGGGGCCGTTCTGTTTTGCGCCGGGTTCATGGCGGTGTATGTCGTGGCCGGAATCAACACGACCCGCACTGCGCGCTACTGGGTGCCGCTGGTGCCGGGCCTGGCGGTGCTGGCGGCGGTGGCCTGCGCCGCTCCAGGCCAACGCGCACGACCGGCTCTTGCCTGGTGTGTCCTGCTGGGATTGACCGGCGTGCAGGGCGCGCTTTCCCTCGCGGCCATCCATCTCCAGGCCGGCGAAGCCCGGCCGCGCCTGGCGGCGTACGCCGCGCTCGGTGCCCTGCTGGAACGCGCCGGCGTGGACGCGCTGCTCGCGCCGATCCAGCTTTATCCGCTGAATTTCGCCCTGGAGGAACGCTTTGCCGTGTCCAACGGCCGGAACATGTTTTACGAACCCGTGTATCGGAAGGCGGAAGAATCGGCCGCCCCGGCCTATGCCTCCGACTTCAGCGGCATCGAGGCCTTTCTGGCCCAGCACGGCGCGACCTGCCAGCGGGCGCGGGCCGGCGGGCGCCACATCCTGTGGGACGTCCACCGCCCGCCGGCCGCCGGGCGGGAAATCCCGGGCGACCGGATCGCCAGCCTCACGGACGGAGCCGGTGCGGATCAGAAAACGATCCTGACCGACCGCGATTTGGCGACGGTATTGTCCCCGGCGGGCGGCCCGGATCCGCAGGATGCCATTTTGGAATGGCATTTTACCGAAGCCCAAACCGTCCAGGCCGTGCGGCTGGTGTTTGCGCACGGCATGGCCGCGGCCGGCTTGCCCCGGCAGGTCCGGATCGAGGCCCAGTCCGGCGGCGAATGGCTGACGCTCCGGCAGCAGATGCCGGTCATCCCGCTGGAATGGTCGGGGCCGCGCATCTATGCGCCGGCCGGTTTGGCGCGTCTGGAGTATCCGCTCGGGGCGACGAATGTGGCGGCGCTGCGGATTGTCCTGCAGGAGACGCCGCCGGACCGGCCTGCCTGGCGGCTGGCCGAGGCCACCGTGTTTGCGCCGGACGCAGAGACGCCGCCGCCGGCGGATTTGGCCGCCCTGGATGCCTTGGGCCGGCGGCTGCAGACGGAGGATCCGGACGCGCTGGTTTGCGCGCCCCGTTGGGTAGCAAATCAACTGCTTTGCCGCGGTTGGATCGGCAGCGGCCGTTTGGCCGGTGCGTCGGGGGCAACCGTTCCGGCGGGGAGATTCCTGCTGCTGGTCATGGAGCCGCATCTTGCGGAGGCCACCCAAGGCGTGTTGCAAGCCCGGGGATTCCATCACCACATGGCGTCCGCCGGGCCGTGGACGCTTATCGTTGCGGACGGCGGCAAGCCGGCGGCTGCCGGGCCTGCGGTGACTCTGCGCTGGACCGGAGCGGAGCTGCTGGTTGACCGCGCCGAGCCGTGATTTCAATCGGATTTCAATCTGTCCTGCCGGCGGGGAGAATGGGGATTGAGGGGACGCAGGCCAGTGGTATAGAGTGACCCGCACCAGCCATGGTCATGGGCGAACATCCGGAAGAATCAGGCGTTGCCGCCGACCCGCAACGCGGATGGCTGTTGCCGCTGCTGGCGGCAGTGCTGGCCGCCTATGTCCTGGGGATGGGCGAAAGCCTGGCTTGGAACCACCAGCACGGGCATACCTGGTACTTCTTCGCCCCGTGGTGGACTTCCACCAGTCTGAAGTTCCTGGCGCTTTCCGCCGCGTTGGCCGCGGCGCTTCATTTCGGAGGCGCGCGTCTCCGGCGCTGGCTGCCGGCGATCCTGGCGCTGGTCTTGCTGGGGGGCCAGGTCCGGGCCGCGCAGCTGGCCTGGGGCGTGGTGGGCGGGACCGTGCCGTGGGGGTTCGATCATCCCTCCTTCATGTTCCGCCTGAAGGAATTCGGCGACCTGTTTCCGTTCGCCCTGGGCGGCTACAGCCCGTGGTGGAACGCCGGCACCGAGCACTTCGTGGGCGTCACCAGCGGCGCGCACGGGTTCGGCATGCTGATCCTGCCCCTGCTGAAAATCCGCGATCCCCACGTGTTTTACGGCGCCGCGCTGGTTTTCTGGTTCGTGTTCGGATTCCCCTGGCTGGGGGTGGCGGCGGCTCGGGCCGCGGGCGTGGGCCGTGCCGGCGCCTTGTGCGCGGGCCTGTTGATGTGCGGAACGGGCCGGGAAGTGTTCATGTGGGCATGGCACTATGGCACCGTCGGGGCCATGACCTCGGCCATGCTGGCCCTGCCGGTGGTGGCCCTGGGGTATCGCCTGGCGGTTTTGCTGCGCGGGGGTTGGCGCACCGCCCTGGCGCTGGCATTGACCGCGTGGCTGATGTGCCTGTGGACGCCGGGGATTTTTGTTTGCGCGGGCCTGGCCTTGGGCTGGCTTGCCAGCGCGCGGGAGTGGACCTGGCGTTCGAACCGCTGGCTGCTGGCGGCGGGCGGGCTGGCGCTGGTGCTGCTGGCGCCCTGGATCTGGACGACGCTTTTTCCGTGTCGCAACGTGATCGAATATGTCGGCACCCCCATGCCGCGGCCGGCCTGGGAAATCATGGCCCTGCATGGCGCCCGCCGGCTGCTGACGGGCATCCAGGAGTGGCATCCGGTCCTGGTAATCTTTGGCTTGCTGGGAACGCTGGTGGCCGTGCCGCGCGGCCTGCGGCGCTGGCTGCTGCCGCTGATTCTGATGCTGGGTGCAATCGCCGGCTGGAGCCGCGAACTCAAGCCGCTGTCGCAACTCGAGCGCATGGCGATTCCGCTGGCGTCCGTGGTTGTGCTGCCGGCCGCCCTGCTGTGCGACCGCCTGCTCGGCGCCGACGGCCCGGATCCGGCCGTGCGCGGCCGTGCGCGCGCGCGCGCTGCCGCCCAGGGCGTGCTGCTGGCGACCCTCCTGCTGGGCCTGGGCACCGTCTGGAAGTATTATGCCAACCGCGACCGCACCGGCATCAAAATGCGGACCCTGCCGCCGGAGCTGCTCCAGTTGGCGGATTGGATCCGCGCCGAAGTGCCGGCGGAAGGACGCCTGGCCTTCGCGGGGCCCGCCGTCCATTTCTACGGCGGGGGCAACATCGCCTACCTGCCGGTGCTGGCCGGGCGCGAGCTGATGGCCGACGACTACTACGGCTTTCCCGCCGGAACGATCGAATACAATTATCCGCCGGCGCCCTATCGCAATGACCTCGACCGTTTCCTCTTCTTCTCGCGCGCGCATGGCATCACCCATTGGATGTCGGCGCTGCCGCAGGGCCGGAAATTCCTCGCCCGGAATCCGGAGGCCTTTGAACTGGCGAAATCCATGGAGGTACTGGGGCGCCCCGTGGAGATCTACCGCGTCCGGGAGCCCGGGGTTGTGTCGCGCTTCTTCGAAGGGGCGGGGCGGGTGGTCGCCCGCGAGAACCGGCTCGAGGTCTTTCCGGCGGATCCCGCGGTCGAGCGGGTCGTGCTGCGCTACAACTGGCGGGACGGGCTGGCCTGCCGCACGCCGGGGGCGGAGATCGAGCCGTTCGCCGTGGACGCAAACCTGCGGTTCATCGCGGTCCGCCCCGGCCGCAACCAGCGCATCGAGATCGGCTACCGGCCCCACTGGGCGCCGGTGAAACCCAATTTCGACGGCCGGTTCCATCACTGAGGCGGAAAATCGTGGCAGAAGAAATGAAATCCAAACGGCCGTGGAACCTGGCGGACCGGCTGGCGGCGGCGCTGTGCGTGCTGGCGATCGCCGCCCGCATCTGGGGCGCGTGGGCCACCCGGTTCCTGGTCGTGCCGGACACCGCCGTGGTCGGGCTGATGGCCCGTCACATGGCGGCGCTGAAGGAGTTTCCGGTCTTCTTCTACGGCCAGGCCTACATGGGCAGCCTCGAGCCCGCGGCCAGCGCACTGATGGTCCGGCTGCTGGGGGCGACGGGATTCGCGGTCAATCTCGGCCCGGTGTGGTTCGCCGCGGCGGCGCTGTTCTTGTTGTGGCGCTGGGCGCGGGATGCCGCCGGCCCTTGGGGCGGATTGGCCGCGCTCGTGGCGGGTTTCTTCGGGCCGCTGGTTTACTTCCAGTTCCAGATGGCGGCCCGCGGCGGCTACATGGTCGCGCTGCTGGTGGACGCCGGAGCGATTTTCACCGCCGGGCGCCTGGCCGTCCGCCTCCGCGCCGGCGAGGAAGTCCGTTGGCCGGCCTATGCGGGTCTGGGATTGCTGGCCGGCATTGGCCTGTGGTCGAACCTGATCGTGGCGCCGGCGCTGGCCACGGCCGGCCTGCTGCTGTGGCATGGAATGCGCGGCCGGTTCTGGCGGCATGGGCGCGGGATCGCCGCCGGCCTGGCGGGTTTCGTGGCCGGGTTCTCGCCGTGGCTGGCCTACAACGCGCGGCACGGGTGGATTTCGCTAGAGATGTCCCAGATGGCCGTTCGGGAACCGTTGGGGCGGGCGGTGCACAGCGCCTGGGGCCGGTTTCTCATGCTGCAGAACGCGGAAATCGGTAGGGCCGGCGCCTGGCTGCCGGGGCTCCTGGCCGGGGCGGTGCTGCTCTTGGCGATGGCCGGCGCGGCGGCGGTCGTGGCGCAATGGCGCCGAGCGGACTTGCGGGAAAACTATGCCCGGGCCGGAGCCCTCGTCTTCTGCCTGCTCTTTGCGCTGGTCCTGGTGCAATCCGGTTTTGCCCGGACCCCAACCGCGCGCTACTGGGTGCCCACGGTCCCCGGCCTGGCGGTCTTGGCGGGAGTGGCGTGCGCGGCGCCGGCCCGGCGGCTCTGGCGCGCCGCGGCCTGGGTGCTGCTGGTCGGGCTGGCCCTGACCCAGGGCCGGCAGGTGGTCCTCACGGTGCAAGCCCATCTGCCGCGCGCCCGCGCCACCCATGGAAACTACCTCCAGATCGGCGCGGCACTGGATCAGGCCGGCGCTCGGGCGCTGCTGGCGCCGATCCAGTATTATCCGCTGAATTTCGCCTTAAAAGAACGGGTGGCCGTTTCCGACGGCCGGCAGAAGTTCTATGAACCCATCCTGCGCCAGGTCGAGCTGGCCGACGCCATCGCCTACAGCGCCGACTACAACGGCGCCGAAGCCTTTTTACGGCAGCAGGGCGCACAATGGGAAACCATCCGGGCCGGCAACCGCCGCCTCCTCTGGCAGGTGCGGCGGCCCCTGGTCGCCCCCCGCGAAATCCTGGCCGGCCAGTTCGCCCGCCTGCAGGACGCGACCGGCGCGGACTGGACGACCGCGCTTCTGGACCAGAACCTCGATACGGCCTGGGCTCCCGGCGCCGGCCGGCCCGCCGTGCTGGAATGCACCTTCGCCGCGCCGCAGGATGTGGACTTCCTCCAGCTCGTTTTCGCCCATCCCATGGGCGGCGACGACTTCGATTTCCCGCGCCGGATTTCCATCGAAGGCCGGCAGAATGGGCAGTGGCATTCGCTGCTGGCCAGGGCGCCGATCCCGGCCCTGGAGTGGTCCGGGCCGCGGCTCTTTCCTCCGGGCGGTCTGGCCCGGCCGGAATTCCGCCTGGCGGTCCGCGGGGTGGCCGCGCTGCGCATCACCCTCGAGACCCCGGCCGCCACGCGGATCCTGGGCTGGCGCCTGGCGGAAATCGTGGCCAGCGTTTCCGAAGCGGACGCGCCCCGCCTGTTCACTCGGGCGGCGGTGGAGTCCCTGGGCAAATGGCTGCGCCGCGAGGCGTCGGACGGATTGGTGTATGCGCCGCGCTGGATATGCAACGAGCTGCTCACCGGCGGCTGGGTTCCCGAAGAGCGGCTGGCCGGCCTGGCCGCGCGGGCGTTCCCCGCCACGGAGAGCGTGGCGCGCGACGGCCGCGTGCCGGCCGACCGCCGCTGCGTGTTCATCGTGGAACCGCGCTGGCGCGCGACCATGGACCGGACGCTGCAGGCGCAATGCGCCGGCTTTCGCAGGGAAGCCGTGGGCCGTTGGCTGATCTATTTAGTGGAGGCCGGCGGCTGGTCCGCAGGCCAGGTCCAACTGCCGGCGGCTGTCCGGTGGACGGGCGATGTGCTCCTGGCGGGCGGCACCGCCCCCCGCATCGCCGCCGCGTTGCAGCGCCTGCGCGAGCCCGGCCTGCCGCCGGCGGCACAGAAGGCTTTGCTGGAGGAAATCATCCGCTGGCGGCCGGCCGCCCTGGCCGTACTTCCCGAGGATGAAGTTGCCCGGCTCGGCGGCGCGGCGGCGGTCGCCGCCCGGCGCACGGCCGGCAATCTGCCGGCGAGCCCGTGCCGGACGGAATTCGCCAACGGCGTCCGCCTGGAAGGCGTCGAACTGGATCCCGGCGAGATCCAGCCCGGCGGCGAATTGACCATTCGCCTCTTTTGGTCTGCGGCCGCGGATTTCCTTCCGGGCCATGAATGGGTCTTCGTGCACTTGCGCGATGCCGGGGGGCGGATCGTGGCGCAGGCCGATTTCCGTGGCACGCCGCGGCTATGGGGCCCGCCGGAACTGCGGCCGCCCCCGGGCGAAATCACCGTGGATTCGCGGCGTCTGAGCGTGCCCGCCGGCACTGTACCCGGCCCGCTGGAACTGGCCGTGGGCTTCTACGATCCGGGCGGGCGCCGCGTGAAAGTGCTGCGCTCGGTGGCCCCGGGTGTGAGCCGGCGGGCCGCCGTCTGGCCCGGGCGGGTGCAGGTCCAGCCTTGAACCGAAGCGCCGCCCAAACGGCCGCCGCCACGCCCTGGCAGATCGGCGTCCGCGCGGCACGGGCCAATCTCGTGCCGGGCCTGGTCTTGCAGGCGGCCGCGGCGGCGTTTGTCGCCGCCTATTATGTTTCGCCGGATTTTCACGCGCTCCTGCAATATCTGGTGAACTGGCAGAACCGGTATGGCATTGTTTTCACCGTTCTGACCCGCGTGGTCTTCAATGGCCTGGTGCCGGCGGCATTTTGCGCGCTGGTGCCGGGGCTACACGTCCGCCGGCCGTGGGCGGCGCTGCTGTTCGGGATGGCCTGGTGGGGATTCATGGGGGCCAACACCCATGTCTTCTATACGCTCCAGGCCCGTTGGTGGGGCGCCGAGGCCAGCCTGCCGGTCGTGTTGGCGAAAACCGCCACCGACATGCTGATCTATTCTCCTTTCTACGCTTCGCCCATCGTGGCCGTTGCGCATCTATGGCAGGACCAGAACTACTCCTGGCACGCCACGCGGCTGCAGCTGGGGCCGGGCTGGTACCGGCGGGTCGTGCTGCCGAACCAGGTGCCCGGCTGGACGTTCTGGGCGCCCTGCCTGCTGGTGCTCTATAGTTTGCCGACCGCGTTGCAGATGCCGCTGTCCGCCCTGCTGGGCTGCTTCTGGGCCCTGATGTGTCTGCAGATCGCCCTGCGCACGCCGGCGGCGCTGTGAAGGGGGGCGGGTGCCCCGACGCACGGCCGTTGCACGGCGGGCCGGGAAGCAGTAGGATGCGGCCAACATGAACCTCTGGAAGTTCATCAGCCGCATTTGCCTGCTTCTGGCCGTGGCGCTGGTGGTCGGCATCGTGGCGAGCTTTTTTCTGCCGCAGATCGAGCGCCAGCGGGAACTGCGGGCGCGGGAGGCGGAATTGCGGCAGGACATCCAGAAAGAGGCGGAGAAACTGCGGATGCTGAAGCTGAAGCAGGAAAAGCTGCAGGAGGAACCGCGCTTCATCGAGAAGATCGCGCGGGAGGAGATCGGCTACGCCAAGCCGGGCGAGACGATCTTCCGCTTCGAAGACGAGGACCAGCCGTAAACAACCCGGCCGGTTGTAGCCGCGCCCGATGGGCGCGGGGTTTCGATTGAAGGGCCGGCCCCGGCGGGGCCAGCTACAACCCACCCGGAAAACCTTTATGGAAGATGGGCGGCGGCCCAGCGCAGCTCGCCGGCAATAGCGCGGGCCAGGCTGCGGGGACGCAGGGCGGGGGGCAGCACGGTATAGGTGTAGGTTTCCACTTCGCAGAAGCATTTCTGGGCCTGCCGGAAGAACGCCGGGGAGAGGTTCGCCCGTGTGGAGCGCAGGGGGCCGGTGCCGGTCCAGGTCAGGGGGACGTGATAGTGCGTGCGGACAACGGCCTTTTCGGGCAGCTTGGGCAGGGCCTTGAGCGCAGGAACCAGATCGGTCCAGGCGCCGATGATTTCGCCGTCGCCGGCGGCCCGGGTCTGGTGGAGATAGCGGGCTTCGGCAAAGGGCGCGAGGGCGGCGCGGGCGGCAGGGGTGTTGTCGCATTCGATGGCGGCGGAAAGCTGGACGCGGTAAATGTGCTTCCAGGGGAGCCGCGCAAGGGAACGGAAATCGACGGCGGCATGGCAGGTGTCGAGGCACCAGCCGATTTCCGGACCGGCGGCCTCGACCTGCGGATCGAACAACGCCCAGGCGCAGCCCGGCTCGGGTTCGACGGCAATGCGGATGCGTCGTCCGGTGATCTCGAAGAGTTCCCGGCAGCCGGCGGCGGCCCGGGCGAGGTTCTTCAGGGCGAGTCGGCGGTCGGCTGCCGTGCGCCAGTCCGGCAGCCAGCCGCCGGGCACGGTGGTCAGGGTGGCGGTCGCGCCCTCAGGGATCAGATCCGCCAGCAGGCGGGCGACGAGCAGGGTGTAGGCCAGCCGGTCGGGGCTGCGCCAGTCGGGACGGTAGACGGCGGCCTTCACGGCCGCGGCATGGAAGGCTCCGAACGGGAAGGCGTTGACGCCGGCGAGGATGCAGTCGTGGGTGCGGAGCCATTCGTGGAAGGCATCCAGCCGGCGCGGTGAGGCCAGTTCCAAGGCGGTCTTGTAGCCGAGGTGGAGACTAAGCGGGAACGCCTGGTCGGGGGCGACCAGTTTCTTGACGGCGAGGGCATGGGTGGCGAGCGCCCTCTTCACCGCCCGCCAGTCCGCCGCCGGATGAACATTCAGGCTATACGTCAACGGAAAGGGGAGCACGGGGTCAGCCCTTAAAACTTAAATCACGGGCCTTAGACTTAACATTTAAGGGCTGACCCCGATGGGCGAGCTCGCGGATGCAGGCAGTCAGGAGGGCTTCGTCCACCGCATGGATTTCGATGCGCGCGCCGAGCGGCGCGGGCAGGGTGAGCGTAAGTGTGCCGCCGAGGTGGGCGCGGAATTCCTCCAGCCCGGCGAAAATGGCGAGCCGGCCGCGTCGATCCTCCCGGGCCAGTTCCGGGGAAAAGACCGGCAGGCCGCAGGCGCGCAGGGCCGCGACCAGGCGCACGGCCTGTTTTTCGGGCAGGAGGCCGGTGCGGGCGGCGTAGAGGGCATCGAGGGCGATGCCGATGGCCACGGCGCGGCCGTGGGACAACCGGTGCCGGGACAGCGATTCGAGCTTGTGGGCGGCCCAGTGGCCGTAATCGAGCGGCCGGGCGGTGCCGAGTTCGTAGGGATCGCCGGAAGTGGCGATATGGTCGAGGTGCAGCAGCGCGCAACGCTTCAGGATGCGCCGGATGGCGGACAGGTCGCGGCGCCGGATGCGCGGCGCGGCGCGTTCGATGGCGCGGAAAAAAGCGGCATCCTTGATGGCGGCGACCTTGACGGCCTCGGCGATGCCGTCGAGCAGCAGCGGCAGGGGCAGGGAATCGAGAAACGCCGTGTCGTTCAGGACCGCCCAGGGCGGAGCGAAGGTGCCGAGGAGATTCTTGGCGCCGGCGTAATTGATGGCGTTTTTCACGCCGACGCCGGAGTCGCACTGGGCCAGGGCGGTGGTGGGGACGCGCACGAGGCGCACGCCGCGGTGGAAGAGGGCGGCGGCGAGCCCGGCGGCGTCGAGGAACGCCCCGCCGCCGATGGCGATACAATAGGAATGGCGGCAAATGTTGCCCGCGCGGAGCGCCGCCACCATCCGTCGCACCGCGGCGGTGGATTGCTTGACATTTTCCCCGCCGGGCAGAACCAGCGGCGGACGGACCAGGTGAAAAACTCCGGCATGGGCCTCGAAATAGGCGCGGATCTGCTCCGGAAGGTTGGGAAAGGACGCAAGGACACCCTTGTCCAGCAGCACGAGGCAACGCCGGCGGCCGGCGCCGCCGCCGCGGGTCACCGCTTCGCGCAGGGCGCAGTTGCGGGGAGAAAACAGGTGGCGGGTGAAAACAACAGGAAAAGCGTGGCGAACAACGATCTTCTGGAGGTGGATGGTCACGTTATAATGGAAGCGCCCCGGGTTGGGAACCGGTTCACGCCGGCTTCCAGGAATCCTTCAGGGTGACGGTGCGGTTGAAGACGGGCGCGCCGGGAAGGCTGTCGGGATCGGCGGAAAAATAGCCGATGCGCTCGAACTGGAAGCGGTCGCCGGGCCGGGCCGCGAGGAGGCCGGGTTCGGCCAGGGCCTGGACTGTCTTGAGCGAATCCGGATTGAGATGGGACTTGAAGTCGACGTCCTTGTCGCCGTCGGGCGCGGGCTCGTTAAACAGGCGGTCGTAGAGCCGGACCTCGACGGGTTTTGCGGCGTGGGCAGGCACCCAGTGGATGGTCGCCTTGACCTTGACGGCGGCGGCCATGGGGGCGAAGCGGCCGCGGACGGCGGTGACCCGGCCGCCGGCGTCCTTTTCGACGCCGGTGCAGGTGAGGAAGCCGGCATTCCGCAGGCGCACGGCCTTGCCGGGGCTGAGGCGGAAATACTTGGGCGGGGGCGTTTCGGCGAAGTCCTCGCGCTCGATGAAGAGCTCGGGGCCGAAGGGGATGTTGCGCTCGCCGGCGGCGGGATCCTCGGGGTTGTTGACGCCCTTCACCGACGCCGGCAGGTCGGCGGCGTTCTCGATGACGACGCGGAGGGGATCCAGCACGGCCATGGCGCGGCGGGCGGTCCGGTTCAATTCGTCGCGGATGCAGTGCTCCAGCAGGGCGACATCGGTCAGGGAGTCGTACTTGGTGATGCCGATGCGTTCGCAGAATTCGCGGATGGCGGCGGGGGGCACGCCGCGGCGGCGCAGGCCGCACAGCGTGGGCAGGCGCGGATCGTCCCAGCCCTTGACCAGCCTGAGCTGCACGAGTTCCAAGAGCTTGCGCTTGCTCATCACCGTGTAGGTGAGCGCCAGCCGGGCGAATTCCATCTGCTGCGAGGGGAACAGCCGGCAGTTTTGGATGACCCAGTCGTACAGCGGGCGGTGCACTTCGAATTCCAGCGTGCACATCGAGTGAGTGATCTTTTCCAGCGCGTCCTCGATGGGGTGGGCGTAGTCGTACATCGGATAGAGGCACCACTTGTCGCCGGCGTGGGGATGGGGGGTGTGGAGGATGCGGTAGAGGACCGGATCGCGCAGGTGGAGGTTGGGCGCGGCCATGTCGATCTTCGCGCGCAGGACCTTGGATTCGTTCGGAAATTCGCCGGCGCGCATCCGGTGGAACAAATCGAGATTTTCCGCCGGGGAGCGGTTGCGGAAGGGGGATTCCTTTCCGGGTTCGGTGGGGACGCCGCGGTAGTTTTTCCACTCGTCGCCGGGCACTTCGCAGACGTAGGCCTTGCCGTCGCGGATCAGGCCGCAGGCCAGCTCGTACATCTGCTCGAAGTAGTCGGAAGCGTGGTAGTAGTGCGGGCCCCAGTCGAAGCCCAGCCAGCGCACGTCGGCCTTGATGGAGTCGGTGTATTCGACGTCCTCCTTGACGGGATTGGTGTCGTCCATGCGCAGGTGGCATTCGCCGCCGTTCTCCAGCGCCATGCCGAAATCGAGGCAGATGGCCTTCGCGTGGCCGATGTGGAGATAGCCGTTGGGCTCGGGCGGGAAGCGCGTGACGACCCGGCCGCCGTACTTGCCGGAGCGGTTGTCCGCCGCAATGATTTCGCGAATGAAATGCATGTTCTTGGCCGGGACGGCCGGCGCGAGGGCGGCGGGAGGGTTCATGATTCATCCTTGCCGGCGGCCATGGCCGCCCGGCGTTCGTGGAACTTTCTGGCCAGCTTGCGGATCGCGGCGAGGCGGGGATGGTTAGATTCCTTGACGGCGGCGCCGAAGGCCGCCAGCAGGTCGCCGGTCTTGCCGGGCAGGCCGGTCGGCACCTCGATGGTGACGGCGACATGGTGGTCGCCGGAACTGCCGCCGCGGACGTCCGGCAGGCCCAGGCCGCGCAGGGTGAACACCTTGCCCGGCTGGGTGCCGGCGGGGATCTTGAGCGGCACGTCGCCGCGCAGGGTGGGGACCTGGACCTCGCCGCCCAGGGCGGCGATGTGGAAGGGGATGGGGATTTCGCAATGGGTGTCCCGGCCTTCGCGGGCGAACAGGTCGTGTTCCCGCACGTGCAGGACCACAAACAGGTCGCCCGGCGGGCCGCCGCGTGCGCCGCCTTCGCCCTTGCCGGCCAGGCGCAGGCGCGAGCCGGTATCCACGCCGGCGGGGATGGTCAATTCAATTTTGCGCGCAGCCTGGGTGCGGCCCGCGCCGTTGCAGGCCCGGCAGGGATGGCGGACGGTTTCGCCGGCGCCGCCGCAGCGGGGACACGTCCGGCGGACCTGGAAGAAGCCGTTGGAGCTGACCACCATGCCGCGCCCGCCGCACTGGGGGCAGGTTTCGCGCTGGCTGCCGGCTTCGGCGCCGGAGCCTTGGCAGGCGGGACAGTCCTCGACGATGTTCAGGGTCAGTTCGCGCCGGGCGCCGAAGGCGGCCTCGGCGAAGTCGATTTCAAGGTCGTAGCGGAGGTCGGCGCCGCGCGTCCGGCCGTCGCGGTCGCGCGCGCCGCCGCCCATGCTTCCGAAGAGGCTTTCGAAAAAGCTGCCGCCGAAGCCGCCGCCGCCGCCGCCAAAGGCGGAGGCGAAGGCGCGCAGGGCCTCTTCCAGATCGATATGCCCGGCGCCGCCGAAGCCGCCGCCGCCGCGCTCGAACGCGGCCCAGCCGAACTGGTCGTAGCGTTCGCGCAGTTCGGCGCTGGCGAGGATCTCGTAGGCCTCGGTGGCCTCCTTGAACTTTTCCTCGGCCTCCTTGTCGCCCGGATTGCGGTCCGGGTGGTATTTCATTGCCAGCTTGCGGTAGGCCTTTTTGACCTGGTCCTCGGTGGCCTTCCGGTCAATGCCGAGGACTTCGTAGCAGTCGCGTTTGTCGCTCATGGGGATCCGGTGGCCCTTTTAGGCGGCGGGCCCGGAGGAGACGACCACCTGCGCCGCGCGCAGGAGCTTGTCGCCGAGCTTGTAGCCGCGGCGGGTCTGGACGGAGATTTGGTCTTCCGGAACGGTGTCCGAAGGCAGATGGGTGATGGCTTCGTGCAGGTTGGGGTCGAAAGCGGTGCCCGCGGCGGCGTCGATGACCTGGACGCCGGCTTTTTCCAGGGCGGCGTGCAACTGGTTGCAGACGAGCTGGAAGCCTTCGGTGATCGCGGGCGGGGCGCCGTTTTGGGCGCTGTCGGCCAGGCCCAGTTCAAAGTGATCCAGTACGGGCAGCAGGTCTAGGACGAGTTTCTCGGTGGCGAAGGCGATCCAGTCCTTTTTCTCGCGGTCGATGCGTTTGCGGAAGTTGTCGAAATCCGCCTGCAGCCGGAGCAGGCGGTCCTTGAGAATCTCTTCTGGAGTGGGCTGCGGTTCGGCCGCGCCGGCCTCGGGGGCGGGACCGGCCGGCGGGGGAACGTCCTCCGCCACGGGGTGGGCGGGGTCCACGGCCGGCAGGTTGGCCTCATCCGCGGCCGCGACGGCGGGGGCCGGCTGATCCGGCGCCGAAGGATGGTGCTTCTTGGTCATATCCAGCGGGCAACGATACGCAGGCGCCGCGGTTTCGTCAATCCCCGCCGGGGAGTCGGCGGACGGCCCCGGGCGCTATTTCTTGAAAAACCGGTAGTAGATGAGGTTGCTGAGGAATTCGGAGATGGCGGAAAACGGCACGAAGGTTCCCCGGCGCTCGTTCTTGTAGAAGACCGTGGAGACCTCGCCGACGGCGAGGTCGTGCCGCAGGGCTTCGATCATGATTTCCGCGTCGGTGAACCAGTCGTTGGACACCAGGTGCATTTGCTGGTAGGCGGCGCGGGTCATCACCTTGGGCTTGGAGTTGATGTCCCGGAACACATGGGCGGCGGGATACAGCAGGCGGAATAGGAAATTATAGATGCCGGAGATCGTCCGCCGGTAGAGGCCGTCCTGCCGCTGCGCGCGGAACGTCTTGACCAGGTCGTATTTTCCGACCTGGAGGACGCGGTAGACCTTGATCACGTCGCTCATCGGCATTTGGCCGTCGCCGTCGATCACGGCGATGTGGCGACCGCGCGCGGCCTCGAGGCCCGACCGCATGTCCCAGCCCATCATGCCCTGCTTTTCCCGGGCCACGACCTGGAAGCGGGGTTTGCCCGCGGCCAGTTCCTTCAGCACGGCCGGAGTGGGGTCCTGGGTGTCGCCGGGCAGGTAGTTGCCCACCAGCACCAGCTCGTAGTCGATCCGGGCCTCTTCGAGTTCGCGCTCCACCTGGGCGACCAAGGTGCGCACGACATCGGCGGAGTGGTAGCACAGGATGACCACCGAAAGTTCCGGGATGGATGGGTTTTCGCTCAACAGGCGCTCCTATCTGCGGAAGGGGAGGGTCAGGCGTTCGAACCACGCGTCCGGCAGCCAGCGCCCGAACCGGCAGACTCCGCGCGCTATCCAGGGATAATAATAGACGAACCGCCGGCCGGGAAGCACCTTCTCGGCCAGATAGCGGGCGACCGCCTCCGGCCGGACGACGCCCCGGCCGGCCGGGCGGGCGGCAAACCGCGGGTTGATTGTGGTCTGGACGGGGCCGAGCACCAGCAACTTGAAGGTCGCGGCCGCCCCCCGGTGGCGCCGGCGCAGCGCCCGGAACGCCATGGCCATGGCTGCTTTACTGGCGCTGTAGGCCGGGCAATCGGCATCCGGCCAGAACGCCAGCAGGCTGGACAGCCCCACGAACTGCACCGGTTGTGCCGGCGGACAGTCCAGCCATTGCGCCACCCAGAACAAGGCGCCCTCCACGTTGATGCGCAGGACCGCCTCCGCCTTCTCCCAGGCGAGCCCGGGGCCGGGCTCGTTATATTCGATGGCGGCGTTGAGGATCACGACGTCCGGCCGGAAACCGGCCGCCGCCATTTCCGCGGCCGCGCGCTGGCGCGCCTCGGTGTGCTGGAGGTCGCAGACGGAATGGCGGAAGGCACCGGCGCCGGCCGGTGCGAACTCCGGCGTCGGACTGCGCGAGAGGCCCCAGACGGCGTGCCCTTGCCGCAGCAGCTCGGCGGCCACGGCCCGGCCAATGCCGCGTGAAACACCTGTGACCATGCAATTCATCCGGTCCCCTTCTAGCGGGATTATTCGGTTGCTTCAATCCCGAACTGCCTCTACCTTCCCTTTGTTCGAGGACCGGCATGACAGGGGCAGGAAAACGGCTGTGGCACTGGATGTTTGCGCTGGGCGCGGCCGTCATGCTGTTGCGCGCCGCCAACATCGGCTACATCCTCCATTGTTCGCAGCGGGATGGCGTTGAATACTACTGGGGCCCGGATTCGACCAGCAACGTCCAGAATTCGGTGGCGCTGTTCGACGAGCGGCCGTTGCAGCCCATTTTCCGCGAGCGGATTGCCTATCCCTTCCTGCTGGCGGCTGGGCAGGCCGCCGGGCTGGAATACCGGTCCTTGCTCTGGCTGACGCCGCCCCTAGAAATTTTCGCCGTGCCGGCCATGGCCTGGTTGGCCTGGACCCTGACCCGGCGGCGGCGCGTCGCCGTCCTCGCGGCTGTTCTCTACGGACTGAACCCCAATGCGTTCCAGCTCAGCGCCACGCTGATGCCCGATTGGCTCAACGCCCAGGTCATGCTGCTGGGCCTCGCCGCCCTGCTGGACTGGACGCGGACGGGCCGCCGGCAGAGCGCATGGGCCGCCGCCGTGCTGCTGCCGCTGTCGCAGATGATCCGGCCCACCCTTTTCCTGGTCATCGGGCCGATGGCCGTTCTGCTATGGAAGGGCTTCTGGTCTCCGGCGCGCCGGCGCGTCAACCTTGCGCTGTGCGCCGCCGTCCTGGTGTATCCCGCGGTCAATGTCGGGGTGAATATCCGCTTCTATGGCGTATCCAACCTGCTGCTTTCCTCGGGCTACCAGTTGCACCAGGTGTATGTGTCCTATGTCCGGGCGCTGGAGCGCAACGCCGAACAGCCCGACAGCCTGACGCGGCTGTATTTCGACGAAAAGCACAACGTCGCCCTGAAGGATCCCCGGGAAATCCTGACGGATCCCTACGGGCACAACCCCATTTCGCCGGATTTCGCCCGCAACTACCGGAGCTTGGTGGCGGATTCGCGGGCGTTCCTGCGGGCGCGGTGGCCGTTGTGGCTGCAGGCCGGTTTCGACGGCCTGCACCGGCAGCTCTTTTACCTGCCGCGGATCGAACCCGACGGCCGCGCCACCGGCCTCTATCCCGGCTGGCTTGGCTGGGCGCAGAAACTGCACAAGCCGGCGCTGTTCTTCGCGTTCTGCGGGGTGTGTCTGCTGATCCGCCGGCTGCCGTGGGGGGTGACGCTGTTCTACGCCGGCTGCACGGCCGTCATCGCGATGGCGGTGACGGGTTCCTGGCACGACAGCGTGCGCGTGCGGGTGCTGGTGGACCTGCTCTACATGCCGGTCATCGCCGCGGCCCTGCTCAGCCGGCCCGCGTGGCTGTGCCTCGGCGGCCTGGCGGCGGTGGCCTACGTTCCCCGGCGGTTCTTCCATCTGTCCGCGGCCTACATGGCGGCCGCCACGACCGGAGTCCTGTTGGCGGCGGCGGCGGTCCTGCTGCGGATTTCGGGGGCCCGGCCTGAAGCCGCCGGCCCGCCGGACTGAGGTTGAACCTACCGGGCCGGCGCGAGTTCGCCCAGCGCGCGGAGCACGAAAAGTTCGAGCGCCACTTCGGGGGCGACCTGCTCGCCGCCGGTCATGGCGGCCTGCGCGTCCACCGCGGCAGTGAGCCAGCGGTACCAGCGGGCCGGGGGCTGCCGGGCGGCCTGCGCCGCCATCAGGCTGATGGCATAGGGATTGCCCTTGCGGGGATCCTTCTCCAGGGCCGCGAGGACTTCCGCGCCCTCCGGCGGCAGCTGCCAGTCCAGCTTGCGCCACTTGTCGCCGCCGGACAGCCGGGCCCAGCCGCGCTTGAGGCAGTCGCTCAGGACGAACAGCTGGCGCAGGCGGTCCTGCAGGTTCATGAGCAGCGGCACCGGGAAGACCCGCTGGTCGTACAGGCGGCGCAGGACGCGCAGCGTGTCGGCCAGGTTGCCCGAGCAGAAGGTGTCGGCGAACTCGTAGAACTTGCTCTCGCGCACCGGCGCGATCATGAGCTGGATGTCGGCCAGCGTGGCTTCCTGCCGGTCGCCCAGATAGAGCGCGAGCTTTTCCAGTTCGCTTTCCACCTGCCGGAGGCTGTAGCCGGTGCGGCCCAGCAGGGCCCGGAACACCGCCGGCGGCAAAACCAGGCCCTTCTCCGCGATCAGCTGTTCGACGCGGGGGATGAAGTCCTCTTCGGCCTCGCGGTCCTTTTCGGGCTCGTCGAAGGCCTGAACCTCGCCCGCAGACTGGAAGGTCTTGTAGAAGGCCGTGGACTTATTGACGCTGTCGGCCAAAACCACGAAGGCGACGTCCGCCGGCAGGCCGCCGCGGAGCAGCTCCACGAGCTGTTCGGTCGCGGCCTTCACGTCCGCGAACCGGCCGGGCTCCGTCAGGGGATTGAAACACGCAGCGCCGCGCAGGTAGACGGTTTTGGCGCCGCCGAGGAACGACGGGGTCCGGAGCGCCTCCATCGCGTTGCGCAGGACGGCGCAAACGGCTTCGGCGGTGTCGGCGCCGGGCTCGGGGGTGATGGTCTCCAGCCCGAAGGCCTGCTGCTCGGGCGGGCAGAGGCGCGCGACGATCTCGTCGGCCTTGCGCTGGGCCAAGAGGTCGTCAGTGCCATACACCAGGAACAGCCGGGCCGCCGCCGGCTTTTGGGCCGGGGCTTCGGTCTTGGCGGCGGGCTTTTTCGCGGGCATGTGGCCAGCGTCCGCCATCCGGCGGCTTTTTTCAATTTTATTGTGCGGCCGGCCCGAGCCGCAGTGGGGCGGGGCCGAGGCGGGCCCAGACCTGCCGGACCTTGTGGGCGAGGCGTTCCGTGTCGTCGCGGGGCCCCACGTCGATCCAAACCACGTCGGCCTGGTGCCGGAACCAGGTCAGCTGGCGCTTGGCGTACTGCCCGGTGCGCAGGGCGGTCCGGCGGATGGCCTCCTCCTCGGAAATCCGGCCGTCCAGCACGAGCGCGGCCTCGTCGTAGCCGATGGCGTGGCGGGCGGTGGCGGAGAGGGCTGGGTATTGCGCGCGCAGGGCGCGGACCTCCTCGATGAGGCCGCGGGCGAACATCTGGCGGGCGCGGCGCGCGATGCGCGCGCGCAGCTCCTCCGGCGGCAGGCGCAGGCCGGCCAGCTTCGGGCGCGGGCGCTCCTCGGCCGCGGGCAGGGGCTGGCCCGCCGCCAGCAGCTCGTAGGCGCGCACCAGGCGGCGGGGATTCTCCGGGTCGCGCAGGCGGGCGTACTGCTCCGGATTCAACGCGCGCGTGGCGGCCTGGAGCGCCTCCAGCCCCAGGCGGGCCAGGAGGTCCTCGGCGGCGGCGCGGCGGGCGGGGTCGGACGGCGCGCTGTCCAGGCCTTCCGTCAGGCACTTGACGTACAGCCCGGTGCCGCCGACCACGATCGGCGGCGCGCCGCCGGCCGCGATCGCCGGGGCGGCCGCGCGCAGGGCGGCGAGATAATCGCCGACGGAAAACGGCTGGCCGGGATCGGCGAGATCCAGGCCGAACATCGGCACCGCCGCGCGCTCCGCGGCATCGGGCTTGGCCGTGCCGAGGTCCATCCCGCGGTAGACCGTCATCGAATCGGCGGACAGAATCGGCCGCGGCGGGCGCGCGAGGAGCGCCAGGTGCAGCGCCACGGCGCTCTTGCCGGACGCCGTCGGCCCGACCAGGATGTCCGCGCACAGCCCGCTCATGCCGCCCCCCGGAGTTTTCCACGGTGTGGTCCGGCAGCTGCCGGATTTTCCACACTATGGAAAAATCGGCCCGGTTTTTCCAGGCGATGGAAAAACTTTCCGCGGTTTTTCCACGCTATGGAAAAATATTTTCCACAGCATGGAAAAATCATAGCGGTCTTCGTTTGGCAGCCGCCCCCCGGCCGGGAACAGCCCGGCTCGGCAGGGATGCCTCGCCCTACCTGAAGGCGGCAGGAGAAGGTTTGGGGTAGGGCGAACCCTCCGGGTGAGCCGTTACCGGTGGGGGCTGGAGATGGGGTTGCACGATAGACCCGCAGAGCGATTACGTCGGCCAAGGCAAGAGCCCGGAGCTGGGTGTGGTCTCTCACGCTAAGAACCGAAATGCCTACTTGCTCATTTCCTGTTCCGGGCCGGCGGCCGGCGGCCGGGCGAGGAGGGTGCCGAGCAGGTAGATGCCGACGCCGGTGCAGATGGCGGCGTCGGCGACGTTGAAGGCCGGCCAGTGCCAGCCGCGCCAGAAGAAGTCGAGGAAGTCGGTGACGTAGTCGAGGCGCAGGCGGTCGAAGAGGTTGCCGACGATGCCGCCGCAGAGCAGGCCGAGGGCGATGCGGTGCAGGCGGCCGGGCGGCAGGAGTTTGCGGCGGAAGACCAGCAGCGCCGCCAGCATCACCACCGCCAGCAGGGAAAGCGTGAGGTTCTGCCCGCTGAACATGCCCCAGGCCGCGCCGGTGTTGCGGATGTAGGTCAGGTGGAAGCAGCCCGGGAGCACCGGGACCGATTCGTGCAGCGCAAACGCGCCGCGCACCCATTCCTTGGTGGCCTGATCGAGCAGGACGATGCCCAAGGCGACAAGCAGCGGGGTCATGGAGCCCCCGCGCCGCTCAGCCTTGCGGCTCCGCCGGCTCCGCGGCGGCGTCCTCGGCGGCGATCTGCTGCAGCGGGAGCGTGCCGCCAAACGGGCGGTACTTGGTGCGGCCGCGCTCGGCGGCGTTCTGGCAGGCGAGGCACTTCTTGGCGAAAGGCAGGGCCTTCAGCCGCGGGCGCTCGATCGCGCCGCCGCAGCTTTCGCAGGCGCCGTAGGAACCGTCGTCAATCCGCCGCAGGGCGTCCTCGATGTCGTAGAGCGATTCCTGCCGGCCCGAGGCCAGGTTCAGGGCGAGTTCGCGGTCGAAATTGTCGGTGCCCTGGTCGGCCATGTGGGTGGAGTGGGCGCTGATGTCGCCGGTGGCCTCGATCGGGGACCGCTTGAGGTTGTCGCTGGCCAGGGCGTTGAGATTGCCCTGCACCAGGTCGAGCTGCTTCTGGAGATGGGCGCGGAAGAAGGCCAACTCCTCCTTGTTGAAGGCGCGCATGGGCCGGGCCCGGCGCACGGGGGGCTTGGGCGGAGGAATCGGCTGCGGCAGGGGAGGCCGCGGGGCGGCCTTCTTCGGGGCCAAGGCGGGCTTGCGCGCCGGAGCCGCCTTCTTCGGGGCCGGCTTGCGGACGGGCTTCCTGGCCGCCGGTTTCTTCGCGGCGGGTTTCCGGGCCGGCTTGCGGGCGGGCTTTTTCGCGGAGCGGACGGTTTTCTTCGCGGAACGCGCGGGCTTCCTTGCGGGGCGGGCGGCCTTCTTCGGGGCCGGCTTCTGCTGGGATTTTTTCTTCGTGGCCATGACGCACCTCTTTGTTGTCAGGATACACCCGCAGGCGCCGGAAGCAACCGCCCGGAACCGTTCAAGGGTGGCGGTGTTTAGCATGGGCCGCGCCGGGAAGTCAACCGCCGAGAACGCGTTTTCGGCGAAAAAAATTGCGGCGGGGTCCGGGGTCGCCTAGGATGCGCCCCATGAGGAGTTTTTTTCGAGCGCTGGGGACGGCGGGATTGGGCCTGTGGGCCTGCGCGGCAGCGCACGGGGCCGACCTCGAAGCCGAAGCGCTGATGGCGCGGGTGCGGGCCTCCATGCCCGACGTTCCCCTGGATCTGCAGGCCTCGATCCGGGTGGTGGATGCCAACGGCCGGACCCTCAAGGCCGTGCAGGCGGCGGCACGGCTGAGCCCGGTGGCCGGGGGCCGGACCGCGCGCTACACGCTGTATGACGCCTTTGGCGGCGTCCTGCAGGAAATGACTGTGGTGCTTGCCGGCGCCCGCCGCGAGTTTTCCTTCGCGCCGGGCGATCCGCCGCAGCCCGCGCCGCTCCCGGATCTGTTCGGGCCGGTCGAAGGGACCGAGATCAGCTGGATGGAACTGAGCTTTTCCTATTTCTGGTGGCCGGGGCCAACCATTGTCGGCGCCGAAAAGATCGCCAACCGCTGGCAGTGCCAGATCATTGAGATCGCCTGCCCGCCGGAATATGGCGGGGGCTGGTCGCATATCCGCCTGTGGGTGGCGCCGGCCTACAACGCCGTGGTGCGCGGCGAAGCCTGGCGCGACGGCAAGCCCGTCAAGCGGTTCGAGGTGCAGTCGGTCAAAAAGCTGCGCCAGGTCTACATGATCGGCGACCTCGAGGTGAAAAACCTCGAAACCGGCGCGCGCGCGCGCCTCAAGGTTTCCCGGATGAAGATGGTCTCCCCGGACTACACGCCCGAAGAGCTCGAGGAATTCAACGCGCCGGTCGCGTGGTAGCATGGGCGCGGGGTTTCCAGGCGAAGACCGGGGCGGGGGCGCCGCCGGCCCGGAAGTCCGGGTCTGGAAGGTCTCCGAGCTGGCTCGTCGCATCAAGGGGGCGCTCGAGGGGGCGATCGGCAGCGTCTGGGTCGAGGGCGAGGTTTCGAACCTGCGCCGGCCGGCCTCGGGCCACGCCTATTTCACGCTGAAGGACGCGACGAGCCAGCTGCGGGCGGTCATGTTCCGCGGGGCGCTTGCCGGGGTCAAGTTCGCGCTGCAGGACGGCCAGCAGGTGCGCGGTTTCGGGCTGGTCACGGCCTACGAGGCTTCGGGCGACTGCCAGATCGTGCTGAGCAAACTGGAGCCGGCGGGCGCCGGCGAACTGATGCTGCGCCTCGAGGCGCTGAAAAAGAAACTCGCCGCCGAGGGCTTGTTCGCCGCGGAGCGCAAGCGGCCGCTGCCGGCCCTGCCGCAGCACGTGGGCATCGTCACCTCGCCGACCGGCGCGGCGATCCGCGACATCCTGCAGGTGCTGGACCGGCGGTTCGCGAATTTGCACGTGGTGCTGGCGCCGGTGCGGGTGCAGGGCACGGGCGCGGCCGAGGAAATCGCCGCGGCGATCGACCTGCTGAACGCACGCGGGGGGCTCGATGTGCTGATCGTCGGCCGCGGCGGCGGGAGCCTCGAGGACCTGTGGGGCTTCAACGAGGAGGCCGTGGTGCGCGCCATCGCCCGCTCGCGGATCCCGGTGATCTCTGCAGTGGGCCACGAGATTGACTGGACGCTGAGCGACCTGGCGGCGGATGTGCGCGCACCGACGCCGAGCGCGGCGGCCGAGATGGTCGTGCAGGGCAAGGCCGAACTGGCGCGGCGCGTGGCCGACCTGCGCCGGCGCCTGGGACTGGGCGCGCAGGCGGCGGTCCTCGGCTGGCGCAACCGGCTCGACCGCGCCGCGCGCACGCCGTTCCTGCGCGATCCGCTGCAGGCGGTGCAACGGTTGCAGCAGCAGGTGGATTTCGCGGCGGTGCGCCTGCAGAACGCGCTGGCGGGCCTGCCGCAGCTCGCGCGGCAGCGCACCGGGACGGCCGCCCGGCGCCTGGCGGTGGCCGCGCAGGCGCGGCTGGACGACGCCCGTCAGGCGCTCCGGCACGCCGCGGCGCAGCTGCGGCTGCTGAATCCGCGCGCCGTGCTGCAGCGCGGCTACAGCCTGACCCGCCTGCCGGGCGGGCGGATTTTGCGGGCGGCCGGCGACGCCCGGCCGGGCATGCAGCTGCAAACGGATTTGGCCGACGGCACGGTGCGCTCCACCGTGAATGCGGCGGGAGGAGGACGACATGACGGAGAAAACGGAAAAGACCCCGAGCTTCGAGAAGGCCCTGGCCCGGCTGGAGGAAATCGCGGCGGAGATGGAAAGCGGCGAACTCGGCCTGGAAAAGATGGTGGCGGCGTTCGAGGAGGGCCAGAAACTGGTCAAACTCTGCTCTTCCAAACTTGACGAGGTCCAGAAGAAGATCGAAGTGCTGGTGAAGAAGTCCGACGGCTCCACCGGGACCGAACCCTTCGCCGGCGAGAAAAGTTGAATCCGGGTATTGCCAAATCCCGGCCGGTGCGGTACAAGTTCCAGCCTATTCGACGTACCTGTAGCTCAATTGGACAGAGCATCTGACTACGGATCAGAAGGTTACAGGTTCAACTCCTGTCAGGTACGCCAGTTATGATTCGGGGGAGATGAAAGAAGAGGAAGCGCCATGGCCAATGTGATGAAGGAATTGAAAGCCGAGATTTGCCGGCTGGCCCGCAAGGAGATCAAGCGCGAACTGGCCCCCGTGAAACGGGTGGTCGCCGCCCGCCGCCGCCTGCTGGCGGATTTGCGCCGGCAGGCCCTGATGCTGCAGAAGGAAATCAGCGCCATGCGCAAGAGCGTGGCACCAGGCCGCCCGGCCGAACCGGCTTCGGCCGCACCCGCCGGGCGCTTCTGGATTTCCGGCAAGGGCGTAAAAACCCTGCGCCGCCGGCTGGGATTGACGCAGGCCAAGCTGGCCAAATTGGCCGGAGTCAGCGTTCCGTCGGTCGTGAACTGGGAAAAGCAGGCCGGGACGATCAAGCTGCGGAAGGCGACCGCCGCCAAGCTGCAGCAGATCCGCGGGCTCAAGAAGCGCGAAGCCAAGGAACTCCTCGGATCGCCGGCCCCGGCCGCCGGGAAAAAGAAAAAGGTCCGGAAGTCGAAAAAGTCCTGACCGCTTTTTTTCGGAGGGGGAATCAGGGGGCGCGGCGGACCCGGACGCCGAAGATGCTGGTGCCGTCCGGCGCCGTGTTCGTGAACCCCATGAGGCCGTCGGTTCCCGGCTGGTCGGTGTAGTCCGGCCGGTTGGTCATGCCCGCGGTTAAATCATCCGCGGCCACGAGGGTGTATAGGCGCTGGACCCGGCCGGGCCAGGTGAAGACCTGTCCGCCGGCCTCGACGGCGGCGGAGAGAATCGCGAAATAGCTGGCGGGATCCAGCGGATCCATGCCGGCGACGGTTTCGACCAGATCCGACTGGTTGTCGCCGTCCGTGTCCGCCAGCAGGGGGCTGGTGCCGTGGACATGGATTTCGTCGTCGTCGCTCAGGCCTTCGCCGTCGGTGTCGGCGGTTGGGTGAATGAACTCGGCCGCGCCCAGATCGAACCGGGCGAAGCCGTTGGCATCGCCGTCCAGGGGCCGGGGCGTGTCCTCCAGATCGTTGTCCGGGAAACCCGGGGCGGCGGCCAGAACGTCGATGCACGGTGAGCCGGAAACCAGGGGGCAGTCTGCGGGAGCGGCAAAAGCCGGGTCGTTGGTGATATGCCCGGGCCCGCCGGGATCGGGGGTGGTGCAGCAGGTATCCCAGGCGCCGCCCCAGATGTTCGGACCGGTTCCAAAAGCGGTGTTGAAATAGACGATGCTGTAGCGGCCGGTGCCTTCGTAGGCGCCGCCGCCAGTTCCGGCGCTGTTCCAGGCGATGGTGCAGAAGTCGAGTTCTCCGCGGGCGAGACCGCCGCCCTGGGCGGCATAATTCGCGTTCAAGAAGGTGTTGACCAGGCGGCCGCCATAGGCGCCGCCGCCGAAGGCCCAGGCGGTATTGGAGGCCACCACGCAGTTGGACAGCACCGCGCCCGGCTCGCACCAGACCCCGCCGCCGCTCTGTTCCCGGACCGCATCGCCCGCCGTTCGTGTGTCGCCGTCGCGCACGGTGAAGCCGATCAGCGCCGCGTTGGTGCCCAGATAGACGCCGCGCACGGCGGCATCCCCGGCCGGGCCGGCGCCTTCGATGGTCGTGGCCGCGGGACCGTTGACCGCGATCAGTCGGACCGGCTTGTCCACCACCACGCGGTTGGTCAAGGCGCCCGCCTGCACGCGTCCGCCGGTGCTGTAGACGCCGTTGGAGGCGAACACCTCGTCCAGGGGATCGGCCGCATCCACGGCGGCCTGCAGGTCGGCCGCGGCGTTGGCCCAGGTGACAAACGGCCAGACATGGCCGCCGCCGGGAGCGGCATAGTGGGCGGGCGTGAATTCGTAGGCGCCCATGTCCGGCGCGGGCGCGCCGCCGGGGGTGCCCGCCAGCGGGCGCGGCACGCCGAGCAGATCAACCGCCAGGCCGGTGTCCAAGGCGGCATCCACGGCCGGCGAATCGCGGAGCAGGCGGTAGTTGCCGGCCGCCGGGTCCACGAAACAGGGAGCGTTGGTGACATTGCCGAGGGATTGCGGATCGGGCGTCGTGCAGCTGTACCGGCAGATGCTGTTGAAATAGTTGGCCCAGCCGGCGCCGGCCGCGTTGAAATAGACGACGGCATTGCTGGCCACGCACCGGTAGATGCCGCCGCCGCCTTCGCCGGCCTGGTTGCCGGTCACAGTGGCGTGGTTGAGCACGGCTTCCGCTGCGCCGCCGCCATAGGCCGCCTGGTTGCCCGTCACCAGGACGTTTTCAAGCATTCCGCCGCGGGCCCCGCCGCCTTCGCCCGTGGCGGTGTTGTTCTGCAGCAGGGACCGGCGCACGGTGCCGTTCCGGATTCCGCCGCCGGCCTGCTGCGCGGTGTTGTTGCGGACGATGCATTCCTCGACGGCGCCGCCGGCTTCGCACCAGGCCCCGCCGCCGCTCTGGTCGCGGTCGCCGTCGCCGGCGGCGCGGGTGTGCCCGTTGGTGAGCGTGAAGCCGACCAGCCGCGCGCTTGCGGCGACATAGGCGCAGCGCACGGCGGCGTCGCCAGCCGGTCCCTGGCCGACGATCAGCGCATTTGCCGGGCCGTTTTCGCTGATGACCTCCAGGTCGTTCGTGATCGCGATCCGGTTGGTCGGGCCGCCAGCCACGGTTGCGCCGCCCTGGTCGTAGACGCCGTCGGCCACGCGCACCACGCCGCCGGGGATGTTGGCGGTGATGGCGTCCTGGATGTTGGTCGCCGCCTCCGTCCAGTTGGTGAAGGGGAACTGGTGCAGGCCGGCGGGAGCCACATAATTGGTATAACCGGGGAAGATTTCGACGGCGACGGAGTTGGAAGCCACGCCGTCTGCATTCGTCGCCGTGACCGTGGCGGTGTGGAGGCCCGGGGTGTCGAAGACCCGGTCCACAAAGGGCGTGTTCGAGATGGAAAAACCGTCGGTGAAGTTCCAGACATAGGCTTCCGGCATGCCGTCCACATTGCACTGGAAGGAAATCGAGACCCCGGTCACCGCGCGGTCGGTGCTGCTTTCCACCTCCACCGTCAGCGGTCCGCCCAGTCCGGGCGGATAGAACTCGTCGCAACCCATGTCCACGCCGCCGCCCCAGGCACGGGGATCGCCATCGAGGTCGTAGTCGCCGCCGGCCAGCCACAGGCTGCCGGCGTCGATGCAGGGCGAGCCGGGGACCAGGTGCCAGTTGCGGGAGCCGGCGAAGCCGGGCGGGGCGGCGATGTTGCCGGTGCCGGAAGTGAGGGGGACACTGCAAGAATAAGAGATGGTGCTGTTGTAGTCGTTATCCTCGCCCTCCGCCGTGTTGTAGTAGAGGATGCAGTTCTGCCCTACGATGCCGCCGGTGCCGCCGCCGCGGACCGAAGCGGAGTTGCGCATGACCGTGCAATTGACCAGGGTGCCGTAGAGGGCGCCGCCCCCGTGGGTCGCGAAGTTTCCCCGAATGAGGCAATTGATGATCGATGCGTTTTCGCCGGGATAGCAGTACACGCCGCCCCCTTGACTGTCGGCGATGTTGTCTTCAATGACTGAGTTCTTGATGGCGGGAGAGCGGTAACTATAAAAATACACTCCTCCCCCATGAATGCTGGCCGTATTTAGGCGAATGATGGAATCCGCGACCTGTATCCCAGACGATCGATTTCCCCAGATGCCTCCCGCATCGGCAATGCCCCCCCCGTACACGCCGTTGTTGTATTCAATCAGGCAGTTTTCGACCCGCACCGGCACCGGGGGATAGGCGGCATTGTAGTCCCAGAAGGCCACCGCGATGCCGCTGTTGCGGTTACTGGAAACGGTGGAGGCGCGGATGAGGAAATTGCTGACGCGCGGCACCTGGACCGGCGCGACAGTGTCGTTCTGCCGCAGGGAAACCCCGGTGCCGCCGGATTCCGCGATCGTGCAGCCGAGAATACGGGTGTCGACGGCGCAGGTGTAGATGCCGTTGGAGCCGCTGCTCTGGATGATCGAGTTGGTGACCCACAGCGTGGAATTGGTGACGAGACGCGGCGTGGTATAGCTGTCGATGCCGTTGGTTCGGGAGTGGGTGATGCGGCAGTTGAACACGGCGCCGGATTCGCTTTTGACGCCGTGGCGAGGGGCGTTGCTGACGGTGAAGCCGTCCAGCGTGCCGAACTGGAGGAACACGGCGTCCTGGCCGGCCGGCAGGCCGCCGCCGTCGAGGAGCACGGTATCGCGGCCGTGGGCGGAGGCCAGGGTGGCCTGGTTGGTGATCCGCACGGTGGCGGTCAGGGCGTAGACGCCGTTCGTGACGATGACCACATCTTCGGTGCCGCACGCGTCGAGGGCGGCCTGGATGTTGGTGGCGGCGTCGGTCCAATTGGTGAACGGGGCGTTGTGCAGCCCGGATGGGGAGACGTAATGGACTTCCGCAGTTGCCGGCAGAGCACCAAGGAACGCGGTGGAGGCTGTCAGCCACCCTAACTTAGCGATTGTCCGGTTCACCGCATGGATTTCCGTCCGATCCAGGCGGCATGTTCGCCCGCACCCGACATTGGATAGATACCAAGCAGGGGTGGCCGTGTCAAGGTCATGCCCGCTCCGGTTGCAGGTTGGTTTGACCCGGCTGCCGGCCGGGATTACAATCCGTGCCACCATGAATTCATCCGTTCCGCATGCGGGCCCGGTCCGAGCGGCAGGGGAGGCTGCCATCTCCGGCCGAGGCCGCGGCCCGGGCCGCTGGCTTCGGCGCTTGAGCCTGGCCGCCGTTGTCGGCGCCGCCAATTGGGCTGGGGCCGCGCTGGAAACCCGAAACAGTGCGGCGACAGACGACTTGCTGCTGCCGGGCTTGCAACTGGGCCTGACCGCGACGAACCAGAAGCCTCCGAAGATCTTCCGGCCGGCGGCCGCCATCGCCAAGAACATGCGCGGCCCCGACGGCATCGCTCTGGATCCGGAAACGGGAGACCTCTACGTGGCGGAGGAAAACGGAACCGCCATCGTCCGCCTTCGTCCGGACGGCTCCCGGCAGGTGGTGTGCGATGCCAATACCACCATCTACGAGGAGAAGGACGGCATCCGGCGAAGAGCCATGGGCCTGCTCTCGCCGGAAGGACTGGCGCTGGACGGCAAGGGCACGCTGTACGTGGCGGAGGATGTCCCGGGCGGCCGCCTGATCGCCTTCGACCTCCAGGGCAGAAGCGGGCGGCAGGTCGCCGGGCGGGTGGTACCCTTGCCGCTCGAGCAGAACCGGATCGCCTGGGAGTCCGTCGCCGCCCGGCCCACGGGCGAACTGCTGCTGGCGGGTTCCACCATCGAATCCGCGCTGCGCGATCCCGGGCCGGGCGGGTTGTTCCGGGGGGCCATTCTCTATCGGGATGCCAAAGGCCACTGGTGGATGCCGTTAAACCACGCCATGGCCAGCTATTCCGCCGTGGCGTTCTCCGCCGACGGGAATTACGCCGTTTTCGCGTGCGAGGTCCCGGGCACGATCGGCTACCTGGACTTGCGCTCGCACTATTTGCGCACGTACCTTTCTGACAAGGCGTTTTCCTCGCCGGAAGGCCTGTGCGCCCTGCCCGGCGGGGCGGTCCTGGTGGCCGAAGAAAACGGCAAGATCACCTGGCTGGATCCAACGACCGACCGCACGCTGCTGCTGTACGAACACGACGGCACGATCGAATCCATCCAGTGGGATGGTGCCGCCCGCCGGCTGCTGGTCACGGACGACCTGCGGGGCGAACTGGTGGCGCTGGAACTGCGGATGGGCCTGGACTTCCAGGCAGCGTTCGGCACGCTGGAGGATATTCCCTTCAAGGCGGAATCCACGCCCATCGAACTGGTGCCCGAGCAGTGCCCCAAATACCTAGCCGATGTTTTAAAGCTGGGCGGCTACGATGCCACGCAGAACGGCGAAGGGCTGGCGTTCCGGGATTTCGCCCGGCGCTACTGCCTGGTTGCGGTCGATGCCCGGACCAAGCTGCTGTCCCGCCCGGGGTCTGTCGAGGATCCGATCAAGCAAATCCAGTTCGTCATTGTGGCCCCGTACCTGATCGGCTTCCAGGAAGGCGAACTGATCTGGTCGTCGAGCGGTTTCACGGTGGTCAAGGAATCCGGTCAGGTGATCAAGACCGAGCTGGTCAAGCGGCAGGTGATCCACGGCGACCTGATGGAAAGCCGGTTCACGCCGGTGGGCGGCCAGAACATCGCCTTGCCCGTTCCTTTTTCCGCCCGCATCAATGCCGACGGCCACGTGGCGGTCAATTTCATGGGGATGGGGGTGGTGTCCGACTTCTACCTGGTGCTGGACGCGACCGAACCGAACAACAGCGCCATGGTGGTGGTCCAGCCGGACGGCTACGTGCAGCAGTACCAGGTCGTCCTGCCGCCCCGGAAAGACCGGGCCCACTGGGTGGTGGCCCTGGAGCACAGAGGACCGGATGTCTGGAAGAGCTTGCCGCTGAAGAAAAAGCCCGGTGACTGACCGTTCCGGCAAGGGGTGCAAGGGGCAGTCGGGGGACGGAATATCCAATAACCAATATTCAATATCCAATCATCAAGTGAACAGCCGGGGCGGGTAGGCTGGAAGATTGAATTTCGCGTTTTTCGCGCATTGCATCGTTTATCCGGCATGTGGTTGGCGTTTGAGGGCGGCCGCAGGAAACCCGCGGCCGGGGGAGACGGGGAAAAAATGCATACGAAACGCCAAAATTCCTTGCCCGGGGAAGTCTATCGCCGCTTTAATGTTGCTAAGAGGTGGCTTATGATGGGAGGGCTCGGTCGGGTTGGGCGAGTTGGAGTTCCACTGTTGTTCAGCATGCTTTGCGGCCAGCTCGTCAGGGGAGATATGGTGCAAAACCCCGTCGCGCTGGATGTATTCGGCGGGCGGGCCGCCGGAGGTAGCTACACAATGGATGTTGCGGCCGGCCAGCAAGGGGGTGTCGGCGTGGCGGACGGTAATGTCGATTTGCTGTTTGCGGGATTCCTGTATGGTGCGCCGGCGGCCGGATTCTCGCCGCTTTCCGCAAATGGAATTCCGGTCGAACTGGATTCCGACAACGACGGCGACGGTTTGGACGACGAGGTTGAACTGGCCGGCAGCGGATTCGATCCGCAGACCGCCACCGATCACAACGAGGCCGACAGCGATGGCGACGGCAGCGGCGATGGCGCCGAAGCCGCGGCCGGCACCAATCCCCAGGATGAAACCGCGTACCTGCACTTTGACAACTATCTCCCGCTGGATGAGAACGGCCACCGGGCGACTTGGGAGGGGCGCGCCGGGCGGACCTACCGCATCATGGCCGGGACAAACCTGAACCGGCGGCAGGATTTCGTGGCGCTGGACGAACTGACCGCCCTCGGGCCCGGCGCCGGCCCTTGGCAGACCGTGCCCGTGGATTGGACCAATACGCTGCTCGGTGCGGACCGGGCGTTCCTGTTCTTGAAACTCGTGCCTTAAGGAGATCGCCATGAAGAAAATCACAATGCTGTTGCTTGCACTGACCGTATCGACCGCTGCCTGGGCCGCCGTTCCCTCGGCCATCAATTTCCAAGGGCGGCTGGTGGACGATGGCACGCTGGTGTCGGGTACCGTCAGCCTGCAATTGAAGGTGTACGACGCGGCGACGGACGGCACGCTGTTGTATGTGGATTCCAACACGGTATCCGTGGTGGACGGCATGTACAGCACCCTGCTGGGCGACGACACGGCCACCTTCGGTGATTTCGCCGCCGCGCTGGACTCGGTGGAGCTGTGGGTGGAGGCCGAAGTGGACGGCCAAGTCCTGGCCCCGCGCTTCCGGATTTCCTCCGCGCCCTATGCCCTGCGGTCTGCGGACGCGGAAACACTCGGCGGCCAACTCCCGTCCGCCTATGCCACCGGCACGCCGGTGTATGCGGAAAGCGATCCCGTTTACGCTGCCAGCCCCGCCGCCGGGATCGGCGCCCAGCAGGTAACGGATTGGGATGCCGCCCACGGCTGGGGAGATCATGGCGAGGAAGGCTATCTGACCTCTGAAACCGATCCCCACTGGGCGGCCGAAAGCAACAACGTATGGCGCCGGAGCGAGGAAGTAACGAACGCGTTTGATTCGCAGGCCCGCTCCACCGCATCCGTCGCGCTCGCCACCGCGCAGTACGCAAGCAACACGGCAAACTCCGCGCTGTTGCGTACCGTCACCGGACTCACCCAAGTCGTCACGGGTGAGGTTAGAATCACCAGTTCCATGTCTATCGGAGAGGCAATTCCGCCGGGCAATCTGGCGGGGATTGATGTATACCCGACCCTGTATCTCACCAAGCAGTCAGGGCGACCCGGTTCCGGCCCCATCGTTATCCGCCAAAACGCCTCAGATGATTACGACAATGGCATCACGGCGCTTGGCTATGGCATCCTTGGGTGGGGGGGGCGTGCGTCATTATGGCTTGGTTCGATGGACACCTCGGTTGATGGTGTTGACACAAATCGTTACGAGAATGCCACGGCAATATATTTCGGACGAGGCCCGGACATCGCCGCGTCGAATAATATGTGGACAATCTCTAGTCGCTACCTAACCCGGCCAGACGGGCACGATGAGGGGCGTCGGTTCTCCATCTTTCAGGGCAGCGGGAACGGAACGCTCTACACTACAGACGCCAGGTTCTCTATTCTCCCCGACGGCGGCACGGTGATTGCGCGTTCGTGGAACGAACCCGACCCGGTTGAGGGCTCGGTGCTGACGGTGCAATCCGAGGGCAACGCGGACTTGTGGCTGCGGACGGCGACGAATGCCGGGGCGATGAGCTGGGCGCGGTTCTTCATGGGCAGCGGGACGAACTCGATATTGTTTCTCTACAGCGACGGCCAGCGAAAGTTCGGTATTTATCCGACGTGGCTTAACAACTTTGTTTTTGAGATCACCAACAGCGGGGCGGTGACGATTGACCGGCTGGGCAAGGGGACGACGCTCGGCGGGGCGCTGGCAGTGGCAGGCAATCTGACGGTGGACGGCGTGGCCGTTGCCACCGGCACGCCGGTCTATGCGGAAACCGATCCGGTGTGGGCAGCGGAGAAGTCAGGCTATGCCACCGGCACGCCCGTGTATGCCGAATCCGATCCGGTTTTTTCCGCCGCGACAGCCGCTGCGATCTCTGCGGCGCAAACCTCCCAGTGGTCCACCGCCTACGGCTGGGGTGATCACGGGGAGGAGGGATACCTTACCGCGGAGACCGATCCGGTCTATTCCGCCGACAAAGCGAACATCGCCACGGGGACGCCCGTATATGTTGAAAGCGATCCCATTTATTCCGCCGACAAGGCGAACATTGCAACCGGCACGCCGATTTACGTGGAATCCGATCCCTTGGCGGTTTTGGTCGACGGCTCGCGCGCCATGACGGGCGACCTCGACATGGGCGGCAACAGCATCACCAACGTCGCGGACGGTTCGATCCAGTTCGCCGACGGCACGGCGCTTTCTTCGACCGGCGTTGGAAATTGGAACACCGCCTACGGCTGGGGCGATCACGGCGAAGAGGGATACCTTACCACCGAAACCGATCCCGAATTTACCGCCAGTCCTGCGGCGGGAATTCTGAATACGGACATCAATTCATGGAACGATGCCGCGGGTTGGGGCGACCACGGCGAGGAGGGCTATCTAACCGCGGAGACCGATCCAGTCTATAGCGCCGACAAGGCGAATATCGCGACGGGCACGCCGGTCTACGTCGAGACCGATCCCCATGCCGTCCTGGCCGACGGCTCGCGCGCTATGACGGGCGATCTGGATATGGGCGGCAACAGCATCACCAACGTGGCGGATGGTTCGATCCGGTTCGCCGACGGCACGGCGCTATCCTCCACCGGCGTGGGCCAGTGGAACACGGCGTATGGCTGGGGCGACCACGGCGAAGAGGGATACCTTACCACCGAAACCGATCCTGAGTTTACCGCCAGCCCCGCGGCGGGAATTCTGAATACGGACATCAATTCATGGAACGATGCCGCGGGTTGGGGGGACCACGGCGAAGAAGGCTATTTAACCAGCGAAACCGATCCGGAGTTCACGGCCAGCCCGGCGGCCGGGATCGGCGCCCAGCAGGTAACGGATTGGGATACCGCCTACGGCTGGGGTGATCACGGGGAAGAAGGCTATCTGACAGCGGAGACCGACCCGGTCTATTCCGCCGACAAGGCGAACATTGCCACGGGCACGCCGGTCTACGTCGAGACCGATCCCAATGCCGTCCTGGCCGACGGCTCGCGCGCTATGACGGGCGATCTGGATATGGGCGGCAACAGCATCACCAACGTGGCGGATGGTTCGATCCGGTTCGCCGACGGCACGGCGCTATCCTCCACCGGCGTGGGCCAGTGGAACACGGCGTATGGCTGGGGCGACCACGGCGCGGAGGGTTACATCTCGGGCGCGGACGCCACCAACAGTTTCGTGAAGAAATCCGGCGACACTATGTCTGGCGCGCTGACGGTCCAGAACGCCATCGTAGTCGGCAGCAACAGCGTTGCCGCCGCCGCGGGTATGGTTCGGTTCAATCCGGCCAGCACCAACTTCGAGGGCTACACCGGCACCGAATGGGTCAGCCTGACGCCGCGCTACGCACCGTAGGCTTAAACGAGAAGGATATGAGCAAATACAAACAGTCGGCTTTCTGGAAAGTGGCTTGTTTTAGCGCCATTCCTCAGACTTGGCGCGTGGCGGCTATTGTAGTGCTCCAGTCCGTACTAGCCGCAGAGTCATTGTGTGCCGGTTATATCTGGATGCTGGACCAATATGGCCACCTTTGGAAAACCGAGGCAACGTTCGGGGGAGCATCGACTTATGTTGCCAATGTCAACTATGCCGTGTTCAGCACCTGTCGCGGCCTGGCCTATGGCGGCGGTTATGCCTGGGCGCTGGGGGGGAACCTCAAAATAGCCAAGATCGATCCTGCAAACGGCAGCGTTGATTACAACTTTGCCACATTCTCAAGTGGTACCTCCGGTGCGGGATTGGCCTTCGGGAGTGGCTATCTATGGGCGATCAGCACGGGCGGTCAGGTCCATCGATTCGATCCCGCGACAGGTGCGGAAACGGCCATGTGGACTTTTGGGGGATACTCCTTTTCCGGGCTTGGATATGCCGATGGTTACCTGTGGGCCATGGAAAATGCAGCGTGGAGAATCTACCGGATCGATATAGCCACTGGGACCATCCAATACAGCCGGTCGCTTACCGACTATTCGGAAGGATTAGGTGTTGGCGATGGATGTTATTGGATTGCATCCGGGTCCCCGCCGCGATTCAAGAAATATGAGTATTCCGGATCAAGCCAAGACCTAACCCAGAGTCCCAGCGTTGATTGGTCCTATGCCGTCGATTATCAGGAGACAAGGGTGTTAACGGTGGAATCGCCGTATGGCACGACTGAGCCACCCGCCGGTATATATACCAACGACCGGAATGCCATTCTCACTAACAGTGCAGTCAGCCCATATCTCCAAGGGTCAACTCATTATGTATGCACAGGTTGGAGCATGCCGGACAATGAGCCCACTACGGGAACCGCCACGAATTTTACCATGACCTTGACAAACAACTGCACCTTGACGTGGCTCTGGAATATTGCCCCCGCCGCTCCGGTTTTGCTGTCGCCCACCAATCTACCGGTGGGGAACGATTTTGCTCTTTACGGCCGGACGCTGAATCCGCGGCCGCGGCTGATCTGGAACGTGCCGACGGATGCGGAGAGCAACTCGTTGCATTTCAAGGTCTATTACGACCAGACCGCAGCCTCGACGCTGGTGGCCAATTCGTCCAACAGCCAGACGGGATTCGAGTTCTTCGATGGGGCGACTTGGTCCGCCTACCCGTCTGGCGGGGCACCCTCCACGAATGCCGCGTATCGCGCGCGGTACAAACCGCAATCCGATCTGGCGGACAACACGAACACCAACTGGCGCGTGGTGGCCAACGACGGGATCACCGACGGCGCCAGCTCGGTCACCAACCGGTTCTGGGTTGGCGGGCGGACGTGGACGGACGCCACCCTCGGCGCGGGCGGCTGGATCCGCCTGCCGCATATGACGGAACTGCGTGAAGAGGCCAATTATGCCCGCGCCTGCCGGAGCCTGGCGACCAATGCCTGGACCGACCCGAATCTGGCGGCCAACGCATCCGCGATCCGCGCCGTGCACCTTACCGAGCTGCGGGAAGCCATCGCCGGGCTGACAAACGTCACCGGCGAGGCCCTCGCGCCATGGACCGACGATCCGATCGTGCCGAACGTGACCGCCATTAGGACCAACCATGTTTTGGAACTGCGCCGGGCGCTGGGGGAAGTGAACTAGATATTAGGGCCGTTTAGGTTTTACTGTAGCCGGTCCCGCTGGGGCCGGCCCTTGATTCTCCCGCACCGCGCCCAGCGGGCGCGGATACAATAAATCCGAAAAATTCTGGCCGCAGAGGAAGGCGGAATATCCAATAACCAATATTCCATATCCAATCATCAAGTGAACAGCCGGGGCGGGTGAGAAGGCGGGGAGATTGAATTTCGTGGTTTATCAGGCTTTGGATCGGCGTTTGAGGGCGGCGGCAAGGAAGTCGCGGAAGAGGGGATGGGGCTGGAGGGGCTGGGATTTGAGTTCGGGGTGGAACTGGGCGGCGACGAACCACGGGTGGGCGGGGATTTCGACCATCTCGACGAGTTGGCCGTCGGGGGACAGGCCGGAGAGAGCCAGGCCGGCGGTTTCGAGCTGCGGGCGGTAGCGGTTGTTGACTTCGTAACGGTGGCGGTGGCGCTCGGAAATCTTCTCCGCGCCGTAGGCCTTGGCGGCGGCCGTGCCGGGCTTGAGCACGCAAGGCCAGGCGCCGAGCCGCATGCTGCCGCCCAGGTCCACGACCTTTTCCTGCTCGGCCATCAGGCAGACGACCGGATGCGGCGTGGCGGGCTCGGCCTCCGTGGTGTGGGCGTTTTCCAGTTTGCACACGTGGCGGGCGAATTCGATGACGGCGCATTGCAGGCCGAGGCAGATGCCGAGAAACGGCACGCCGTTTTCGCGGGCGTAACAGACGGCGGCAATCTTGCCCTCGATGCCGCGTACGCCGAAGCCGCCGGGAACCAGAATGCCGTCCACCTGCCGCAATTCGTCCGGGGTCCGGCCGGCGTCGAGGTCTTCCGCGGAGATCGGAACGATTTTAACGGCCTGGCGGTGGGCGGCGGCCCCGTGGCGCAGGGCCTCGTGGAGGGACTTGTAGGCGTCCGGCAGTTCGGAGTACTTGCCGACGACGCCGATGTTGACGGTGCCTTCGGGGTGGGACACGGCTTCCACCATGGTCTGCCACGGGCTCATTTGGGCCGGCGGGCGGTCCAGGCCGAAATGGCGCAGGATAAGGTCATCCAGGCCCTGCGCGGCGAGGACGAGCGGCACCTCGTAGATGGTATGGCGGACGTCGAGTTCCGCCAGCACGGCGGGGAGGGGGACGTTGCAGAACAGCGACAGCTTGCGGCGGATGTCCTCGGACAGGGGCGTTTCCGAGCGGCAGACGAGGACGTCGGGGATGATGCCGATCTCGCGCAGCTTGGCGACGGACTGCTGGCTGGGCTTGGTCTTGAGTTCGCCGGCGGCGCGGATCAGGGGCAGGTAGGTCATGTGGAGGTACATGACATTGCCGCGGCCCTCGTCCAGGCCCATCTGGCGGATGGCTTCGAGGAACGTGAGCCCCTCGATGTCGCCGACGGTGCCGCCGATTTCGACGACGACCACATCCACGTCCGGTCCGGCGAGGGCGCGGATGCGGCCTTTGATCTCGTCGGTGATGTGGGGGATCATCTGGACGGTATGGCCGAGATAGTCGCCGCGGCGCTCCTTCTGGAGGACGTCCCAGTAGATGCGGCCGGAGGTGACGGAGGCGGCGCGGGAAGTGGGCTGGCCGGTGAAGCGCTCGTAGTGGCCGAGGTCGAGGTCAGCCTCGGCGCCGTCGTCGGTGACGTAGACTTCGCCATGCTGGTAGGGGCTCATGGTGCCGGGGTCCACGTTGAGATAGGGGTCCATCTTGAGCATGCGCAGGCGCAGGCCGCGGGCGATCAGGAGGCGGCCGATGGAGGCGGCGGTGATGCCCTTGCCCAGGGAGGAAACCACGCCGCCGGTCACGAAGAGGTATTGGGACATGGCGACTTCTATCCGAAGCAGGTTGGGGGTTGATGAGCCAAGATTTCAGCATAGCATACGCGCCGGTAGCGGGCGGACAAGCCTATTATGATTTCCAGCCAGCATCGGAGGGTCTATGATGCACGCCAGATCGGATGTCGGCATCGGAATCGGCGTCGAAAGGGCCTGACATGGTTTTTGGGCATGAACGATTGGATGTTTACCGTGCGGCACTTGACTATGTCGGCTGGGCCTATCGCCTTTGCGAAAAGCTCAAAGGCCAGCATCCCAACGCAAAGGATCAGCTCCTGCGGGCATCGCAAGCCATTCCCTTGAACATTGCCGAGGGCAATGGCAAGGCGACCGACGGGGATCGCAGGAGATATTTCGAAATTGCGCGCGGTTCGGCGTTGGAGTGCGGGGCGGCGCAGGACGTCTTGGAAACTTGCGGGGCTTTAAGCGCTGCAGAAAATACCGAAGCGAAGCGTTTGCTGGATCGGATCGTGGCGATGCTGACGAAACTGGGGCAACGCGGTTATACGGTCCATGAAGAAGCGCCCGGGTACGAAGGTGGAGCAATCGATTCCGATCCCGATACCGATCCCGAACCCCGATAGAAGGAGGGAGGGATGACAAGTTGGGGGGATATGAATAATCGATGACGATACCGATCCCGAACCCCGATAGAAGGAGGGCGGACCTATTTCAGCGCGAGGATGGCGGCGAGGATTTCGGGGGACTTGCGGATCTGGTCGTAGAGGCGCAGGAGGCAGTCGCTGTAGGCGTACATCCACTGCTGGCCGTAGAGGCGTTCCTGGATGTCGGAGTAGAGGGCGGCGGTGAAGCAGATGCGCCGGGCGGCCACGACCGGGTCGCCCGCGGCGTTGAACTGGCGGCGGATGAACAGATTCGTGGCCCCGCCCGGAACGAGGAACTGGGGCAGGATCCCCTCGATCCACGTCCAGTGGCGTTTGCGGAAGCCCACCAGGCTTTCCGGCGGCATGATGTAGCGGTGGAGGCGCTGCATGAGGCCGACGATCTCCTCGCGGTCCGGGATTTCGGCGACTCCCAGGAACAGCAGGAGGAAGTGGCGGTACTGGCTTTCCCACTCCTGCCGCGGGCCCAGGGTGGAGGGCGGGATCAGATTGACCTGCTGCATCCGGCGGATGATGTGGTCGATGTACACGCAGGCCATGCGGCTGATGAGCAGGGCCTTGGTCAACATGATCTGATCGCGGGTCCAGGCCCAGCGCCGGCCCCAGCGCTCGACGCGCCCGGAAGCGCGGACGATGCGTTGCCAATAGACGAGGTTGAAGCCGGGATGGTGGCCGAGGACTTGTTCCTCCCGGCGCAGATAGCGCTGCCGGGCGACCTGGCGATTATAGTTGGTGATGGGGTCTGGGAGGGACAGGTCCATGGGACGGCTACAGTCCCAGGATTCCCTTGTAGCGCTTCAAGGCTCCCAGGTATTCCGCGTACTGGTTTTTGCTGAAGGCGTGGGGATAGGATTCAAAATGGCGGTGGATGGGCGAAGGCTCTTCCGTGTGCCGCGCCACCTCGGTGAGGCGGGCGCGCTGGGTGGCCTTGTCCAGCCGGGTCCACGAGGCGTCCTCGAATTCGCGGGCGGCCTGGACGACCGGTTCGGGGATCTTGTGGGCGTTTTTAATCAGGTGGATGACCACCAGGTGCAAGGCGTGGCCAAAATCGTTTTCCGGGGTTCGCAGCATGTTTATCTCCGGCTTCCAAACACCCTAGTAAAGCGTTCGGGCCGAGGCAACGCCAAAACCGCCGGCGAATGCGTTCGAGGTGCGTCTGCGATCCGGTGCATATTCGTAGGAACCGCCACCCGCAGAGGGGTGGCCTACAAAACCCACATGCGATCCCCTTCATGGGTTCGATGTTGGCCGGACCTTCTCGCAGAGAAGCCCGCAACGGCCGGTTTTAAATGCCGGCGGCGGCCTGGAGGCCGCGGCGGACGGCGGTGGCCATATCGCCGAGGAAGGCATCGTGCAGGGCGCTGGCGCGGGCGACATAGTCCCGGGTTTGGCGGGGCATGCCGGCGAGGCTGAAGCCCGCCTGGCGCAGCCGCCCGGGGCCGGCATTGTAGGCCGCCAGCAGGAGCGCGCGTTCATCGGCTTGCCATTCCGACTGGCGGGGCAGGATGCGTTCCTGGAGGAAGGCCAGATAAGCGGTACCCACCCGCCGGTTCAGGGCGGGATCGAAGGCCTGGTCGAAGGAGAGGGGCTTGCCGAACAGCCGGGTGGTCATGTCCCGCCAGGTGCCGGCCTTGATCTGCATCAAGCCCCGTTCCCCGTGACGGCCGATCTTGCGGGGATTGCCGTTGGATTCGATCTGGATGATGGCGTCCACCAGCCGGGCGGCATTGGCCGAGGCATCGAGGTCGGCCAGGGCTGCGGGAGAGCCGGTCGGGACCGGGAAACGGGAGGAAACAGATTCCAAGGATCTTGTCCGGAACGCCAGTACGCTCAGGGGCAACAGGAAGGCGGCAACCAGGATTGCCGTGCTTCGGATGGACATGAGCTTTTTCATGAGTTTGAAGCGTCAACGATACACTCTTGGGGTGACTTGGCAAGCCCGAAAGTCCAAAATTGTCAAACCGACGGGAATAATGTGCATTGTTTGTCCTTGTCTATCAAGCCGTTACGGGGTTATAAACAGAAAAATGAATTTATGCTGGCAGTTGGAACTCGTTGTAAAGAAAGAAGATGCAGATATTTTCTGCCAAATAGCCCGTGAACAATGGGGGGTTGAACCTGTTACTCTGGAACGTCCCGATGGGGGGCGAGTTGTGGTCAAGATATTCTTTAACTCTTTGTCAGAAGCTAAGAAGCGTATCAGGCAGATCCCCCAAAAGTATCCAGATTCCAAGGCCCGGGTCATGGCCTGCCAGGAGCGGCAATGGACGACCTTTTGGCGGCACCATTTCCATGTCCAAGACATCGGCCGGAGTCTCCGGACGGTTCCGGTTTGGGAAAAGGCCCCGGACCGGAAACGCATCAATCTGTGGATCGACCCGGGGCTGAGCTTTGGGACTGGGGATCATTTCACCACCCGGTTCTGCCTGGAGGAGTTGGAAAACGCCTGGCTCCGGCTGCAGCCGCGATCGATGCTGGATGCCGGCACCGGCAGCGGCATCCTGGCCATTGCGGCGGCCCGGCTGGGGGTGCCGCGGGTGGAAGCATTCGATCATGATCCGGTTTGCGTGGCCACGGGCCGGAAAAATGCCCGGCTGAACCGGCTGGCCAAGGGCCGGATCCGGTTTTATCAGGGGGATGTCCTGCAATCAGGCTGGGCCCGGCGTCCGGCCGACGTGGTATGTGCGAACATCCTGACCCCGGTCCTGGTCCAGGCCGCCCCGGCCCTTTGGGCCGCGACCAACCAGCGGCTCATTCTGACCGGCATCCGGGAGGCAGAGGGCGATGCCGTGGCGGCGGCGTTCCTGGCGCAGGGGGCGCGGGAAGTCCTGCGCGATGGAGACGGCGAATGGTGCGGCATTGTGTGCGACCGGATTTAACCGGGGGGGGCTGGTTTCCGCAAGCGCGGTCTTGAGTCAGCCCGGCATTTCGGGCAGGTTCAAGTATCTACAGGCGGAGAGAACCCCGGCGGAGATCAACGGATGAAATCAGGAATAACAGATTCTGCCATTCTGGCCGGTGCCGGGTTGCTGGTTTTGCTGGCCGCCGCAAGAACCGTCCGGGCGGAGGATTTTCTCTGGAAGGCGGAGGGACCGGGGGTCACGCTGGTCAAATACACCGGGCCCGGGGGGGCGGTGGACATTCCGGCTGTCGCGGAGGGCCGGCCGGTGGTGCGCATCGGCCAGGGCGCCTTCATGGACCAGACCCGCCTGACCCGGGTCGCGATTCCCGACAGCGTCGTCCAGGTCGACGAGCAGGCGTTTGCCTACTGTTCCGGCCTGACCCACGTGACGCTCGGGCGGGGCGTGGCCCGAATCGGGGAATGGGCGTTCCGCGGCTGCAACCAGCTGGCCGCCTTTGCCGTGGCGGATCGGAATCCGACATTTTGCGCGGTGGAGGGGGTGTTGTACGACCAGGCGAAGTCCACGCTGATCCATTGTCCCGCGGCCAAAAAGGGGCGCCTGGAAGTTCCCGCCGGCGTGGTGCGGATCGGCAACGAGGCGTTTCACCGCTGCACGGGATTGACCAACGTGGTGTTGCCGGAGGGCCTCGCGCAGATCGGAGACAACGCGTTTGAGCGCAGCGGCCTCGTGACGGCGGTCATTCCGGCCAGCGTGACCCAGACGGGGGAGGCGGTGTTTTCCGGATGCGCGAACCTGGCCAGCGTGACCCTGACCAACGGCCTCGAGATCATCCGCAAACGGATGTTCGAAAACTGCGGGCTGACGCGCATTGAACTGCCGGCGGGGCTGGTGCGCATCGGCGACTGGGCGTTCTTTGGCTGCGCCCGGCTGAAGGAGGTCGTCATTCCCGCAGGCGTGACCGAGCTTGGGCAGCGGGCGTTTCTCGGCTGCGCGGCGCTGCCTTCCCTGACGTTGCCGGCCAGCATGGAACGGGTCGGCGACTGGGCGCTGGCCGAATGTCCCCGGCTGGACGCCGTCTTTTTCGAGGGAGACGAGCCCGCGGCGGGCGAGGGCATTTTCGATTCCAGCCCCAGGGCCAAGGTGCACTGCCGGCCCGACGCCCGGGGGTGGACGGCGGCCTGGGGCGGCCGCCCGACGGTGGCCTGGGAGCCGCCAGTGGCCGCGCCGGCACCGTTGCCGGCAGGGGCAGGCATGTAGACCGAAGACCCGGCATCTGCCAAAAGCCGTTAGAACAAATTCGAAATTACGGTGGCCATATCCGAACGGCAATCCAGAACGGCTCACCCGGAGGGTTCGCCCTACCGCAGGCATGAAGCACGGGCTTTGGGTAGGGCAAGGCATCCCTGCCGAGCCGGGCTGTTTCCGCAGATGGAAGCAGCGGCATTTAAAAAGCTCTAAGGATTTCAGGCCGGCGAGGCATCATCCGGAACGATCTGCACCGGCATGCGGGCCAGGCGGTCGTAGAGCCGCTGTTCGCCCAGGACCGGCCACCAGTCGTAGAGGAAAATCTGGATGGGGCGCCACATGGCCACCCAGCCGCAGATCAGCAGTCCTTCGCGGAAAATCGAAAGGGACGGGTAGGCCTCCGCCCACTTCGCGAGGGCGGCGGAAGCCGTCAGCGCCAGGCTCAGGAACGCCAGGCCGATGGCCAGACTGATCAGTCCCGTCCGGATCAATTGCGCCAGCCGGTTGCCGGCGAAGCCCGCCTGCCGGGTGAAATGTTCGCGGATGGCTTCGCCGGCGTCGCGCGCCTCCGCGAGGGAAGCCGGCAGCGCCGCGACATGGACGGCCAGGGCGAGTGGCAGACGGGTGCGGAGTTCCCGGGCGCTGGTGACAATGTACTGGTGGGAGTCGTCGTCGAGATCAAGCGCGATGAACGGGGAGGGATCGAGGGAGTCGAACAGGTCCTGCAGATGCCGGACCCGGACCTCGATGATGTGCGATTCCAGCGGGAGGTCGTCGCCTAAATAGGTGGGAGCGGTCATGGCATGCGTCCTTTCAATCACTTGGCTGGTCGCAAGGTCAAGAACCAAGGCGGAATATTCAATGTTCAATAAACAATCTTCAATCTTCAATTCGTTGATCATTGAACATTGATTATTGGATATTGAATATTCGGATGTTCTATCCCTTGACGGCGCCTTCGGTGAGGCCCTTGACGAAGAGTTTCATCGAGAAGGTGAAGAGAATGATGACGGGGATGGAGGCGATGGCGTAGCCGGCCATCAGCGGGCCCCAGAGCTTGATGTATTCGCCGGCCATCCGGATGAGCTGGACGGTGACGGGGAGGCGGGCCTGTTCGCGCATGACGATCAGCGGCATCACGAACTCGTTCCACTGGCCGAGGAACTGCATCACGGCGACGGTGCCCATGATCGGGCCGGAGAGGGGAATGACCACGAGCTTGAGCTGCTGGAAGTGGTTAGCGCCGTCGATTTCGGCGGCCTCGAACAGGTCTTGCGGGATGTCGGCGATGAAGTTGCGGAAGACGAAGATGGCGAAGGCCTGCCCGCCGGAGGCGCCGACGAGAATCAGCGCGGTCAGGGTGTTGAGCAGGCTCATGTCGCGCAGCAGGATGAACAACGGAACGAGGTTGGCGATCATGGGCATCATCATCAGAAGCAGCAGCGCGTTCCACAGGAACGAGGACAGCGGCACCTTGAGGCGGGCGAAGAAGTAGGCGCCCGCGAGGCCGAAGATCACGATGAGGAACGTGGCGGACGTGGACAGGAAGATCGAGTTGGCGACGGTGGGCGAGACCATGGCCCAGGCCGTGGACCAGTTGTCCCAGTGGACCGGCTGGGTGAGGGTGGTGGGATGGAGGTAGAACTGGTTGTTGTCCTTGAGCGAGACGATGAGCATGAGGTAGAGCGGGAGGAAGGCGAAGGCGAGGACGAACCAGATGAACGCGTGCTTGGAGAAGCGCAGCCCCCAGCTGCCAGCCGACGACGCCGCGCGCCAGACGGGCTGCTGCTGGCGGGCGAAGGAGCGGGCGACGTAGAGGTCGCCCCGGCTGATCTTTTCGGCGGGGCGCTTCAGGCAGCGGGCGAGGTAGGCCTTGTTGAGGCGTTCGGCGATCCGGCCCCACGGCGTGGCCAGGATGATGAAGACCGCGCCGGAGACGATCATGTCGAGGGAGTTGCCCGCGGTGCCGTAGCCGATCAGGATGGCGCCGGCGCCGGCGATGGCCATCTTGAAGAGGGCCGTCGAAACCATCATCAGCAGGGCGAAGCCGAACAGGAGCCAGCGGATGTCCGCGCTTTTGAAGATCGTCAGCCAGGCCAGCGCGGCGGCGACGAGGATCAGGCCGTTGCGGAGGGCGGCGCCGAACTTGCGCAGCAGGACGGGAACCGAAAGCAGGACCGCCAACTTGAGCACGAGCGCCACGACGAACATGGCGAAGATCGCCATTGTGGCGGTCTTGGGCAGGAGGTGGGCGCGGAAGAAGAGGAAGCCTTCGGCGAAGGCGTAGAGCGCCAGGATGCCGAACCAGGCCGACTTGCCGGGCCTGGCGCCGCCTTCGGGCTCGGACTGCAGGAGCATGTTGCAGATCTTCTGGAGCAGGAGCACGACGACGGTCAGCACGATGCCGACGGCGCAGGCGTAGCCCATCTGCTGGTCCATGAAGGCCTTGCGCAGCATGAACAGCGCGGGGACGGTCGCCTTGCCGCCGGGGCCGCCGGTGATGCCGGCCAGCGCCAGGATCATGCCGGCGTCCTTGATCGTGTCGATGATGGCGAAGACGAGCAGGAGGTAGATCGAGCCCATCAGCAGCGGCAGCTCAATCTTGGTGAAGCGGCTCCACCAGGTGGCGCCGTCGATGTCCGCGGCCTCGTAGATGTCCTTGGAAATGTTCTGCAGCTTGGCGAGGTGGGTCAGGACGGCGAACGAGCCGACCCACGGGAAGCCCCAGACGACGCAGGCGCCGATGATGATCTTGGGGTCGCCGAGCCAGGCGGGCGAGGTGCCGGCCTTGAAGGCGGTAAGCCAGTCGAAGGAGGCCAGGAAGGAACGGGCGAAGGAGTCGGGGGGCAGGCCGCCGGCGGCGGGCTCGGCCAGCCGGGCGGCGACGAACGCGCCGCCGTGCTGCAGGAGGTCCATCAGGCCGGACCAGGACAGGAACTGATTGAGGTAGCCCGCGGTGGCCTCGAAGAAGAACGAGCGCCAGATCAGCACCGTGATCAGCCCGGGGATCACCATCGGGATCACGAACAGCGTGCGGTAGAAGAACTGCATCTTCTCGGAGGTGGCGCGGTGGATGCAGACGGCCACCAGCAGCGCCGGGATCATCTTGATGACGTTCCAGAAGCCGAGGATGAAGGCCAGCTTGAAGGAGTTCCAGAACTCGAGGTTCTTGACCAGGTCGGTGTAGTTCTCGAAGCCGACGAATTCGGAGATGTCGGAGCCGTTCCAGCGGAAAAGGGAATGGAAGATGCCGGAACTGGCGGGATAGTACTGGAGCAGCCCGATCAGGATCAGCGTGGGAATGATGAAAAAGTAGATTTCCCAGTGGTGCCGGAGCTGGTTGGGTTGGACTTCCTTGGGCTGCATGTCAGGGGAGTAGGCTGTAGGGGGTTAGGCTGTAAACGCATTTGAAAAGGAAGTTTTCCACACTGTGGAAAACTTTTTTCCATTGTGTGGAAAAACCGCCAAAAGTTTTTCCATTGTGTGGAAAATCAGGGTCGAATTTTCCACGGTGTGATCCGGCCGCTGCCGGATTTTCCATAGGGTGGAAAACCTTGGCGGTCACGGCTGGGCCTCCGGTTGCATCCCGGCGCGGAGGCGGGCGCGGATCTTTTCCAGGACGGCGGGGGAGTACTCGTAGGGGCCGACGAAGCCGTCGGGCAGCCGGTCGCGGTGGATGAGGTCCAGCTGGCGGGCGTGGTTGAGTTCGTCCCAGACCTGGCGGGAGGCGGTGATGGCGCGGTAGCGGATCCAGGCGGAGGCGGCGTCCGTTTCGGCGGCGGCCTTTTCGTCGGCGGTGGCGGCGGCGGCGGCGGCCTGGTCGGCCAGGATGGCGCGGCCGCGGATGCCGGCGAGGTACTGCTCGTTGCGGATCATGCCGCGGCGCCAGTCGCGCTGCTGCTCCATGAAATCCTTCAGGCCTTCCTCGAGGTAGAACGGAGTGTAGGTCTTGGCGAAATCCTCGAAGGAGATCTGGTTGACCTGGTAGAGGGAGTATTTCTGGCCCCAGGCCACGGCGGTGTTGCCGCCGAGGGTGAAGTTGCCGTTGCCATAGATGCCTTCGAGGTGCGGCTCGAACGCCTGGAGGAACGGGTCCAGCTCGGTGCCGGTGATCGCCGGGATCCACCCGATGATCTGGTTGAGCTTTTCATTGCCCTTCTGCGAGGCGAGGAAAAGCAGGAAATCGATGGCGACTTCCGGATGCTTGGAGGTGCGGGCGACGCCGAACTGAAAGCCGCCGCCGGGATTTTCGTAGATGCGGCCTTCAACCACCTCGCCGTAGACGGGATCGTCCGGCGTCGGGATGGGGAAGTCCATGATGCCGACCTCGAACTGGCCCTTGGCCTGCTCCTGCAGCGAGCGGGCGTCCCACGTGCCGGTGGTCATGAAGACGGCGCGCTGCTGCACGAAGAGGAAGACGGCCTCGTCGCGGCCGAGGCCGGTGTAGCCGGTCTGGAAGTAGTCGGTCACCTCGCGCACCATCCTGAGCCAGAGGGCGTAGGGCGGGTAATGGAAGTCGAGCAGGCCGGTCTTGAAGGCGACGAAGGTTTCGTCGTTGCCGACGAAGCCGTCGCGGTTGAAGTCGGCGCGGCGGAGCGCGCCGTAGGTGAGGGGGGAGAACATCATGCCGTCCCAATGGCCGAAGTGGTAGGCCGAGCCGGCGATGGGGATGTAGGGCTGGCCGCTGACGGGGTTGGTGGTGCTGCGGATCCGGTCGCAGACGGCGAGGAACTCGCGGTATTCATGGGGCGCTTCGTCGCGTCCGGTGAGCTGCTTCAGCAGGTCCTTGTTGTAGAAGATGCGCGTGCCGAAGAGGGACAGGGGCACGGTCATATATTCCTGCATTTCCGCGATGTAGGCGGTTTTCATGCCGTCCTTGTGGGTCTTGCGGAACGGCACGTCGGCGAGGTCGGTGCCGGCGTTGTAGGGGTTGGGCGCGTTGGCGTGGCGGGAGAGGGGCAGGAAGTAGCGGTTGAAATAAGACAGCCAGATGTTGCCGGGCAGCATGCCGCCCGCCTGCATGATGTCGGGGGCGGTGCCGCCCATGAGCTGGGTGCTGACCCACTGGCCGTAGGTGCCCTCGGGAATCGCGTCCTGCACGACGACGACATTGGGATGCGTTTTGCGGTACTCGCGGGCCATTTCGTCGATGCCCTCGCGGACGCTGGTCTCCAGCTGCCAGTGGCCAAGGCGGATGACGATCGAGTCCGGCGGCGTCTGCTGCGCGCGGAAGGTGGCGATGACCCACGCTGACCAGATGAAAACGGCGAGCACGACCAGCAGGGCAAAGTAGGCGCGCAAGGAGGAAACCAGGTTTTTAAGGAAGGCGGCCATGGCTACGGCGCCCCCGCTTCGGCGCGGATCCGCGCCTCGAGCGCGTCCATGCGCTTCAAGGCCTGCTTGCAGCCGTGGACGTGGATGTCGGTCGGATACTGGTCGATCAGCATGCGGTAGTATTTCCGGGCGAGGTCGAAATCCCCGACCTCGAACTCGGCGATGGTGGCGATGTTCCAGTAGCGGCCGCCGAACTCGAGGTAGGGATCGGAGGGGTCGACTTCGGTCAATTCCAAGGACTTCAATTCGGCCTGCAGCCGCTTTTCCTGCTGGTTCAGGGTGACGTAGGCCACGGTGAGCAGCGACCAGGCCGGGCCGAGGAACTCCGGCTGTCCGCCGGCGATGAACCGCAGCAGTTTTTCCTCCGCCGCGCGCGAGGACTTCGGCTCCAGTTTCGCCAGGTGGATGCTCTGCTGGTACAGGAACGCCTCTTTGGCGGCCAGGTGTCCCGGGTACTTATCGATGAGGTTCTGGTAGGCCCGGTCCACGGCCGCATAGTCCGGCTCCTGACCGACGGGGACGAGATGTTTCTGGCGGGCAAGGGCCAGGTCGGTCCAGGGGATCATCGGGCTGCCGGGCGCCCCCGCGAGGATTTCCTGGTAGAGCCGGGCGGCCAGCCGGGGATCCTCCCCGGGGCGGCGCAGGTTCCAGGTGGTGGCCAGACCGTAGGTCGCCATGGCCCACGTCTCCGAGCCGGGGGGGGCGCTGGCGCGGGCGGATTCAAAGGCCAGCTGGGCGTCTTGGAACTCGTTGAGGCGGTACTTGGTCCAGCCTTCGCCGATCAACGCGGCGGCATCGCCGGAGGATTCCGCCTTCTGGCCGCAAGCGCCAAGTCCGAGGGCGAGGAATCCCGCCAGCAGCGCGCGCAAGGCTTGTGATTTCCAAAGGGCCATCATCTGAAAATCCTTTTGTCTGCGCGCCGGATGGCGCGCCAAAAGACAGAAGGCATATGGCAGAATGTGAAGCGTTTCGCCAGCAAAAACTGCCGGGCTTATGCAACGGGTTTTAAAAAACGGAACGGCCCCGGGCCGGTCTCTCGCAAAGAACGCAAAGGGCGCAAAGAATCGATGGGTTAGGCGGAAGCGTCTTGGCGTCCTTGGCGTTCTTGGCGAGAAAATGGGTTTGAGGGGTCGGGCTTGCTGGCCGGGCGGAGGCGTGATATTCGGGACAGGTGATCGAATTCCGGCAGGTCAACAAGCGCTATGGCGGGCAGGTGGTGCTCGACCGCGTGGATTTCCGCCTGCTGGCGGGGGAACGGGCGGGGATCGTGGGGCCCAACGGGGCGGGGAAATCCACGCTATTCGAAATCATCGTCGGTGAGATGAATCCCGATTCGGGCACGATTTCGCGCGCACCGGGCATCCGCATCGGCCATTTGCGGCAGCAGTTGCAGCCGGGCGCGGACCGGACTCCGATCCAGGCCTACGTTGAAAAGGCCGCGCCGGATTTGGAAACGATTCGCGCGGAAATCCACCAGATCGAAGCGCGGCTGGCGGAGGGTGAGGATGCGGAGGCGCGGCGGCTGCTGCGCCGCCTGGGCGACCTGCAGACGCAGTTCGAAATGCAGGGCGGCTACGATCTGCATGCCCGGGCGGCGGCGGCCCTGACGGGCCTCGGATTCCGCGTGGCGGATCTGCACCGGCCGCTGGGCGAGTTCTCGGGCGGCTGGCAGATGCGCGCCGAACTGGCACGGGCCTTGATCGCCGAACCGGACCTGCTGCTGCTCGATGAACCGAGCAATTACCTCGATCTGCCGGCGGTGGAATGGCTGCAGCGGCGGCTGGAGGGGTTTCGCGGGACCCTGGCGATGATCGCGCACGACCGCTACCTGCTGGAAAGCCTGTGCGGAATCACCTTCGAGGTGGCGGCGGGACGCGTGACGCGCTATCCGGGGAAATATTCGTGGTACGCCGTGGAGCGCGAGAAGCGGCGGGAGGTGTCCCAGGCCCGGCAGGCGAACGAAGACCGCAAGCGCGAACAGATCGAGCGGTTTGTCGAACGGTTCCGGGCGAAGAACACGCTCGCCACGCGCGTGCAGAGCAAGATTAAGATGCTCGAAAAGATGGAACGCACCGAAGTGCTGGAAGTGGCGCGCGGACGGGGGCATTTCCGGCTGGCGAAGCCGCCGCACTGCGGCCAGGAAGTGCTGCGGTGCGAGGGCGTGGGATTCGCGTACGAGCCGGGGCGGTGGATCTTCCGGGGCGTGGTTCTGTCCGTCCAGAAGGGCGAGAAGCTGGCGGTGGTGGGGCCCAACGGTGCGGGCAAGACAACGCTCTTGCGCGTGCTGGCGGGGCAGCTGGCGCCGGGAGAGGGCCGGCGTACGGCGGGGCATCTGGTGGTGCCGGGCTACCAGAGCCAGGAAACCGCCGACACAATGGACCGGACGCGCAACTGCCTCGAAATCCTGAAGGCGGTCGCCCCGGATGCCGCCGAATCGGAAATCCGCACCTTGCTGGGCGGGTTCGGTTTTTCGGGCGAAGCGGCTGAAAAACGGGTCGAAGTGCTGTCGGGCGGCGAGCGGATTCGGCTGGCCTTCGCGCGCATCCTGATCCGGCCGCCCAACCTGCTGCTGTTGGATGAACCCACGACGCATCTGGACGTGGAGAGCCGCGAGGCGTTGCAGGATGCGCTGGAAACCTATGCCGGCACGGTGGTGCTGGTCTCGCACGACGTCGCGTTCGTGCGCGCGGTGGCGCAGGGCATCATCGCGGTGGCGCCGGAGGGCGGCGGCGTGCGGCGCTTCGCCGGCGGCTACGACTACTACCGGGAAAAGGTCGCGCAGGAAGGGCGCAACCCAGCGGAAGGCTCCGCGGAAAAGTCCGTGAACGAAGCCAAGGCCGCGCGGGTGAAAGCCCAGCGCGGCCGCAAGGCCCTCAAGGCCGACCTGCGCCGCGCCGGGAAGGAAGTGGCCGCGCTCGAAAAGGAAGTCGCCGCCTTGGAATCCGAGCAAGCCGCCCTGCATGGGCAACTGGGTGCGTCCGGTGCCCCCGCCGAAATCCGCGCCGCGGCCGGCCGCCGGCTCAAGGACCTTGATGCCGAACTGGCGGAGAAACTGACCGCCTGGGAAGCGGCGGGCCGCCGGCGCGACACCTTGGCCGGTCGGGCTTGAGCCGGCGCCGCGCCCGGGCCGCAACCGGACTCAGGCCCGCAACTGGATCCGCGAAAGCCAGTGCACCTTCAACCGTTGGTTTGGGGCGGGATTGGTTGTTGGCCCGCCCTCTGTGGCGGGCGCGATTTCCGCCGGACGCCGAGGTCCGGCCAACAACAGGCCGCCGCTACAGGAAACCCGGAACGGTTCTAGATGCCGCCGGCGTCGCCACGGGGGCCGATTAGATGCGGGCGCCTTCCGCCGGCGGCGCCGGATTGGCGGTCGTGCCGTCCGGGAGTCGGGCGGTCAGGGGCAGGTAGACGAGGAACGCGGAGCCCTGGCCGGGGACGCTCTTGACCTGGAGGGCGCCGTGGTGCCGGCGCACGATGCCCAGGACGGCCGGCAGCCCGAGTCCGCGGCCCGTGAATTTCGTGCTGAAGAAAGGATCGAAAATCTTGTTGAGGACATCCGGCGGCATGCCCTTGCCGGTGTCGGCGATCTCCATAACGACGCAGGGGCCGAGCGGTGGCGGATCGGGCGGCCAGACATGGGTGGCCGGCAGCTTCTGGCCATCCGCGGCGGCGGCGGAAATCCGGATCGTGCCGGTCCGGTTTTCATGCGCCTCGACCGCATTGAGCACCAGGTTCAAGACCACCTGGTGCAGTTGGATGGCGTCGGCAGGGATGCGGGGCAGGTCGGCGGGCAGGTTGAGGTCCAGGCGGAGGCTGTCGGGGATGGAGGTCTTCAGCAGCGAGATGGTTTCGCGGATGGTGGCGGCGAGGTCCACGGCCTGGACTTGGAAACGGCCTTTGCCGGCGTAGGCCAGCATCTGCTGGACGAGGTCGGCGGCCCGTTTGGTGACCGCCATGGCGGCCTCGATGTCCTCGCGGGCCGGGGAATCCTCCGGCAGCGCCAGCAGGGCGAGGTCGATGTTGCCGAGGATGGCCGCAAGGAGGTTGTTGAAATCGTGGGCGATGCCGCCGGCGAGGAGACCGAGACTTTCGAGTTTCTGCGCCTCCTGCAGGCGGCGCTCGTAGTTCCGGCGCGCCTCTTCGGCCGCCTTGCGTTCGCCGATGTCGCGCACGGCAGCGATCAGTCGCAGATCGGGGCCGATCCGAACCTGGCGCAGGGAGACCTCCACCCACAGCAAGCGGCCGTCGCGGTGCTTTGCCAGGAACTCACAGGTCTGCGGCCCTTCGGTGCAGGCTTTGCGGTTCCATTCCGCGAACTCGGCGGCGGAGTAGGGCGGGGTGCCGGCGCACATCGGCGCGGCGCCGGTGGCCAGCGCCTCCTCGCGGCCGTAGCCGGACATGTCGCAGAAGCGCCGGTTGACGTCCAGCAGCTGGCCGGTCGCGGGGTCGTGGATCATGAGGCCGTCGTTGACGGCATCGAAGATCGAGGCGAAGTACTCGCGGGAGACGCGCAGTTCCTCCTCGTACTTCTTGCGTTCGGTGATGTCCAGCACCGTGAAAATGACGCCGGCATCGGGACAGGCCGGTTCCAGGAGCGCCCCGTTGAGCCACCAGTGGTCAAGCGCGCCGCTTTTGCGACGGCCCAGGATTTCGAGTCCGGCGTGACCGCTGCCGGCGATCTGGGCGTAGAAAATCTGGCCGACGCGGGCGAATTCCTCCGGGGAGGCGTAGAACAGTTCCGAGGACTGCCCGAGAATCTCGCCGGGGTCGTAGCCGCTCAGCTTGCAGAAGGCGTCGTTGGCCTCGACGATTTTCCGGTCTTTCACGAGGCCGATGCCGACAGGGGCGACCTTGAGCAGCCGCTGGAGGTGTTCCCGGCTGTGGTGCAGGTCGTCCAGGGCCCGGCGCAGTTCGGCGGTCCGGCGGTGGACCCGGTGCTGCAGGAAGACGTTGCCGCCGGCCAGCAGGAGGATGACGGCGGCCACCAGCAGGAAGACGGGCAGCCAGTCGCGCAGGAGTTCGCGGAGCAGAAACGGCGAGCCCATCCACTTGCGGTCGATGGCCCGGTATTCCGACTTTGTAATCTTGCTGAAGCCGCCGTTCACCAGCGCCAGGAGGTCGGGGCGGTTCTTCCGGACGGCGCGGTGGAACTCGCCGGTGTAGAGCACGAAGGAGCGCCGGAACTCCGTGGCGATGCCATGTTTGTAGAGGTAATAGATCGCGGCGGGCTGGTCCACCGAGAAGACTTTGAGCTCCTCGTGCTTGGCGGCCTGAATGATGGACTCGTAGCTAGGGAATTCCTGCAGGTTGGAGATGCCGCGGTTGGTCAGGTGTTCGATGACGGCGTCGCCGGCCTTGACGCCGATCGTGAATCCGTGCAGGGAATTCACGTCGGTGATGCCGCCCAGGGTTTCGTGGGCGAAGACCGGCACTTCGATGCGGGCGTAGGGGGGGGTGAAGGCGTAGACTGCCTCGCGCTCGGGGGTGCGGAAGATCGTGTCGATGACGTCGGCCTGGCCCGCCCGCATGACTTCCTGGGCCTTGAGCCAGTCCATTGCCTGCAGGTTGACCTTTACCCCCGTCTTCTGCGCCCAGAGCGCCCATTGGTCGGGCAGGATGCCCTGCAAGCGGCCTTCGGAGTCGCGAAAGATATAGGGCGGGTAGTTGTCATCGCTGACCACGGTGAGGGCGGCCGGTGCGGCGGCGTTCCCCGCCGCGGCTAGGAGCCACAGGAGGCCGGCCAGGCCGGAGCGGCGGAATGTTTGCAACGGGCGCGTCGTTCTCATCGGCGTCACTCCAGCCGGGCGAGGTTGTCCTTCAAAACCTGGGCGGAGCGCGCCAGCTCCTGCAATTCCTCGGGCGTGAGGCGGGCCTCGATGACCTCCTCGATGCCCCCGGCGCCGACGACGCACGGGATGCCCAGGGTGACGTCCCTCAAGCCGTATTCGCCGTCGAGCGGGGCGGAGACGGTCATGACCCGCCGTTCATTGCGGAGGATGGCGCGCACGATCTGGACCATCGCCATGGCGACGCCGAAATGGGTCGAGCCCTTGTAGCCGATGATGTGGTAGGCCGAGCGGCGAACCTGCTCGAGGATCTGCGGGCGGCGGTGGATGAAGTCGCACTTGCGGCAGACGGAGCAGTAGTCGTCCATGGGGAGGCCGCCGACGTGGGTGAGGGACCACGCCGCGAACTCGCTGTCGCCGTGCTCGCCGAGGATGGAGGCGTGGACGTTCTGGGGCGAAATGCCGCAATGCTCGGCCAGCAGCCAGCGGAAGCGGGCGGAGTCGAGGACGGTGCCGGAGCCGAGAATGCGTCCGCGCGGCCAGTCCGTGCGCAGGCGGGCGAGGTGCGTGAGGATGTCCACCGGATTCGTGGCGACCAGCACGAGGGCCTCGGGGTTGACGGCCCGGATCTCCCCGACGATGCCGGTGACGATTTGGGCGTTGATCTGCATGAGCTCGAGGCGGCTCTGGTCCGGGCCGGCCTGCGCCTTGCCGGCCGTGACGACGACAATGGCCGCGCCGCGGCAGGCTTCCGCGGCGGGGGCGGCCTGGATGTTCACGGGGCGGTAGAAGGGCGCGCCGTGGGCCAAATCCAGGGCCTGGCCTTTGGCCAGGTCAGCGTTGACGTCCACCAGCACGATTTCTTCGGCGATGCCCGACTGGGCCAGCGCGAAGGCGAAGCTGGACCCCACGGCGCCGGCCCCCACGATCGCGACTTTTCGGGACTTGATGTTCGCCATGGCGCGGGCTCCCTATTGCACCAGGATATTCTCGATTCCGCCCGGCAGGATTTCAACCACTCGCGCCAGCTTGCCTTTGGCGTTGAAGTGTACCTGGATCGTGCGCGCGCCCAGTTCGTAGGTCCAGAGCCGCTTTTCGCGCCGGGCGGGCTGGCCGACCGCCGCCGCGATTTCCTTTTTCGACTGGCCCGGCCGCAGGACGCTGAAATCGGCGGGCTCCGGCGCTGTTTTTGCCGCGCCGCCCGGGCCGAAGGTGATCTGGCCGATGTCCACCAGGTCGTGCGGCTTGTCGAGGCGCAGGGTGAGCGTCTGCACCTGTTGCGCCGCGCGGCCCCAGTCGGTAAAGACGGTGGCGGTGACCGTGGCGGGACCGACCAGCGTCTGCTGGCGCGAGCCGTAGTACTTGGCCTTGACGGCGTAGGGCCCGGCCGGGGCCTTGCGGACGAGATATTCCTCGGGGCCGTAGCCGTCGGTGACATCGCGGGAGACGAGGCCGCCGCGTGCGGTGCGGTTGTGGCCGTAATAGGCCTCCTCGCCACCCGGTTCGACGACGTGGAGGTCGATGTCGGTTGCGTCTGCGTCCCAGGCCATCACGATGCGGATGTCGGTGTCGAGGTTGTCGCGGAGCTTTTCGTCGTATTCGGGAATGGCCGGCTTTTCGTCGTCCTTCCACTCCTGGTGGCCGATCCAGGCGGCGAGGGCGTTCAGTTCCTCGAGCGCGAAGAGCGGGATGCTGTCGCCGTGCCGGTTCCACGGGGTGAGGGCCACCTTGAGGAAGAGGTCCATGGCCTCCGCGAGGTCGGCCTTGTTCCTGGCGGCCTGGCCGCGGTCGGCCAGCGCCAGCGCGAGGTCGCGGAAGGACTGCGGCTCCTCGGCGCGGAGCTTGGCCACGCGGCGCAGCTGGACGATGGCGCGGTCGAGGTCGCCCGCCTGCCGCAGGCGCCAGGCGAAGACCCGCAGCAGGGCGGAGTCCTCGATCTTCAGTTCGGCCAGGTTCGACAGGATGCGCCGGCCGAGGGCCTGGTTGCCCTGCTTGAGGAACTCGGCGGCGCAGTCGAGGAAGAACGCCGGGCTTTGCGCCCATTCCTTGCGCTGGCCGAGATACGCGGCATAGCGTTCTTCGGCCTTGGCCCCCCGGATGGCCTTCAAGTAGGGCGTGTCGGGACTCCATTCCTTGATCTCGATGGTCGCCGCGGGGCGGCTTTCTCCCGCGGCCATCTTGGCGGCCGCCCGGCGGCGCTCCATGGGCGCAATGGCGTCCGATGCGATTGTTTCCGGCGCCTCGGCGAAAGCATCGGGGTCGCTGATGTTGAATTGCACCGGATGGGATTCCTCTCCGGCGACGAAATCCGCCGGAGGCGCCGCCGCAGGCCGGGGCGCCAAGCTGGCCATGACGAGACCATCGCCGCCGCCGCGGCCCTCCTTGGTGGGCTCGGTCGGCAGCGGATTCTTCTCGAAATCGTGTTTCCACCATTCGACGCGCTGTTTCCAGAGCTCGGCCAGCTGCTCCAGGTGGCGGGCGCGGGCGTCGGTGTCGGACTGCCCGCGGCTCTTCAGGGCCGCGTAGTACTGCTCGCGCATGTCCGGCAGGGAGGCGGGCGGCTCGATCTCGTGGCGGACCCACTGGTCGAGCGATTCCAGCACGATGAGCGAGGTGGCCGGGCTGACGAGCCCGTATTGGCGGCCGAGCGTGAGCAGGTCGTCCTCGAACTGTTCGGCGCGGGGCGAGAGCTGGTTGACGCGCGCGGCGGCCCAGGCCGTGGCAAGCGTTTGCCCTTCGCGCGCGTCCGCGGCTTGCAAGGTGAACGGCTTGGAAACGGTTCCGCCGCCGTATTCGATCCGCACGGCGGCTTCGGCCGCGGTGAACTGGCCGAGGAGCGTCACGCGGCCCGTGGCGGGCCGGCCCAGGCCCTGCACCTGGGCGATGCCGGTGCCTTTCACGCCCACCACGCGGGGCGGGGGATTGATGATCTGTTCCAGCGCGGCCGGGGTGCCCAGGATCTGCAGGTCGAGCAGCGCGCCAGCGCAGGCCTGGCGCAGGGCTTCGCGGTCGGCGACGGTTTGCGAAACGATGGCGATCGGCTTGGCATCGGGGAATTCGATGGGCTGGTCGGACAGGGTGTCGAGGCCGTCGGTGAAGAGCAGGGCCGGCATGTCGTCGGCGGGAAGGGCGGCGGCCAGGGCGGCGAAGTCGGAGCCGCCGTCGCAGGGAACCTCCTTGAGCGCGGCCAGGAGTTCCTCGGCGCCGGTGAATTCCCGCGGCGGCTCGGGCAAATCGCGGAACACGACCAGCTCGAAGGCGGGTTTCATCGGGAGGGACGCCAGCAGGTCGAATTCCTTCTGGAGGTCGGCGGTGGCGCGGCTGCCGGAGGCATCCCAGAGGATGCGGTATTTAGCGGCTGGGGCCGGAACGTTGTCCATCGCAGCCGCCGGCGCCAGGGCGGAAATGGCGAACCACACGGAGCCGTCGGGCGCCTTTTCGACGGCCTGGATCTGGTCCGGCAGTTTTGGCAGCGCGACCCAGACGTCTTCGGTGGGCGCGGTATTGGGAGTGACCGATTCCACCCGCCAGAAGTTTTCGGCCTGTTCGAAGCGGCGGTCGCCGAGTCCCCCGAGCTCGGGGGCGGGCAGGCCGTCGGCTGCAACCTCGATCTTGATCGCCAGTTTGACGATGGTCTCGCGCGGCATGGGCAGCAGCAGGACGGCATCGCCGTTGGGGGCCAGGGCGAGCGGGGTGGTGTAGGACAGGCGGATGGTGCGGGTGCCGTTGGCGGGCAGGGGATAGATGCGGGTGCGGTAGAGGTTGCCCTTGACGTGCTCGACGATCCCCGGGTCCACGCGGCGGCGGGTTTCGGCCTCGAACGCCACGCGGGCCTTTTCCTTCTTTACGACGACCCCGTCCACCAGGACGCCGTTGATGTCGAGCGCGTAGCCGCACACCGCGGCGGCGTCGGGCAGCGGGAAGATCAGATCGCCTTCCAGCAGCCGCGGATTCGGGTTCTTGAAAACCAGCGTCGTGTCCACGCGCGCGTAGAGCCCGCGCACGGCGGCAGCGATGGACAACTCCTGGACTTGCATCGGCGCCGCGTTGGTGTCCGTCAGTTCGATCTGCGGGGGCGGGAGGGGGATCAGGCCGGGCGGCGGCACGATGATCTGGGCCAGAGCGGGGAACGCGGCGGCAAGCAGAAGGGCGGCGAGAAGACCCGGAATACGCGTCATAAAAGAAGGTTTCCTTTCCACGCCGGAGAGGATAATCCCAATCCCCTCGGGGGTAAAAGGGAAAACACGTGCCCGCTTCGATTCTGCCCGGTTCAGCGCCAGTTGCGATTTAATGCTTGCGCTTTTGCGCCGGCGGGATAGAGTGTGCGCGCATTCTTAACCGATTGCGGGGTGGAGCAGCCCGGTAGCTCGTCAGGCTCATAACCTGAAGGTCCTTGGTTCAAATCCAAGCCCCGCTACCAATTTCAAGGCCGGAACATGATCGTTCCGGCTTCTTTTATTGGCAATGACATACGTCTACATCATCGAGAATTTACAGGGCCGCAGGTACATCGGTTGCACCACCGATATCGAAAAGCGCGTGCAGGACCACAATACGGGGGTCTCAACCTGGACCCGGCACCGCGGAGCGGCTGGGCTAGCGGAGGGAGTTGAGGAGGCCGCAGAGCCAGCGGATGCGGTCGGCGTCGAGGGTGGGGTAGTTGCCGAGATAGAAGCCGTAGAAGTGGATGTGGTCGATGACGGGGAACCGGCGGGGGATCTCGGCCTTGGGGGGGGCGATGCCGGCGAGGTAGGGCTGGCGGAGTTGGTTGCCGCCGCCGGCGTTGCCGCGGCGATGCTCGATGCCGTGGGCGTCCATCAGGGCCATGAGGCGGTCGCGGCGGGCGTCGTCGGGCTGGTTCAGCACGAGGGGGAAGGCGTAGTTGACGGAGCCTTCGACGAGGAAGTCGGTCCAGTAGAGCTTGGGATCGATGAGGGAGAGGAAGAGCTTGAAGTTTTCGGTGCGGCGGCGGTTGTTTTCATCGAGACGCGTGAGTTGGGAGCGGCCGATGACGGCGTTGATTTCGGTGCTGCGGTAGTTGCCGGTGGGCCAGGCGAAGATGAACTTGGGGTTGAGGTCGGGGGCGGCGGCTTCCCACTTCTTCCGGAATTCGGGGCTGTCGGCTTCGCGGACCATGCCGTGGGAGCGGAGCATGCGGCAGGCCTGGTAGAAGTCTTCGTCGTCGGTGCAGACCATGCCGCCTTCGATGGTGCTCAGGTGGTGGGCGAAGTAGAAGGAGAAGTCGGCGGCGAGGCCGAAGGTGCCGGCCTTTTTCCCGCGGTGGGTGGCGCCGTGGGCTTCGCAGACATCCTCGATGAGCGGGATGCGGCGCTTTCCCAGCTCGGCGAGCAGGGCGTCGTCGAGGCCGTCAAAGCCCTGGCAATGGGTCAGGAAGACGGCGCGGGTGTTGGGGTTCAGCGCGGCGACAACCTGTTTGGGGTCCATGGCGAGGGTGCGCGGGTGGACGTCCATGAAGACGGGGGTGAAGCCGGCGGCGAGGACGGAGGAGATGTCCGATACCCAGGTGAGGGTGGGGACGATGACTTCGCCGGGGCCGCAGAGGTGGCGCAGGGCGGCCAGGGTGATGAAGTTGGCGGAGGCGCCGGAGTTGACGAACACGCTGCGGCGCACGCCGAGCCATTGCGACCACTCCTGCTCGAAGGCGCGGACGTTGTCCGACTGGGTGAGGATGGGGTCGCCCTTCAGGAATTCAATGACGGCGGTGCGGTCCGCGGCCGTGATGTTGTTTTCCATCAGGGGCAGCTTGAACGTCATGGGGAGGATTCCAGGGGGGTGGGGTTGGAGAAGATGATCTGGGAGCCGGCGTGGTCGAGGTCGAAGGGGACGTGGAGGATGTGGGCGAGGGCCTTTTTGACGGCCTCGCGGCGGTCCTCCTCGACGTAGAGGAGGAGGAAGCCGCCGCCGCCGGCGCCGGCGATCTTGCCGCCGAGGGCGCCGGCCTGGCGGGCGGCGGCGTACATGGCGTCGATGGCGGGGGTGCTGACGCGGCTGCTGAGGGAACGCTTGAGCTGCCAGCCATCGTGCAGGAGCCGGCCGAAGTCGGCCAGGTCGCGGCCGGAGGTGAGGATGCGGCGGCCTTCTTCCACCATGGCGCCCATTTCCGCCAGTTCCTTCTCCTTCTGCGGGAGGTTTTGGAGCTGTTCGGCAACGATTTCGGAGGAGACGCGGGCGAAGCCGGTGAAGAAGAGCAGGAGCGAATCCTGGAACTGCTGGAGGCGGCCCGCGGGCAGGGCGACGGGGTCGATGGTGATGGTGTCGTCGGGGGCGAAGCGGATGTGGTTGAGGCCGCCGAAGGCGGCGGTGACCTGGTCCTGGGCGCCGACGCGGTCGCCACAGAGGTCGCGCTCGACGTGAATGGCCTCCTCGGCGAGCTGCATTTTGGAGCGGTACTCGCCGCGCAGGGCATGGAGGGCGTGGAGGAGACCGACGGTGAAGGAGGAGGAGGTGCCCAGGCCGGTCATCTTGGGCAGGTCGCCGTCGTGGTGGATTTCGATGCCGTCGCGGATGCCGAGGTAGAGGAGGGATTCGCGGACGGCGGGGTGCTGGATCTCCTCGACGGACTTGACGTCCTCGATGATGGAGTAGACGACGCGGGACTTATGTTTGAAGAAGGGGGGCAGCCAGCGGACCGTGAGGTAGCAGTAGCGGGCGATGGAGGCGGCGAGGACGGCCCCGCCGTGGGCCCGGTACCAGGCCGGATAGTCGGTGCCGCCGCCGAAGAAGGAGACCCGGTAGGGGGTGCGGGTGATGATCACGGGCGCCCCCGGGCCGGCGGGCTAATTCTGGAAAAAAGCTTCATTTGTGACACGCAATGGGGAATCATAGGGGCAGGAGCGGGAAAAATGAAGCAATTTTGCAGACTGGGGGCGGCGGCGGTACTGGGGCTGGCGGCGGGCTGCGGGCCGCGGCCGGCGGGCGAACCGGTGACGGTGGCGGCGCTGGCGGACCGGCTGGCGGATCCCCTGTGGCTGGCGCGCCTGGACCAGCCGGACACGCGGCTGCATTCCACTTGGGACCGCACGGGGGGCAACAACGACTACAGTGCGTTCGCGCGCGACAGCCGGACGCCGGGCTGGAAAGTGGTGGCGGACCTGAAGGGGCCGGGCTACGTTTCCCGGCTCTGGTTCACCGGCGGGAAGGGGGAGAGCATCCCGCAGCTCTTCCGGTTCTACTTCGACGGCGAGGAGACGCCGCGGTTCGAGGGGGACTTCCGGACGCTGTTCAACGGCCGGACGGCGCCGTTTCTGGCGCCGCTGGCGGAGTGGCAGAACTTCTGCTGGTATTCCTGCGTGCCGCTGCCCTACGCCAAAAGCCTGCGGATCGAATGCGAGGGCGGGGGGGCCGGCGACAAGATCTATTACCATGTATCGGAGTCGGCCCTGCCGCGGGGAACGCCGGTGGAGACCTTCACGTGGCCGCTGCCGGAGCGCGACGTCGCCGCGCTGGAACGGCTCCGGGCGGTCTGGGCGGCGAACCGCCTGCCCGCAGCCGGCGAGTTGCAGGAGTTCACGCTCAGCGACTGGAAGCAAGGCCTCACCCTGGCGGGCCCGGCGGTGATCCGGCGTCTGGAATTCGCGCCGGACTGGGCGAAGATTCCGGCGGAGGCGCGCGACGCCGCGCTGCGCGACTGGATGGTTTCCATCCGCTACGACGGAGGGACGAACGACAGCGTGAAGGTGCCGCTGGGCGACCTGTGCGGGATGCCGTGGCGACGGGTGCGGGCGCGGGCGCTCTATTTCGGGATGGAGGGCGCCGCGCTTTTCTGCGCGTTCCCGATGCCGTTCGCGCAGGCGGCGGAGATCCGGCTGGAGGCGGGACGCGTGGCGGCGGTGCCGGTGACGGTCCGCGCCTGGTTGGAGAAACGCGCGGAACCGGCCCGGGGTGCGCTGGGCTATTTCCATGCCGGGTGGCGGCGGACGACGCCTCAGGATGCCGGCCGGCCGCACCCGATCCTGCGCGTCAAGGGCCGGGGGAAGTTCGTGGGGTGCCTCCTGTCGGTGGCGGGGCTGGACGGCTCCTATTGGGTGCTGGAGGGCGACGAGACCATCCGCAAGGACGGCGAAAAGACGCCGGGCTGGCTGGGGACGGGGCTGGAGGACTACTTCAACGGCGGCTGGTACTACCAGAACGTCGTGGCGGGGCCGACGCATGGCCTGTTCGTGAAGGAGCCGTTCCGCACGGTGCAGTACCGCGTGCACGCGATGGATCCGACGCGGTTTGACGAATCGCTGGACATGTTCTTCGAGCGGGGGCCGGACCAGGACGCCAGCCGGGCCTACTTCGAGAGTGTGGGGTGGTACTACCTGGACCGGCCGCAGGCGGCGGACACGGTGCGGCTGCGGCCGGAGAACCGGGGCATGCCCCAGGATCCGCGCCTGGATCCGGTGGTGGTGATGCCGGCGCTGTGGAGCCATGAGCGGTTCGGCGACTGGCAGGGGGCGCGCGACGAACTGGCCCTGCGCCTGCAGCGCCACGGCGCGCAGTATCCGCCGGCGGCCCGGCGGATGCTGGAGTTCCGCCTGGCGCTGCTGGACGAGAAGCTGGGCGGCCCGGACCCGCTGCCGCGCTTCGCGGCGGATGCCGACGGAGGCGTCGCGGCCGCGGCGCAGATGCTCACGCGCGTGCGCGACGGCGGCGCGGCCCTGGCGGTGTTCTACGCCAACATGCCGGCGAAACTCTTCATCGACGGGCGGGAGATCCTGCAGGCCGGAAACCCGGAGCGGCCGGCGGCGGCCGTGGTGGACCTGGCCCCGGGGCGGCACGTGGCGGCGATCCTGACCGCCCGCCAGCGCTATCCCGACTGGGTGCAGCTGGCGCTGCGCGGCCGGGAGTGGTTTGCCGGCACCGACGGCACCTGGAAATTCCGGTTCGATCCGACCGGCGACTGGGCGGCGCCGGACTTCGACGACTCCGCGTGGCCGGTGCTGGGCGGGGCGGGGGTGAAGGGGCCGCCGGAGGAACCCTATCTCTGGGTGGAACCGGATCCCTTCCTGGGCATGCAGTCGCGGGCGGTGGGCATCCGCCCGGTGCCGGACTGGCAAGCGCAGGCGCAGACGGTCGGCTACCGCCGCGAATTCCACGTGCCGTAGCTGGCCGCGCCTAAAGTTAGTGGACAAAACCGCGCCGGCAGGTCATATTCGGAAATTGTTCGGAACCCGCGGCGGCGGGCGCAGGAGTCTATCAGGCGATGCCAGGCAATCCGTTAATCATCGACATGGAGGAGCGGGACGGGATCAAGATCCTGCACCTGTCGGGACCGCTGGATTCGATGACCTACGACCTGCTGCGGGACCGGCTGGAAGTCCTGTTCAGCCGCCCGCGGACGCGGGTCGTGCTGGATTGCGAACGCCTGACGTATGCCAACAGCCGGGGCCTCACGCTGCTGGTGCACTTCTACCGGCAGTCGGCGGTCAACCTGTCCTTCATGGGCATCGCCGCGCTCCACGCGCGCATCATCAAATCGGTCGAGCTGCTGGGCATGGACAAGCTGGTGCCGCTGTACGCCTCGGTCGAGGCCGCCCTGGCGGCGGCCGCCCGCCTCTAGGCGGCGGGCGCATCTGCGATTCGGTGCATTCGCAATGGCCAAATGGGCAAACAGCCCGGCTCGGCAGAGATGCCTTGCCCTACCCCGACCGGTCGGATGTCTAACAGGTAGGGCGAACCCTCCGGGTGAGCCGCAGGCCTTCACCCTGCACCTAATCGCAGATGCGCCCGCTCTAGGCGGCCCTCTAGGCGGCCGCCGAATTCGGGACTGTACAACCGCTGGCCGCCTGGGCTAGAGTGACGGTGTCGTAGAGTCCCATCGGAGCATTTCCATGTTATTGGAGAATACATCATGGCCGAAGCCGTCCTGACCACGCAGATCGAAAACCGGAACGGCATCCAGTTGATCCACGTGTCCGGGCCGCTGGACTCGATGACCCACGACCAGTTCAAGGACCTGCTCGATCCGCTGATCAACCAGCCGCGGGTGCGCATCGTGCTGGATTGCGAGCGGTTGTCCTACGTGAACAGCAAGGGGCTGGCCCTGCTGGGTCGCTACCAACGGATCACCATCCAGAACCTGTCCTTTCTGGGCATCGCGGCGCTCAACCGGCGGATCACCAAGACGATCGAGCTGCTCGGCATGAGCAAGCTGGTGAAGCTGTATGTCACCGTCGAGGAGGCCCTGCAGGCGGCCGCGGTCGTCTGACCGGCGGCCCCTCCCGGGGAGGGAACATGGGCGAACACGACCTGGTCCGGAAATGCCTGGCGGCGCTGGCCGGCATTCTCCTGCTCGCCTGCATTTCCGTGCTGGCCTCCTGGTGGTTGGCGGCGCCTGCGCCCGGGGCCGCGGCGCCGCCGGAAGTCGCCGCGGCCGCGCCGGGCCCGGCGGTCCGGGCCAACGCCTCGGCGCCGCCGGTGGCAAAGGCCGGTGCGGGCCCGCGGATACCGGAATCCGGCCTGGCGCCGGATTGGGACCGGCTGGAGCGCAAGGCGTTCCAATTGGAGCTGGAGAACGCCAAGCTGCGCGGCCGGCTGCACGACATGCTGAACTGGATGCTGGAGAACGTCCGCGGCACCTTCCCCCTGCCGGAGGAACAGATGGCCCATCTGCGGCTCATGCCCGTGGACGAGAACCTGGCCGTCAGCGCCGACCTGGCCGAAGTGCTGCGCCTGAACGAAGAGGAACTGGCGCGGCTGGACGCCGTGCTGGTCGGCACGCGCGCGGTCCTGCAGGAATTGGAGGGGGAGAACATCTCCGTGGCGGAGCCCGCCGAGAACCAGGTGGTCGTGAACATCCCGCCCTACGCCGCGGAGGGCCAGGTGGTGCGCGAGGAACTCTACGGGGCGTTGCGGCAGACGCTCGGCGCGGGCCGCTTCAACCGCTTCCTGCAGGTGGCCGAGGCCGGCCTCAACGAGCGCTTCGAATTTTTCGGCGAGGCCGACCGCACCCTGGAGTTCGAGTCGCTGCAGGATCCCGCCTCCGGCGCGCCGCAGCTCTTCGTCCGCGACGAACGGGTGCTGCCGAGCAAGGACGATCCCCTGCGACAGGACATTACCGCCTCCGAGCGGATCGTCGCTGAGCTGCCGGACGAATACTATCCCTACCTGACGTGGTTGCCGGCGCACGTGACGCGCTTCGCCCGGAACAACTGATGGCCCCGCGCCTGCCCGACGCCGAATTCCTGCAGGCCGCCGTGGCCCGGGTCCGCCAGCGGGCGGCGCAGGAAAAAGCCCGCCAGGAAACCCTCAAGAACCGTTTCCGCTGGGTGGTGTGGGTGTTCGCGGCCCTGCTGCTCCTCGCCCTGATGGCCGACCTGCGGCACCTGTCGCGGCGGCTGGGCGACCGCCAGCGGCCGGCATTCCCGCCGCGCAAGGGGGATGTCGCGGACATCGCGGCGGGGCTGGACGGCCCGCGCTATGCGGATCCCTCCGGGCGGTTCAGCCTGGTGCCGCCGCGCAACTGGGTGAAGCTGGACCAGCCGCCGGCGGGCTTCTACAACGTCGTGTTCCAAGGGCCCTACCAGATGGACCTGAGCATCCAGGTGGTGGCCACCAATGGCCTGACGTTCGAGCAGCTGGTGCGCAACCTGCGGCAGATCGAGCGCCGGCTCTCCGCCGACACGCACATGGACTTCGCCTACGTGGGGCCGCACCGGGCCGTAAAGCGCTCCGTGCAGCTTTTCCGCAGCCGTGTCCTGATGCTGGATTTCATTACGGGCGACCTGGCCCACCACGTCCAGTTCAGCGTGCCGCCGGAACTCTATGACCGCTACGAACCGGTCTTCCTGCGCCTGATGCAGACCTACGCGCCCGGCCGGATCCTGCCGGCGGCGGCCGCCCCGGAACCGGCGCCCTGAATCCGGGCGCGTCGGGTCGGAAAGCAAGCCGCGCTCAGCGAGCGCAGCTACAGAAAGCGAGAGCAGTTTGATCGGTTCGATTGTAGATGCGCCCGATGGGCGCGTCGGATCGGGGGATCGGGGACGAACCGCCGCCGCGCTCAGCGAGCGCAGCTACAGATGTCGGAACGGGGCTTGGTTGTAGATGCGCCCGATGGGCGCGTCGGGTCGGATAGAATGGCGTTACGCAACAAGGGGGCGCCAGAGCCGGCTGGGGGCCGGAGCCGGTCCCGGGGGTCGATTGCGGCCAAAAACAATAGGGTAAAACGCTTATGAATTTATTTCGAAAAAAAGCGGACTTTTCCCTTTACAACCCGGTGCGGGATAGGCTACAACGTGGCTCATAGTTGGAGAAGGGTTTTCTCCGGAAGCGATTTAAAAAAAGAAAATAAACACCAAGGAGATACAGAATGAAAAAGTTGATCATTGCTTTGACGGTCATGGCGATGGCCTCGATGGCCTCGGCGGCGATCGTGGCTTCGTGGACCACGACGACGGTGGATAACGTCGGGGATCTCAATACGATCGCTGAAACCGGTGGATACGGTTACTCCTTCGTAATGAACGACGGCGGGTTCGCAACAGGCGGCACAGCGTCCGCGGGCGCTTATTCCATGGCCCCGGGCAATCAGGTTTCCTCCTCGGATGCCTATGCGGCCGGCAATTACATTTACTTCACTTGGGACACCGACTACACGCTGTCCCTGGATGCGGTGAATGGCCGGTATAGCCGCAGCGGCACTGGCGCTCAGACCGTGCAGTGGGGCACCATCATCAGTAGCGTTTGGACGGATATCGGCTCTGCGGTTTCCGTGACGCAGACTGCGACCCCGACCACAGCCCTTGGCGCCACGGCGACGACCTTCACGGGCGTGAGCGGCCTGGAAAGCGGCCAGCTGGGCATGGCGGTGTACGGTGGCACCGGCAGCGCCAACAACAACTGGGTCCGTCTGGACAGCCGGCCGAGCACGACGCCGCAGGTGGCCCTCTCCCTCGATGGCACGATGACGCCGACCGCGGTTCCGGAGCCGGCGACGATGGGCCTGCTGGGCCTCGGCGCCTTGGCGATGGCGCTCCGTCGCAAGCTGAGCAAGTAGTCCCACGCCGGATGAAACGAAGAGCGGCCGCAAGGCCGCTCTTTTTTTGTCTATCAAACGGGGCGATGTTTCTGGCCAAGGGCGCAAAGCCCGCAGGCATGGCTGCGCCCGATGGGCGCGTCGGATCGGGGGATCGGGAACGAACATCCGCCGCGCTCAGCGAGCGCAGCGACAGATTTGGATCGGGGATTTGCTGTAGATGCGCCCGATGGGCGCGTCGGATCGGAAAGCAAGCCGCGCTCAGCGAGCGCAGCTACAGATGTCGGAACGGGGCTTGGTTGTAGATGCGCCCGTTGGGCGCGTCGGATCGGAGATCGGGAACGAACATCCGCCGCGCTCAGCGAGCGCAGCGACAGATTTGGATCGG
>CAYMTY010000012.1:0-70245 GCA_964393515.1 uncultured Verrucomicrobiota bacterium
GCCTGGATCGCGTTGCGGATCACGTTGAAGAACGCCTGCCGGACCTGGGCGCGGTCCACCCAGGCGGCCGGCAGGTTCTCCGCCGGCTCCAGTTCCACGACCACCTGGCGGTCGCGGATCTCCGCCGCCAGGGTTTCCAGCGTCTCGGCGGCGATCTCCGGCAGGGCATGCCGCCCGAAGTTCGGCAGGCTCGGGCGGATCGCCTTCAGGAACTGCGCGAGGACCTGGTCCAGGCGGGCGATCTCCCCGCGTGCCACGCCCAGCAGTTCCTGCAGCGGGCCGCGCCGGTCCTCCGGCACGGTCCGCAGCTCCCGGTCCAGCAGCTGCAGGTGGATCGCCAGCGAATTCAGCGGATTGCCGATCTCGTGCGCCACCCCCGCCGCCAGCAGCAGGATGGCGTTCAGGCGTTCGGATTCGACCATCTCCACCGCATGGTCGCGCTCCTGCGTCACGTCGCGGAGGATCATGACCACCCCGGCGCGCCCCTCCGGCGGCGGATCCAGCGGAGCCAGGTAGATGGCCAGGAACCGGTGCTCCGGATAGGAGACCTCGAGCTCGCGGCTGGCCAGGCGGGTCCACTCCCCGGCGTCCCGGCGCAGCAGGGGCTTCCAGTCGATCCCCGGCAGGTAGCGGCCCACCGGCTGCCCCGCCGCGGCCGCCGCGTCCAGCCCCAGCAGCCGGCCGGCCCCCCGGTTGGCGAACACGATCCGCCCCTCTCCGTCCAGGACCACGATCCCTTCGCGCAGCGCGTGGAAAATCGTCTCCAGCTGCCCCCGCTCCGCGGCCAGCCGCAGGAAATGCGCCTGGACGCTTTCCGGATCCAGCTTGTCCAGCCGTTCGATCAGCTTGTTCCAGAAGGTGGGCTTCATGGGTTCCCGCGGGTCCGCCGCAATCCGGTACTCTCTACGATGCGCCCGGCCGCCGCAAACAAAAAAAATCGCCCGGGAAAAACGCATTTCCCCGCTTGACGGTTCGCCGCGCCCGTGAGAACAGTACCGCAAGATGAGCGCGAGGGCCGGCCGGATGCCGGCCGCGCAACCGCCCCCGGGAAGCAGAGGTGTAGGCATGAACATGGAAGAAGAGGAATTCAGCCCCTACGGCGGCTTTGGCAGCGGGTGTGACATCCACGGCGAGGACTACCTGCGGGAATGCACCATGTGCGGCATCGAGTTCTGCTCCGCCTGCTTCCCCAACTCCACCCTCTGCCCTGACTGCGCCGCGCAGGGCGACCTCGACGGCGACCTCGAAGAGGTGTCCCCGTCCGACGAGGAAAAGGAGCTGCTGCTGATCGAAGGCTTCGAGGAGGAAAGCGAAACGACGGAATCCGCCCCCGCTCACGGACCGGCCCCCGCCCCCAAGCCGATCGCCAAGCCCGCCGCCAAGTTGGCACCGAATCCGGCCCCCCAGGCAAAGACACAGGCCAAAGCCAAGGTCAAAGCCAAGCCCAAGGCAAAGGTCAAAGCCAAGCCCAAGGCGAAGGTCAAGGCCAGGCCCAAGGCGAAGGTCAAGGCCAGGCCCAAAGCGAAGGTCAAGGCCAAGCCCAAGGTGAAGGTCAAAGCCCGCAAAAAGCGCTAGGCCGGACGGGTTTTCTCCCCCGGCTCCGCGCCGTGATCTCCGCTACCTACAACCTCTGGACCATCGGGTGCCAGATGAACGAGGCCGACGCCGCGCGCGCGGCCGCCCTGCTGGAAACTGCCGGCTTCCGCCCGGTCCCCCGCGCCCGCGATGCCGCGCTCCTGCTCCTCAACACCTGCGTCGTGCGCCAGCAGGCCGAGGACAAGATCCATTCCCGCCTCAAGTACATCGCCGAACTCAAGCAGCAGGATCCCGGCCGGATCGTCGCACTCATGGGCTGCCTCGTCGGGAAAAATCCGGATGAAATCGCCCGCTTCCGCCGCCGCTTTCCCTACGTGGACCTCTTTCTGCCCCCCTCGGACCTCGCTCCGCTGCGGGCATTCCTCCAGGCGCGTGGGTGCGCCCTGCCGCCCGCGAAGGCCGCCGAGGAAATCCTCCCCCTGCCCGCCTCTCAGGCGGGGCAGGCTGTCGTCGCGCATCTCCCCGTCGTGCTCGGCTGCTCCCACGCCTGCACCTACTGCGTCATCCCCTACCGCCGCGGCGGCGAACGCTCCCGCCCCGCCGCCGCCATCCTCGCCGAAGCTGCCGCGCTGGCCGCGCGCGGCGTCCGCGAACTCATCCTCCTCGGCCAGATCGTCGACCGCTACGGCTTGGACCGCCCCGGCGAAATCCGCCTGCCGGAGCTGCTGCGCCGCGTCGCCGCCGTCCCCGGCATCGTCCGCGCCCGCTTCCTCACCAGCCACCCGAAATGGATCACCGCCGACCTGATCGCCGCCGTCGCCGCGACCCCCGGCCTCTGCCCCTATTTCGAGATCCCGGTGCAGGCCGGCTCCGACGCCATTCTGGCCGCCATGCGCCGAGGCTACACCGCCGCGGAGTTCGAAGCCCTCGTCGCGCAAATCCGCGCCGCCCTCCCCGGCGTCGGGATTTCCACCGATATGATCGTCGGCTTTCCCGGCGAGACGGAGGCGCAGTTTGAAGAAAGCCTGGCGCTCATGCGCCGCGTCAATCCCGACATGATCCGCGTCGCCAAGTACTCGCCCCGGCCCCTGACCTACTCCGCCCGGCACCTGCCCGACGACGTCCCTGCGGAGGAAAAGGAACGTCGCCGCGTCGCCCTCGAAGCCCAGCTCCGCGCCCGCCTGACGGAGAAGCACGCGCCGTTGCGCGGACAGACCGTCGAAATCCTTGTCGAAACCGTCGAGAAGAACGGCCGGCGTCACGGGCGCACCCCGGATTACAAACCGGTGTTCGTCGACGGTTCCGCCGCCGCCCCCGGCGACCTGATCCCGGCCCGCATCACGTGGGCCGGCCCCTTCAGCCTCGTGGCCGAAGCCCCCTGACCGGCCGGCCCCGGCTGCCGGCGATTTTTCCACGCTATGGAATCCGGCAGCGGCCGGACCACAGTGTGGAAAACTTTTCCGGCGCGGCCTATTTCCGCACGCGGAGCTGGTAGAAGCCGTTGGAGAGGGTGTCGTAGCGGTCGGTGGCCAGGCCGGCGACCGCCGGCAGGAAGGGCTGGCGCATGTCGGCCGTGTAGTAGACATCGTAGGCCCGGCCGGCGGCGAACGGCCACTGGAGCTGCGCGGCGTCCATGGCGAGATCAAAGCGCGAATCCGGGTCCAGCGGGCGGGTCCCGGCGGTTTCCTCCGCGCCGTTGGGCTGGCCGTCTTCGTCGGAATCCTCGTCGGCGGGTGGCCCGGCGGGCGTGCCGAACTCCTCCTGCCGCCAGCCGTTGGACAGGCCGTCGCCGAGCAGGTCCGCATGCAGCAGGTTCACGCGCAGCGGGCGCAGGTGGACGGTGTTGTAGGCGTACTGCCCGTACCCGTCGCGCGCGCCCCACGCGCGCTCGCCCAGAAAGGTGCGCGAGAGATAGCGGTCGTTCGCGCTCACCCCGTCGGAGGCGATCACGCCGCAGAGGAACAGGTGGGAAGCCGCCTCCGGCCCGGCCGCGCCGAGCGCCGCCCAGGGCAGCGCCGCCTCCCAGCGGGTGGTCTCCGGGCTGGAGCCGTCCCCGCCCGTCGGACAGGGCGTGGTGCCCTCCCCGTCGAACTGCGAAAGCGGCGCCGCGGCCAGCGGCACAAACACACCGCTGTTGGTACCCAGGTAATAGATGCCCTGGCCGAAGTCGTAGCCGCCATGGGTGAAATTCGTGTAGCCGGACCCGTCTCCATACTGGTTGCCCAGGATGAGGGCGATGTCCATCGGCTCGGTGAAGCGCACGTTGTGCAGGAAGTCCAGCGCGTTGGGCAGACCCGCCTTGTGCCAGAGGTTCCACGCATCGTCGGCCAGCGTATCCACGCCGAGGAACAGAATCGGCACGTTGTTGCTGCCGCCGAGGTCCAGGCCATGGCCGCCCAAATAGAGATGGGTTTCGTCGGCGTTGACCCAGATCTGCCCGAAATCCCCGAACCCCAGCACGGCGTCCTGGGCCGCCAGCGGCGGCCCCGTCATCGCCAGGTCGAAATTGTCGCCGACATTGTTGGGCGGGGCGCCGGTGGGATTGCTGGTGATGACCGGCGAATGGAGGTCCGCCACCGGCGCCGGCGGCCAGGCCCGGTTGGTGGCGCCCGCCACCGCAAATTGCCACGTGCGGTGGTCATTGTCGTCCCGGCCGTTGTTGGCGGTAAACACGACGGCGAGGTCGGAGGCATGAGCCGGCACGGGGAATTCCGCCTCCCAGAGCGCGCCGGAGACATTCGCCAGCGGCACGGGATTGGTCGCCGGAAACCGGCCGCCGGTGCACGCGACCCAGGCCGTCACCTGCGTGGCGCCCGCCAGCGGCCCCAAATCGGCCTCGTAGCGGAGCGTGGCGTTGGAACCGGCCGTGGGCGGCGCGGGCGCCAGATCCACCCGCCCCAGCAGCGCCTGCCAGTTATGATCGAAGTTATTCGTCCAGTTTCCGGCGCCGTCGTGGAAGACGAACGCCAGGCGCTGCGTGGCCGTGGCCGGCACCGTGGATTCGTACACCCAGCGCTGGCGGACGGCATCCCACGTCATCGGCGCATCGGCGAAGGCGTTGGTGAAGATGTCCTGTCCGAGATGGATGTAGACCGGATCGGCGACGGCCAGCGGCCCTTCGGCGGCGTGGAAGAAAATCCGGGCGGTCTGCCCGCGCAGCGGAAACGCCGGTTCCACGCGCACGGCCCGGTGGTGGGTCATGGTCTCGCTGTCGAACACCAGGCCGTCGCTGCGGATGCCGCGTACCTGCATGACGTCGCCGGTGACGTGGCAGGACACGTAGTGGTAACAGGTCGTGGCGAAGGCATGCAGCGGCTCGCCCTCGGCGGAGCCGTAGGGATAGCCGCCGCCGCCGCCGCTGACCAGGTAGCGCACGCCGCGGACCGGCACCGTGCGCTGATAGTTGTGGCTGTGGCCGCTGAACAGCCAGTCGGCCTCGTACTTCACCAGCAGCGGCGACCAGTTGGTCTTGCCCTCGCCCCATCCCTCCCGCTCGCCCTGCGAATAAGGCGGGCGGTGGCAGGCGGCGATGATCCACGTGACATTCGTGTCGTTGGCCGCGGCCTGCAGCTCGCGGGCCAGCCAGTTGGTTTGGGTTGGGGCTGCTTCCTCCGTGTTCAGACCGATGAACCGGACGTTGCCGGCCGTGAACGCATAGTACGCGCGGCCCAGGGACGGCTCCGGCAGCGCGAACAGGCGGTGGTACATTCCCCGCTCGTGGTTCGGCACACCGGCGTTGTCCGGATCGTCGTGGTTGCCCAGCAGCGGCATGAACACGGCCTGCGCCAGCTCCTGGGAGCAGATCTGGAAGAAGTTGGTCCACGTGGAGAAGCCCGCGTTGGTATAGGCCTCGTCGGACATGTCGCCCATCTGCAGGATCCACTGCGGATCCTCCAGCGCGATGCGGGCGGCCACCCCCTGCGCCCATGTGTAGTCGAGGCCGCCTTGAAGGTCCCCGTGCACGGCGAAATGCAGCGGTTGGCCCGCCGCCGGCGCGGTCCGGAACGTGCCGGCCTGCAGATCTCCGGCGGTGGAGGAGGCTTCGTAGAAGTAGCGGGTGCCGGGCTGCAAACCGCGCAGCGTGATCGCGTGGCGGTACACGCCGCCGCCGTCCCGGACGATCCCGGCGTAGTTGGTGGTCAAGCCGTAGCGCACCGTGCCGCGCGCCGGCACGGGCGTGTCCCACGCGATGGTCGCAGTGGTGGCCGGATCCTCCATCCAGCTGACGCGCACCGGCGTGGCGTACTGGGCTGCCGCCGTCCCCGCCCAGACCGCCAGCCCCAGCCCGGCCAGCCACCCGCATGTCCATATCCGTTTCATGTGTATCCGCCCCGGTTCATTTCAAGCTAGCCGCCGGCCGGCTAAAACGCAAATGCGAACCGTTTCCCCCTGTCATTTTCGCTTTTTCGTGCTATTTTTCCCGCCATGAACCGGATGGTCCGTCACTTCGGCGCTTGTGCCGCCCTGCTGCTTACCCAGGAGTTCGCCATGTCCCAGGATCCCGTGGATGTCTTGAAAGCCGCCAACACCCACGTCCGGCGCCTCGTGCTGGACAACGGCCTGGTCGTCCTGCTCAAGGAGGACCGCAGCGCCCCGCTGGTGGCCCTCCAGTTCTGGGTCGGCGCCGGCTCCATCCACGAGGATGAAAAACTCGGCGGAGGTCTCGCCCACTTTCTCGAGCACATGGTCTTCAAGGGCACGGCGACCCGCGGCCCCGGCCAGGTCTCCCAGGAGATCGCCGACGCCGGCGGCGAGATCAACGCCTACACCTCGACCGACCGCACCGTGTTCCACGCCTCGCTCCCCGCCGCCCATTGGCGCACCGGCCTCGATGTCCTGGCCGATGCCGTCTTCAATCCTTCCTTCCCCGCCGACGAATGGGAACGCGAGCGCGAGGTCATCCTGCGCGAGGTCGACATGGGCGAGGACGACCCCGGCCGCGTCCACGGCCGGCTGACCGGCGAAACCGCCTACCGCGTCCACCCCTACCGCATCCCCGTCATCGGCTGGCGCGATATCCTGGTCACCATGGACCGCGACGACCTCGTTGCCTACCACCGCCGGCATTACTCGCCCGACAATATGATCCTCGCCGTCGCCGGGGCCGTGCCGGTGGACGAGTTGGAGGCCGCTGTCCGCGAGCGCCTGGAGAAGATTCCCCGCACGGCCCGCCCGCCGGCCCCCGTTCCGGCGGAGCCCCCGCAACTGGCCGAGCGCCACGGCCGCAAGACCGGCGCCTACGAAGTCACCCGCATCAACTGGGTCTTCCATACCACCGACCTGGCCGATCCCGACACGCCCGCCCTCGACGTCCTGGCTTCCGTCGTGGGTTCCGGCCGCGCCTCCCCCCTCGTCAAGCAACTGCGCGAGGAACGCCGGCTCGTTCTCAACGTGGACGCCTGGAGCTACACGCCCAAGGATCCCGGCCTTTTCGGCCTCTCCGCCGAATGCGAGCCGGAAAAGGAGGCGGACGTCATCGCCGCCCTGCGCGCGGAAGTCGCGCGCTGGCAGGCCGAACCGTTCGACCCGGCCCGCCTCGAACAGGCCCGCCGCGAAGTGCTGGCCGGCGCCATCCAGGAACTCGCCACGATGGACGGCCAGGCGGGCTCCATGGCTTCCGGCGAGTTCTATGCCGGCGATCCGCGCCACGTCGAAACCTACCTGGAGCAGGTCCGGCAGGTCACCCCCGGCGATCTCGCCCGCGTCGCCCGCAAATACCTCCGCCCCGAAAACGGCTCGTGGGCCATCCTCGCCCCCGCGGCCGCCGCGGCCGCCGCCCCCGCCGCCGCGGCCGCCGCCGGCCAGGAGGTCCAACTGCTGACGTTGTCCAACGGCCTGCGACTCGTGGTCCGCGAAGATCCGCGCCTGCCCATGGCCTATGTCGCCGCCGTCCTCGGCGGCGGCCTCCTGGCCGAGGCCGAGGGGCAGGCCGGCCTCTCCCAACTGACCTCCGACCTCCTCACGCGCGGCACGTCGCGGCACACCGCCCCGGAACTGGCCGCCATGCTCGAAGCCCGCGCCATCGCGCTGTCCGCCTTCTCCGGCCGCAACAGCTATGGCCTCAACGCCGCGGGGCTCTCCGAAGACCTGCCCCTCATGCTGGCCACCGTGGCGGAATGCCTGCTTGAATCGCAATTCCCCGTCGACGAGCTCGACAAGCAGCGGGCCCTGCAGCTGGCCGCCATCCGGCGCGAACTCGAACGCCCCATCACCCACGCCCAGCAAATGGTCCGCGAGAGCTTCTTCCCGGGGCACCCCTACCGGTTCTCCCCGCTGGGTGACCCGGACACGGTGGCCGCCCTCTCCCGCGACACGCTCCTGGCCCACCACCGGAATCTGCTGGGTCCGTCCAACCTCGTGCTGGCGGTGTTCGGTGACGTGCGCGCCGCCGCGGTCGCCGCGCAGGTGGAACAGGCCTTCGCCGCCCTGCCCCGCAATCCTGCGCCCGCCTGGCCGCCCCTGCCCCCGGCTCCGGCCCAACCCGTGCGCGCCGAAAAGCGCCTGCCGTTCAAGCAAACCGTCCTGGTCCGCGCCTGGCCGGGCATCGCCGCCGGCGATCCGCGCGAAGACGCCGTGGCCGTCCTTCTCGACGCCCTCAACGGCTTGTCCTCGGACCTGTTCCTCGAGGTCCGGGACAAGCGCGGTCTGGCCTACTACACCGGCGCCCTGCACTTCAGCGGGCCCGTGGGTGGCCTCTTCATGATCTACGCCGGCACCACCGCGGAGGGCCGCGCCGTGGTCGAAACCCAGATCCAGACCCAGGTCGACCGCCTCCGCCAGGCCGGCCTGCGCGACGAAGAGTTCGCCCGCGCCCTCGCGCAATTGCAGGCCGAAACCGCCCGCGTCCGGCAGAACAACGCCGGCCTGGCGCAGCAATGCGCCCTCGACGAACTGCTCGGCCTCGGCTACGCCCACTCCCTCGATGCCGCCCAGCGCCTCGAGCAGCTCGCGCCCGAGGCCGTCCGCGCCGCCGCCGAATCCCTCTTCGCCGCCGCCGGCGACGCCACCGCCGTGGTTTTGCCCGGCGACAACCCGTGAGCCGCCCGTTCTACCAGCGCAAGCGGACCTGGGCCCTCGCGGCCGTTGCGCTGGCGGGTTTCCTGGCCGCGGTCTACTGGCCCGAAATCACGGCCTTCCTCGACCGCTGGGACCTGCCGCACCTGCGGAAAGCCGTGCGGGCCGCCGGGGCCTGGGGGCCGCTGCTGTGCATCCTGCTTAACGCCCTCTTCACCGTGCTGAGCCTGCCGACCACTCTGGTCTGCATCGTCGTCGGACTGCTGTTTGGCGTGGGGCGGGGCCTGCCCATCTGTCTCGCCGGGCTGACCCTCGGCATGGCTGCCTCGTTCCTGATCGCCCGCTACCTGGCCCGCGGCTGGCTCCAGCGCCGCATCGGCCATACCCGGCTCTTCGCCCGGCTGGAGGAGAGCATGCGCCGCGAAGGCTGGAAAATCGTGGTCTTCACCCGCCTCCTGCCGGTCAACCCGTTCAGCGTCCTGAACTACGCCTACGGCCTCACCAACATCCCGTTCTGGCGCTATCTGCTGGCCTCCGCCGTCGGCATCATCCCCAACATCCTCGCGCTCCTGTGGACCGTCAAGGCCGCCGGCAAACTCGCCCGGGGCCAGATGGATTGGCGCGTGCTCCTGATCCTCTTCGCCGGCGCCGGCCTGTTCGCCGTCCTCGCCTGGCTGCCGAAATACCTCCGGCGAAAACCCCGCTTCGCCGGCCTGCCGGGCACAGCCGATGACGAGGACGGCGGAAGCTGCTCCGATTAAAGGTCCGCCGCCGCGCCCCCGCCCATTTCCGCATTGCCCCGCCGGACGCCGGCGAATATCATGCCGCCAATGAAAAATCTGGTCATTCTGGGGTCCGGCCCCGCCGGCTTGACCGCCGCCCTCTACGCCGGCCGCGCCGGCCTCGCCCCCCTCGTCCTCGACGGCCCCAACCCCGGCGGGCCGCTCATCACCACCCCCCTCATCGAGAACATTCCCGGCTTTCCCGACGGCATCGCCGGCTTTGAATTCATCGAACTGCTGCGCCGGCAGGCGGAGAAATTCGGCGCCCGCTTCCAAAGCGCCCAGGTGGAAAAGCTGATCCCCCGCCCCGGCGGCGGCGCCGACCTCCGGCTCGCCGACGGCGCCACGATCGCCGCCGACGTCGTCATCATCGCCACTGGCGCCGACCACCGGCTCCTCGGCCTGCCCGGCGAAAAGGAACTCGCCGGCCACGGCATCTCCTACTGCGCCACCTGCGACGGCGCCTTCCACCGCGGCCAGCACATCGCCGTCGTCGGCGGCGGCGACACCGCCATGGAGGAAGCCCTTTTCCTGACGCGCTTCGCCTCCCAGGTCACCGTCATCCACCGCCGCGACGCCTTCCGCGCCTCCAAGATCATGGCCAACCGCGTGCGGGAACACCCCAAGATCCAGGTGCGCTGGAATTCCGTGGTCGCGGAACTGATCGACCCGGCCAAAGGCAAACTCACCGCCCTGAAGCTGCGCGACGTGAAGACCGGCACCGAAAGCCTCCTCGAGGTCGGCGCGCTGTTCGTGGCCATCGGCCTCGAACCGGCCACCAGGCCCTTCGAGGACGCGCTGGAATGCGACGCCAACGGCTACCTCGTCACCAACGGCGTCCTGACCAAGCATTGCTGCATCTTCGTCGCCGGCGACGTCGCCGACGCCCGCTACCGGCAGGCCGTCACCGCCGCCGGGGCCGGCTGCCGCGCCGCCATCGAGGCCATGCATTACCTGGAATCCCTCGGCGCATGACCGCGGAAACCCGCAAGCTGTCCGACCGCGAACGGCAGATCTACCTGCGCGTGCTGACGCGCTCCCGGCCGTACCGCGGCCGCCTGGCGCTGGCGGTCTTCTTCGGCATGACCTATGGCGGCTCCCTGTTCGGGCTGTTCGCCTCCGCCAAGGGCGGCATGACCCAGGTCTTCGGCGGCGCCGCCACCCGCCTGCAGACCGCCGTCTCCGCCTGGGCGGAACGCTGGTTCGCGGGCGAGACGGGGAACAGCTGGCTGGTCACCGCCCTCGTGCTCGGCCTCGTGCTGTTCTTCGTGCTCCTGCGCGGCCTCAGCTTCTTCCTCAGCAAGTACCTCATCGAGTGGGTCGCCCAGCGCGTGGTCATGGGCCTGCGCAACGACCTCTTCGCCCGCATCCTGCGCCTGCCCCTGCTCTACTTCACCGGTTCGCGCACCGGCGAACTCATGTCCCGCACCCTCAACGATACTCAGCTCATCGAGCGCGGCATCACCGAGGTCATCTGCGACCTCGTCCAGCAGCCGTTCGTCCTCCTCGGCGCGGCGACCGCCCTGCTGCTCATCGACCTGCGCCTGGCCGTCGTCAGCCTGGCGATCTTCCCCGTGTGCGTCCTGCCCGTCCTGCTGTTCGGCAAGCGCGTCCGCCGCCATTCCAAGGCCGGCCAGGAGCGCATCGCCGACCTCTCCAGCCTCCAGCAGGAGGTCATCGCCGGGGCGGCCATCGTCAAGGCCTTCGGCACCGAAACCCGCGAGCAGGCGCGGTTCGAGAAGCACAGCTTCGATTTCTTCCGCCGGCAGGTCAAGATCATCGCCTCCAAGGCCGCCGTCAACCCGCTCATGGAACTGTTCTCCGCCCTGGCCGCCTGCGCCATCCTCGTCTACGCTCGCCACGCCGGTCTCCAGCTGGCCGACATCTTCATCTTCATCGGCGCCATGGTCGTCATGTACGACCCCGCCAAGAAGCTGTCCCGCGTCCACCTCGTCATCCAGCAGAGCAGCGCCGCCGCCGAACGCATTTTCACCATTCTCGACACCGAAGACACCGTCGCCGACCTGCCCGGCGCCGCGGAGTTCGCCGGCCCCATCCGCGAAATCCGCTACGAGGGCATTTCGTTCGCCTACGGCGCCGGCCAGCCGCGCGTCCTCGACGGCATCGATTTCGCCGCCCGCACCGGTGAACTCGTCGCCCTCGTCGGCGGCTCCGGCTCCGGCAAGACCACCCTGGTCAACCTCCTGCCGCGCTTTTTCGACCCGACCGCCGGCCACGTCCGCCTTGACGGCCGCGACCTGCGCGAATTCACCCTCGCCAGCCTCCGCCGCCGCATCGGCCTCGTCACCCAGGAAACCATCCTCTTCAACGACACCGTGTTCGCCAACATCGCCTACGGCGAGCCCGGCGCCACCCGCGCACAGGTCGAGGCCGCCGCGAAAAAGGCCCACGCCCACGAGTTCATCCTCGCCATGCCCAGGGGCTACGACACCGTCATCGCCGAGCGCGGCCTGCTCCTTTCCGGCGGCCAGCGCCAGCGCCTCGCCATCGCCCGCGCCCTCCTGCGCAATCCGCCCATCCTCATCCTCGATGAGGCCACCAGCGCCCTCGACACCGAATCCGAACGCGCCGTGCAGGCGGCCCTCAACGAGGCCATGCAGGGCCGCACTGTCTTCGCCATCGCCCACCGCCTCTCCACCATCCAGCGCGCCAACCAGATCCTCGTCCTCGACCGCGGCCGCATCGCCGAGCGCGGCCGCCATGAAGAACTCCTTGCCCGCGATGGCATCTACTGCCGCCTTTACCATATGCAGTTCGAACACCAGGCCGCCGGAACCCCGCCATGAACGCCATCGAAGCCCACCTGCTGAGCGCCCTCTGCGCCATCCGCGACCCCGTCGAAATGCGCCGGGTCCTCGCCGACCTTTTGACCCCCGCCGAATACAAGGCCCTCCGCAAACGCTGGACCATCCTGCGACTCCTGCGCGCCGGCGTCCCCCAGCGCGAAATCGCCCGCCGCATCGGCGGCAGCCTCTGCAACGTCACCCGCGGCGCCCGCCTCATGCACAACCCCGATTGCGCCTCCGCCCGCCTCATGGACCGGCTCGAAAAGGCTTCCCGCTAGAATCCGGTACAGAAACGCGCCCGTTCCATTCCGAACCGCCGGGTCAACGCCCCAGCCTACAACCGAGCCGTTGAACCCTGATCCGCCCAACCACCCGCCGGTAGCCCGGCGCGAGGAGGCGGATGACGGCTTACTTCCTTGGTCATTGGATATTGGGTATTGGATATTGGATATTGGATATTGAGTTTTCCGTCCCCCCGCCCCATGCTGGCGGGCATGAAAGCCATCTTTCTGTTGTTCGCCGCCCTGCTGGCCGTTTCCGCCGGCGCCGCAGCGGAATCCGATCTGCCCGCCCCGGCCCCGGAGGCCCCGGTCTACATCATCCCTATCCGCGGCCAGATCGAGGGCGCCCTGCTCTACGTCATCCGCCGCGGCCTCGCCGAGGCCGAACAGCGGAACGCCGCCGCGGTCGTCTTCGTCATGGACACCCCCGGCGGCACCCTCGGCGCCGCCAGCGACATCGTCCGCTCCATCCAGGCCGCCAAGCCCCCGGTTTACACCTTTGTCGAGAAAGACGCCTTCTCGGCCGGGGCCATCATCGCCCTTGCCACCAAGGCCATCTACATGGCCCCCGGTTCCGTCATCGGCGATGCCCTGCCCATCATGATGACGCCCTTTGGCGGCGTTCAGGAAATGCCCGAGGGCGTCGAGGAAAAGGCCGTCTCGGCCGTCGCCGCCCTCGTGCGCTCTGCCGCCCAGACCGCCGGCCACGACCCCGAACTGGCCGAAAAAATGGTCCGCCGCGAAACCGAGTTCAAGATCGGCGACGAAGTCATCAGCCCCGCCGGCCGGCTCCTGACGCTCACCGCCGAAGAGGCCGCCCGCCCCGGCAAGGAGGACAAGCCCCTGCTGTCCGCCGGCACCGTCAAGGATGTTCCCGCCGTCCTGGCAACCCTTGGGCTGGCCAAACAGCCCGTCGTCGAAATGCAGATCACGTCGACGGAAAAAATCGCGCGGCTGATCGCCGCCGCCGCGCCCATCCTGATGATCATCGGCTTTCTCGGCATCTACATCGAGATTAAGACCCCCGGCTTCGGCCTGCCCGGCGTCCTGGGCGCCGCCTGCCTCGCCCTCTTTTTCTGGGGCCACCACATCGCCGGCCTCGCCGGCCTGGAGGACCTGGTGATCCTGATCCTCGGGATCGCCCTGATCCTGGTGGAGATCTTCCTGATCCCCGGCTTCGGCTTCACCGGGATCTTCGGAATCGCCCTCGTGCTGGTGGCCCTGGTCGGCGCGATGGTCCGCATCGTTCCCGGCGGCGGTGTTTGGTGGCCATCCTGGGGCGATTTGCAGACGCCCATCTTCAAGACCGGCATTGCGCTGGTCGGCACCGGCGCGGGCACACTCCTGCTGGGGCGTTTTCTTCCCCAGAGCCGCCTGTTCGGCCGGCTCACCCTCTCCGCCGCAACCGCCGCCGCCGCCGGCTACACCGCCGCGCCCGATTCCTCCGCGCTGGTCGGCCGGACCGGCACCGCCGCGACCCCCCTCCACCCCGCCGGCGCCGCCCGCTTCGGCGGCGACCGCCTCGATGTCGTCACCTCCGGCGAATTCCTCGCTGCCGGCACCCCCGTCCGCATCATCGAGGCGTACGGCAGCCGCATCGTCGTCCAAAAGGTCTGAGGCCGGTTCGCTCCCCGGCCGGCAGCCCGGCGGGCAGGAAATGCGGGCAGGAAATGCTTGCCGCCGCTCCTTCCGCACCGTAGGATTACGGACAGCCAGCGAACGGAGCAGCGCGCATGAAGGCAGTGGTGGTATACGAATCTTTGTGGGGCAATACGGCGGCGGTGGCCCGCGCCATTGCCGAGGGGCTCGGCCCGGGCGCCCGGGCGCTGTCCACGGCCGAAGCCACCGGCGCGGTGGTGGCCGGCGTGGATCTGATCGTGGCCGGTTCGCCGCTGTTCGCCTTCCGCCTGCCCACGGAAGGCATCCGCGAAAACATCCGGCGGAAGACCTCCATGTTCCCCCGTCCGCCCGATCTGTCGCATCCCCCCCTGCGGCAGTGGCTGGAAACCCTGCCGCCCGGCCGGGGCCGCGCCGCGGCCTTCGAAACCCGCATCTGGTGGTCGCCCGGCGGCGCCACCAATGCCATCCTCGCCGGCCTGATCCGGGCCGGTTACCAGCCCTTGATGCGCGGCAAGCGCTTCCGCGTCGGCGGCATGTACGGCCCCCTCAAGACCGGGGAACTCGAACGCGCCCGCGCCTGGGGCGGCGAACTCGCCACCCTCGCCGGCTGGGAAAGCGGCGCCGTGGAGTAATCCCCCGTCCCCCGGGCGGCCTAGAAACTGACGCGCCAGCCGATGGCCGCGCCGGCCAGTTCGGCGGAGGCCGCCCCGCCGGTGGTCTCCAGCCCGATGGGCGCCGTGATCGCTTGCAAGACCAGGGGGGATTCCTCCGCCGCCCGCGCGGCGCGGGCGATCGCCGCATCCACGTCTTTGGCCGTGTAGCGCTCGACGTCGGACCGCAGCGACACCAGCCCGTAGACCACGACGATCGTGAACATCAGGCCGACGGTGACCGCCGCGCCGATGGAATCCGCACCCGTTTCGGCGCGCGCCGGCGCCGCCGGCAGCGTGGCCCACACCAGCGCGGCCGCCAGAATCGCCGCCGTCCCGCTCCAACCCTTGTGCTTCATGTCCGCCTCCGCTCCTCGCTGCGCTAGAACGCCCCGAAGAAAATGCTGGTGAAGGTCGTGATGGGCGAGGTTTCGCGGATGTCGTCCACCGCCGCCCGGCCCTCGCGCACCAGCGCCTTGAATTCCGTGTAGAGCTCGTCGTCGGAAACCAGCCGGCCGATCGTCCCCTCGCCCCGCGCGATGGTCTCGGACATCTGGCGGAACGCGGCCAGGGTCGCCGCCAGGTCGTCGTAGACCTGGCTGTCGCCGGTCAGCAGGCGGCCCAGCGTGCCTTCGCCCTGGTTCAGCCGCGCGCTGATGTCCTTGAGGTTCGCGGCGACGGCCTGCACGTCGCCGTACACCGCGTCGTCCTGGATCAGCTTGCCGAGCGTGCCCTCGCCCTTGGCCAGGGCGCCGCTGATGTCGCGCAGGTTGGCGGCGGCCTGCTGCACGTCGCCGTAGACCGTGTCGTCGTTGATCAGCTTGCCCAGGGTGCCTTCGCCCTCCGCCAGGCGGGTGGCGATCTTGCGGGCCTGCTGCAGCGTGCCCCGGAAGTCGTCGAGGATGCCGTCGTGGAGGGCCTGGCGGATCTCCTCGACCGTGCGGGTGGCGGCGTCGATCAGGTCGGTCGAGGGACTGCCCTGGTAGATCTTCTGCCGGGGCAGCTCCGCGGCCTCGTAGGTGCCCTCGTGGATGTTCAGGTAGCGGCCGCCCAGCACCGACGTGGGCAGCACCTCGATCCGGTAGTCCGTCCGCAGATGCACCGGCATCGTCAGCAGCGCCAGCACGTGCACGCCGTCCTTCTTCAGGGCGATCTGCTTCACCTTGCCGACCGTCACCCCCCGGGCGTTGACGGAGTCGCCCACCCGCAGCCCCATGGCGTTGTCGAACAGGATCTCCACCGGCCGCTCCGCGCGGAACAGCGCGTCGCGGCTCAGCACCACCGTCAGCAGAAACAGCGCCGCCAGCACCGCGAAGCTGAACAGCCCCACCGCGCTTTCCACGAAAATCTGCCGCTTGAACTTCATGCGCCGAACGCCTTCCGGACATCCCGCAGGTCCGCGATGCCCTGGGCCTGCAGAAAGTCTCTCACGACCGGGTGCTCCGATGCAACGAATTCCTCCGGCGGGGCGCAGACCACGAACCGGCCCTCGTGGAGCATCGCCACCCGGCTGCCGATGAACAGCGCGCTGTAGAGGTCGTGGGTCACGACCACGCTGGTCACGCCCAGCTTCCGCCGCAGGTCGTCGATCAGCCGGTCGATCTGCCGCGAAATCACCGGGTCCAGCCCGGACGTCGGCTCGTCGTAGAGCACGATCTCCGGCTGGGTCACGATGGCCCGCGCCAGGCCGACGCGCTTGCGCATGCCTCCCGAAATGCGGTCGGGCAGCTGGTCGCCCGCCCCGTCCAGACCCACCAGCGCCAGCTTCTCGGCCGCGCGCGCCCGGATCTCGTCGTCGGGCAGGTCCGTCTTCTGCCGCAGCGGCAGGCAGACGTTGTCCTCCACGTCCAGCCACTGCAGCAGCGCCGCGCTCTGGAACAGCACCCCGAACCGCCCCAGGATCCGCTCCAGCTGCGCCCCGCGCGCTTCGCTGACGCAATCCGCCCCCACCCACACCCGGCCGGTCTCCGGCGTCAGCAGCCGGATCATGTGCCGCAGGCTCACGCTCTTGCCCGCCCCCGACCGGCCCACGATCACGAAGGTCTCGCCCGGCGCCAGCTCGAAGCTGAGGTCGTCCAGCACCGGCTGGGCGCCGAACCGCTTGGTGACATGCTCGAATCGGATCATTGGTAGAACAGCCTCGTCACGAAATAGCCCGTCACCAGGATCAGCAGGAACGACACGATCACTGTGCGCCGCGTGGCGCGCCCGACGCCCACCGCGCCTTCCGTCGCGGCGAAGCCCTGGTAGCAGGCCACCGTCACGATGACCAGCCCAAACAGGAACGCCTTGAACAGCCCCACGTAGAGGTCCTTGTTGTCCGCGTAGCGGAAGGCGTTGTCGAAATAGGCCTCGAACGAGATGCCCAGCTGCATCGAGCCGACCAGCGCGCCGCCGAAGATCCCGAGCAGGTCCGTGTAGACCGCCAGCAGCGGCATCATCACCGCCAGCGCGACCAGCCGCGGCATCATCAGGTAGCGCAGGGGGCTGATCCCCATCACGTCGAGCGCCGCGATCTCCTCGGCTACCGTCATCGTCCCCATCTGCGCGGCGATGGCCGATCCCACGCTGGCCGCGATCACCAGCCCCGTCATGAACGGCCCCATTTCGCGCAACATTGAAATGCACACCAGCGTGCCGATGTTGTTCTCCTGCCCGTAGCGGCGCAGCTCCAGGCCCACCTGCAGGGCCAGGATCATTCCCGTGAACAGCGCCACCACGCTCACCACCCCCAGGCTCTTGATGCCCACCAGGTAGAGCTGGTGCAGCACGTCGGCGCGGTTCCGGCGCGAGAACAGGTGCGGCACCTGCGCCGCCGCCCCCAGCAGCAGCAGCAGCGCCTGCCCCGACCCCTGGCAGGCCCCGATGACCCCGCGGCCCGCCGCCACCGCCACGTTCGGCGGCGGATCGTAAATCTGGGGCTCGCGCGTGATCATTTGGCTCCGGCGCCCTGCCCGCCCGGGGCGGCCAGCCGGACCCGGCCCAGCCAGAGGAGGCGCACTTGACGATTTGTAGCGGTTCGGTCGTAGGCGAGCAATCCTTTCAGCACGGACCAGCGCCGGCCGCCGGCGGCCCGCTCGTGCTGCCACAGCGGGAAGAGCGAAACCGCCCGGGCGTTGTCTTTCCGCCGCGTGTCGCGGTACAGGCCCCAGAGCACGTCGAGGTCGCGCCGCTCCCCGTTCCGGCGGTAGTCCCACAGCGTCCACAGCGGCGCCCAGCTGCGCTCGACGGGCGGGGGGTGCACGGCCGGCCAGAGGTCCGGCGCCCGCCAGAGGCAGGTGCCCGCCTCGCGGTCCACCTGCCGGGAGCATAGCGGCCAAAGCTTCGTGCGGTTGGCCACCGCCGCCGCGGCCTGGCGTTCCGCTGGCGGCAGGGCCGCCGTCTGCGACACGCAGTTCCAGAACGGCGCCACGCTCCAGCGGGTGATCTTCCGCCCGCCCCACGTGTTCTTCTCGCGGGTGATGATGGGCCACAGCCAGTAGCGCCGGTCCAGCACGCCGTCCTTGCGGTAGCCCCACAGCGGCCAGACGGACAGCCGCGTGCGGTAGCCCGTCTCCCGCTGGAAGAACGGCCACGGGCAGAACAGCCGCGTCTGCCGGTCGCCGCCGATGCGCTGGAAGAACGGCGGCAGGACCATCCAGCCTTTCTGGCCCTCCAGGTCCACCCGGCCACAGAGCGGGAACAGCACCCAGGCCGTGCCCGGCGCCTTGGGGTGGGTGTAGCGCGCGTGCGTCCAGAAGGGCCACAGCACCGTGTGCTTCTCATGCTGCCGCGCGTTCTTCGTGCGGGCGTAGAAGGGAAAAACCCGCAGCTTCTCCAAGTGGCCGTCGGGCGTCGTCGTCCGCGAATAAAGCGGCCAGAGCACGTCTGTCGTCCGCACGTCGTTCACCGCGCTGCGCGCCCACAGCGGCCACAGGAAAAACCGGATCCGGTCCTTCCACAGGATGTTGCGGACCTCCCCGCCCAGCGGGAACAGCGCCGCGTAGCCCCGGCCGTTTTCGTCCCGCCCGTGGAACCACAGCGGCAGGATCCAGAACCGGTACTGCGACTCCGGATCGGTCCGGTCCTTGTCGAAGAAATACGTCGTCAGCGCCCGCCAGTAGCGCTCCGCGCCGAACGCCCGCCCCGACGCCGCCGGCCACAGGCAGTCCCACGACGACCGGTCCGTCGCCGGATCGGTCGCCCGCGCGTACAGCGGCCGCGGCACCGCCCGCAGCCGCATCCCGCCCGGCCCCTGGGCCGCCTCCCAGAACGGGCCCGCCGCGCGCAGCCGCCCGTTCCCGTCCGCGTCCACCAGCTCCGAAGCCAGCGGCCCCCAGTCCCATTCCAGGCACCACGGGACCACCGGCCCGTCCGCGCGCGCCCCCGCGCCGGCCAGCCACGCCAGCACCGCCACGGTTTTCCACACCATGGAAAACTGTTTCGCCGTTTTTCCACGCAATGGAAAATATTTTTCCACACCGTGGAAAAATCGACCGGTTTTTTCCACATCCCGGAAGACTTTTTGGCGAATTTTCCACACTATGGAAAAATATTTTCCACACCGTGGAAAACTTCCCTTGTCCGCCGTCCGCAGAACGCGGAGACCGGGGATTTCTTCCGGATTTTTACGGGCTTTCCCGCGGAAATAAGCCGCGAATTTTCCGATGAGGCCGCTTCGCGGACGACCCGAGCTGGACTCGTGTCCGCGAGCGGTCGGCCGCGAAGCGGTCGCGCGGAAAAGACGCGGCTTGGTTTCCGCGCCGTCACAATCCGGAAGAAATCCCCGATTTTTCATCTCGTCACTTTCGCCATGGCCTACAGCAGCAGCCGGCCCTTCCCGGCCGGGCCGACGAACTGCCCGTTGCGCACCATGATCTCGCCGCGCACCGTCACCACCTCCGGCGCCCCGACCACCGCAAAGCCTTCGTAGGGATTGTAGTCCGTGCCCAGGCTCTGGGTCTTCCGCGAGATCGTGCGCTTCACGTTGGGATCCCACACGACCAGGTCGGCGTCGAACCCCGGCGCGACCGCGCCCTTGCGCCCCCACAGCCCGAAAATTTTCGCCGGATTCTCCGCCGCCACCTCCACGAACCGCTCGAGGGAGATTTTGCCCCCCACCACGCCCGCCGTGTACGCCAGCGCCACGCGCTCCTCCACGCCCGCGATGCCGTTGGGGATCTTCGTGAAATCGCCCCGCCCCAGCGTCTTCTGCCCCTGGAAGTCGAACGGACAATGATCCGTCCCCAGCGTGTCGATGCGGCCGTCCGCCAGCCCCCGCCACAGCGCCTCCTGGTCGGACTTTTCGCGCAGCGGCGGCGAGAGGATCCACTTTGCGCCCTCGAAATCCCCGCGCTCCGCGTACGACTTGTCGAGCACCAGGTACTGGATCATCGTTTCGATGTATAATTTCTTCAATTTTCCGCGGAAGCGGTCGGCCATGGAGAGTGCCTCGGCGCAGCTCAGGTGGACGACGTACGCCTTCGCACCCGCCGCTGCCGCGAAGGTCAGGAACTTGCAGACGCCCTCGGCCTCGACCATCGGCGGCCGGCTCGGTTCGTGCCATTCGGGCCCCGTCTTGCCTGCGGCCAGCAGCTTCTGCTGCAGCGCCGGGATCAGGTCCGCGTTCTCGCAGTGCGCCAGCACGACCAGGTCGTGCGCCGCCGCGAACTCCAGCACCCGCAGCAGGTCCTCATCCGCGATCGCCAATGCCGGCTTGTAGGCCAGGTAGATCTTGAGCGACTTCAGCCCCTGCGCCGCCAGCCGTTCCAGTTGCTTCTCCAGTTCCGCGTCGTAGCGCCGGACCATCAGGTGCAGGGCGTAGTCGCACGAGGCCTTCCCGTCCGCCGCCGCGCGCCACGCGGCCCACGCCTCGTCGAAGTCCTTCTCCCGCCCCGCCCCCGCGAAATCCATCAGGCAGGTCGTCCCGCCCAGCAGCGCCGCCTGCGTGCAGTTGGCAAAATCGGACTTCGCCGTCACGTTCACCAGCGGCAGCCAGGCGTGCACGTGCGGATCGATGAACCCCGGGAACACCAGCTTGCCCGCCGCCTCCACCACCGTCGCCCCCGGCGGCGGCGCGATTCCGGCCGCGACCCGGGCAATCTTTTCCCCCTCGCACCAGACGTCCGCGGCGCCGCGGCCCCGCGCCGTCACCACCTCGCCGCCGCGGATCAACAAGCCCATGATGCCTTCCTACTTCCGCAGGATCTTCCGGATGCGGTTCCGGGCATCCACCTGCACCACCGTCGCCTTGAACTTCCGGGCCTCCGCGTCGTCCACCTGCGCGTAGGCAATGACAATGATGGTGTCGCCCCGGTAGGCCAGGCGCGCCGCGGGGCCGTTCAGCATCATCTGGCCCGAGCCGCGCCGGCCGCGGATGGCGTAGGTGACGAAGCGGGCGCCGCTGTTCAGGTTGAGGACCTGGACCTGTTCGCCGGGCAGGATGTCCGCCGCCTCCAGCAGGTCGGGATCGATGGCGATGCTGCCCTCGTAGTCGAGTTCCAGCCCCGTCACCGTCGCGCGGTGGATTTTCGCCTTCAGCATCGTCCGTTGCATGATTCAAATCCCTTTATGAAAAAGACATATTATCCTTTGCCGCCCGGCGCATCAAGCCAGCGGCCGGCCCTCGGCATCGAACCGCGGGGCGGCGGTGACCGCGGGGTGCAGGTAGATCGGCTGCAGTTCCTCGCTCGCGTCCCCCGCAAAGAACAGCTTGCCCACCCATTCCGCCCGGGGCGGGCGGCTTCGTTCAATCCAGTGCGCGCCCGGCCATTCCCGGCCCCAGGCCTCCGCCGGCAATAGTTTCCAAGCCCCCACCCGGTGCACTGCCGGCCCCTTCCCGCGCTCGAAAAGGCCGGCCCAGAGTGTTCCGCGCCGGGCCACGCCCGACACCACGACCTGCGCCAGTTGCGGCCGTTCCGCAAAAAAATCCGCCGCCAGTGCCGCGGCGCTGCTCACCGTCCAGACCGGCTTGTGATCCGGCAGGGCCCAGCCGTGCGCGGCCGTCAGGCTCACCCGCAGCCCCGTATAGGCCCCCGGCCCTCGGCCGACCGCAACCGCACCGATCTCCCGAAAGGTCCAGCCTGCACCTGCCAGAAGCGCAGCCGCCGCATCGAACAACCCCTGACTGCGGCGCGAACTGGCGTCCACGGGTTGCACCGCGACCACCGCGCCGTCCGCTAGTAGCGCCAGACTTGCCGTCTCTGTCGAAAATTCCAAGGCCAGCACGTTCATCCCGCCCCAAATTGCCAGTTTTCCATCCGGGGGCAAATCATATTCCATGGGTCCGCCCCCATCTTGGCTGACCAACCATCATCGCCGGCTTGCCGATTCCCCCTGCGGGGGCCTGCGCCGGCCCGCCCGCCGCCGTGCCTTCGCGGCTCCAACCGAAGATACCAACGATGTATTATAATACATCGTTTATAGGTCGTATACTATTACTTATTATAGTGCTCTAAGTTATGTATTATATATAATCAGTTATGTAACAATAATATGATCCTCATGCGATCTATTATAATACATCGCATGGGTTCACGGACTGGGGCGACCGCCTTTGCCCCATCCTGCGGACGGCAGGGCGGCGCGCCAAGCGGCCAGTTTTCGGGACAGGCTGCGGGTGGCATGGGCGGGGCTGGTCGAGGGCAGCCGCACCCGTTCCACGCCGGCCAGTTGCGCCCGGCAGGCCGGCCACACGTGCTTCCGGAACAACGCCTCCGCCGCGCCGCCGTTGAACGCAATCAATTCCAGTTCCGGATGCCGCGCCAGCAGGCGGGGGATATCGTTGGCCACCCGTTGCCGGGGATGGATGTCCGCGTCCAGGCTGCCGGGCCGCCGGGCGGCCTGCAGCACGTCCCAGAGCATCACGCCGGCCGCCGCCAGTTTCCGCAGGCGGGTCGGATAGTTCCATTCCCGCCCCGCGCCGTACAGAACGCCCATGATCGGCCAAAAGGCGTTGCGGGGATGCGCATAGTACTCCCCCTGCCGCAGCGAGGCCACACTGGGCAGCGTGCCCAGCACCAGCACGCGCGCGCGCCGAGGCTCGACCGGCGGAAAGCCCACCGCCCAGGCGGCGGGCGGGCAGGGGTGTTTCATGGGTCCGCGGCGCGCGGCACGAAGCGGAGGGCAACGGAGTTGATGCAGTAACGCAGGCCGGTGGGCCGCGGACCGTCTTCGAAGACATGCCCGAGGTGCGCATCGCACCGCGCGCAGAGCACCTCCGTCCGCACCATCCCATGGCTGCGGTCCTCCCGCAGGGCCACCTGGCGTCCAGCCACCGGCTGGAAATAGCTGGGCCAGCCCGTGCCCGAATCGAACTTGGCCTCGGAGGAAAACAACGGCAGGCCGCAACCCACACAGAGATAGGTGCCCGGCTCGTGGTGGTTGTGAAACGCCCCTGAGCAGGCCCGCTCGGTACCCTGCTGCCGCGTAATCCGGTACTGTTCGGGCGTCAGCAGCGCCCGCCATTCCGCATCCGACTTGACCACTTTCTCCATGGGAGCCTCCCCGTCCGCCGGAGCGGTCGCCGCCGCGGTCCGGCCGAGGCCGGCGGCCGCCAGCAGGCCCGCCGCCCAGATCCATTTCATTTCCGGTTTCATGGTGTTCATTCTACCCTCTTTGTCCCGCCGCCGCCAGTCCGGCCCTTTGAGTCCGGCCCTTTGGCGCTTGCGCCCTCGGGCCGCGCATGGCAGATTGACACCATGAACAGCGCGTGGACGGACGTCTTCCGGAGAATCCCCCTTCCGGGCGTGGGCGGGCTGCTCGAAATCCTCGTCCTGGCCGTGCTGTTCTACTACATGATCCTTTTCTTCCGAGGGACGCGCGGCGCGCAGGTGCTGCTGGGATTCGTCACCGCGGTGGTAGCCATGCTGGTCCTGACGCGGATTTTCAACCTCGACACCCTGAACTGGCTGCTGCAACGCCTGTCGGTCTACCTGGTCATCGCCTTCGTGGTGATTTTTCAGCCCGAGATCCGGCGGGCCCTTGCGGAGCTGGGCAAGCAGCCGGTGTTCGCCGCCACCGAGCGCGAACGGGGCATCCTCGACGAAATCGTGAAGGCGGTGGCGGGGCTGGCGGCGGACAAGATCGGCGCGCTGATTGCCATCGAGCGCGAAATCGGCACCCGCGCCGTGCAGGAGACCGGCACCCGGCTCGACTCGCTCGTGACCGCGGACCTGCTGCGGACGCTGTTCTATCCCCGGACCGTCCTGCACGACGGCGGCGTCATCATCGCGGGCGACCGCATCCGCGCGGCCGGCTGCGTCTTTCCCCTGTCCGGCCGGGAGATCGGCAAGATCGGCACCCGCCACCGCGCGGCCGTCGGGCTATCCGAGGACAGCGACGCCGTGGTGGTCGTCGTGTCGGAGGAGACGGGGGCGATCTCCCTCGCCTATCGGGGGCGGCTGATCCGGAGCCTCGACGAGGAGCGGCTGCGCCGCATCCTGTCCTACGTGCTGCTGCGCGGCGCCAAGACCCAGAGCCGCTGGCAGCGCCTGCGCAAGAACCTCGACCTGTCGGCCGAGAGCCTGGCCCGCAACGAAGAACTGATGGAGCGCGAATTTGAAGATCCTGCCCAAAATCGTTAAATTCCTGGGCACGCCGCGCGGGCTGCGGCTGGTATCCGTGCTGGCCGCCATTGTCGTCTGGTACACCATCCGCGCCGCCACCAGCAACTCGACCATCATCGCCGACATTCCCCTGGGGGTGCAGCCGCCGCCGGATTGGAGCGTGCTGGACTGCTCGGCCCGGACTGTGGATGTCGCCTTCCTGGGCACCCGCGACGACCTGCGCTACCTGAACCGCGAGCTGATCAAGGCCACGGTGGACGCCCGCACCCACACGGACAACCGGCCCTTCACCGTAGTGCTCGGGGCGGCCAACATCAACGCGCCCGGCAGCGCCCGCATCGATTTCATCCGCCCCGGCGCCGTGACGCTGCGCCTCGACCGTGAAATCACCAAGCAGGTCTCCGTCAAGATCGAGACCCAGAATCTGCTCCCCGACGGCTACGAGATCGAGAAGACCACGGTCACGCCCGCCACCGTCGAACTGTCCGGCCCGGCGCAGGTGTTGGCGGAAATCGAGTCCATCAGCACGGTTCCCGTGGACCTGGACGGGCGCATCCGCTCCATCAACAAACGCCGCCTGCCGCTCGTGCCCGCCCACAACATGACCGGCGTGAAGCTGGATTCCGAGGCGGTCACGCTGGACATGGCGATCGTGGAGCGCTCCGTCAGCGTCGCGTATCCGGATCTGCCCGTCCTGCCGATGCTGCCGCCCGGACGGGCGGGGAACATAGAGCTCGACCCGGAGGTAGCCACTTTGACGATCAAGGGCCGGCCCGAACTGATGAAATCCGTCGCGGCGGAGGATCTCCGGCTGTTTGTGGACCTCACCGGGCTGGGCGGCAAGAAATCCGCCAAGCTGGCCGTCCAGGCGGCCCTGCCGGGCGGCGTGGTTCTGGTCCAGACCGAGCCGGCCATGGTCGATGTCAGCCTGAAGGAGTGAGCATGGCCCGGGGTATGCTTGCCGCAGGCCTGCTTGGGATGCTGGTCCTCCGTGCCGGCGCTGCCGGCGCCCCCTGGCAGACCTTGCGTTTGCCGGCCGCGGCCGTCCAGTTGAACCAGGCCGCGGAAGCCGCTGCCGACCCGGCTGAAGCGGCGCGGCTCTACACCCAGGCGATCCGCGCCTGCCCCTCCAACTACCCCGCCCTCTACGGCCTGGGCCGGGCCCTGCTCGCCCAGGAGCAGGCGGCCGGCGCCCGCAAGGTATTCGAGCGCCTCAACACCCTATTTCCGGACGACTCGACCATCCTGCTAGCCCTGGCCGCCGCCGTGGCGCGGTTGCCCGAACCCCGGCGCGCCGACATCGCCGTCGGGCTGGCCGCGGCCGGACAGGCCGCCCGGCTCGGGCCCGGCTCCTCCGAGGTGCAGTACCTTCTGTCGGTCCTGCTGCATATGAACGGCGACCACGCCGCAGCCGTGGCGGCGTCCCGCCAGGCCGTCGCGCTTGACGCCGCGAATCCCGCCGATGCTGAAACCACTGCCCGCTACCAACAACAGGAGATCATATGCACCGATGCCCTTTGGGTATTCTCGCCCTTGGACTGATCCTCGTTTCCGCCCGCGCCCAGGAACCGGTCCCCGCGCCGGCGCCGGAATCCGCGCCCCCCCCGGTGATTTATCCCGTAGGCTCCGAGCCCCAGCCGGAGCCTTCCCCCGTGCGGTGGGAGGGCACCACGGCCGTGCTGGGCTCCGTGCAGCTCGATTCCGCCACCAAGACCGTCACGGCCACCGGCTGGGTCAACCAGATCGAAGGGCCCATCGAAGTCCTGGCCTGCGGAATCAAGGGCAAGGTCCACGAATCCGTTTTCGTGCTGGTGCTCAATCCGTTGGATCTGCAGGCCGCCCTCCTGTTGGCAGGCCTGAAAGGCGGCCCCCCCATGCCGGCGCTGGGGGTTGGCCCGCCCCAGGGCGCGCCCGTGGATATTTTCGTCGAATGGCAGGCCGGGGAGGAAACCCGCAAGGCCCGTGCCGAAAGTTTCTTATGGAATCTCGAGGAGAACGCCGTCCTGCCGGAAACGCCGTGGACCTTCACGGGCTCCGTGGTGAAGGACGGCCAATTCAAGGCATTTGCCGAAGAGTCCCTGGTCGTGACCTACTGGGACCCCTACGCGATCGTCAACCTGCCCCTGCCCTGCGGCGCCAACGACGAGATCCTCACGGTCAACACCAACACCGTGCCACCCTACCAGACCCCCGTGACCTTCCGCTTCGTCCCGCGGTAATCGTCTGGCGCCAACCCGCCCGGCGCAGAGGCCGGGCCTACATCTTGATCCCCGCCCTATTTGCAGGCCAGCCCTCTGCGGCTGGCGAATACCCGCCCGGCGCAGAGGCCGGGCCTACATCTTGATCCCCACCCTATTTGCAGGCCAGCCCTCTGCGGCTGGCGAATACCCGCCCGGCGCAGAGGCCGGGCCTACATCTTGATCCCCACCCTATTTGCAGGCCAGCCCTCTGCGGCTGGCGAACACCCGCCCGGCGCAGAGGCCGGGCCTACAGGCAAAACCCTCGCACCCAGCGGGCGCGGCGACAACAAAACGCAGCCGGGATTCCCCGCCAGCCGCGGAGGACTGGCCGACAGACAAAAAAGCGCCGCGGGAAACCCGCGGCGCCTCCTATGGAATCCGGTTATTATTCAATCTCTTCCTGGCCTTCGGCGCCCTCTTCTACACCTTCCTCCACGCCTTCCTCCTCCTCGGTGACGGTGATGGTGATGGACGAGGCTACGGCGGTGATGTCGTCGGAGGTGCCTCCGGCGATGCGGGTGCCGTTAAGGGTGCGATTGGCAAAGACGCCTTCGACCACCACGCCCTCAAGGGTCCCGACGATTTTGGCGCCGGAGCCGGTGGCTTCGAAGGAGGCAATGATCGCATCGCCGTTTTCCGGCAGCGGGCTCTCGTAATAAGTGAGCTTGGCGTGCAGGGAGTCGTTGATGGTCTCGTCGGTGCCGACCTGGGTAATATCCGTGTTCTGGGCGCCGGAGGCGGACCGGATCTGGCTGATCCGGCCATCGTAGCGGACGCCGGTGTTGTCGGTCAGGCTGATATCCTGGGCGCGATGGTTGACCACGTAGGAATAGGCGTCAACCTGGGTGCCGGCGATTTCATTTCCAGTCGGCTCGACGGCCGCAATGAGATAGGCGTAGGAAACCACGCCCGTCTTCGTCTCCGCGGGGGCCGCATCCAGGAGAATGCTCCATTCCCCCGTGGAGTAATTGAAATGCCCGGTCCCGCCGGTTCCCGTCAGAATTCCGTCCTTGTCGGGATCCGACAGCGAGGCGATGCCGGGAACCGAAATAGAGGCGGAGCCCGGGATCAGGTTGCCGTGAGGCACCTGCTGCGGACCGACGGGCGCCAATTGACCCGGAGGCACCAGAAAGGTCGCGGAGGCCAGATTGGTTGTGGCTGGCGTGCCGGGATCATAATCCGAGTCCAAGGTGATTGTCGTGGTGCCGCGATAGACGCCGCTGAAGTTGACCCAGTCAAAGGCCGAACTCCAGCTGTCCGCGCCGCTGCCGGTCTCCCATTCGCATCCCGCGAGGCCCAGGGCGAACACCGCCGCCAAAACGCCAAACCAAGCAATTCGTTTCATCCTGTCCGGTCTCCTTGCTAGATGCCTTTATCCTGTTGACCTTAAACTTTATACCGCGGTGGCGTCAACGTCTTTTGGCGGATCCGCCAGGACGGGCGGATCCGCCGGGGCTCCCCTATTTGCTCCGGAGCCGGATGAAGAGCGTGCCGTCCGCGTCCGGATCCACCACGGTGTCGGTCAGCCCGGTGGTGGCGGCGCTCACCGCCCGCTGCACGCCGACCCCGGTCCAACCCGCGCCATCGGTGAGATCCTCGTTCACCATGAATTCCACGACGGCCGAGTTGCCTGCCGGGTTCACCTCGGTGACATTGTAGGTCACCACGGCGCCGGTGGCGGTTTTTTCGATGCGGGTGATGACGGTACCGGCGGTGATGCCGCTGGGGGGCCGGTCGAACCGGTTGTTGGGATCGGAACCGGCGGCCAACTCGACGCCATCGCTGTAGCCGTCGCCGTCGGAGTCCCACATCAGCGGATTGGTCCGGCGGACGACGACCTCGTCGGCATCGTTGATGCCGTCGCCGTCGGTATCCGCCATCCGGGGATCCGTGCCCAGATCCCGTTCCTGGGCATTGGGCAGGGTGTCGCCGTCGGGATCGCCGTCCGGCCCGTCGTCGCCGGTGGGAACCAGCGGATTCAGGCGGTAGCGGACTTCCCAATCGTCCTGCAAGCCGTCGTCATCGGAATCTGCGTCGCAGGGGTTGGTGCCGTTGGCCTGTTCGAGGGCGTTGGACAGGTTGTCGCCATCCGCGTCCGCGGTGCCGTCGGCGGGATCCCGCGGGTCGAGACCGGCGCAGGCCTGGTAGGTGAGTTCCCATCCGTCGAGCAGGGTATCCCCGTCGGTATCGGGATTGGCGGGATTGGTGCCGTAGATTTCGAGTTCGGCCCGGTCATTGAGCCCGTCGAAATCGCTGTCCCAGCGCATGGGATTGGTGCCCAGCGCCAGTTCGGCTTCGTCGGTCAGGCCGTCGCCGTCGCTGTCCACGTTGTTCTTCCAGTAGGCCAGCGAATTATAGATCAGCAGATTCTGGCCCGGCACCGATCCTTGCGAAGTCAGCGCCAGGGTTTTCACGGAGAATTCCAGCGCGTAGGGCAATTGAGAGCCGGTCGATCCCTTGGGGTTCGCTTTGCGGGCCAGGATGATCCCGCCCGAGGGCTCGCCCTTGAGGAAGCCCCACGGCTCGCCGACATCCAGCATTCCGTTGCTGTTCCGGTCCAGGAAACCCCGGACATGATAGGCCCCGGCGCGCAGGCCCAGCAGGGTGTAGCTGCCGTCGGCGGCCGCCCGGACACGGGCGGCGGGGGTCTGATCAAAACCGGCCCCGGCAAAGGCCTCCACGACACGCACGCCGGTATTGGTGCCGAAGTAGCCGATCTTGCCCCGGATGGTGCCGGCCCCGACGGGCGCCGGCTGCAGGTTGACCGAGAAGGGCGCCGAGGCCGTTCCGGAGCTGACGCGCGGATTGAGGGCCGAGACGCGGATGGCATAGTCGCCATTGGTAAAAGTTCCCCAGCCCGCCAACCAGGGCAGGTCCATCTCGGCGATGCCGGCGTTGTTGACCACCGGCGCGGGGACCGTGAAGCTCAAGAAGGTGGTCCCGCCGCGCTGAATCTGAACCGTCACCTGGGCGGCATTCTTGGAAAGGCGGAGCTGCAGCCGGTTCCGGGCATGCGGCAGGGTCATGTTGGTCGGAGACAAGATGCTCGGCGCGGCCAAGGAGGCGGCATACCAGATGCTGTTCGAGCCCGAGGCAAATACATTGGTACCGGTCATGACGATGGAACCATCGGAGGGCGGCGCCCCACCGACCACGGCCCACTTGTAGTTCCCGTACAGGGGTGCCACGCCGGCCTGCCGGAAATCCATCTCCGTGATAAACGGCCGATCCATGGATTCCAGGTCGCGCACCGCGGAATAGATGATGGAGCCGCCGATCTGCTGGATCGATACGATGTAGGTCGTGCTGTTCACCTGCGCGAGCGCCGCGGCGATCTTCGCCAGGTCCTGCTCCCACGAGAAGCGGATGTAGCCGGCCGGCTTGTCGGTCAGGGTGACGCGGACGTCTGCGGAGCCCCACTGGATGTTTTCGACGCCGCTCTGCGCGAAGCCCTCGCTGAAGCCCAGCCACTCGGCCTCGCCGGCTGTGCCGCCGGCGTTCCACTTGCCGTCTCCGTTGGCATCGATGAACGCCATGAAGATGTTGTTCCCCTGCCGCAGGTGGCCGACATCCCAGTTGGTGACCGTGCAGGTGCTGCCGTTGGCGAACAGGCCCTCCAGCGGGATGACGGTCCGGGCATCCGGCCGGCGCATGGCCAGGTCCGAATAGGCCCAGACCACGAGCGGGGCTTCGGCCGACAGCGTGGCCGCCGCATCGCCCAGGAAGGTGAAGGTCACCGGCGGCACCGGATAGGAGTCGGGGTCGTCGGGCCGGGTCGGCCCCACGGCCATCCGGTTGGTGACGCCCTCCACCACGGTCAAATCAAAACCCGTTCCCAGGTATTCCGCGAGATTGTGCCAGCCGTCGCCGTCGGGGTCGGTGCCGGCGTCGTTGACGAGCGGGCTCAGCACGTCGGCATAGATGATCTCCCAGGCGTCCGGGATCAGGTCGCCGTCCATGAAGTATTCGCCGAAGCTCAGGCAGTTGCCGACGCAGAGCGGATCGTTGGAGTCGTAGTCGCTGAAGCCGTCGCCGTCGCTGTCCCAATCGGTGGGATTGGTGCCGGCCAGGTATTCGGCCAGGTTGGTCAGGCCGTCGCGGTCCGGGTCGCCGTAGGCGCCGTCGTTGCCGCGTTCGCTGTTGGGATCCAGGCCGTACAGGGTTTCCCAGCCGTCGGGCAGGCCGTCGCCGTCGCTGTCGCTTAAGAAAGGCTGGTTTTGCTGGGAGAGCACTTCAAACGCCACATCGCCCACCAGCCGGCCGGCATAGTCCCAGTTGTTCTGGTAGATCAGGTTTTCCAGGGTGGCGCCGCCATCGTCGGCGGGATAGTAGCCCACCAGCGCAGTCAGGGCGTAGACCCGCAGCGGGTAGAAGTTTTCCAGGGGTGCCTGGTCCACCGTGCGCACGTGCAGTGCGCCGGGGATGTACGTGCCGTACTCCATGTCCGGATTGCGCACGGCCGCCCGGTCTTCCGCATGCACCCCCTGCTGGAAGTCGAAGTTGAAATAGCTCACCAGGCCGCTTTCGCTGCCGTACAGGTTCTGCTTCATGGCGCTGCGGACTTCCTCGGTCGTGAGCGCGTTGTTCCAAATGCGGACTTCGTCGATGTCGCCCGCAAGGCCGCGGCCGATCTCCACGGGACCGTCCAAAATGCGGATTGACAGGTCCGTGTAATCCGTCCCGATCGAAATCGGCACCAGCAGGCTGTTCTGGATGGCAGACAGTTCACCGTCGATGTACAGGGTGGTGTTCATCTCATCCCGCGTGTAGGCCACGTGATGCCATTTGCCGTCGTTCACCGGCTTGGCCGAGATCAGATTGTTGATCGAGGTGTTAACAACCACATCGCCAACGGTCACGACCCCGTTGGTATCCGTGTCCGTTTCGCGCCATTGGATTGCAAACCGGCCGACCAGCCGGCCGCCCTCGCCGACGGTGAGGGCGTAGTTGAAATCGTCGGTTTCGCCGATGACATTCCCCGTGTTCACGCGGGAGATGATGGCGCCGGCGTCGTCCGAAGTGCGCACCCAGCATTCCAGGGTCCAGGTCTGCAACTGGTCGCGGGCCGTGTTGGGGGCCGCCACTTCGCGCAGATGCCCCTGGTCGCCCACGACGCGCAGCAGGCCGGAATCGGCAGCGGCCACCCCGAAGAGCAGATTGCGGCGGCTGAATTCCTGGATGTCCACGTCCCGGCGGCCGATCTTCCAGATCCGCACGTCCTTCAGACGGCCCACGAAGCCATTGCCGCCGAAATAGGTATCGCCCGGGCCCTGGGCCGGATCATAGCTGGTGATCTGGGAGCGGACCACCTGGCCGTTGATGAACAAGCCCAGGCTGCCATCGGAGAGGCGCCCGGCCAGATGCACCCACTGATTCGTCTCCAGCGGGAGGTTCACGGTCAGTTCCGTGAGGTTGGCGTCGTTGAAGTGGTTGAAGCGGACATAGGGTACGATCTGGTTGCTGCCGTTGTTGCGGATGCCCAGTTCGTAGTTGAGCCAGTTGCTGCAGCGCACGGTGCGCTGCACGAGCGGCTGATCCACGCCCAGCGGCGGCACGGCCTCCGGCTGGACGAAGCATTCGATCGTCCACTCCTCGGCGCCCAGGTGTTCCGTGTCCACGCCCCGGACCCGGTCCGCCACCACGATTTCGCCCGCGCCGCCCGAGGCCCCGAAGCGGAGCGCCTTCATTTCGTAGGGAATCATGGAATAGGCCGGATCGGTGGCGGCCGCGAGTTCCCCGTTGTCGTCCAGGCCGGAATCATCGGTGTCCCGGCGGTCCACCCGGCTGCCGTGGTGGGCCTGTTCATCCCGGCTGATCAGCGTATCGCCGTCGTGATCCTCATTGCCGTCACCGGTGCCATTGCCGTTGCTGTCGGCCAGCACCGGATTCAGGGACGGCAGGCCCAGCGCCTGGTTCATGAAGCTGATTCGCCATTCATTCAGGTTGGTCAGGCCGTCGCCGTCGGGATCGTCGTCGGGCTCGTCCTCCTCGGTCTGCGCCAGGAACCACTCCTCCCACCAGACGGGCATGTCCTCTTCCGAATCCACGAACGAGTAGTTGAAGGGCGTGATGGCGGTCGCGAACGTTGCGGCGTCGAAGGCCACGCCGGTGAGGGCGTAGTCCCAGTTCCGGAACTGGGTGTAGTCCTCCGCCAGCAGGCCGCCGTCGTCGAAGGGATAGAAGGCGAAGTCCTCCGCGGCATCATCGGTGACAATGGCGGTGAGGATCTGGGACAGTTCGGAGCCGCCCGGCGCCGGGAAGAAGGTGCCGCCGGTTCCGGTGGCAATGCGCTCCAGTTCGAACGTGCTGCCGGCCAGGATCGAGGAGCCGAAGCCCACGGTGTTGACCTTGGCGCCCAGCGTCACGAGCTGGGCCAGATCCGTGTCCGTCGGCACGCCCGAGTTGGGCACGCCGTCCGAGATCAGGATGCCCACGTATCCGCCGGGGGCTTCGCGACCCGAGATGATTTCGATCATCTTGGACACGGGCGCGCTGTAGCTGGTGTTCCCGATCGGGACCAGGGAATCGACCAAGGTCTTCAACGTGTCCCGGTCGGCGGTGAACTCCTGGACCATCTGGACTTCGTTGTCGAAGGTGATGATCGCCATGGAAGCGCCCTTGGGCATGGAATCGATGGCGACCGTGGCGGCCTCCTTGGCCTGGTCCATGCGGCTTTCCGCGGCCATGCTGCCCGAGACGTCGATCATCAGGACGTAGTCGGCCGAGGGCATACCGCCGCCCAGCAATTGGCGGCCGATGAACACATCGTCGATCCGGCCGGTGATGTTCTCCCCGATGTAGGTGGCGCCCCGCCCCGTGATGCAGGGCGCGGCGACGTTCAGGGCCGCCACGACGCAATCATCGACCAGGAGCCGCAGAATGTGGTTGGACGGGCTCCACTCGGCAATCACGGCGGAGAACCGGTCGGTCGGCAGCGGGTCGGTGCCGCTGGCCGTGTAGGTCGCCATCAGGGGGTTGTTGAAGCGCACAAAGGGGACGTTGTTATTCAGGCCCAGTTCGAAATGGATGCCGCCGCCCTCCACGTCCCGCCGGATGAGGGAGCCGGTCTGGGCGGCATCGGGCTTCACCATGGCCGCCAGATGCCACTGGGCAAGGTTTTCGAAACGCTGCGGGGTGAGATCGTCTTCAAGCACCCGCTGGGGCTCCGGAACCAGCACGGGGGTTCCGTCCAGCACCAGGCTGCGGTCCACCTGCGGGCTCCGCGAATAGATGCCGGAGGTGTTCTCGGTGACCTCCAGGTCGTCCCGGCGGCCATCGTCGTCCGTGTCGGAATTGTCCGGATCGGTGCCCCAGGTCCAGATTTCCGCCGCATTGGCCAGGGTGTCGCCATCGCTGTCCCATTCGGCGTCGGTCAGGCGGCCGGTGGGATCCTGGGAGTACATGCCGTGCGGATCGCTGCCGATGCGGAATTCCCAGTAGTTGCTGAGGCCGTCCCCGTCGGGATCCTCTTCGGCCACGGAAGCGCCGCGCGGATCGAACCCGTGTTCGAGGTACCACCAGTCCGGGATGCCGTCGCGGTTGGAGTCATAGCTCATGCTGGCACCGGCGCCGGCGCCGTCCCACAATTCGACCGCGGCGTCCGCCCGGGCGTCGCGCAGGGGCAGCAGATCGTTGAAGAGCGAATTGTCCCGGGTCGTGAAGACCAGGTGTTCCTGGTTCAGGGCGTCCGGGTGGTTCTCCAGCCATTCGGTGGCGCCGTGATAGTAACCCATATTGTAGGGATTGGCGCTGTTGGGGAAGTCGCGCTGCTGCTGGATCACGGTGGTCACGTTGGTGGCCACGTTGGTGACCGTCACCACGTCGCCGTCCGTGTTGGTGGTGGAAGTCGTGGTGATCTCCAGGTTGGTGACCTGGACGGGGACCATCATCTGGTTGTAGGGCGAATCGGGCGGCGGATCGAGCGGGAAGCGCGCGGCGATGTTGGCGATCCACGGCACATAGTGGTAGTTGTCATACACCGTGGACCGGTCGAGGGCGGTTCCCCACCACGGCACGTTCGGATAGGAGCCGTCGTTTGGCCGGCCGTTCAAGAGCTCGAAGCCGGCGGGCGCGACGCCTTCGCCCGCGGTCAGCGGGTCCATCAGGTTGTTGAAATTGTAGAGGTACATCAATTCCGGCGCGGCGGGGGTGTCGGTCACCGCGGCGCGGTTGGCGATCACATCGTCCAGGTCCATCTTCGCCATGCGCTCCTGCGCGATCTGGGCGCTGGTTTTCGCGCCGTTCCAGATGCGCACTTCATCCACCCAGCCTTCGAAGTAATTCGACAGGTCCGGCTGGGTCAGGACGGTCCCGGCATAGTACCCGACGAGGATCGGCGTGCCCGACACCCAGCCGTCCGGATTGTTTTCTTTCGCGCCCACCACGATCGGCGCGGAAAACACAAAGGCGGGATTCCCGGTGAACCAGCCGTTGGCGGGCCGTTCGGCGCTGGCCACGCTGGCGCGCATTTCCCCGTCGATGTACAGATACAGGCGCTTGGCGGTCCCGTCATACACCCCGGCCAGGTGATACCAGCGATCGGCCTGCAGGGCGTAGGCGCTGGCGGCCTTGGCTTCCACGTAGAGCGCGTCGTAGCCCAGCCCGTTGTAGGCGACATACGGCTGCCCATTGGCATCCAGGGCCAGCCGGAAATTGAGCCGGTTGCCTTCCGGGAAGCCCATGAGATTGCCGTTGGGCACGGTCATCGGCCGTTCCAAGATGACCTGCATCTCGCCCTTGGCCGGATTGACGGCCCGGACCCAGGTCTCGATGGTGAAGGTGGTCATGGCGTAGGCGGGATGGAGGAACCGGCCGCGGGTGCGGGCGGCGGCATCGCCGTCGAGATACAGGGCGCGCCGGCGCGGCGGCGATTCCACGTTCAGCGGATCCGTGCTGCCCGGGCTGGTGGGCGTATGCACGAGTTCGGCCCGGTCACCCAGCATGTCGCTGTCCGAGTCAAAGCCTTCGCTGGAGGCAAACGAGAACATATAGGACGGCGGCGGACGAATCGTCGAGCCCCAATACCAGTAATTCAGCAGGTTGCCGAGGCCGTAATACAGGTTCACCCAGCTGAGCTGGTAGCTGGTGTCCCGGACCCACAGCGGCGAAGGGCTGGTGTGGTAGTAGGCCGGAGCCGGGACATTGGCCTGAATGGATTCATCCGAGTTGGGCAAGCCGTCCTGGTCCGGGTCGGCAAACGGGGAACCGGCGACAAAGGGCCACAGGCGGATGTCGAAGGTGGGCGGTACTCCGGCAAAGACCGTGGCGCCGAGGACCATGGACTGGTGGATGTCCAGCGTCCCGTACATGGGATTCAAGCCGTGATAGATCTCCCAGAAATCATCCATGCCGTCCCAGTCGGTATCGGCGACGCGCGGGCTGGTGGCCGTGTACCGGTTGTTGACGTGGTTGATGTAATAATAGTCGTAGGTGTTCTGCTGGCTGTTCCAATCCCAGGGGAACGGCGTGCCGCCGAAGAACAGCATGGGGTCGTAGCTGCCCAGCGGTTGGTTGGCGATCCATTCCGTATAGCGCCAGTGGTGCACGGACCCGCTCAGGTACTCCTGGTAGTTGACCAGCCCGTCGTCGTCATAATCCGCCGGGGCGTCCTTGTGGGTGCCGTCCATGCCGTTGCGGCCGTCCAGGTCGGTGATGTCATAGATCGTCGAGCGGTAGCGGGCCTCCCAGTGGTCGGGGATGGCGTCGCGGTCCGTGTCGGCTGTCGTGGGGTTGAGGCCGCAGCCGATGTAGCAGCTGTTGTTCCAGTTGATGACGCCCCCGGCGTACTTGAGGACGGCCAGGCTGCCTTCCGCGTCCTCGCCGCCCGGGAGATCCTTGTCGCTGTAGCCGCCCTCGCCGCCGTCGATCAGGCCGTCGCCGTCGGTGTCGTCCACATTGGGATCGGACGGCCAGACCTTGTTGAGCCAGGCCATGTCGAAATGGGTCCGGCCGTTGGGCCAGCTCGCTCCGCGGGTCAGATTGATGTCGTAGGCGCTGAATTCCTGGAAGGCGTTCAAGCCGTCCGCATCCCCGTCCACAATGGCGTCGTCCTGGTTCACGGGATTGAGCCCCACATAGAGCTCCCAGCCGTCGAAAATCCCGTCGGTATCCGTGTCGATGCTCAACGGATTCACGGCAAAACTGTTGAAATTGGCGCAGGAAAACCCGCCCTGGAGGAAGCCCAGGTAGAGGGTGGCCAGGAATTTCTCGCGGTTGTTGAAGGGCTGCGTGTTTTCCTGGCCGGAGAGGGCCCGGACCGTCCCGCGCGTCAGATAATTTTCACCCCAGCCGGTGCGGGGGTCGAATCCCAGTTCGTCGTACACCTGCCGGTGGCGGAATTCGGAAACGCCGTCGTCGTAATAGGCCATGTAGTCGCCGGAGGGATTGCGGGTGCCGTCGGCCGGATCAATGGGCTTGAGGCCCATCCGGATTTCAAAGCCGTCGGCGATCTCATCCGCATCCGTGTCCCAGTGGAAAGGATCGGTACCAGCGAGGAATTCATCCCGGAGGCCGGCGCAATCGCCATCCAGATCCTCCGTCGGGTCCACGACCAGCTCAAAGCCGAAGGTGGCCAGCATGGCGGGATTGAGCAGCGGCAGCGTCGGGATGGCCCAGCTCACGGTGGGATCGAAGGAGGGCACATCGAGCGCCACCCCCTCGAGCAGGAGGGTGACGCCATCATTGAGCAAGCTGCCGTAGAAATAATACTTCCAGCCGTCGGAGATCCCGTCGCCGGCGGTGCTGAGCAGCGTCGGGTCGGTGCCGGGATCGTCATTGAAACCAGTGAGGGCATTGAAGCCGTACCAGCCGTCGAAGCCGCGGGCCTGGAACCAGTTGTTGAAGGGAATCGTGCCGATGTAATAGTCGGGCGGCCGCACCCCCGTGACGGGGAAGCGGAAGGGCCAGTCGGTATTGATCACGGCCGGATAGGCCCCGGACGCGAACTGGTTCATGGTGCCGGGAGTCCACCCGCCCGGCATGGTGTCGCCGGAGGGATTTCCCGTGCGCCCGTCGTTGCCGGTCGCCTTCTTGTGGTTCAGGCCGTACTTGTATTCCCACTTGTCCGGCAGGCCGTCGAGGTCGACATCGCCCACCCCTTCCCCGGGATGGTATTCCCGGCTGAAGAGAATGGTGATGTCCTTGTCTTCATCCAGGGTCAGTTGGATGCTGGTCAGGTTGATATGGGGTCCCTCGCCGAGATGCTCGGGAATGTCCCCGCCCCATTCGCAGACGAAACTATCATAGGGCCCCACCGGGGTCGGCGTCAACGTAATGGTGACGAGATCGCCTTCCACATAGGGGCCGGCCGGATTGACGACATACGTACCGGTACCCACCCCTTGCAATCCCTGATAGTCGGCCGGCAGCACCGTGATGGCCAGGGATACGGGATCCTGCGCGACGGCAGGTTGAATCCCCGCCACGACCAGCAGGGCAAGTGCCCCGAGGCAAACCGAAACGACGCTGAAGGGTGTCCGTTTGTTTTTCATCATTTGCTCCTGGCAGAGACGGCCCGACTGGTAAACATGGTCCTACAAATCATGGCTCTTCTTCCAAAACGTCCTGTGTCTCGGCGGCGCCGGCCGGCCGGCTCAACGCGCGCAATTCATCCAGCAGGGCGGTCTCCTGCTCGCGCAAGGCACGCCACTGCTCATCCGCGCCCACCTGGGCTTCCAACTGCAGGCTTTTCTCCCGCAGCTTCTGCCGCGATTCTTCTATTTCCCGGACCAAGGCGCGCGCGCCTTCGCCGGCCTCGATTTGCTGGCGGCGCTGGAAGACGTCCCGGCGGACGGCGATCAACTGCGTGCGCAACTGGTCCAGGCGTTCGGTCCGGGCTTCCGGCGAAAGCGCCGGTGTCTCGGCGGCAACCGCCTCGACTGCCGGTGGCGGGGCCGCGGGTGGCGCTTCCGGCGGCGGGGCTTCCGCCGGTGCGATAACCGGAACGCAGGCAACGCAAAGCGCGATCAAGCCACAGCGCACGGTTCCCGCCCCGAGGCGGGTGCGCCGGCAGAGTTCCGGCCGAAAAAACAGCGTAGCGATCATCTGTTCAATCCTAGGTCTTGTTGGGTTCCTTGTCAACGGCGGCAAATCGCCGCGCCGGCCCGCCGCAACCGCGGGAAGCGTCAGAAACCGGCTGCATTTCATTTCCATGATCTCCGCGGGATTAAGGCAGGCGGACCGGGCGGAAGAACAGCCAGGGGACGTTCACATCGAGGTTGGTAAAGACTTGCAGGCCGGAGGTGGCGACGGCCACTTCCGAACCCGGTATCGTCATCCAGGGGGCCGACACCAGGTTGGAGGTCACCTGCACGGCATACGTCATGCCGGCCGAGCCCATCCACGTGAAGGTGAAGGGCGCGGCGGGCTGGAGGTTCCGCACGTACAGGGGGGCATCGGTCGGATCCGCGGGGTCGGTTCCAGCCGCCACCTCCTCGCCGTCGGTGTACCCGTCGCCGTCCGTGTCGGCCACCTGCGGATTCAGGCGCAGGCGGTATTCGCCGATGTTCAGGAGCAGGTCGCCGTCGTCGTCCTCCATGGCATCCAGCGGATTGGTGGGATCCAGGTCATGGAGCAGTTCGTAGGTGTCGTCGATGCCGTCGCCGTCGCCGTCCAGGACGGCTTCGAGCTGCAGCAGCCGGTGGTTCCAGGTGTCGGCCACGTAGATTGCCCCCGAGTCGAGGGCGGGCGCGGCGTCGTGCGGGAACTTGACTTCGCCGTCCCCGCTGCCGTACTGCCCCAGGGCGCCCACCGGAGTGCGGGAGGGATTCAACACCTGGATCCGGTGATTGGAGGTGTCGGCCACATAGAGGCGGCCGCCCGCCCCGAGCTGCAGATCCATGGGCTTGTTGAACTGCCCCAGGCCGTTTCCGGCCGTGCCCGTCTTCCAGAGGAAGGCCCCGCCGCCGGAGAAGCCCTGGAGGCGGTCATTGTCCGTGTCGGCCACATAGACGATGCCGTCGGCGTCCACCGCGATGCCCTGCGGGGATTTCAGCTGGCCGTTCGCGGTGCCGTACGCGCCGAAGGCGAACTGGAAGTTGCCTTCCGGATCGAAGACCTGCACGCGGTGGTTGTCCATGTCGGCCACGAAGAAGCGGCCCAGCGGATCGATGGCCACGTCGCGGGGGTTCTTGAACTGGCCGTTGGCGCTGCCGTAGGACCCGAATTGGCGTTCGAAGGCGATCTGGCCGGTCCCGGGATAGAAGGTGAACACCTGGATGCGGTGATTGGCGGAATCGGCCACGGCGAACCGGTCGGCATTGGGATCCTTCCCGAGGCCGTACGGCGAGGCGAACTGCCCGGCCCCCGTGCCGTTGGCCCCGTAGTTGCGGACATGGGCGAGCGTGGCGCGGTTCCAGACGGAGATCCGGCTGTTTTCGCGGTCCAGGACGAACACGAAGGCCTCGGTCAGGAACAGGCGGGTCGGGAACCGGAACTGGCCGGTGGCCGTGCCGTAGTCGCCCACGGCCTGCTGCTGCGTCCAGCCCGCCTCCAGCGGCAGGATGGGCTGATGGGGATCCATTCCGTTGAGAACGCAATAGCCGTCGGGGATCGAATCCCCGTTGCTGTCCGGCAGGGCCCCGGGCGTTCCCGGATAGCCCAGCACGCGGTCGACCACCCAGGTGCCGAAATCGTGGGTTTCGCCGGCCGAGAGGTCCAGCGCGTACAGCCCGGAATCCCCGTAGGCGACGGAATCCACGAACGTCGCGGCGTCCCAGGCGCGGACGTAGACGTTGCGGACCGGGGTCGTGGGCATCAGGTCGTGCTGGAAGTTTTCATCAAAGCGGCCGTGTTCGGGCAGCCATTCATAGCCCACGCCGATCCGGCCGTGGTTCCGGCCGAACGGGAACGTGAGCAGGATGACATCGTCGCCGGTGGTCTGGCCGTCGGTCCGCGGCGCATTGATGGCTCCGTCCGGGCCGGCGTAGACCAGTTGGAAGAGGCTGGCGTCGGGCCCGCCGGTGCCGGACAGGTACTGGCCCATCCAGTTCTGCACGCCGGTGGTGGACTGCGCGCGCAGGGTCGGCCGGGCCACCTCGAAGCTGACCGCCACGGTCCGCACATCGGCGCCGGGATAGTTCCCACGCACGAGCAGCACGGCCTGGTGGGTGCCGATCGCAAGGCCGGCGGACTCGGCCCGTACCGTCACCGGCAGCGAGCCGCCGGAGAACCCGGCGGTCTCGGGGGTGACGTGCAGCCAGGCGACCGGTTCCCGCAGCTCGTTCTCGACCAGGCCCTGCAACACATCCTGCCAGACGCCCCGCTGATTCCATTCCCCGGCATCCAGGTTCCCGTTCCAAAGAACGACCACGCCGCCCTCGGCAGTGACACGACGCATGATCTTGGAGGCGCCATCCACTTCAAAGAAGGAGGCGACGGTCTCGGCCGCATCGGGCGTGGCTTCGTCGTAGATCCTGGGCGCAACGGCCACGCGGTCGCCCGGCTGGATGGCGACCCAGTTGGTGTCGATCGGCAGCGCCTGGGCGAGCACGGCCACCGTCCCCGTGCTGGCCGCGCGGTCCAGCGAGTCGGCGCCGACCAGGCCGCACATGCGCCGGTCATCCGGCCGGGTCAGGACGTTGGCCCCCACTACGATGAGCTTGCCGCCCCGGGCAAGGAAGGTGTTGAACAGGGTTTCCTCCGCCGCCGACAGCAGGCGGCCGGTTCCGGCGGTTCCGCCGAGGTCCAGGATGACGAGGTCCTGGGGCAGAACAACTTCTTCGTCGGTGGAATGCAGTCCGGTCTGCACGCCGTCCGCCACGGCCAGGTTGTTCGACCACAGCGCCACCGTCCAGCCCAGCGCCTGCAGCACCGGCTGCAGCGGAGCCAGGTTGTTCCGGTCGGAGATCAGCCCGATCCGGCGCGGCTGGGAGCTCAGGATCCTGAACTGGAACGAATCCGCGGCGGGATTGTCGAGCAGCAGTTCCAGCTCCTGGTCCTGCCCGGCCTGGACCGCGAATTCCAGCTGGGTGGCGCCGAAGGCGACCTCCGGCCGGCGGAGGGAGAAATGAGCCGTCTGATTGCCGCCGGCAATGGTGCACACGGTCGCCGCGGACTTTTCATGGGATTCACCCAGGGCGCGGACGCGGTAGACGCCATCCTCCAGGCCGTCCAGCCGGTAGGCCCCGCCGGCATCGGTGAGTACCCGGCCGCCGGCGGCGCCCCAGTACTCCACGGCCAGCCCGCCCAGCCCCGCCGCGGTCTGCGCATCCCGCACCACCCCCGAAATGGTGTGCCGACGGGCGACCGGCACCGTGAAGGACAGCACCCACGGCCCCCGGGTCGGATGCACCATCGTCAGCGTGAATTCCGCCGGCCCGGCCGCGGCCGGCATCCGGACCCGGAAAGGCAGCGTGTTGCTCTGCTGCTGCCCGCTGGGAATGCCGGGCCAGGCCGCGGTGCCCTGCTGGATCACCACGCCGGCCGTGGCGCTGGCGAGAGTGCCAGTCGGATTCGCATAAAGGGCCGAGCCGTCATTGAACAGGCGGATGTACAAATCCACGGTTTCGCTCGGCTCGGCGTGGCTGTCGCCGTCACCCGTGCCGTTATCCACCACGCGGACCTCCGTGATCACCGGGAACGGCGCGGCCAGCACGTCGACCGTCACCGGGACCATCAGGACGTTGACACCGCCGCGGATGACGATATTGGCGGTATAGGTCCCCGCGGGCAGCTGGCCCGCCGCGTTGATCGCCACCTCGACGGACAGCCGGTCTCCCGCCGGGATGTTCCCCCGCTCCAGGTCCAGTTGCAGCCAAAAGGCCTGGATCTGCTCCAAGGCCGCTGCGGCGTCCAGGTGGCCGCCGGAGGCGACCTTCCCGGCCAAGACCGGGTCCCGCCGCGCCCCCAGCATCAGGGCGTCCCGCAGCATCGCCGGCGTGGCCCACGGGGCGATGGATTTCATCAAGCCGGCCACGCCGGCAACGTGGGGCGCGGCCATCGAAGTGCCGGATATGCTCTTATAGCCGTCCGCCATGGTGAAGACATCCAGATAGGTACTGAGAATGTCGACGCCGGGGGCGGCAATATCCACGGACTGTTCCCCGTAGTTCGAGAACCACGCCAGCAGCCCGTCGTGGTCCGTGGCGGCCACCGACACGATGTTGTCGAGGTTGTACGACGCCGGATAGCTGGGATAGACATCGTTGTTCAGCGTATCGTTGCCGGCCGCCGCGACCACGAGGTGATCCTGGGCCAGCGCGGCGGCAATGGTTTCATACTCCACTCCGCTGAAATAGCTCCCGCCATAGCTGTGGTTGCTGATCTTGACGCCCTCGGCCACCGCGCGATTCAACGCATCTATCGCCGCCGCCGCGGAAAGGCTCAAGGTCTCGAGGCCCGTCAGCGGGTCGATCACCACGGTGGCGATTTTCAGCGGCATGAGCTTGGAATTCCAATTCACGCCCACCACGCCGATTCGGTTGTCGCCAACGGCGCCGATGGTGCCGGCCACGTGGGTGCCGTGCTCGGCGACGTCGGCAATGGGATCCGGCGTGGGATCGGGATCGTCGTCCCCGCAATCGTAGCCCGGCACCAGGTTGGCGGCCAGGTCGACGTGGTCGAGCTTCACGCCGGTGTCCACCACGGCGATGACCGTCCCGGTGCTGCCGACCGTGATGTCCCATGCCTGCGGCGCGCGGATGTCCGCGCCCAGGGTGCCGCCGGTCTGCCGGGTGTTCTCCAAGCCGTACATCTGCCCGAAGAACGGGTCCTCCGGCACGGCGAAGGGCTTCCGCCGGTAGTTGGGCTCCACGTAGCGGATGGCGGCATCCGCGGTGAGCGTGTCGGCGATCGCCGGCAGGGACCGGTTGGCCGGCACCCGGACGAGCGCCGCGGAAACCAGATCGAAGCGACGCAGCACCTGCGCGCCGACCGCGGCCAGGGCGCCGGCCTGGGCCTGAAGGCCGGCGGCGTCCTCGAACCGGACCAGCAATTCCCCTGGAACGTACGCCTCCGCGGGCAGGGACGCCCAATCGGTTGCGGGCAGCACCACCTCGCCCACCCGGTCATGCGGAATCCCGGATACGAGTTCGATCCCGAGCTCGACAAAGCCGTCGAAGACTCCGGCGTTGTCGATTTCCAGCGTCAGGTTGGTCCCCGTGCCTTCGCGCAGGGTCACCGCGATGGGATCGGGCGCGGCCGTGACATTCCACGGCGCCACGGTGAAGTCCACGTTGGGGACATCGGCGTCCGCCACCGGCACGATCCGGGCGGGCGGCGCGCCGTACGGCGGCGGCGGCAGGACATAGACTTCATAGGCGCCGTTGACCAGGCCGAACACCTGGTAGTCGCCGGCGGCATCCGTCAGGGCCTGGCCCGTGAAATTGCTGCCGACGACCTTGACGACCGCACCCTCCACCGGAGCGGCCGCCATATCCTGCACGTTTCCGGAGATGGCGTGGCGCACGGTCACGGTCAGGGCGAAGGTCAAGGCGGTCACCCGGGCCTCGACATCGGTAACTTCCAGATCGAACTCAACCACCTCGCCCGCCGCCAAGGCCGGATCCAGAGTGATCCGCGGATACTCCGCCGGCGGCACGGTCAGGGGATCGACCACCGGGCTGGCCGCGCTGCCGGCCGGCACGCTGATCCAGGACACGGCGTCCTGGTCGACAGTCGTGGCGGTGCCGCCGCCGTAGCTGACAATGCCCGCCAGCTGCAGCGCATCCTGGCTCCCGGAGTTGCCCAGGAAAATATCGATGTCCAGAGACTCGCCGGCCTCCGGATAGGCGTCCCCGTCGCCGCCGATCACGCGTGTGCCCTGGATATAGAGGACCGGGCTGGCCGCCACGGTCAGCGTCACGGGGATCAGGATGTCCTCGCCGCCGATGTCATTGCTGATCAACCGCAGGATCGCTTCATACGGCTGTTCGGAGGGCGTCAAATCGGCGGCGGCGACGGCCACTTCGACCGTGGCGCCCGCGCCCGCGGGCACGGCGCCGGCGGCCGGGTCCACGGCCAGCCAAGCCGGGATTTCCGCCATGGCCGGGTGCGGGAGATAATCCACCCGGAGATCATAGTCCAGCGGCAGATTGCCGGTGCTGTTGTCCAGCGCGAGGCTCTCCAGCGCCGCGCCGCCCTCGCCCAGTTCCAGGACAAAGAGCAGCGGCGCAGGATTGGCGGTGGCCCGTCCCAGGCCGAAGTTGGCGGTGGCCGGGCCCGTCCGGGAAACCGGCGCGCTCGGCGAATATTCGCCGGGTTTCAACGCCCGGATATCGTACGCCACGCCCGGAACGAGGCCATGCAGGGCATAGGTGCCATCCGCCCCGGAATAGGCCTCGAGCTCCGGATATCCGGGTGCCTGGCCGCGGATCCAGGCATCCGCGATGGGATTGCCGGTGAACAGGTCCGTCACCACGCCGGTCACGCTTTCCCGCACGGCGATTTCCACCGCCAGCGTATCGGGATACGGCCCGAGGCCGCCGTCGGCCTGCGCGCTGTGGAAAACCGTGAACCACGTTCCGCCGGGCACATCCGCAGCAACCGCCAGAGGCAGCTGCGTCCCGCTGAAGGCGTTGTCCCCGGGATCCAGGTCGCCGTAGAGGACGGTGGCCGGAGTCGGCGTCAACGTCACCCCGGGGGTGGGCACGGTGACCGTGGCCCGGGCATTCATGAGCGCCTGGGTCTGGGTCGAGTTGTAGACCTCCAAATCCAGGAAGAAGCTTTCGCCCGGTTCCGCATGACCGTCCCCGTCGCCCCCGGCCAGGTCGTCGATGACATGGCTCACGATGCTGATGCCCGGCGGCAGCACGTGGGAAATCCGGACGTCATCGAGATACCAGCCCGCGGCGGTTTGCTGGGCGTCGGACTCGATGCGGAACCGCACCCGGATGGCTTGGTTGCTGAAATTGGCCAGTTCCACCGTCACCAGCTGCCATTCTGCGGCGGAGCCCTCCACGACGTTCGCCCCAAACGAGGATTGGGCCGTGACATTGACCCAGCCGGCCCCGGCATTGACCTCGATGACGCCGAAATCCCCGGCGCCGAACTGGTGCCACGACCAGAATTCCAGGCGCGGGTTGAGTTTCACCTCGACGGACGTGCCTACCACTGCGGCTTTGGCCAGGTGCGGATAGTTGCCGTCCAGAATGGTGCCCCAGGCCCGCATCCCCGAATGGGCGCCCACCGGGCCGAAGGTCGGAATGCCGTACTCCCAACAGGCCACCCCGTTGAGGTTGGTGATGGTCCATCCGGCCACGCCGGATTCCATGTCGTTCTCGTAGACCACCCGGCGCAGCGGCGTGATGAACTTCAAGTAGTCGTCTTCCACCGTGGAGGTCAGATCTGCCGGGGCCGAGGCCTTGTTGCCGGCATAATCCTCGGACAGGACCGCGACAAAGTAGCGGGTTGCGCCTTCGACGGGGATCGACACTTCATGCACGTATTGCGTCACGCCCTCGACCACGGTCGGCGTGTCCACATACACGCCCCCGCCCGTCTCCGGCAGCAACGTGGCCAATCCGCCGGCCGGAATTGCCTGGGCCAGAACGTACCGGGAATCCGCCGGCTCGTCCGTGGCCCAGGACACCACGGCCGTATCCTCGGTCAGACTGAGCAGCTTTACCCCGCTGATGACCGGCGGTGTGTCGTCGATGGGAGCCGCCGCCGTCGCGGTCTTGCCGCCCGGACTGGTGTAGGAAATCGTCAGCGTGTCGCCATCCACCGCCATGGTGCCGCTGGCCAACGCCAGCTGGCCGGTAAAGCTGATGCCTGCGTCATACGGCAGGGTCAACGCATCGCTCCAGCGCAGGACCCCGTCGGGATCCCGGATCTCGCCGTCCGCCGTCACGTCCGCCGGCAGCGGCGCGGGCAGGGTCGGATCGCTCACGGTGACCTGGACCGTGGCATCCGACTGGTAGGCCGGCCGGTCCAGCGCAACTTGCGGCCCCAGCGCCGCCACTGCGGCGTAGAGATCCAGCTCGCCGCCGGTGACCACCTTGCCATCCAGATTCGCATTCGGCGCAACACTCGTCAGGAGCGCGTCCCGGATCACGGTGTAGGGATAATCCGGATTGAGGCTCCACAGCAGAGCCGCCGCCCCCGCCACGTGCGGGCAGGCCATGGAGGTGCCGCTGTAGGAGTCCAGCGCATCCCCCCCGCCGCCGGGGACGGTGCTGAGAATGTCCACGCCGGGCGCGGCCAGATCCACGCTTTCCAGGCCGTAATTGGAAAAGTCCGCCAGTTCCCCGGCGGAATCGATGGCTGCGACCGCGATCAGGTTGGGCAGGTCATAGCTGGACGGATAATGGGGATAGGCGTCGTTGTCCTCGCCGTCATTGCCCGCCGCCGCAATGAACAGCTGCCCGTAGACTTCGCCGGCTTTCTTGATGGCGTCGTACAGGCCCTGGCTGTACCCGCCCCCGCCCCAGCTGTTGTTGGTGATCTTGATCTTGAGCGCGGTGTTGGTGGCCGCATATTCGACGGCCTCGATCGCGTCGGCCGTGCTGCCATAGGGATCCAGGAATTTCAGGGCGATCATCTTGACCTGCCAGTTCACGCCCGCCACCCCGAGGGCATTGTTGCCGACGGCCCCGATGGTTCCGGACACATGTGTGCCATGGCCGTGGTTGTCCTGCTGGTCCGGGATGTCGTTGGCAAAATCGTAGCTGCCCGGCGCGATGTTGGCCTGCAAATCCTGGTGGGCGGTGTAAATGCCCGTGTCAATGATGCCGACCACCATTTCCTGGCTGCCTTGCGTGATGTCCCAGGCTTCTGGCGCGCGGATGCGCTCCATGCCCCATAAATCACCGTAATGGGGGTCGTCCGGCACCGTTGCGACCGGGCGCAGGATGTAATTCGGCTCGACATAGGCCACCGCGGGATCCGCCAGGTACTGCTTGGCGGCCTGGGCCAGGGAGACCTGCCGGGGCAGGCGCACCTGCGCCACGGGGGTGATCCGGAACTGCCGGACGACTTCGGCGCCAACCTGCCGGTGCAGGGCGGCGACCGTCGCCGGGACGGCTTCCCCCTTGAATCCAACCAGCAGCTCGCCGGCCACATATTGTTCCGTGAAAACCGGCTTGTCCCAGTCGATGCCGGGGTGCGCGGCCCAGCCCGGACCGGCGGCCAGGAAGAACAAGCCGGCGCACAGCAGCCGGAAACTGCGAAACGCGTGATGGTTTTTCGTCATTGCTCGGAATCCTCCGCTGGCAGGGCTGTACCGGTCTCTTCGGGATCCGGAGCCGCCGCTCCGGACGTGAAATCATTTCCAGCGGCCACCCCGTCCGGCGGCTGCTCCAGGGCTTGCAGTTCCAGTTGCTTGCGTACCCGGTCATTGGCCAGCGTCATGATTTCCCGCTGGATTGTCCCAATCCGCCCGCTCACCCCTGCCTGCTGTTCCTGGAATGCCGTATAGCCCGGGTCGGCAGCCAGCTGCTGGGCCAGGGATTCCTGCAGAGCTTGCAGTTCGCGCTGCGCGGCTTCGATCCGCTGCTCGAGATCCTGCATGACGGCGTTGCTGGCCACGATCTGCCGGTGGATCTCAAACTGGCTGCGGTGCGTTTCGCGGGCCTGTTCCATCAGGGCGGTTTGCTCCTGCTCCAGGACCGCCAGCCGGCTGTCAATGGCGCTGATTTGCTCCTGGAACTCGCGCGCCGGATCTGCCGGCATCTCCGCCGGCGCCGGCGTTTCTGGAAGCTCTTCGGCAAAACTGCTTGCGGGTAAAAATAATAGCGGAACCAGGCTGAAAACCAACGACAAGCCGCAACGCGAAAACATGCCCAACCTCTTCATTTCATTCTATAGCAGGCTCAATCCGCCGGCTGGCCAAACCGGATGAAACTCCCTCGTCACCGCCGCCTGCAGGAGCCAGGCAACGGCTCAGATTGTCCAACGCTCTTCCTCGGAACGCGGAAAAAACGTTGTGCTTTCTTTAATTACACTCCAATTCGCCGGAACTGGCAACCAAAAAAAAGCCTGGGACGCAGTCGGTTTTCCCCTCCCGATCGCGTCACCGGGCAACTTGTTGGGGGGATCGCCGCGCCCGGCCGGTAAATCGTTTTCCGGCGAAAAGGTCGGAGGCGGAAGGCGGTAATAATTCCGTAATCAACCGGCCAGAGCCGCGAGAAAGGCGTCCATCTGCGCGTCGGTTCCGATGCTCACGCGCAAATAGTTGGCCGTGCGTCCCGCCGGGAAATAGCGGACCAGGATGTTCTGCCGCCGCAGCGCGGCGAAGAGATCGGCGGCGGCGGTCCCGGCCGGCGGCGCCACGAACAGGAAATTGGCGGCCGAAGGCACGATTGCGAAGCCTCGCTTCTCCAGTTCGGCGACGATGCGCCGGCGGGTAGCCACGATCCGGCGCGCATTGTCCTCCATCCACGGCAAATCCCCCAGGGCGGCCAAGGCGAGCGCCTGCGCCAGCCGGTCCACGTTGTAGGAATCCTTCAGCTTGTACAACGCCCCGATCAATTCCGGAGAGCCAATGGCATATCCAATGCGCAACCCGGCAAGGGAGAATGACTTGGAAAGCGTGCGGCACACCAGCACATTGGGCAGTTCCCGAGCCAGTGCAAGGCAGTCCCGCCCTTCGGCAAAGGCCACATAGGCCTCGTCCACCAGCACCACCCCTGGAAAATGCCGGCAGAAAGCCCGAATGGCCTCCATGGGATAGAACATGCCGGTCGGGGCATTGGGATTGGCCAGGAAGAACAGCGAGGCGGCCAGGTTGTCCGGCGGCTCCGCCCAACCGAAACCTCCCGGCAGGGGAACCGACCGGAAGGCTACCTCTTCCGCCGCGGCCAGCACCGGATAAAGCGAATAGGATGGATCGAACGACGCCACGGCACCGCCCGGTTGCGTGAAGGTCCGCGTGGCCAGTCGCAAAACCTCGTCGGACCCGTTGCCCACGAACACCTGGTCGGCCGAGCAGCCGCTGATCGCCGCAATCCGCGCCCGCAAGGCCGAGCACATCGGATCGGGATAGAGGCGCAAGTCCTCCGCCGCGAATCCGCGCAGGACGCGCGTCACCGCCGGGCTCGGCGGATACGGATTCTCGTTGGTGTTGAGCTTGACCAGCCCCGCCACCTGCGGCTGCTCGCCGGGCGTGTAGGCCGTCAACTCCTGGACCGATTTGCGGATGAGATTCATGGATGTTCCGGGGATTCATAACGCAAAAGGCGCACGGGACGCAAGAAAACAGCCGACAGCCGGAACTACGAATGTCGCGAATCGCACGAATGAACCGCTGACGAACACCACGGGGATCAACGTGTCCGCCCACCGCAGGTGCGGCAGGCGGAGGATTTCTTTGGGATTTTGCCGGGTTTTCTCGCGAAAATAATACGCAGATTTTCCGGAGATGCCGCTTCGCGGACGACCCGAGCTGGACTCGTGTCCGCGAGCGGTCGGCCTCGAAGCGGCAGAACGGAAAAGATGCGGATTGGTTTTCGCGCCGGCGAACTCCCAAAGAAATCCTCTTGTCCCCGAACTGTCCGAAACGGAAGCAGGCGGTTACGGGTTCGCCGCGGCGTCGAAGCGGACGGCGGCGGCGCGCGCGTGGGCGTCAAGGCCCTCCACCTTGCCCAGCGTCTCGATCAGCGGCAGGGTCTCGAGCAGGTCCGCGCGGGTGAAGGCCACCACGCTCGTGCGCTTGCGGAACGAATCCACCGTCAGGCCCGAGAAGAACGCCGCGGTGCCGCCCGTGGGCAGCACGTGGCTGGGCCCGGCGACGAAGTCACCCGCGCTCTCCGGCGTCCAGGCGCCGACAAACACCGCGCCGGCGTTCTTCACTTTCTGCAGCCAGCGCCGCGGCTCCTTCGTCATGATTTCGAAGTGCTCCGGCGCGAAGCGGTTGATGATGTCCATGCCCGTGTCGAGCGTGTCGACCACCACGGCCAGCGCCCCGGCGGCGGCCGCGTGCCCGATGGCTTCGCGGCGCGAGAGCCCGGCGGTCTGCCGCTCCATCTCCGCCAGCACCTTGTTCGCCATGGCCATATAGGGCGTCACCAGCAGGGCCTTCTCGTGGCCGGTGCCGTGCTCGAGCTGCGAGAGCAGGTCGGCGGCCACGTGCGCGGGCACCGCCGTCTCGTCGGCCAGCACCGCGATCTCGCTGGGACCGGCCACCATGTCGAGGTCCACGTCGCCGTAGACCAGTTTCTTGGCGGCGGTGACGTACGGTCCGCCCGGGCCGACGATCTTCTGCACCTTGCGCAGCGTGGCAGTGCCGTAGGCCATGGCGCCGATCGCCTGGATGCCGCCGAGACGGTAGACCTCCGTTGCGCCGGCCACCTCGAGGGCGTGCAGCAGGAACGGATTCACCTGCCCCCGCTTGTCGCAGGGCGTGCAGGCGACGATCTCCGGCACGCCGGCGATCTTGGCCAGGGCCACGCTCATCAGGGCCGTGGAGGCCAGCGGGGCCGCGCCGCCGGGAATGTAGGCGCCCACGCGGGCCAGCGGCGTGAAGCGCTCGCCCAGCACCCCGCCCTTCGGCGTGGCCAGGCTCCAGTCCTTGCGCATGCCCGCCTTGCCGAAGCGCGCAATGCGCGCGAACACCTCCGAGGCGGTGCGCTTGAACATCAGGTCCACCTTGTCCGCCGCGGCCAGGATCTCCTCGCGCGGGACCGCGAAGCGGGCGGGCGCCAGGGCGATCCCGTTGAACTCCTTGGTGTACTTCTGGACCGCCTTGTCGCCGGCGGCGCGGATGTCCTCCAGCACGCGGCGGGCCGTCGCCTCCGCCTCCGGCGCGAACGCCGGCCGCGCCAGGAACCGCTCCAGCTCGGGCGCTTCCTTGTGCGGCGAATACTTCAGAATCGGAATGTTCAGGCTCATGGGAAAAGCTTGGGTTCAGGGTTCACAGTTCACAGTTCAACGTTCTTGGTTCACGGTTCAGGGTTTGCGGTTCAGCGGCTGCCATTCTGAATTCTGACTCCTGACTTCTGACTTCTTCTCCTAGAAACTCTTCACGCTTTCGTTCATGGCGCCGCACTTTTCGCACTCGGCCAGCGGCACGTTGCGGCGGTCGAGATAGACATGGCCGCAGGCCGCGCACCGGAAGATGAACGGGGCGGCGCGCCGCCGCGGCAGGCGCCGGTACCGCCGGACAGCATAATAGAGCGTGACTACGAACACCAGCGCCAGGTTCGCGGCGAAGAACAGGAAGAACCAGTCGGGCGGCGTCAGCGGGATCATGGCGGCGGCTCCCCCGCCGCGCCGCCCGCCGCGAGCTCGGGAGCGGGAGCCGCCGGACTGAGCCAGGCGACCAGTCCGGCGCGCGCGGCGGCGGGTTCCAGCAGGCGCCAGCCGCCTGCCGACCGCACCAGGCGGCGGTCGATCTCCGGCAGCCCGCTCGGCTGCGCCAGCAGCACCGAGATGGGCACGCCCCGGGCATCGAACCGCAGCTCGATCCGCGCGGTCCAGGCGGCGTTCGTCCACGCGCTGAAATTCAGGTCGATCCCGGAAAACAGCCGGGACTCCCAGCCGGCGGGAAACTCCAGGTGGGGCGATTCGGCCGCGGCCGGCCGCGGGGGAAAGACCGCCGAGACGGACGGCAACCCGGCCGGCCTTTCCGCGGGCAGCGGCCGGACGACGCCGACGGACGTCAGCCCCGGCCGCGGCAGAGGCCGGGGATTGCCCAGATAGGCCGTCCAGGGGCGTACCGACTCCACCGGCGGCGTCAACCCGATCCGCTCCCGGCGCAGGGCGTGAGTGAATCCCGCCGGCGTGGCCAGCGCGAATGCGGCCGGCGTCCAAACGCTGCGCACGTCCCAGGCGTCAGCGCCCTCCGCCGGCCACCAGGCCAGCGCGGGCGCCGAGGGCTTCGCCCCCGCCGGCAACGGCAGCGCCAGGCGGAACAGCAGGGCGAAGGCCGCGAACCAGAGCGCGGCGAACACGCCAGCCAGACGCCAGCCCGACCGGCTGAACCGGCGCCAGCGCCGGTCGGGATCGTCGCCGGGACGGGATCGGTGCATGCGGCCCCCTCCCCCCTAGGGCGCCACCGGCGGCGGCCGCGTGGCCAGAACCACTTCGCGGATGCCGGCCTTCTGCGCCAGGGCGTAGACCTCGATCAAGGTCCCGTAGGGCGTGCCTTCGTCGGCCTCGATCAGCAGCGGCAGGCCGGCGGCCTCGCCGGCCGGACGCGCCAGGGCGGCGCCCAGCGCGGCCAGCGGCAGCCGCTCGTCGTTGAAAAAAACCTGGCCGCCCTGCGCCAGCGTCAGCACCCGCGCGCGGTAGGATGCGCCGGCGGCGAACGGCGCCTCCGGCAGGCGCAGGCGCACGCCCGGCTGCAGCACGAAATCCGCGGCGGCGAACAGGAACATCCCCGCCAGGGCCAGAATATTGAGCAGCGCGGTCACTTCGACCGGCCCCACGGCGCGGCGGTAGCGCCCGGTGAAGCGGCGGCGCACGCTCCGGAACTGCAGCTGGATGGGCTGGTCCGGAATCCTCATGTTCGCGGCGCCTCCCGGGCCGGCTTCCACTGCCGCATGAAGTTCAGCAGCGCCGAGGCCGAGCGTTCCATGTCCAGCAGGATCGATTCCACGCGCGACACCAGCAGGTTGTAGCCCGCATAGGCCAGGATGGCGATGACCAGGCTCAGGGCCGTCGCCGTGAGCGCCCGCCACAGCCCGCCCGCCAGGTCGGCCGACTGCACCAGCGGGGCGTTGCGGTTCACCGCCAGCAGCATGTCCATCATGCCCAGCACCGTGCCCAGCAGCCCGATCAGCGGCGTGATGCGCGCCAGCGTCGCCAGCCAGCCCAGACCGCGTTCCATCCGCGGGATCTCCTCGAGGCCGGCGTCCTCGATCGCCCGCCCGATGTTCTCCAGCGTGTCGTCGTGGTGCAGGACCGCCGCCAGGGCCAGCCGGGCCACGGGTCCCGGCGCCTCCTCGCAGATCGCCGCCGCCTCGACCGGGTTGTCGCGGTTGAGGATGTTGTAAAGGCCCTTCAAAAAGTCGTCGGGCGCGATCTGCGCGCGGTGCAGGTTGAACAGGCGCTCCAGGAAAACCAGTGCCGTGACCAGGCCGCAGCCCAGCAGGATCCAGACCACCGGCCCGCCGTTTCCGATCAGGTTCAACATAGGCTTCTCCGTCCGCAGGATTCCAAGGGAATTGACAGCCCAGTCTAGGCCGCCGCCCGCCCCCGCTCAACCACAAAAACCAGGTTCACGGTTTATGGTTCACGGTTCAACGGCTGGAAAACTGTGAACCGCTGAATCTTGAACTCGAAACCCCTGTCAGAACAGCGTCCAATGCTCCTGCCGGATACGTTCAAGGCGGGCGCGGGCCTCGGCAGCGGACGGCGCGCCGGAGTCGGCCACGCGCCGGTAGATGCCGGCAGCTTCGCGCCACTTGGCGGCGGCCTCCTGGAGCGCAGCGGCGGCGAACGCCGCGCGGGTGAACCAGACGTGGGCCTCGGCCGGCGGCTGGCTTTCCTGGAGGTAGGCGTAGACGACCTCCATGTAGCGGTCGAGGGCGGCGGCGGCGCGGCCCATCTTTTCCAGGCAGCGCCCGAGCTTGTAGCCCGCCTGCAGGCGCAGATCCGCGGGTGCCCCCGCGGAATCCAGCAGGGTGCGGTAGGACAGCAGCGCCTCTTCGTAGCGCGCGGGATTCTCCTGCCCGAGGGTGTACTGGCAGTCCCCCTTCCGCCCCCAGGCGACGGCCGCCTCCGCCGACTGCGGGAACTTCACGATCACCTCGTTGAAGGCGAGAATGGCCGCCGCGAACTGGCCCAGTTCGCCCAGCACGTCGCCCTGGGCCAGCAGGGTCTCGGCCAGCCGCGGATGGTCCGGATGGCGGGCCATGAGATTGTTGTAGTGTTCGTTCGCGGCGAGATAGGCCCGCCGCGCCGTCGCCGCCCGGCCTGCCCAGTAGAGCGCCTCCGCGGCGCGCGGGCCGTCGGGATGGTCGGCGGCCAGGTCGGCGAACCGCCGCTCCGCCTTTTCATATTCGCCGTGGTTGAACGCATGCTCGCCGAGCCAGAAGCGGACATCTTGCGCGTAGGCGGACCGGGGATCCTCCGCCAGGAACTGTTCGGCGGCCTTGAGCGCCTCAGCGTCGCGGCCGAGCAGGTAGAGACACCAGGCACGCATGAACTTCGCCTGTGCCGCCGGCCGCGTGCGCGCAAACTCGTCGCGGATGCGCGTGAAGTCGTCCAGGGCGGCCTGGAAGGCACCCATGCGGTAGCGGATGAGGCCGCGCGCCAGCAGGGCCTGAGCGCAGGGGCCGGGCACGGAGCAGGCGGTGATGAGCCGGGTGTACTGTTCCATGGCAGTCTCGAGCGCGCCGCGCTCTTCGTAGAGCGCCCCGAGGCGCATCGTGGCTGCGCGCGTGAACTCCGTTTCCGCCTTCTCCCGGCTCAGGTCGAGCAGGCGGATCTCGCCCGCTTCGGTCGCGCCCTGCGCCAGTTCCGCCTCGGCCAGCTGCAGCTGCGCCCGGCCCGCGAGTTCCCCGTCCGGCGGGGCGGCTGCCAGGATCGCCGCATAGGTACCCTGTGCCGCCGCATATTGCCGGCTGGCGAACTGCGCATCCGCCAGCTTCTGCAGCAGCGGCAGGCGACGGCCGGAATCGGGCTCCGCCGCCGCGGCGCGCGCAAACACCGCCGCGGCTTCTTCGTGGCGGCCGGCCGCCCACAGCGCCCAGCCCTGGCCCGCCAGCACCTCGCCGGTGCCGGGCAGGCCGGCGAAGGCGTCGAGCCAGGCCTGGTATTCCCCGGCCGCCAGGTTCCACTTCTCCAACCGGGCCAGGTTGTCAGCCAGCCCCAGCTGCAGCTGGGCGGCCCGGGTTTCGTCGGGGATCCGGGCCGCGACGGCGCGCATCAGTTCCGCGCCCTCCGCCACCTGGCCGGCCAGGAGCAGGAGGCGGGCCTTGATGACCTCGCTCTCCAGCCGCTGGGCCGGATCGGCGGCGGCGGCAATGCTGCGGTTGATCAGCCGCAGGGCGGCGGGATAGTTGGCCTCGGCCCCCAGGGCCTGGGCCACGATCCGGTAGCCCTGCGCGCGGGTCTCCGCGAGCAGGTTCGTGTTTTCCGCCAGCGCCTGCAGGCGCTGGACGGCCAGCGCGCGCGCGCCCTGCCGGATCTGCAGTTCGGCCAGCTTGAGGGTCGCCCGTTCGCTCCAGACCCGGCCGGCGTAGTTGGTTTCGACCTGCTCGAGCAGGCTGCGGGCCTGGCCGGCGCGGTTTGTCGCCGCCAGGTCCGCCGCGAGATCCAGCCAGGCGCCCGGAGCGTCGGGATGTTCCGGATGCCGGGCGGCAAGATCGCGGCAGGCGGTCTCGGCCGCCTCCCAGTTCCCCTGCGCGGCCAGGATCCGCGCCAGCAAACGCAGGGCCTGCGGCGCCGATTCCTGGCCGGCGTGTTTATCCTTGAATCCTTCGAGTTCCGCGGCCGCCTCGTCCAGCCGCCCCAGGCCGTACAAGGCCTGGCCGCGGGCCAGGGCGTAGTCCGCGGATAGCGCCGCGGCGCGCACCTGTCCGCCATGCGCTTGCAGCGCCGCCAGGGCGGCCCCGGGATTCTGCTCGGCCAGCAACACCCGCGCCAGCCACAGCGCGCCTTCGGCCTGCCGGCGCCGGTCCGGCGCGCCGGCCACCAGTTCCTCGAGGCGGCGGCGCGCCAGCCGGTAGAGGCCGTCCTCGTAGGCCGCGCGCGCCGTCGTCAGCAGCCGGCCGGCGTCCTCGAGGGTCAGCTGGGCCGTCGGCAGCCGCGCCTCCCCGCCGGGTTCTTGCGCGAGAACAGGACCGGCGCACACCAGCGCCGCAAGCGCCCCCAGGATGGCCCGCCACTTTCTCATGCCCTCTTTTTCGCGCGTTTCGCCTTTGCCGGCGGCGCCAGCAGCGGCCGCAGGTATTCGCCCGTGTAGGACGCCGCATTCACCGCGATTTCCTCCGGCGTGCCGCAGGCCACCACCCGGCCGCCTGCGTCGCCGCCTTCCGGTCCCAGATCCACAATGTAGTCGGCTGTCTTGACCACGTCGAGGTTGTGTTCGATCACGATCAGCGAATTTCCCGCGTCGCGCAGCCGCAGCAGCACCTGCAGCAGGCGGTCCACGTCCGCGAAATGCAGGCCCGTGGTCGGCTCGTCGAGCAGGTAGAGCGTCCGGCCGGTGTCGCGCCGGGCCAGCTCGGCGCTGAGCTTCATGCGCTGGGCCTCGCCGCCGGAGAGGGTCGTCGCCGGCTGGCCCACCTTCAGGTAGCCCAGGCCCACTTCGCTCATCGTCTGGAACTTGCGCGCGATGGCCGGCACCGGCGCGAAGAATTCCAGCGCCTCGGCAATGGTCATGTCCAGCACGTCGGCGATGCTCTTCCCGCGCCATTTCACTTCCAGGGTTTCCTGGTTGTAGCGCCGCCCGCGGCACTGCTCGCAGGTCACGTAGACGTCCGGCAGGAAGTTCATCTCGATTTTCAGGATGCCGTCTCCCTTGCACTTCTCGCAGCGCCCGCCCTTGACGTTGAAGCTGAACCGCCCCGGCCCGTAGCCGCGCAGCTTCGCCCCCGGCAGCTGCGCGAACAGGTCGCGGATGCCGTTGAACGCGCCCGTGTAGGTCGCCGGGTTCGAGCGCGGCGTCCGCCCGATCGGCGACTGGTCGATCACGATCACCTTGTCCAGGTGCTGCAGCCCCGCGAGCTTCCGGTGCTGGCCGGGCTTGTCCTTCGCCCCGTAGAACTTGCGGAACAGCGCCCGCCGCAGGATGTCGTCCACCAGCGTGCTCTTGCCGCTGCCCGAGACGCCGGTCACGCACGTGATCCGGCCCAGCGGAAAGCGCACGTCGATCCCCTTCAGGTTGTTCTCCGCCGCGCCGAAAATTTCCAGCCAGTCCACGCCCGGTGCCCGGCGCGCGGCCGGCACGGCGATTTTCTTTTCGCCGTTGAGGAACTGCGCCGTCAGGGAAGTCTTCGCTTTCAGCAGGTCCGGCACCGTCCCGGCGAAGACGACTTTCCCGCCGTGTACGCCCGCCGCCGGGCCCAGGTCGATCACGTAGTCCGCCTCGCGGATGGTCTGTTCGTCGTGCTCGACCACGACCACCGTGTTGCCCAGATCCCGCAGGTCCTTCAGCGTGCGCAGCAGTTTTTCGTTGTCGCGCTGGTGCAGGCCGATGCTCGGCTCGTCCAGCACGTAGAGCACGCCCACCAGCCCGGCCCCCACCTGCGTCGCCAGCCGGATCCGCTGCGCCTCGCCGCCGGAGAGCGTTCCGCTCTCGCGGTCGAGGTTCAGGTAGCCCAGCCCCACGTCGCACAGGAATTTCAGCCGCTGGCGGATTTCCTTCAACACCTCGGCGGCGATCTTCCGCTCCTGCTCGGTCAGCGGCAGGGTCGCGAACCACTCCGCCGCGGCGCGCGCGGAAAGCGCCATGACTTCCATGATGCCTTTGCCCGCGACCGTGCACGCCAGGCTTTCGGGCTTGAGGCGCTTGCCGCCGCACGTGGTGCACGGCAGGCGGCTCATGAAGTTCGCCAGCTTGTGCTTGATGTAGTCGCTGTCCGTCTCTGCGTAGCGCCGCTGGAGGTTCGGGAGGACGCCCTCGAACGGCTTGCGGTACTTCCGCCACGCCCCGCGCATCCAGAAGCCCAGTTCGACGTCTTCCTCGCCCGAGCCGTGCAGCACCACGTCGCGTATCTTCTGCGGCAGTTCTTCCCACGGCGTGGCCAGGTCGAAACCCAGATGCTTCGCCAGCGCCCGCAGCAGCCCCTTGCGGTAGATCGCCTCCCGGCGGCCCGCCGGCCGCCACGCCGCGATCGCGCCCGCGTCGATGGACTTCGTTCCGTCGGGCACCACGAGCTCCTCGTCGAACACCAGCATCTGCCCCAGCCCCGCGCACACCGGGCACGCCCCGTACGGGCTGTTGAACGAGAAATTCCGCGCCAGCAGGGCATCGAAGCTGATCCCGCAGTCCGCGCACGCGTTCTTCTCGGAGAACAGTTGCGGGGGCCAAGCCGCGTCCACGCCCGGCTCCTGGAACAGCGCGTGCAGCACGCCCTCGCCCTGCTTCAGCGCCAGCTCGACCGAATCCGTCAGCCGGCCGCGGATCTTGTCCGCCACCACCAAGCGGTCCACCACCGCCGCGATCGAATGCTTCTTCTGCTTGTCCAGCTTCGGCGGCTGCTCCAGCTCATGGAACTCGCCGTCCACCTGCACGCGCGTGAACCCCTGCTTCCGCACCGCGTCGAAAATCTCCGCGTGTTCGCCCTTGCGCCCCTCCACCAGCGGCGCCAGCAGCTGCACCTTCGTGCCCGCCGGCTTCTGGAGGATCAGGTTGACGATCTCCTCTGCGCTCTGCCGCGCGATCGGCTTCCCGCACCGGTGGCAGTGCTGGCGCCCCACGCTCGCATAGAGCAGGCGCAAATAGTCATGGATCTCCGTCGTCGTCGCCACGATCGACCGCGGATTCGACCCCGCCGACCGCTGCTCGATCGCGATCGCGGGGGACAGCCCCTCGATGCGGTCCACGTCCGGCTTCTGAAGCTGTTCGAGGAACATCCGGGCGTAGGACGACAGGCTTTCGACATACTTCCGCTGCCCTTCGGCATAGAGCGTGTCAAACGCCAGCGACGACTTGCCGCTGCCGCTGAGGCCCGTCACCACGCACAGGCTGCCGCGCGGAATCCGCACGGTGATGTTCTTGAGGTTGTGCTCGCGCGCACCCTCGACCAGGATGAAATTCTCCGCCATCGCCTGACGCCTCTTCAAAATGGATGGTCTAACCTACCACGCTTGCAACCCGCGGCAAATCCGGATAACGAGGGTTCAGGGTTCGGGCGGGGACGGGGATGGTTTGGACAGATATTCCGCCGGCGGCTCGCCCACGGCCGGAGCCACCAACCCCTGTTGTCGCGCGAACTTCATGAACCACCGTTGCATTTCCACCAGACCACTGGTGGCGCGGGGTTTTCCGAACCGCAAAGCCAGATCGACCAAAGCATCCACCGTGGACACGTCCTTGCGCGTGTCCAGGGCGCGCAACTCTTCCCGCCGGATCCGATCCAATTCGGGTCCGGCCCGTTTCCACCCCTGAACGTATTGCCGATACTGCTCCCGGACCGTCGCGTTCATCGGGCCGTCTCCACCAGTTTGCGGAAACGGACGATGATTTCCGGCGCCTCCTTCAACTCGCACAAGGGGGTCAGTTGGCGCATCACATAGTTCATATTCAGCTTCTGACCTTGCCGGACCAGCACGCCCTCGATGTCCAGCCAGTCCTTGGGACGGTCTGCAAAAGCCTTGGCCACGAGCAGATCTTCCGCGGAACAGGTCTTCAAGCGGCAGCCTTCATCAAATTCAAAGACCGAGGCCCGTTTCAGAATCGCCTCCTCAAAAGGGAATCCCGCCAACGCTACGTCCACGCCCACTCCGTTCACCGTCGACAACAGTAAAACCCGGTTGCGCATGGCTTGGGCGCGGGCCTCCGGGCCTCGCGCCGCAAACCCGGTCAGCAACTCGTCCACGAAACGCTTTTCGGCGCCGAATCCTGTCAGCAGGGTGATGTCCACGTCCCGGGTCGTGCGCGGTTCCCCCCAGCGCATCACCGCAAGGCCGCCGATGATGCAGTAGGTCCACTCCCGCGCCTCCATGAAGTCCGTAACCTCTTTGGCCGCTTGGAACACCGCGTTCATAAAATGCCCCTGGCTTGCCGGCAGTTATTCACACCCGGATGCTACCTCATCCGGCCTGGGCACATCAAGCTCGCCCCCGCCGTCAATCCATGGTTTCCAGCACTGCGAGCAAGCGCGGGCGGCGTTTGTTCTCCGCGCGCAGTCCGGTCAACAGGGTCCGCCACTCGTCCAGCCTTCCCGTCGCTCGACAGATGCCACGGATATTCCTCAAATATCGGCCCGCTTCTTCATAGGCCGACGGCTTGACATAGGCAATCTGGTTTGCGGCCAGTCCCTTCCAGATCCGGATGGCCTCCTCCGGATGGGTCTGGGCCACGGCCTGGGCCAGTTCCCTTGCGCAGTCGCCTCCATAGAAGCGGTCGCGCTCCGCGCTTTCACGGTGCAAACGAATGGCTTCGTCGTGCCGTTTTTCGTCGAGGGCAATCAAGATCAGGCTCGTCCAGTCCGGGAAACGCTGCCACCGCTTTTCTTCCGCAGGCCATTTCACCTCCGTGGGTGGCAGCGGCCAGCCGGTATCATTTTCCGGCCTATGGCCTGTTTGGAGGAACGCCAATGCCGACTTGCGGATCGAATCCCACATCCCGACCTTGGCGGAGGCCTTCCGCAACACAGCATAGCGCGCCAGGCCGGGCTCTTTGAAAAATTCCAGCGCCCGATAGGCTGCCACCCGCGGATTGTCCCGGTCTTTCGCCGCCAGTTCGCAGAGCAACTGTTCCAGTTCCCAGGCCAAGCCCGGCAACGCCTTCAGCGTTCGGTTGAAGCCGGTGATCGCCCATTCCCGGGCCCGGGCGATCCGGCCCGCGGCGCGATGCGCCTTCACCAGCTCGGCATAGCAATGCACTTGCTCGACTTCGCGCTCCAAAACTGCGAGACATTCGTTCCCGCGACCGGCCTTTTCCAGCGCGCGCAACAGCCAGCGCATCAGTTCTGCGCGCCGATACCGGGCAGAATCCCCCGCCTGTGGATTCGCGGGACAGGCCGGCCATTTCGCCAATCGTCCTGCCAATTCGTCCGCCACCGGGCTCCAGTCCTCCCGGTGGCATGACTCCATCTCCAACGGCCCCCGGAGACTATCGAAAATACTGTACTGATCTTGAAGCGCCAGATCGATCTGCCACAGCAGCCGTTTTGAATTCGGCCAGGGTGAACGCAAAACGGCCTGGCAAACCACTTCCATGCAGCTGGCGATCTCCATGCCGGTCTCGCCTTCGTCGTGACTGCGCTCGATTTGCTCCGTGCCAAGTTCCACGAGCAACTCGCCCAGTTCGATCACGGCCTCCACTTGGCCCAGGGCCAGCAACTGTTCCAACTTCCGCTTCGCCTTGGAATAATCGGGAATATTTCCGCTCCGGTCCCAGTAATTCATCCAAGCTTCTTCCGCGGCTGCCGCTTCGATTTCCCGGCGCGCAGAGCTGATCAATCGACCGACATCCCCCTTGCGGACCGGCAACCCGTCGGCCAGCTTTTCCCTCAGCTCCGGCGCCAGTCCCATTCCTTCTTTCACCAGCTTGAGCAACTCCCGTTTCGACAACCCCTCCAGATGGCGTTGGAGGCGGCGGTCATCGCGTTTTTTGCCGGCTTGTTCCTCCACAAGGGATTTGAGGGTTTTTTCGGCCTGAGCGCCCTTTCTTTTCAACAGTTCGAGGCGCTCGTCGTCTCGACGCGCCGGCGGCAGAACTTCGTTGCTCTTGGCTCCCCGTTGAAAGGACAACACCACCGCCACGGCATGTTTGCAGGGGCTCCCCTCGTAAGGGCAACTGCATTCAGAGACAACCCCATCCTGCTTGTCGATTTCGACCCGGGTGGCATAGCGATCGCCGCCATCGACCCATGCCAGCAGAGAGCCATCCTCTAACTGAACCAACTCCGCCACCTTGCGCGCGTAAGACCGGGCCCGGCTTGCAACCTTCGTTCCGGCCCACCGTTCCAAATCGGCCCAGCTCAACTCCACGAATTTCACGCCGGCTTTCATGCCTCGCTACGCTACCACGCTCCCCCAACCGTGCAAACCCGTATAATCAGCCCCATGTCCCAAGCTTGCCGGTTCGCCCCCCCACGACTTTGCGGCGTGGGTGAATCAGTTTATCCGGTTATGGTTGCCCGTGGCCCGGGACCATGGTCCGGTCGGTGGACAAATGCGTTTTCGGACAGCCGAACAGGGCGACGAGCCGCTCGTCGTTGTCGTTGACCAGCTGGTGAACCTCGCCCGACTGGATGGTGAAGCAATCGCCCTTCTTGACCGCCGTGGCGGAAATCCAGTTTGTCCGGCCTTCGCCGACGGGCTTGCCGATGTGGATGACGCCTTGGCCCTCGACGATCTGGTAGATTTCCGCCCCCTGGTCGTGGTAGTGCGCCCCGACCCGCTTGCGCGGGCCGATTTCCGCCGCGAAAAACGTGAAATCGTCGTTGCCCGTCAGCGGTACGACCCGAATGCCCACCGCCGGATCCAGCGCCGCGGATACGATCTGATCGTAAATATTCTTCACGTTCAAGCTGGCGGCGGACATGGCACTGCTCCTGTTACGGTTCGTTGCCGCACAGTTTCTTTCGTTCCGGCTTGTTTGGCGAGAGTAGTTTTCATCTTTTTGCCGGCCGCCCGGTTGCAATCTCTAGGAAATCAGTTTAGAATACGGCCAATGACACCCGCGACGCATCTGGGAACCTCGCCGGTCCGGACGGACGCCCCGGCCAAGGTCCGCGGCACGCTCCGCTACACCGACGACCTGATCCGCCCGGGCACCCTCCACGCCGCGGTCCTCTACAGCCCCCAGGCGCATGCCGAAATCAAGAAAATCGACACCACGGCCGCCGCGGCCGCCCGCGGCGTGCGCGGCGTTTTCACGGGCGCCGACTGGCCGGATATTCTGATCGGCCTCTATATGGGCGACAAGCCACCACTCGCCCGCAACAAGGTACGCCATCACGGCGAGCCGGTTGCCGTCGTCGTGGCCGACGAAGAAGCCATCGCCCAAAACGCCCTGCGGTTGGTGAAGGTCGAATACGCGCCCCTCCCCGCCCTCGGCACCCCGCGCGAGGCGCTCGCGCCGGGCGCGCCGATCCTGCATCCCGATATGGCGCAATACGCGCGCATCCCCGATATTCTCCCCGAGCCGGGCACCAATATCGCCAACCGCACAAAAATCCGGCAAGGCGACGTGGACAAGGCCTTTGCCGAAGCGGACGCCGTCGTGGAAGGCGAATTCTCGTTTCCGCCGGGCGACCACGTGGCCCTGGAGCCGCGCGTGGCCATCGCCGAATACGGCGCCGACGGACGCCTCGAAATCGACAGCTCCACGCAATCGCCGTTCGAGGTGCGCAATCTCTTGGCTCGCGCCCTGAAGCTGCCCGAGCGGCAGATCCTCGTGCGGGCGGCCCCCATCGGCGGCGGCTTCGGCGGCAAGGCGGGCATCATGAACGAACCCCTCGCCGCGCTGCTCGCCCTGCGCTTCCCCGGCCGCCCCGTACGTCTCGCCAACACCCGCGAGGCCGACCTGCTCGCCAGCCCCGGCCGTTGCGGCCTGCAGGCGCGCGTGCGCCTCGCGGCGCGCGCCGACGGCACGCTCCTCGGCGCGGACATCGAGTTCCTGTTCGATTCCGGCGGCTACGCCGACTACGCCGTCAACGTTTCGCGCGCAGCGGCGATCTCCTGCACCGGGCCCTACCATATTCCCGCCGTGAAGGCCGATTCGCTCTGCGTCTACACGAACCACCCCTTCGCCACCGCGTTCCGCGGCTTCGGCCACATCGAACTCTCCTTCGCCACCGAGCGCGCCATGGACCTCCTGGCCGAGCGTCTGCAAATGGATCCCGCCACGCTGCGCCTGAAAAACGCCATCCGGGAAGGCGATCTCACCCCCACCGGCGCGCCGATGGACGAAAACACCGGCGACCTGCCCGCCTGCCTGGCAAAGGTGAGGGAGCGCCTGGAATGGGATTTCCAACCGCACCGCGTCGTCCTGCCCGACGGCAAGATCCGCGCCAAGGGCATTTCCTGCTTCTGGAAGGCCCCGGCCATCCCCACGTTCACCGACGCCGGCGCGGTGCTGTATTTTGCCGAAGACGGCAGCGCTACGCTCGCCACCGGCGTCATCGAAATCGGCCAGGGCGCACACGAAGGCCTGCGCATGCTCGTGGCCGAGGCGCTCCAGACCGATCTCGACCACGTGCGCGTGACGCGCCACGTGGACACCAACCGCTCGCCGCACGACTGGGCCACCGCCGCCAGCCGCTCGCTCTTCATGGCCGGCCGCGCCGCGCTCGACGCCGTCGCCGACGCCGTCGCCCAGATCAAGAATATCGCCGCCGTACCCCTGCACTGCCCAGCGGAAGACCTCGAAGTCACCGGCAACCGCGTGTTCGTCCGCACCGAGCCGGCGCGCTTCCTGCCGCTGGGAAAAGTGGTCCTGGGCTACGTCCATCCCAACGGCAACTCCATCGGCGGCCCCGTCATCGGCCGCGGGTGGTACATCACCCCCGACCTGACCAGCCTCGATCCCGCGACCGGCGCCGGCAAGCCGTGGCTCGAATGGACGCTCGGCGCCGAGGGCGTCGAGGTCGAGATCGATCCCGCCGACGGCGCCATCCGCGTGCTCAAGGCCGCCTGCACAATGGATGTCGGCAAGGTGGTGCATCCCGCCCTGGCGCGCGGCCAGGCCGTCGGCGCCATGGCCATGGGCATCGGCTATTCGCTCCAGGAGGGCTTCGTCTTCGACGCTCGCCAAGTGGTCCAGAACGGCAGCCTGCGCGACTACAAGATCATGCGCTACGGCGAGGATCCGGAATATCTCGTCGATTTCGTCGAAACGCCGCAGCACGACGGTCCCTACGGCCTGCGCGGCCTCGGCGAACAGGGCATCGTCGGCATGCCCGGCTGCCTCGCGCAGGCGGTTTCGCTCGCCGTCGGCGCGCAGATGACCGCGCTGCCCATGACCCCCGAAACCATCTGGCGGAAAGCCCGGGAGGCCGCGCCATGATTCCCGCCGACATCGCCTATGTCCGCCCCGACGCCGCCGAGGAAGCCGTCGCCGCCTGGGGCCGCCATCCGGACGCCCGTTACCTTGCCGGCGGCACCGAAATCACCACCTCCGCCCGCCGCACCGCGGCCTACGACCTCGGCGCCTGCATCGACATCAAGCGCATTCCCGAAGCCAACGTCCACGAAACCTCCGGGGACCTTCTCCGCCTCGGCGCGGCGCTGACGCTCACGGATATTGCCGACCGCGACCTCTTCCCGCTGCTCTCCGCCGCCTGCCGCGGCATTGCCGACCGCACCGTCCGCAACCGGCTCACCCTCGGCGGCAACCTCGCCGGCATGCTGCCCTACCGCGAGGCCGCCCTGCCCCTGCTGATCGCCGACGCCGCCGTGCAGACCATCCTGCCCGGCTCCGGCGGCGCCGCTCCCGTCCGCCGCGAACGCAAGCTGCGCGACATCTTCGACCGGCGGCTGGCTCTGGCCCCCGGCGAACTTGTGCTGTCGTTCGCCGTGCCCGCCGCGGCCGCGCACTGGCCCTGGCAGCACCGGCGGAAGACCCGCACCGGGGCCGTCGATTATCCGCTCCTCACGACTTGCCTGATCCGCGACGGAAAAGCCATCCGCCTCGCCATCGCCGGCGCCCATCCCTATCCGTTCCGCTCCGACAAGATCGATGCGGCCCTCACGAAAAACGGGCTGGCCGCCCTCCCGGCCGTGCTTGACGCCTTCGGGCCATTGCGGTCCGACTCCCGCGCCTCGGCCGAGTACCGCGTCAGCCTGCTCCGGAACCTGATCCGCTCCGCGCTGGAGGCCCTCGCATGAAAGAGCTCACCGGCACCGTCGATCTGGTCCTGAACGTCAACGGCGAGGAGCGCCGCGCCGCCGTCCGCCCCGGCGACACCCTCCTGCGCGTCCTGCGCGAGAAGCTCGGGCTCACCGGCGCCAAGTGCGGGTGCGAGAACGGAGACTGCGGCGCCTGCACCGTCCTGCTCGCCGGCCGGCCCGTCAAGTCCTGCATGATCCTGGCCGTCGAGTGCGACGGCGCGGCCATCACCACCATCGAAGGCCTGCGCGACCATCCCGTCCAGCAGGCGTTCATGGAGGAAAACGGCTTCCAATGCGGCTTCTGCACCCCCGGCATGCTCCTCAACGCCGCCGCGCTGGTGGAGGCGCATCCCACGCCCGACGAGGCCGCCGACCGCGAATGGATGCAGAGCAACCTCTGCCGCTGCACCGGCTACGAGGGCATCCGCCGCGCCCTCGCCCGCGCCCGCGATCTGCGCGCGCCGGAATAACCGGCCCGCCCGGATTCCCGGTCCCGCCCCCCTCTTTATTCATCTCCTGGCGTTTAGAGATCCGCGACGGTGAACTGCCATGTCTCCGACCACCGGACCTCTTCTTCCGTGCCGCCCGTGGCCGGATCGGGACGCACGGCGGCGGCCTGCCAGTTGTAGGTGCCGATCGGCCTTGTGGATCTGAACGAAGTGCCGTCCACATCGCTCACCTGCCCGTTGACCTTCACCTTGTAGGATGCCGCATCCTCCACGCTGTTCCACCGCAGGCGCACCGTCGCGGCGCCGGCGCGGGCCGCGATCACGGCCCCGTTCGCCGGAGCCGTCAGCACCGGCGGGGCGAGAACCTGGTATACCTCGAACCCCACGTAAATATCGGCGTCGACGGCCGGTTCGTTGACTCCCGTGCCGGTTTCGTCGGCTCCGGCCCCGTCGGTTCCGCCCGTTCCGGTCCCGTCGGCCACGGTCGCCGCCGCCCCGGCGTCGTTGTCGTCATCATCGCATCCCGCCATCGGCAGAATGGCGGCCGCGCACAGCCATCCGGCGAGCATCAGCCGGTTCCAGTTCTTCATCGTGACCTCCTTCGGGCAGCGGATTCCGGTTGCCAGCAACCACCTCGGGAACAAGACCTCCCGCGGCCGGTATCGGCCAGCAGGGCTCGATTCCATGCCCGTCATAGTAGCGGCCTCCGGCGGAGGGATGTCAACCGCAATGTCCGCCCCCCTCCACTTTCACGTCCGCCCCCCCCCGTGCCGATTAGCCTTTCGTACGCCGCAGGATCCGGCTATACTGCCTGCCAACCCAACCAAGGAAATCCATGAGAATCGTCTCGCTGTTGCTGGTCGCACTGTTGTCCGTTACCGCCTCCACGTTGGCCGCCGACCTGTCCATCGGCGATCCCGCGCCGGAGCTGAAGGTTTCTACCTGGGTCAAGGGCGGTCCGGTGGAAAGCCTCGATCCGGCCAAGACCTACGTCGTGGAATTCTGGGCGACGTGGTGCCCGCCCTGCCGCGCCTCCATCCCCCACCTGACCGAACTGGCCAAGGAATATCCGGACATCACGTTCATCGGGATGAACGTCTGGGAACGCGGCGCGGACGTCGCGGCCAAGGTGGACCAGTTCGTCGCGGACATGGGTGACAAGATGGACTACCCCGTCGCGATGGACACGGACGACCAGTTCATGGCGAAGAACTGGATGACCGCGGCCGGCCAGGACGGCATCCCCGCCGCGTTCCTGGTCCACCAGGGCAAAATCGCCTGGGTCGGCCATCCGATGGGCGGGCTTGACACGATCCTGCGCGATGCCGCCGCCAGCACGCTCGACCTGGAAAAGCTCAAGCGCCAGGCCGAACAGCAGGAGAAGGCGAAGGAAATCCTGGCCGCCTACGGCGAGGCCATTGGCGAGGCGGGCGACCCGGGCCGGGCCGCCGATCTGGGCCGGCAGCTCGAGGAACTCGATCTCCAGGATGCGGACATGCTCAATGCGATATCCTGGTTCATCCTCACGGATCCCCGCATCCAGCACCGCGACTTGCCGCTGGCCACCCGCCTGGCGAAGAAAGCCCTGGACCTCTCCGCAGAAAAGAACGCCAACATCCTCGATACCTATGCGCGGGCGCTGCATGACACCGGCCGCAAGGACGAGGCCATTGCCTACCAGCGCAAGGCCGTCGCCGCCAACCCGGACAATCCGGAGATCGCGGCCACGCTCGCGGATTACCTGAAGGCCAGCGCCGCGGAATAATCCGACAGGGTGCTTGCCCGGAACATCCTTCCCGCCCGCGGCGCCTGCGTTCATGTATTGCAATAAGTGAATTCACTTATTGCAATAACTGGTTCGAAGGATGGAGGCGGCAAACGGGGCACCATGGCCGAACTGCGCCCCCCCCCCCGGCCCACCTTCAGCGGAGGGGATGGTTACAGCGGAAAGTCGGCGCCGTAGGGCAGCGGCACGTTGTGGCGGATGGAGAGCTCGCGGATCTCCTGCACGGTTTCCGCGCGCCGGCTGGCTAGGTGGTCGTTGATCAGCTTGTAGATCTTCTGGGCGACCCACTCGCGGCGCAGTCCCTCGCCGCCGTCCTCCGCCCCGCCCAGGTCCACGGCGAACACCATGTCGCGCTTCACCGGACCGGACTCGCCGACGATCTGCAGCACGGCGGTCTCCTGCCCGGCGGGGCAACGGCCGACCAGGCGCAGCGGCCGGTCGAGGAACAGGTGCGTGAGGGTGGCCGGATAAACCTCGGCGGCGGAATCACCGGAGAAGCGGTAGTCCAGATTGGCCAGCACGGGTCGCGCCAGCTCGCGCGCGGCGCGCCGGGCGGCGTCGGGGATCTGTTCGCGCAGGGGGAAGATCCACGAGCCGCCGCGGTTGTTGTGGCCGAGCAGGTCCAGCAGAAAGGTGTTCACCCGGTCCCCCGCCCCCAGTGTGAACACGGAGACGCGGCCGGCGTTGGCCTGACTGAAGCGCGCGATGATGTCGGAGCTGTCCACCGTGCCCATCGTGGGCCGGCCGTCGGTCAGCAGCACCACGACCAGCGGGCGGGTGGCCTGCCGGGGCAGCGCGAGCACGCGCTGGAGCGGCGTGAACAGGTCGGTCTGGCCCCGGGCGCGCATCTGGTCCACGAACCGCACGGCCTGCGACAACGTCTCGGTGGTCACCGGCTCCCAGTCCTCGAAGCAAAGGACCGGGGTATCGCTGTAGCGCATCAGGTTGAGGCGGTCGGCGGTGGTCAGCGTGCGCAGGTACTCGACCAGGCCTTCCTTGAAATAGTCTAGCTTGGTGCGGGTGATGCTCTCGGAGCAGTCCTGCACCAGCAGGACGTCCTTGGGCAGTACGGGCAGGGCCTCGGGGCCGGCGCGGGAGATTTCGAGCTCGAAGTAAAGCGCATCCTCGTCGGCCGCGCGGTAGGTGGAGACGGCCACGGCCAGCAGTTGCTCGATGGGCTGCAGGTCGGTCACGTCGGCAGGCGCCTCGTCGAGCATCGCCCCCTGCTCGCGCAGGCGCTCGCCCTCGGAAAGCGCGCCCTGGCTGGCCGCGGCGATCATCGCGGCTGCCGGCGGCTGGGCGGCGGACAGGACGGACAGCGGCCGCAGGGAGGCGTCGCCGCGCCCGTCGGCCGCGGCCGCGGCGGCGGCGATGGCCGCCGGCGTGGCCGGCAGGGTGATGTCGGGCGCGCCGGTCACGCGCCGTACCGCCGGCTCGACGCGGCGCGGCAGGGCCGCCAGCTCCTCCTGGGCGACCCGCTGCTCGATCTGCAGGATGTCCTGCCGGAAGTCCGTGGCGGCATAATCGGCGGCCGGGGCCGGCGGCGGCGCGGCCTCCGCTGGGGCGGGGGGAACGAACTCCAGGGCCTCCGCCCCGGTGCGCAACTCCTCCAGCAGGCTCTCCTGCAGGGGCGCGACCTCGGCGAAGGCCTCGGGATTCTCCGGACGGAACATCTCCGGCTGGCGGAACGCCGGCGGATCGGGCCGGGCCCGCACCTCGTTCAGCACCAGCGGCCGGGGCGGACGCCACGCCCCCGCCGGCCGGCCGGCCGACAGCGCAGGGAATTCGGCCAGCAGCACGCCGTGCAGCCCCAGCGACACCGCCAGCATGCCCAGGAACAGCGCGGCGCGCAGCCAGGGCTGGTGCGCCTCGCGCCCGAGCGGAACATGCAGGCCGGTAACCGTCATGTCCCCATTATCCCTGCAAGGTCATCAGGAATTCAAGGTTTGTCTTGGTCTTCTTCAGGCGGCCGATCAGCAGCTCCATGGCCTCGACCGGCGGCACGCCGTTGAGCGCCTTGCGCAGGATCCAGACGCGGCTGAGCTCGTCGGGATGCATGAGCAGCTCCTCCTTGCGGGTGCCGGATTTCTCGATGTTGATCGCCGGGAAGATGCGCTTGTCGACCAGGAAGCGGTCGAGGCAGATCTCCATGTTGCCGGTGCCCTTGAACTCCTCGAAGATCACCTCGTCCATGCGGCTGCCGGTGTC